>DASQZT010000244.1:0-9832 GCA_035638575.1 Bryobacteraceae bacterium
GGGCGCCCAAAAGGGCGAAGGACTCATGCGCCGGCTAGCTGTAAGTCCCGACCCGGTAGTCATGCTGGACGCCGCCTTGCAGGAAGCCGCCACTGCCGCGGATGTCAAGCTCACGGTGGAGGACGGCGGCATTTTCCTGGAGATGTCCTGACCTGGAATCAACGACTGCATCCCGACGCTTCCCAGATGGCCGTATCTGGACCGCGCCCGCCACACGAACTCGGCGATGCGCGCTGCGAGTTGGGGCCGCAATCGCGTGGATCAAGAGGGTGGGCACCTCGGCCGCGGCATCTTTCAATATCGCACCGTATGCGCCTCCGTGCCCCGTCAAGTCAGGGGCGGAAACATCGTGACTCCCGGCTTCGAGTAATGGCGCCTCTATTTTGCACTCGGGCTGTCATCGGCCTTCAGGTCGCCGAGAGCGTATTGAATCCCCGCTAGCATATGAGCGACAAAGGGCCGCAAGAAGTACACCTTCTCGTCGTGACCGTGTGCCTCGTAGAACACGCGGCCAGCCGTGGCTGAAATTCCCGCTAAATCCCTCGGCAGGGCAAGGTGCGGGGTTCGCGGTAGCCGCGGCCTGCTGTGCGAAACCCACAGAGCCGGTCACTACGGCGGCTAACGCCGCACCAATTCCAAATGCCTTCAGTTTCATAGTCGGATCTTCTCCCGTGATCGCAGCCTGGAAAGACGTAATTATATCCCTACTGCGGCGTCCGACTATCGCCTCGGAATCCCGGCTGCTATGCGGTGGTAACGAGAGCGAGTCAGTCCGGAGCCGGCCTTCTTCGCAAACTCGCGCCGGCTCAGGCCCGCTTTCGTGCGCAGGTCGCAAATCTTCCGCGCAAAAGGTCGGAACATGGCTCTAAATCGTTTTCCCAGGATCTTCAATCATCCTGCTACCCTAAAACGCCAGCCCCTCGATCAGCTTCGCCACCTCCGCGTCCAGCGCCGATTTCTTCTTCTGAAGCTCCGCCTGGCGGTCGCGCAGCGCGGCAAGCTGCTGCTCGTGCGCATCGAGCTGCCGGGCATAGGTCTGCACCTGCTGCTGTTGGCCGCTGACGTTGTTGAGGCTCTCGATGTTGTGGCGGATGCGGTCCTCGTCGGAGGTCAGCTCGCGCGTCTGGCGGTCGGCCTCCTGGAGCGCGCGATCGTTTTCGGCGATTTGCGATTTCTGGTCGGCGATGCGCTGCATCTGGCCGCGCGCCTGGTCGTTCAGGCTACGGTTGCTCACGTAGGTGAGGAGCACATCGGGCGTCAGGTTGGCCACCATGTAGGTCTGGTCGTAGACGTGCTCTTCCGCCACGGGGAACTCCACGGTGGCGTTGGCGGCGAGCTGGATCTCAAACCGGTAGGCGGTTGCGGTCTTCTCCTTGGGCTTCTGGTTGAGCAGCGTGTAGGTGGTGCGCAGCGGGTGCTCGATGATCAGGGTCTTCGCTTTGCCGTCCACGTTGCGGACGGTGTAGGTGCGGGTCTCTTCGGCGGCCAGCCGCGAGGTGAGGATGCCGCGGCTGGCGTGAACCTCGCGAGCGATCGCCGCTTTGGCGCCGAAGGCTTCGGTGATGCGCGTGCCCAGATCCACCGCGTAGCTGATCAGGCGCTTGTCGCCCGCCTTGAGCGTCTCCATCAGCGCTTCGCCGCCGTAGGCGCCGCCATCGTAGACCGTGATGGGGCCGCCATCGAGCGTTTTGCCGCTGCTGTTTTCCAGCTCGGCCGCGTTGTTCGGGTGCTGGGAGCTGTGGTCGGAATAGATCAGCAGCTTGCGGCCTTCGATGGCCTGCTGGAGGAACGGCAGCATGGCGGATTCGTCTTTGCGGATGGTGACGGGCTGCGCAATGCGATACTCGAACAGCTCGCCCAATTCGCGCGCCGTGGCGTCGGAGGCGATGGTGCTCGGAGCAACCGCCACCGCCTGGTCCATCGCGCCCGTCTGCGCCCGCATCAACGGCGCCGCCATCGCCGCGCGGGGCGCTGGCGCCTTTGCCGCCGCAACGCCTCCCGGAGCCCCACTTGCGTACCCGCCCTCGTGCACCACCGGCCGCGCCGCGCGGTCGTCGGCCAGCTCGGCTACGGGGCGCTCCACGTATTTGGGAGCATAGAGCTGGCTGACGAACGAAATCGGCCGGCCCGAAACCAGCGAGAGCGCCACCTTGGTCCAATCGTCGCCCGTGGTGTTGTCCACGATGGCCCATCCCTCCAGCACCGGCTGGCCCGCGCCGAAAATCAGGCGATAGCTGGATTTCCATACCGCCGCCGGAATGGTGTAGCTGGCTGTCACTTCGCGTTCTTTGGCGTCGGTGGAGTCGATGTACACGCTGCGCTTCTCTTTGGAGCGCGCGGCCGCCAGCGCCGCCAGGTACTGCCGGAACTGATCCTGCAATTGCGGGTCGTGGAACCGGATGCCGGCGGCGGCGCCCAGGTCGACGGTGCGCAGATCGCCCGAATCCAGCATCAGGGTGAGTTGCTCGCGCTCCGCCTGCTTGTCGGTGCCTGCGACCAGGCGGCCGTTGACGATGGCGCCCGAGACCGTTTCGTTGCCGAACTTCAGCTCCAGGCGCGCGCCCTTGAGCTGGTCCAGCATGCCGCTCAACGGCTGGCCTTCGCCGATCTGAAACGGGAAGTCGGCCAGCCTGTGGCTCAGCGGATCCATGGAGTCGTAGCGCAGGCCGGAGATTTTCCCGCCGCCTTTCTCGGTGATGGTGAGCGACTTCAGCACGTCGTTCATTTCGGCCGCGGTGAAATCCAGCCGCGCCGATTCACCCGGGGCCAGGGTGCCCGAGCGCTGGAAGAATCCCACGCCGTGCTTGTACAGCACCACGGTGCGAACCGGAAGCTCGGCCGCGTACGCCAGCGCGGCGCCAACAACCAGGGAAACAGCCATGCGTTTCATTATGACTCCAGTTTCCGGGCAAGCCGCGGGGCCTGTCCTACTCGCCCATCACTTTAATGATGACGCGTTTGGAGCGCTGGCCGTCGAACTCGGCATAATAAACCTGCTGCCACGGGCCGAAGTCCAGCTTGCCTTTGGTGACCGGCAGGATCACTTCGTGGTGCACCAGCAGGCTCTTGAGGTGCGAATCGCCGTTGGTCTCGCCGGTGCGATGGTGCCGGTAGTCCTGGCGGAACGGCGCCAGCTTCTCCAGCCACTCGTCGATGTCGCCGAGCAGCCCGTCTTCGGCGTCGTTGACCCAGACGCCGGCGGTGATGTGCATGGCGGATACCAGTACCATTCCCTCCTGAACGGCACTTTTTCTTAGCGCACCAGCCACCTGATCTGTGATATTAATGTATTCCCGATGTTGCTTCGTTTTAAATGTGAGATATTCCGTATAGAAGCGCATAGGCCGATCATACCGCCGCGAAATGAATCAAGCCGCCCGACGAATTCTCATCGTGGACGATGAGCCGGCATTGCTGAGAATGATGAGCGTGTACCTGGGCCGCCTGGGCTACCACGTGACCGCCGTAGGTACGACCGCGAAGGCGTGGGCCGAAGTGCAGGCGTCGCCGGCCGATTTTGCGGTGGCCGTGCTGGACGCCAGCATGCCCGGCCTGGGCATGCAAGAGCTGGCTTTGAAAATCCTGGCAGTCAATTCGTCGGTGCGGGTGATCGCCGCCAGCGGGTATCCTGTGGATATGGGCGCCATCGAAGCCGCGGCACCGGGACGGGTCATGTTTCTGCACAAGCCCTTCGCTCCGGAAATGCTGGTGGAGGCGGTGCGGAGGATGCTTGACGCGTAAGAAGAAACGCTTCGAGCTCTCGAGGGAAGTAAAGGCCATCGCGCGAGAGCGGGTGGGCCGAATTCCGGCCGCCAGGCCGATCCAGCCGAAGTCCTCCCGCAAGAAGCCCAAATACGCCAGGCCGATCGGGGAAGATCTCGAGTGAACGGACAGTGGCCGGGCCTGCGCCGGGAATGGTCGCGGCGCGAGTTCCTGACGTACGCCTCGATTCCTGGCTGGTTCCCCTTCTTCCGACCCAGGCACATCAGCCTGGCCGGCGCGCATTTCCGCATCGTCCGCTACGGCCGTTCGAAGCGGCGCTACCTTCTGATCCACGGCAATGAGGAGACGGCGCGCCAGGTGCTGACGCAGCACATCCGGTCGCACCAGGGCATCGCGTATATCATCGAGAGCCACACGCGCAACGTTTCGATCGAGTCGGGCCAGATCGACCCCAACCGCATGTTCTCGCGGGTGGGCGCCGAGCGAAGCCTGAAGAGGTTGAACCCGGACTGGACCCCGGACCGCGTTCAGGCTGCGCTGGCAGCGCTGGATCGCGGCCGCGGCCGACTCCTCAAAGCGCTGCTGCCGCCTCCGGGCGGCCTGCTGGTGGCGCTGCACAACAACTCCGCGGGATATTCCGTGGCGGACGAGGAGCCGATCAGCGATGCCAAATCCATCCGCGAGCCGGACAACCTGCACGCCTTCTTCCTGTGCACCAATCCGGACGATTTCAAGATTCTGGCGGCTTCGGGGTACAACGCGGTGCTCCAGCAGAAGGCCCCCAAGGAGGACGACGGATCGCTTTCGCGGCTCGCCGCCGCGCGCGGAATCCGTTACGTGAACGTGGAAGTGGCGGTGGGGCACGGCGGGCGCCTGCAGGAGATGCTCGACTGGCTGGAGTGGAGCCTGAAGTGAGCCGGGGCGCCGTGGCCGCCACGGCTACATGAAGTAGTCTTTTACTTTTTCGAACAGGCCTTTTTCGGCCGGCGCATTGTCCACCGGCAGCGTCTCGCGCAACTGTTCGAGCATCTTGCGCTGCTCGCGCGTCAAGCGCGATGGAACCTTCACGTCGATGTGCACGAACAGGTCGCCCCGGCCACCGCCGTTGACGGCGGGAACGCCCTTGTGGCGCAGTTGGAACTGCGTTCCGCCCTGGGTGCCTTCGGGAATCTTCAGCTTGTACGGCTGCTCGAGCGTGGGAACCTCGAGGTCGCAGCCCAGCGCGGCCTGGGCGATGTTCACCGGGATGGTGCAGTGCAGGTCGTTGGCGTGCCGCTCGAAAAAGGGGTGCGGCCTGACCTTCAGGAACACGTAGAGATCGCCCTGCGGGCCGCCGTGAGGGCCGGGTTGGCCCTCGTGAGCCAGGCGAAGCCGGGTGCCGTCGTCCACACCGGGCGGGACGTTGATCTTGAGTTCGCGCTGCACCTGCCGGTAGCCTTGCCCGCGGCACTGGCTGCAGGGATTGCGAATGATCTGTCCCGTGCCGTTGCACGTGCCGCAGGTCCTGCGGATGGAGAGGAAGCTCTGCTGGTAGAGCACCTCGCCGCGGCCCCCGCAGGTGGGACAGGTGGCGGGGCGCGCTCCGGGCTCCGACGCGGTGCCGTTGCAGCGGTCGCACACCTCCATCCGCGGAATCTGGATTTTGGCGGACATGCCGAAAACCGCTTCCTCGAAGCTGATTTCCAGGTCGTAGCGGACGTCCTCGCCGCGCTGCGCGCGGGTGCGCCGGCGGCCGCCGCCTCCGAAGAAGTCGCCGAAGCCGAAGAAGTCGCCCAGGATGTCGCCGAAATCGGCGAAGGTGTCGGGGTTGAAGCCGGCGCCGGAGGTGCCCTGGAGGCCGGCGTGTCCGAAGCGATCGTAGGCGGAGCGCTTCTGCGGGTCGCTGAGCACGCTGTAGGCTTCCGACGCTTCCTTGAAATTCTCTTCGGCGGACGGATCGTCGGGATTGCGGTCGGGGTGGTACTTGAGCGCAAGCTTGCGGTATGCGCCTTTGATATCCGCCTCGCCGGCCTCCCTGCCGAGACCGAGGACTTCGTAATAATCTCTCTTCGCCACGGGATTCAGTGTGTGCTACGACCTGACTGCGACGCGAACCATCGCCGGCCGGAGCAGCTTGCCTTTGAAATTATAGCCTCTCTGATACTCGCCCAGAATGGCTTGATCTTCCGCTTCCTCGCTGGGAACTCTCTCCACCGCCTGGTGCAGGTTGGGATCGAAGTGCGTTCCCGCCGTCTCGATCGGCTCCAGGCCCATTTTCTTCAGCGTTTCATAAAGCCGCTGGTAGATGAGTTCGACGCCCTTGGCGTAATCGCGGTCCGGAGTCTCGACTCCGAGGGCGCGCTCGAAATCGTCGAGCATCGGCAGCAGGTCGCGGACGAGTTCTTTGGCCGCAAACTGGAGGTAGTCGAAGCGCTGCTGTTCGCTGCGGCGGCGCGCGTTGTCAAAGTCGGCCAACGCGCGGTGCAGGCGGTCCTGGAGATCGGCCCTCTCGGCTTTGAGTTGGTCGCGTTCGGCGGTGACCGAAGCCAGTTGCCCGTCCAGGGTCTCGACGGGCAGATTGGGGTCCGAAGCCACTTCGGGATTGATATCGGAATTCCGGGTTTCCACTTTCTTTAGCTTAACAAAGTTACGGGGACCTTCCGGCCGGGCGCGCGAAAACGCCAACGCATTTGCGGAAATTTCGCCACCGATCTCTTTATTTCCAGTCGTGTCCGCCCAAAAAACCGCAAATGCGTTTGCGGTTTCAGGGAGGCCGTGCCCCGTCAAAACTGCGTATTTTCGAGCGCCCGGCTGGTCTGCAAGACGGCGCCCATCACCCGCTCGTAGTGCATGCGCATGGGTCCCAGGACCGCCACCTTGGCGGGCAGCCCATTGCCCATCTGCACGGTCATGCCGATCAGCGCCAGGTCCCTCATCGCCGGATGGGCCTGCTCCAGTCCGACATGCACTTCCAATTCGCCCGGTGGCTGCTCCAGGAAGCGGTCCAGCAGCTCGATGAGCCGCTCCTTCTCTTCGAGGGCGCACAGCAACTCGCGCATTTTTTCGCGCGTGAGGTGGAGGTCCAGGCCGAGAAGGTTGGATGCGCCCTCCATGTGCACCTCGGGGGAGGTGTCTACATCCAGCAGGCCTTTTTGATAGAGCGCCTGCAGAATCCGCAGCACGGCGTCATAGAGGGCGCGTTCTTCGGCCATGCGCCGCAGCAGCTCGCGCCGCGCGTCGCCCAGTTTCCACCCGCTGAAATTCAGGTTGATGTAGTTGCGGCTCGAAGCCAGCTCTTCCTGTGAGACCGATCGATCCAGCACCACCACGCGATTGCGCACGACGTGGTCGCGGGTCACCAGGACGACCAGCACGCGCCGGTCGGCCAACGGCAGCAGCTCGATCTGGTCCAGTTCCTGGGAAAGCGCCGGGATGGCCGCGGCAATCCCCACGGCGCGGGTCAGCTCGACCAGAAGATGGCTCGACCGCTCCATCCGCGCGCCGATGGTGTGCAACGCGCTGAATTCGCTCCGCAGCCGCTCGGCCTCGTAGGATGCCATGCGGGTGGCGGTCAGCGACCGCACGTAAAACCGGAACGCCTTCTCGGTGGGAACGCGGCCGGCCGAGGTGTGCGGTTGGGACAGATACCCTTCGTCGGCCAGGTCGGCCATGACGTTGCGGATCGACGCGGGGCTGAGCACATCCTCCCTGCGCTTGGAAACGGTCCTGGATCCAACGGGTTCGCCAGTTTCGATATACGCGCGAACAATGGAATTCAGGACTTCCTGATGTCTCGCTTTGAGCGGCTCGTCCGTTCCCATAGACCCGTCAGTGTACTTCCCTACAGACATTGTAACCGGCACGAAATAAAGGGTCAACGAAGGGTTTTCAATCCCGCGTCTTGGGGCGGCCAGGGTCGCCCGAAACCTCTTCCATCTCTATTGTCGCTCATCGGTGGTGCGGCCAGCGGTCCAGGGAGATGTGCGGGTATGACTTAAGCTGATTGATGTCAGGTGGTTAGGGACGGCAAAATATTTTGCGAAGTGCCGTGACTGGATTTCGGGGGCTTGATCCCAAAGGGCCGTACCCGATCTATGCGGCAGGCTGCAAATGGCGCTACAGTATACGTTCCCAGCGAGAGAATCTCGCCGCGGAGAAGCGGAAGGAAAGCAACATATGCTGAACAAGATCGATGCTGCCCAGAGCACACGGCGTGCATTCCTGGGCACGGCTGCGCTGACGGCCGCATCTTACAAACGGGTGCTTGGCGCCAATGACCGCATCGGGATCGGATTCATTGGATTCGGACTGATCGGAAAGCAGCACATCACGGACTTCAAGAAGTTCAACGATGTCGACCTGGTGGGCCTTTGCGACGTGTACAAGCCGCGCCTCGAAGAGGGCCTGAAGTACACCGGGAATCCCAATGCGAAGGGCTACAGCGATTTCCGGAAGATGTACGAGAACAAAGATATCCAGGGAGTCGTGGTGGCCACGCCGGACCACTGGCACGCGTTGCTCACCATCATGGCTTGCGCGGCGGGCAAGGACGTCTACGTCGAGAAGCCCATGACCGTGTTCATCGACGAAGGCAAGTGGATGATTCAGGCCGCGCGCAAGTTCAACCGCATCGTGGTGGTGGGAACACAGCGGCGTCATGGGCGGGGAGTGGCCGAGGCGAAGAAAGTGATCGACAGCGGCCTGCTCGGCAAGATCCACTCGATTCGCATCGCGTCGTACCGGAACATCTATCCGGGGTTCGGCAAGACACCCATTTCGGATCCGCCCCCGGAGATCGACTATGACATGTGGCTGGGACCGGCGGCCAAGAAACCCTACCAGCGACATCGCGCGCTGTACCATTTCCGCTGGTTCTGGGACTACTCCGGCGGCCAGATGACCAACCTGGGCGCCCACACGATCGACCAGGTGCTGCACCTGATGAACGTGAAGGGACCCACGATCGCGATGTCCACCGGCGGCCGGTTCGCACTGGAAGACGACGGAGAGACGCCCGACACCCAGGATGCCGTGTGGCAGTTCCCCGGCGGCTTCACGGTCAACTACGCGATTCGCGAGGCCAACGGCATGCGCGGCGATAACGCCACGCGCGGCCAGGTGTACCACGGCACGAAAGGCAACCTGGTGCTGGCCGGCGGCTACGAAGTGGTTCCGGAGGACAAGATCGATCCGGTCAACGACATTCCGCGCTTCAGCGGCCACCCCATCGGCGGTCCGGTGTACACGGATGTGAAGCCCACGCCGTGGATCCAGCCATCCAAAGGCGGAGTGGAGTCGGACGCGCGCTATGGCACGGGCGGCGAGGACACGATGGCGATGAACGAGCGCGATTGGCTGAGCAGCATGCGCACGCGCAAGCGGCCCTTGTGCGAAGTGGAAGACGGGCACCGGGTGGCGATCACCTGCCACCTGGCCAACATGTCGCTGCGGGTGGGCCGCGCGATCCACTGGGACGCGGATAAGGAGCAGGTGATCGGCGACAAGGAAGCCGCCGCCATGTGCATCAAGCCTTACCGGCAGCCCTGGGACGGCGTACTGAAAAGCATCGTCAAGGTGTAAGGGGCGACCGCTCCCTGAAGGTCTCGGCTCAGAACGGCGCCGGGCTACGCCTCTCGCGCGGCGGGCGAGCAACTTCCGGACGAAGGGGCTTCGCCCCGGCAGCTCATAGCCTGTCTGGAACAACTGAACGAAGACGACTGCGCCCGGACGAGGGAGACATCGACCCTTTGGAAAACATGGCGCCGATTGCAGGAGCATCGAGCCCTCACCGGCCACTGGCTGTCGTTGCTGCCATTGCCGCCCGGACGCGATATCCAATCGAAACTGAGCGCCTGCGCCGCGGCGGAGTTTGAAAAGGAAACCGTCGATGGGCGAAACCGGCCCCTTCGGGAACGTCTCCGGCGGCAGAAACGCTGCGCGAGGGCGCGAACAAGGCGAGCTTCGCTCGCCGGGCGGGTTGACAACAGTTGACAACCCGCCGCAGGATACCATCCTGTCGCCATGAGCCTGGGGCTCACCAAAAGTGATGAAAACCCAAGCGGCTGGCGGGTTGAATCCTGGTTGCATCTAATTAAGTAGCGCACGTCCGGTCCAGGTCGCTGGGGCAGTG
>DASQZT010000245.1:0-8275 GCA_035638575.1 Bryobacteraceae bacterium
GCCGTCCAGCTTGAGTACCCCTCCATGGCGTCCCACCGAGAACTGCTCGATGCCGCGGATGCGCCGGAAGGGCGTGAGCACCGAGATCTCGATATCGATGGGCCCCGCGATCCCGGCGGCCGGCCGGAACCGCGGATCGTCGAGCGCCGCCGCCAGCGCCATCTCGCCGGCCTCGACCGCAAGCTTCTCCCGCGCCGAGCAATTCCCGATGCAGCCCAGCAGGTCCGCCCCCTGGTGCAGGGTCACAAATACGCCGCGCCGCGCTTCCAGATCGAAACTCCCGCGCGCCCGGACGGCATCCCGCACGCCGGTTTCGCGGAGGCGCTGCAGAGTCTGGGCGGCGGCATCCAGCAGCGCCTCGCGATCCGCGGAGTTCAGTTCGAGCGCGTCGCGGTGGCAATACCCCAACGCCGCGTAGCTGACCGAGTGGTGGTAGTCGCCGGTGATTTCGCCCGACGTCTGGTAGTCCAGCACCGATTGGTAGACGCCGCCGCCCGCCAGCCGGCCAATGGCGTCCAGCAGCAGCGCGATGGGGTCTCTTCCGCAAACCGTGGCGTCGTGCTCGCGCAGCGTTTCCAGGAACAGCGGCGAGTCCAGGCTGCCGGCCGCGTCGATGCAATCGAAATCCAGCTCGCGCAGGTGCCGCGCGATGGCCCCATCCGCGGGAAACGGCACGTATCCGAAACTGCGTCCGTAATGCGTGAAATCGGAAGAGGCCAGAAAGACCACGCCGGGGCGACAGGCTGCCGCCAGTTGGTCGGCCGCGTTGCGCCGCTCGCCGGCGTCCATGTAGCCGACATAGAGGGGAACGATCCGCGCCCGCGGCGCCGCCTTCTGCAGAAACGGCAGTTGGATCTCGAACGAGTGGTCGCACACCCGCTCTTCCGCGACCCGCCGGAACGCTCCGTTGGACGGCGCATGAATGGCCACTTCGCCCAGAGGCGTCGAGATTGCGTCTACATCCGGAACGCCGACCCCCTTGAGCCCCCCGTGATGCGGAAACGCCAGCACCACGATTTGTTCCGGCCGCACCTGTTGGATGGCGCGGTAAACTGCCGCCGCCACGCATCCGGAATATGCCGGGCCGGCGTGCGGCGTCACGAAGCCGAGAGCATCCTTCAAGAGATACGGGCCGGTCCGCCCGCACGACTGCGCGAAACGCTCATCCAGGAGCCGTTCCAGTTCACCAGCGTTCTCCGGATACCAGGAGCCGCTGAACGGCGAGTTGTGGATTGCCTGCATGGATCACCCGCAGCGGATGTGAATCAGGTCGGCGGCCTCTTCCCGATGGCGGCCCGGCCCACCCCAGACGCCGGGAATGGCAGCGCCGCAAGCCGGGCACTTCCCGTCCGCGCCGATGCGGTTGCGCAGCACGCGGAACCCGCGGCGCTCCACCACCGTCGCGCCGCAGGATGGGCAGCGGGTATTTTCCAGGCCCTCGGTCCGCCCGGGAAGGTTGCCGGCGTACACGTAACGAAGTCCGGCCGCGCGCCCGATAGCCGCGGCCCGCACCAGCGTCTCGGGCGGGGTGTTGTCCGGCCCCACCATCTTGTAGTCCTGGTGGAAAGCCGTCGCGTGCCACGGAATATCGGGGCAGATGCCGGCCAGAAATTCGGCGATCCCGCGCAACTCCGCATCCGAATCGTTGAATCCCGGGACCACCAGCGTCACCACCTCCAGCCAGAAGCCCATCTCGTGGATGCGCCGGATCGATTCGAGGATCGGCCCGATCCTGCCGCCCAGCTCGTGGTAGCGGCGGTCGTCGAAGCTCTTGAGATCGACCTTGTACAGGTCCACCCACGGGCGAATGTACTCCAGGACTTCCGGCGTGGCATTGCCGTTGGAAACGAAGCCGGTGGTCAGGCCCGCCGCCTTCGCCTCGCGAAACACGGCCACCGCCCATTCCGCGGTGATCAGCGGCTCGTTGTACGTGCTCACCAGGCTGGAAGCTCCCTGGCGCAGCGCCAGCCTCACCAGTTCCTTCGGCCCAGCCGGCGCAAAATCCAGAGTCGAGCGGTAGTCGCGCAGCGCCTGCGAGGAGACCCAATTCTGGCAGTAGCCGCAGTGCAGGTCGCAGCCCAGCATTCCGAAACTCAGCGCCTGCGTGCCGGGCAGCGCGTGAAAGAACGGCTTCTTTTCGATGGGATCCGAGTAGGCCGCGTTCACGTAGCCGTAGGGCGCGTAGAGCTTGCCGTCACGGTTGAAGCGGACTTTGCACACGCCCGAGAAGCCGGGGCCAATCGGGCAGCGGTGCCCGCAGGCAAAACACTCGACCCGGTTGCGGTCGAGCGGCCGGTACAACTCGGCTTCGCGCGTCTGCTGGGCGAGTTGTTCCGCTAATGTTGCCATGGCTTTACGACAGGGATATCCGAAACTATTATAACTCCGGCCGCTCCGGCCTTCCCCTGGGTGCCCGGTAGTGCCCTGAAGTTGCGTTGAACGAAAAATACAGCAAGCGCTCGTTTGCCGATATTCTGGAAACACTCCATCACGCAGCCGCACCGATTGGAAAGCGCTGATCGCCCAAGCTCATCTGATCCTCACCACCACCACCCATAGGCGCTAAATAGTAAGGCTCCTGCAAAGTGACCTCGGAAGCGCGCGATCCAGTGTCCCGGTTTGGTTGCAACTTCCCAGAAGGCCGTTTCGGGACCCAAGCGCCGCAAATCAGGGTGGGCGACTACGCCCGAATGAATACCTCCAGATAGCCGAACCACCAGTGGGATACACTGGCTGGGTGCGCCTGCGTCTACCCGATCCGGAGTACCTCAAACCCCTGCTGCCTTACGGCGAAGTGATTCAGAAGCTCGCACTGGCCGTGCGAAAACCGATCCTCGAAGAGGCTCCGGAAGCCGGCGAGTTCGTCTACGAGGTGTACACCATCGCCGACCACTTCACCTTCACGGAGCGACCCAGCGACGCTTTCGTCTTCACCACCACGCATGCCAATTGGGTGAACCTCGGCTTTATTGCCCCTCAACTGCTTACACCGCCCCGCCCAAAAGCCGTACTTTGGCCGGTTAACCAGTTCCGAAGTTCAAACTTTTCTTTTGCATTGATTCTAAAGTACTTTGGGTATCCGTAAAACATGCCGCCGCCTGTCTGCATGGTAGGTGTTGAATTGAGAGGGAGAATACTCCATATGGGAAACAAGCCCAGCCGTTCTAAAATTGCCGAAGCCGCAATCGACGAAATCCTGCGGGCGATTCGTGAAGAATACGCCGGCGAACTGGAAGCCATGCGTGCCGCGTACGTCGCCGACTACGCTCCCGCCACCGACATGGAGCGCGTTGTGCTCGATCTCCTCGCCAGTTGGGACTGGCAGCAGCGGTGTCTGGACCGAGTCGAAGCCCGGATCTGGACCGAGGAGATCGAGAAAGCGGAAGGCTCGCCATACCCGCTGGGGGAAGCGTGGTGCAAACGGTCGGACGACTTCATGCGGATCCAGCGGCGCATGGACATGGCTCAGCGTTCGTACTACAAGACGCTCGAAACGTGGGAGCGCCTGCGGAAGGCACGTAAAGCCGCGCGCAGGCCCGCGAAGCCCGCCTTCAATCTGGCCGATCTGCCAAACGCCAGCCGCTGGCGGATGTAGGCCGGACCGCACGCCCAATCGGGCCGCAAGCGAGTTATCGTAGGAGGGTCCGGGAGGAATACTCGATGACCAGAAGAGAGATACTTGCCGCGGCCGGTTCGGCGTCCGCGTGGTTGGCACTCGACACCGCGACTGCCCAAACGGGAGTCCGTCCGATGCCGAATATGGGTGGGGCCCCGGCGGGATTCCCCATGCATTCGCGAGCCGCCCGCGGAGGCGGCCCACCATTCGATTTCGTGGACTACTGCCACCGGCTCGGCTTTGGCGTAGTGGAGACGCGCCTTGCGTCGAGCGCCCCGGAGGAGGTCAAGAAGTTCCGGGATAGAATCGAAACGTTCCACATGCGGGTCATCATGGACCTGCCTCTGCCGCGCGCGGAGAGCGACGTGCCGGCTTTTGACGCCGCGGTGAAGGCAGCCAAGGAGAGCGGCGCGATCTCACTCCACACCGCCATGACGCAGCGGCGTTACGAGCAGTTCGACACCCTCGACGCGTTCAAGAAAGATTTCGAGCGCTGCCAGAAAACCATCGCGCTCTCCGAGCCGGTGCTGCGCAAGTACCGCATACGGCTGGGAATGGAGAACCACAAGGGCTGGCGGTCGGCCGAACAGGCGGCCTGGCTGAAGCGCGTGTCGAGCGAGTGGGTGGGGGTGCATCTCGATTTCGGCAACAACGTGTCGCTGTGCGAAGATCCGGCGGAGACGCTGCGGAACCTGCTGCCCTACGTGGTGGCGAGCCACATCAAAGACATGGCAGTGGAGCCGTACGAGGATGGCTTCCTTCTCTCGGAGGTGCCGCTGGGCGAAGGCTTCCTGGATCTGAAGGGGATGGTCGCGGCGTTGCAGAAGAAGGACGCGAACATGCCGTTCGACCTGGAGATGATCACGCGCGATCCGCTCAAGATTCCGGTGTTCACGGACAAGTACTGGGTGACGTTCGACGACCAGTACAGCCCGCTGCCGGGGCGCGACCTGGCGCGCGTGCTGGAGATCGTGCACAAGAACCGGCCGAAGACGCCGCTGCCGCGCACGACCGGCATGAGCCCTGAAGCGCAGATGCAGCTCGAAGACGAGAATGTGAGAAAGTCGATCGAGTACGCGCGGCAGAAATTGTGGTCTTGACGCGGAGACGCCGAGCCGCTGAGGAAAGCGCGGAGAAGACAAGAGAGCGTCAAACCCTGAAACAACGGAGGATTCGGCGGCATGGGCTGCCCCTGCGCCCGCCCCACCAGCCCGCAAAATCGGAGAGCGCTGAGGTGGCTGAGAGCGCGGAGAAAACGTTTGCGTCACAGCGCGCTGAGCGCATCCAGGATTTCCTGCACCGCTTCGTAGGGATCGCCGCTGCCGCCGGCTTCAATCGAAAAGACGCCCTTGAACCCTGCGTCCTGCGCGATGCGCACGTACTTCGCCAGGTCGAAGTCCGGAGCCAGCTTGGCGTGGCTGATGCCTTTGGCGAGCGGATAGAGCAGGCGCAAGCCGCGCTCGCGCGTCTGGTCGTCGGGAAAGTTTCCGATGTCCGGCAACGCTCCGGCGCCCGAGGCGTCGAGGATCTTCGCGAGCACCTCGGGATGCCGCGAGATGCTGCCGTGGTTCTCCACGAGGACGATCCCCACGCCCTTCGATTGGCCGTACGCCACCAGCGTCTGGTAGGAATCGATGGTGAGCGACGGATCGTCGAGGTTGACCCTGCCGGGATCGCAGCGGGCCGCGGGAGAGCCCACTGCCGACGCGAGATCGATGCCTTTCCGGTAGAGCGAAATCGCGTGCTGCCGCTCCTCGGGGTCGGCCGACGAGAGGGCCGCCTTCTCCCAGAGTTCGGCATAGTCGACAGGAATGTTCACCACGCGGGAGTGAGCCCGCTCGAGCCGGTTCTTGAACTCGCCCACGTACGATGGCTCCGTCGAGGCGAAATGCGGATACACGATTTCGACGTTGTGGACACCGTAGCGGTCCGCGACCATCTCCGGAAAATCGAGCGCGTCGATGACGCCCGGCTGTTCGAAGAGCGTGTGAAAGCTCCAGGTGGAAACGCAAATCCTATCGAGCAGCACCGGTTCCTCACTTCGGAAACATGGCTTGCAGTTCCTCGAGATTCGGTCGGCGGCCGTACTCGCACAACTCAAATGATTCGACGTGGTGGATCTGTTGCGCCTGCGCGGCGCCGTAACGCTTTTCGAGCGCGGCCCGCACCGCCGGCGCGATCCTGTCGGAGCGCGTGGCCGCCAGCCATTTCTTGCGCGCGGCCGGATCCTTGGGCACCTGCGGGAGCGTGCCCGCCACCCACGGCAGCCACTCGTAAACCTGCGAGACATGCGCATCCAGCGCGTCGATCTTGGTATCCCACACGTCGTCGATCGCGACCACCACGTCGGGACGGAAAGGCGCGGGCTTCTGGAACCCGTCCTCGTAATAAAGGAAGATGGGATTCCGGCGCAGCGGCGGCACGTCGGAAACGATGTTGGGCACGACTACCATGTACGCCGCGTCCTGCACCAGCACGCCGGTGTAGCGATGGTCGGGGTGATAGTCGTTGGGCCGCGGCGCCACCACGATATCGGCATTCCACTGGCGGATGGCGCGGATGATCTGCCGGCGCACGTCCACGGTGGGGGTCAGCTCGCCATCGTGATTGTCGAGCACTTCGTATTCGGCGATGCCGATGCGCCGGGCCGACTCCTGCGTCTCCGCATGGCGCCGCTTGGCCAGCGCGCCGCCGCCTTCCGTCTGGTGCCCGGCATCGCCATTAGTCACGGAGAGGAATTTCACCGCGTGCCCCGCTTTGGCCAGCTTGGTGGCCGTGCCCGAGAACTTGATGTCGCAATCGTCGGGGTGCGCGCCGATCGCGATCACGCGGAGCCGGGCCTCCTGGGCGGCCGCGATCGCCGGCGCCATCAGGCTGCACACGACTAAGAGCGACGAAAGTCCTGAAATCGGCATGCATCTGTGTTATCAGATGGCTGCTGGTTTGTCCACTGGCAGACTGCGTACTTGACGCGGAGGCGCGGAGCACGCGGAGGAAGACGCTGAGAAAACAAAATCTTGTGAGAGCGCAGAGGTGGCGGAGGACGCTGAGAAATCTCGCCTGTCGCGCGGATTGCCGCCTTTGGAACCGCGCGCGCGATGTGATAGCGTAGGCCCCAAGGAGCGATGCCATGGATCGAAGATACTTTCTGATGGGTTCGCTGGCGTCCGCCGGCGCGGCAATGCGTTCGAGCGCCCAGGCCAGTCCCAATGACACCGTGCGGGTGGCTTGCGTGGGCGTGCGCTCGCAGGGCGCCACGCATGTCCGCAAATACCTGGCGATGGCCAACGTGGAGATCGCCGCCATTTGCGACGTGGATGAATCGGTGCTGAAGGCGCGCCTCGACGAAGTGGAGAAGGCCGGGAAGAAGCGTCCCGCGGCCTACACCGATGTGCGCAAGCTGCTCGAGGACAAAACCATCGATGCCATCTCCATCGCCACTCCCAACCACAACCACACCATGCAGACGGTGTGGGCCTGCCAGGCGGGCAAGGACGTTTACGTGGAGAAGCCCTGTTCGCACGACATGTTCGAGGCGAAACAGATTGTAGCGGCGGCGCAGAAGTACAACCGCCTGGTGCAGCACGGCACCAACAGCCGCTCGAGCATCGCCCGCGAAGCCATCCAGCACCTGCGCGAAGGACTGATCGGCGAGGTCTACATGGCGCGCGGCCTATGCTTCAAGTGGCGCGACACCATCGGCCGCAAGCCGGAGGAAGCGGTTCCCGCGGGCGTGCACTACGACTTGTGGCTCGGCCCGGCGCCCGAGCACGCCTTCACGCAGAATCGTTTCCACTACAACTGGCACTGGTTCTGGGACTACGGCAACGGCGACCTGGGCAACCAGGGCATCCACCAGGTGGATCTCTCGCGCTGGGGCCTGGGGGTGAAATATCCCACCAAGGTCAGCGCCATCGGCGGCCACTTCATGTTCGATGACGACCAGGAAACTCCCAACACCTTGACCGCCACTTACGAATTCGACGACCACGGGAAGAAGAAGATGATGGTGTTCGAAGTGCGGCACTGGATCACCAATCACGAGTCGGGCATCGGCGACAACGGCCGCGCGCCGAACACGGTAGGTGCGGTCTTTTATGGGTCCAAGGGGAACCTGGCGGTGTGGGACGAGGACCACGGCCGCTATCAGACCTACCTGGGCCGCGAGCAGGCGCCCGGTCCTTCGGGTCAGGACATCGGCAACAACTGGGCCAACTTCATCGCGGCGGTGCGCACCCGCAAGCACGAGGATCTGAATGCGCCCATCGAGGAAGGCGCGATCTCGACCACCCTGGTGCACCTGGCGAATATATCGTACCGGCTCGGCCGGACGCTGCACTTCGACGCGGCGAGCTACAGCGTGACGGGCGATGCGGAGGCCAACCGGATGTTCCGGCGAGTGTATCGCAAGCCGTTTGTGGTGCCGGAAAAGGTGTAGGGGCCTGCCCTATTCGGTTGGCTCCGTACTCGTAGCCTCAAAGCCGGACGCCACTAAATCCGGAACGCTGAAGACCCGATCGCTTCCGGTTCTGCCGCCGATCAAGACCTCACTGCCGGGATTCTCCGGGCTCTTCCCCTGAAGGATCTTTCTCACGGTCGCGGCTCGGAATCGGGTGCGGCTCGGAGCCGGGGGTCGGGGAACGTTGGGCGGCTACACTC
>DASQZT010000246.1:0-3981 GCA_035638575.1 Bryobacteraceae bacterium
GGTGGAACCGGAATGCCATTCTCATCGGAGGGCGTGACTCCCGGGATCGGGCTGGCGGTGTCGGGCGGCGGATTCCGCGCCACGCTGTTTCACCTGGGCAGTTTCTGGCGGTTGAACCAGATGGGTTATCTGCCGAAACTGGATCGCATCTCGAGCATCTCGGGCGGGTCGATCACCGCCGGCTTCCTGGCGGCGAAATGGATCGGGCTCCAGTTCGACGGCGGCGGGACGGCGGGGAATTTCGAGCCGCTCATCGCGGCGCCGCTGCGGGCCTTCTGCTCGAAGAACATCGACGCGATCGCCATCGGCGAGGGCGCACTGCTGCCCGGCAAGAGCGTGAGCGACATGGTGGAGAGCGCGTACCGCGGGAACCTGTTCGGCGACACATCCTTGCAGGAGCTTCCGAA
Source organism: Bryobacteraceae bacterium (assembly GCA_035638575.1). Lineage (GTDB taxonomy): Bacteria > Acidobacteriota > Terriglobia > Bryobacterales > Bryobacteraceae > DASQZT01. Next base: position 408 of record DASQZT010000246.1, read on the forward strand.
CCGGCCGCTGTTCGTGATCAACGCCACGAACTTCGCCACCGGCGTGAGCTTCCGTTTTTCCAAACCCTATGCTGGGGATTATCGCATCGGGCTGATCGGGAATCCCGGGTTTCGGGTCTCGCTGGCGGTCACCGCTTCGAGCGCGTTCCCGCCAGTGCTCTCGCCCGTGCTGGTGAAGGTCGATCCCGCTTCGTTCCAGCAGACGGAGGGCGCCGACCTGTACGGGCAGGTGGCGTATCGACAGCAACTGGTGCTCACCGATGGCGGCGTGTACGACAACCTGGGGCTGGAGACGGTGTGGAATCGCTCGGAGACGGTGCTGGTGAGCGATGCCGGCGCGCCGTTCGCGTTCGAAGCGACACCGGACACCAGTTGGTTCCAGCAGGCTATGCGCGCGGCGGCTGTGGCCACCAGCCAATCGCGGGCGTTGCGCAAGCGGGCGCTCATCGCGGATTTCGAGAGCGGGCAGCGCAAGGGGACCTATTGGGGCATCCGGACGCCGATCGAGCGGTATGGGCTCACGAATACGCTGCCGTGTCCCGCCGGCCGGACCGCGGAGCTGGCCGGCATGCGCACCCGACTGAACAGTTTCAACGAGCGCGAACAGTGCCAGCTCATCAACTGGGGTTACGCAGTTTGCGATGCGGCCATGCGGCGCTGGATGCAAGCGCCGAACCAGCCTGCGGCACAGTGGCCGTACCCGGATTACGCTTTGGACCGGCCGTAGGCGGGCGCGCCCGCGCGGCGTATAATTGCCGCATGGCGATCCTCCGCACGTTTTTGGTTTTCGCGCTGGCGGCGGCCGGCCAGGCGCAGCGCGGGCCCGCGCGCGAGCCGGCGTCCACGTTTGTGCTGAAGCCGGCCCGCGTGTTCGACGGCGAGGCCATGCAGGAAGGCTGGGCCGTGCGGGTGCGAGGCGACCGCATCGATGCCGCCGGGCCGGCCGCGAGTATCGACGCCGCGGGCGCCAAGATGGTGGACCTGCCGGGCGCCACCCTGATGCCGGGCCTGGTGGAGGGCCACTCGCACATCCTGCTGCACCCCTACAACGAGACCGTGTGGAACGACCAGGTGTTGCATGAGGGCCTGGCGTTGCGCGCGGCGCGAGCGGTGAATCACCTGCGCGACACTTTGATGGCCGGGTTCACCACGGTGCGCGACCTGGGCACGGAAGGCGCGGGCTACGCCGATGTCGAACTCAAGCAGGCGGTGAGCCAGGGGATTGTTCCAGGGCCGCGCGTGCTGGCCTCCACCCGCGCCATCGTGGCGACGGGCGCGTACGGCCCCAAGGGATTCGCCCTGGAATGGCGGGTGCCGCAGGGCGCCGAAGAGGCCGATGGAGTGGACGGCCTGATCCGCGTGGTGCGCGACCAGATCGGGCGCGGCGCCGACTGGGTCAAGCTCTACGGCGACTACCGCTGGGGCCCGCATCCCGGATCGCAGCCGACCTTTTCGCTGGAGGAAATGAAGCTCGCGGTGGAAACCGCGCGCAGCGCCGGAGTGCCGGTCGCGGTGCACGCCGGCACGGCCGAAGGCATGCGGCGCGCGATTTTGGGCGGTGCGGAGACGATCGAGCACGGCGACGACGGCACGCCCGAAATCTTCAAGCTGATGGTGGAGCACAACGTGGCGCTGTGCCCGACGGTGGCGGCGGGCGATGCCACGGCGCAGTACGCCGGCTGGAAAAAGGGCCAGCAGCCGGAGCCTCCCGGCATCGCGCGGAAACGCGCCAGCTTCAAAGCGGCGCTGGAGGCCGGCGTGACGATTCTCAGCGGCAGCGACGTCGGGGTGTTTGCGCACGGCGACAACGCGCGGGAGCTGGAGATCATGGTGGATTACGGAATGCAGCCGGTGGCCGCGCTGAAAGCTGCGACGTCGGTGGCCGGCCGCGTGCTGCACATGAACATCGGCCAGGTGAAGCCCGGAATGTTCGCCGATCTCATCGCGGTGGACGGCGATCCCACCAGGGAAATCTCGGCGATTCGCCGCGTGAAATTCGTGATGAAAGCGGGGACGATTTACAAGCAGTAGCGGTCGGTAATGGGCCATTTCAAGGGGTACTGAAGCACAACGGCGTCGATCGGGCGGCGGCTTCTTAATTTTCGGCATTCCGGTACTGTTTGTGGAAGACGATCCTTTGAAGCTCTTTGGTCAGGCGACGGATTTCGTTTTCGTTCTTGGCATCCTTGATGCGCTTCAAACAAAGGTGGAGAGCCTTCTTTGAAGTGTCGAGGACCGGGGTGGCGGGAGCGCTGCCGTTTCCCGCTTTCGTCCAACGTGCCTGGACCGCTTTACGGGCGCTCTCGCTTCGTTGTGCCGCTGTGAGCTTGGCGGCTCGTGCCGGACCGCCTTTAATGCCGCCCTTCCGCCCCAGAGCGACTGCGGCAGGGTCCTTCTTGTGAGGCATGCGTTAACGTGAGCGGTCACGTATATTTGAAATCGCGGTTGTTGCCAATCGGCGATCTGAGGTGGTTCCCCGGCGGTCAGTGCGGGTAGCTGGCGTTGATGAAATCCGAAAACCAGGTGGCATCCTGCACGGTGCCGTAGAACTGCTGCGGATTCTCACCGGGGGCCGGACGGCTGTAACCCGTCGAGACGGCATCCACGAACGCCAGGTCGGCGGCTGATCGGTGGCGCCGCGCCTGCCCCGGCCGGCGGCGAGCGACGCGGCGGATAGAACTGCCAGCGCGAGGGTATAGATTCTTCTAATACATGCCTCCCGAGTTTTGGCTATTTTATGTCAATTTGAGGGCTCGCTTTGGACATCGGCAGGCGGATTGCCAATCCGCCGCAGATTGACAATCTGCCCCACAAAGACGAGGTCAGTTGCCCGGCATCACCATCAGCAAGAGGTGCGAGGGATGCTCGGCATCGTGGTAGATGGCCTGTCTCGCCTGGCTGAACTTCGTCTCGGAGGCGATGGCGCCGCCTGTATTGGGGTTGCGGTCGAAACGGGGGAAATTGCTGCTCGAGATCTCGACGCGAATGCTGTGACCCTTCAGAAATACGTTGCTGGTAACGCCCGCATCCACCTTGACGCAGTAGATCTCGCCTTCTTTGGCCGGCTCGGGGCGCTCCAGCGAATTGCGATAGCGCAGGCGCAGGATGCCGTCCGTCAGGTTGCGCGCATAGCCGTCCGGAAAAACGTCCACCAGCTTCGCGGTGAAATCCGTATCGCGCGCGCTGGTAGCGGCGTACAGCATCACCTCCACCGGGCCGATCGCCTCGAGGTCGCGTTTCAGCGGTTTGGAGGTGTACACCAGCACATCCGGGCGCTGCTCCACGGGACGCTGGTCCATGGGACCCCACGGGAATATCTTGGGATTGCAGCAGACCGCGCCGCCGCGGGTGGGAGCAGGATCGCGCGGATCGAAAACGTAATGATCCTCCTCGTGCCGGGAGGCAGGGCGGTCGGCCAGCGCGCCATCGCCGGACAGCGTGTTGGCGTGCCCGTTGCTTTCGAGGAACAGCTTCTGCGGGCGCGCCTCGGCGGGCGGCCATTCGCGCTCCTCGCGCCATCGGTTGGCGCCCATCACGAAGATTTTCACCGGCGCCTCGGAAACCAGCGAGGTAT
>DASQZT010000247.1:0-22007 GCA_035638575.1 Bryobacteraceae bacterium
ATTGACGTAACCCAATGCGTGCAGCGCGCGCGGGAGGTTCGCGGCCCCCGGCTCGCGGCGCGCCAGATCGAGGCAGCGGGTCAGTTCCGTTTCGGCGGCGTTCACTTGTTGGGGCGCCTGCGCCGCCACCGCCCGCTGGTATGCCAGCTCGATCCGCGGCGCCAGCGCCTCCGGGTGATCCGCGCCGCCCGCGTGGCTGGCCACCGCCAAGGCCTGCTCGTAGGCCGCCAGGGCGGCGGGCGCATTTCCGAGAAGGCGCTCGATCATCCCGAGATTGAGCAGCGGGTAAGTCAGTTGAAAAGGCTTGTTCGGCGCCGAAGAGAGCTTCTGCACCGCTTCTCGCGCTTCGCTCTCCGCTCTGGCCAGGTCGCCCGACTCCAGATCCAGGAACGCCAGGTTATTCTTCAGCACACCCAGACGCATGGTGAGCGGCGCCGGCTGCGCCTCGATCAAGCGAATCGCGCGATCCAGATACACGCGCGCCTCGGCCCAGACGCCGCGCCCCTGCAAGAAAATCGCGAGATCGCTCAGCACCACCGCGTACAGATTGGGATCGGCCCGCCCCTTTAGTGGGCCCTCGATCACCGCCAGCGCCTCACGCATCCGCTTCTCCCCGGATGCCGGCCGGCCCATGTGATAATCCAATTCACCGGCCGTGCCGATCACCATGGCCTTCTCCTGCGGATTGTCTTCCAGTGCCCCCAGCCCCTGCAACGCCGCCTGGACCTCCCGCTCCGCCCGCGGGTACAGGCCGAGATCCATGTAGGTGTAACCCAAAACCTGGTGCAGCTCGGCGCGCAGCCCGGGATCGTCCGGGAAGGCCGTGGCGATCCGCTCGCTCGCCGCAGCCAGCGCATCCACCACCTTGGCATCCGCGCCCATCCCCTGGCCGGTCTCGCGCATTCCCGGGTCGGCGGAATTGAGAACCTGCTCCAGGAATCGCGTAGTGCGCTCGGCGCGCTGCCGCTGGCGCTCGGAGACCCGCGCGGCGCGCACCGAAATCACCGTTGCCCCAGCCAGCGAAGCCACCACCAAGCCCGCGGCCGCCACCCCGATCCAGTGCCGCCGCACGTACTTGCGGAAGCGGTAGAGCGCCGTCGCCGCGTGCGCGCTCACGGGAAGGCCGGCCAGGTGGTTGGCGATGTCGGCCGAGAGCGCCTCCACCGATCGATAGCGCCGCAGCGGGTCTTTTTCGAGCGCCTTCGCCAGGATTGCATCCAGATCGCCAGCGTCGAGGTCGCCGGGAGGCACCGCGCGCGCTCCCCCGCTTCGCACCTGGCTGGCCGGGCGGGCCTCCTGCGTGGCGATGGCGGTCACGATCTCCGCCGGCGTGCCGCCATGAAGCTCATAGGGCAGCGATCCCGTGAGCAGCTCGAACAACAGCACACCCAGCGAGTAGACGTCGCTCGCAGTCGTGACCACCTCGCCCCGGATCTGCTCCGGGCTGGCATAGCGCGGCGTGAGCAGCGGAAACGCGGTGGCGCCGGCTTCGTCGCTATCGGCCGGCTTGGCGATCCCGAAATCCAGCAGCTTCGGCTCCCCACTCGCAGTCACCAGGACGTTGCCTGGCTTGATGTCGCGATGCACGATCAGGTTTTGGTGCGCGTACTCCACGGCCGAGCATAGCTTCTGAAACAGCTCGAGCCGCTCCCGGGTGCTCGACCCGCCATGTTCGCAGAAGTCCAGGATCGGCTCGCCTTCCACGTACTCCATCACCAGGTACGGACGGCCGTCCGGGGAGACGCCGCCATCCAGCAGCCGCGCGATGTGGGGATGGTTCAGGCTCGCCAGCATCTGACGCTCGCGGCGGAAGCGCGGCAGGAGCATGTCGACGCCCAGGCCGCAGCGTACCAGCTTCAGCGCCACCTGGTGCTCGTACTCGCCATCGGCGCGCGCCGCCAGCCACACTTCGCCCATCCCGCCGCGGCTGATGAGCCGTTCCAGCCGGTACGGTCCGATGCGGCGTGGCGGCGTGGCGCTGGCCGCGTCTTCGTGCGCCTGCAGCAGCGACCGCACTTCCGACGCCAGCCCTGGCCGGCCTTGGGCCGCCTCTGCCAGCCATCGCTCGCGCTCCGCCGTGGGGACTTCCAGAGCCGCGAAAAACAGCTCCTCGATCTCCGGCCAAGGCAGCGCCGCGCTCATGTCTGGACCTCCAGCCCTCCGGAGCGCGAAAGCTCCCGGAACAGCCAGGCCTTCGCCAGCGTCCATTCCCGGTCGGCGGTGGCTTTCGAGATCTCCAGGACTTCGGCCGATTCCGCCGCGGTGCAACCCAGCAGCACGCGCATTTCGAGCACCCGCACTTTGCGCGGGTCGGATTGCTCCAGCCTGTCCAGCGCGCTATCGAGCGACAGAATCTCCTCGCGCGAGTTCCCCAGCCAGGGCAGCTCATCGCTGAGCGGCACCCGCTCGATCCCCCCGCCCCGCTTCCCGCTCTGCGCCTGCCGGGCGTAATCCGTGAGAATGCGCCGCATCATCATGGCGGCGAACGCGAAAAAATGCTGCCGGTCTTTCCATTGGCCGCTGCGCTGGGCCGCCAGCCGGAGATACAGCTCGCTCACCAGGGCCGTGGCCGACAACGTGTGGTCGCCCCGCTCGCGATGCAACTGATTATGTGCGATTGCGCGCAGTTGCGCATAGACTAATGGGATGACCTGCTCCAGCGCGCGAGGGTCTCCGGCGCCCCATCGCTGCAGGAACTGCGTGATATCCGCGGGCTCGTTGCTCATTGGCCTTGCCCGAGAGGCAATGAGTCATTTTACGACGTTTTCCCGCGGTAGAGAGTAAGGGGGGACACAGGCGTGAGGTCGTACGCGCGCTTCAGGATTCTGATCTGGATGCTGGCGGTGGCGCCGGTATCCGCACAGTTCGTTCAACAGGGCAACAAGCTGGTCGCCAGCGGTGCGGTAAGCGGGTCGATGGACGGCATCGACGAGGGCTTCTCGGCGGCCATTTCCCGGGACGGGAACACGGCCATAATCGGCGGGCCGTTTGATAACGGGGGACTGGGTGCTGCCTGGGTCTTTGCGCGCAGCAGTGGGGTTTGGAGCCAGCAGGGCGGCAAACTCGTCGGTACCGGCGCTGCCGGCACAGTCCAACAAGGCTATGCCGTTGCCATCTCTGCGGACGGAAACACGGCCATCGTCGGCGGCACCGGCGGCTCGGGCGATAATGGCGCCGGCGGCGCCTGGATCTTCACGCGTGCCAACGGCAACTGGAGCCAGCAGGGCAACAAACTGGTCGGTAGCGGCGCCATGGGCGCCGCGTACCAGGGCCAATCCGTCGCGATTTCGGCGGACGGCGCCACCGCCATCGTCGGAGGGTGGGGTGACAACATCGGCGTGGGTGCTGCCTGGGTCTTCACGCTCAGCAACGGAGTCTGGAGCCAGCAGGCCAAGCTAGTGGGCACTGGGTTGGGGGATATGCTCGGGTCGTGGCAAGGGTGGTCTGTCGCCATATCGGGAGATGGCAACACGGCTATTGTGGGAGGCCCCGCCGACAAAGGTTTCACCGGGGCGGTATGGGTCTTCACGCGCAGCAACGGCAACTGGAGCCAGCAGGGTGGCAAGCTGGTCGGTACCGGCGCCGTGGGCGGTGCATTCCAGGGCCAATCCGTCGCCCTGTCCGAGGACGGGAGCACCGCCATTGAGGGCGGCTGGCGAGACAACGGCGGTGCCGGCGCCGCTTGGATTTTCACGCGGACCAATGGGACCTGGAGCCAGCAGGGCCCCAAGCTCGTCGGCTCCGGCGCCGGGGGCAACGCCAGTCAAGGCTATTCCGTCTCCATATCGGGGGACGGGAACACGGCCGCCGTGGGGGGCAACAGTGACGAGCCTTCGGGAGCCGCCTGGATCTTCACGCGGAACAACGGTGTGTGGGGCCAGGAGGGCGCCAAACTCGTCGGCAGCGGTGCAGTGGGCCCAAGCCAAGGCCAGGCGGTTGCGGTTTCGGGCGATGGGAATACCGTGATCGTGGGAGGCCCCTCGGACGGCAATTTCACCGGCGCCGCCTGGATCTTCGCGCGGCAACTCCCCACCGTCGCGCCCACTGTGTCCAGCCTGACGCCCGCCGTGAGCGCCGGCGCGAGTCAGTTGCTCACCGTCACCTACAATGCCCCGGCCGGATATGAGACCCTGGATGTGCTCAACGTACTGATCAATACCTATCTCGACGGCCGCCAGGCCTGCTATCTCGCCTATTCGCGATCGTCCAACGTGCTCTACATCGTCCCCGACAACGGAGATGGCTCGCAGCTTACAGGCACGGCCATGGACGGTACCGGGACGGTCTCCAATAGTCAGTGCACCGTGACGCTCAACGGCTCCTCGGCCGCGGGGACCGGCAACACGTTCACTCTCACTCTGAACGTCAGCTTCACCTCCTCGTTCGCCGGAAACAAGGTGGTCTACGCCGCCGCCCGCGATATCGCCCAGAACAATTCCGGCTGGCAGACCATGGGAGTGCACGGCGTGCCGCCCTTGCCTTCGACGTTTCCCAATCCAATCAGTATGTCCCCATCTTCCGGCAACAGCTTCACCGCCACCATCACCTTCACCTACCAGGACCAGAACACTGCCGCCAACCTCCAGACTGTCTGGGCGTTGATCAACACGGCCATCGACGGACGCGCCGCCTGCTACGTGGCCTACTACCGCCCCGGCAATCAACTCTATCTCTATCCGGACAACGGCGACGGCAACGCGGCCACTAACATCGTACTGACCGGTAGTAACACCATCGGCAACAGTCAGTGCACGGTGTCGGCGCAAGGGTCGCAAGTGCAGGCCAATGGCAGCACGTTGACCGTGACGTTGCCCATCACGTTCAAGCCCGCGTTCGCGGGATTCAAGGGTGTCTGGCTGGCGGCGCAGACCATGGGCGCGGCCGAGACCAGCGCGTGGCAGGCACTGGGGGCGTGGGTGGTGCCGGGCCAATAGAGAGGACTCGCATGCGTAGCGCACCAATTCTGATCTGGATGCTGGCGGCCGCGCCGGCTCACGCGCAGTTCGTCCAGCAGGGCGGCAAACTGACTATCAACGGGAACGGCACCTTTCTGGGAAATGCCGTAGCGACATCCGCGGACGGGAACACTGCCATCGCGGGCGAGCCTGGCGACAACGCGAGCGCCGGCGCGGCATTGGTATTCACCCGCACCAACGGTGCGTGGTCCCAGCAGGCGAAGCTTACCGCCAGCGACGCCGCTTCGAATCCGGGACTGGGTCTCGCCGTCGCCATGTCCGCGGACGGCAATACCGCCATCGTGGGCGGTCCCAACGACAACTCCAACCAAGGGGCAGCATGGGTCTTCACGCGGAATAACAACGGCGTGTGGGCCCAGCAGGGACCCAAACTCGTAGGCAGCGGCTCGTCGGCTTTCGCCTTTCAGGGATTCTCCGTCGGATTGTCCGCCGACGGCAACACCGCCATCGTCGGCGGACCAACGGACAACAGCTCCACGGGCGCGGCGTGGATCTTCAGCCGCAACAGCAGCGGAGCATGGACCCCAATGGGCGGCAAGCTGGCTCCCGGCGGCGCATCCGGCTACCTGGGCCATTCGGTCGCCATTTCCGGGGACGGCAATACCGCCATGGCAGGCGCCTACTTTGACAGCAACGGCATCGGCGCAGCCTGGGTGTTCACGCGCAGCGGCAGCGCATGGGTCCAGCAAGGCGGCAAACTGGTGGGCAGCGGCGCATCCGGCACCGCGTCTCAGGGATCTTCGGTTGCGTTATCGTTCGATGGGAACACGGCCTTAGTCGGAGGCACCGGCGACAACGGCAGCCTCGGCGCAGCCTGGGTATTCACGCGCACGAGCGGCCAGTGGACCCAACAGGGCAGCAAGCTGGCCGGCAGCGACACCTTCGTCTTCCGCCTGTTCGGCACGTCCGTGTCTCTATCTGCCGGCGGCAACACCGCCCTGATCGGCGGGCCGGGCGGCACGACCGCTCAGAACGGCTGTATCGGGAGCAGCCACGCCTGCGAAGCCGGCGCCATCGGCGCCACTTGGGTGTTCACACGAAGCGGCGGCGCCTGGAGCCAGCAAGGCAGTGACTTGATCGGCACAGGCTCGGCGACCAACGACGTCCTGCAAGGCACGTCCGTCGCGCTGTCCGGGGATGGCAGCACCGCCATCGTGGGCGGACCATTCGATAACAGCCGGGTCGGCGCCCTATGGATCTTCACGCAGCCCGTGGCTGTGGGCACGCCTGCCGTGGCCAGTCTCGCCCCCGTCGCGAGCAGCGGCAGCAGCCAGATGCTCACGGTCACTTACAACGCCCCGGGCGGATACCAGACCCTCGGCGTGGTCAACGTCCTGATCAACAATTTCCTCGATGGCCGCCAGGCCTGCTACCTGGCTTACTCCCAGCCATCCAATATGCTTTTCATCGTCCCGGACAACGGCGATGGTTCGCAGCTTACCGGCACGCTCATGAACGGCACCGGAACGCTCTCCAACAGTCAGTGCACCGTGACGCTCAATGGCTCTTCTGCCTCGGGTGCCGGCAACACACTCACTCTCACACTGAACCTGAGCTTCACCTCCTCATTCGGCGGCAATAAGGTGGTCTACGCCGCCGCCCGCGATATCGCGCAGAACAATTCGGGCTGGCAGACCATGGGAGTGCACGGCGTGCCGCCCTTGCCTTCCACGTTTCCCAATCCAGTCAGTATGTCCCCATCGTCCGGCAACTCGCTCACCGCCACCATCACCTTCAGCTACCAGGACCAGAACACCGCCGCCAACCTGCAGACCGTCTGGGCCCTGGTCAATACCGCCATCGACGGCCGCGCCGCGTGCTACGTAGCTTATTATCGCCCCGGAAACCAACTCTACCTCTACCCGGACAACGGCGACGGCGCCGCAGCGACTAATATCGTGCTGACTGGCAGTAACACCATCAGTAATAGTCAGTGCACCGTGTCGGCGCTGGGGTCGCAAGTGCAGACCAATGGCAGCACGTTGAATGTGACTCTCGCCATCGCGTTCAAGCCCGCCTTCGCGGGATTCAAGGGAGTCTGGATGGCCGCGCAGACCATGGGCGCGGCCGAGACCAGCGCATGGCAGGCGCTGGGGGCGGAGGCGGTGCCGGGCCAATAGAGAGGACTCGCAGCGGATAGCCCGTGAGGTAGCCCCGGGGAGGGCAACCGAACCCGAAAGCTATCCCGTGGTCGGACAGTTGCCCAGCCAGGGATGCAATCCGCTGCTTGTCAAGGTATAGAAAATCAACGGGGATGTCTTTTTCGAGGAACAAACTTTGCGCCATTTTGCAGCCCTCTCTGTACGCGTTCGTCAAATTCTTGATGCTGCTGGATGGATTCGGTGCTAAACAGCGCTTCGGCAATATCAAGGAGTCGCTTCGCTAGAGGCTCAACACGTCCCTGGAAATATGAGCGGAGATCTGCTTCTTCGACGGTTTTGCGTGCGGCCATCCTAGGAACCCCGATTTCAGTATACAAAGAAATCAAACCCAGAGGCACTCATGTCAGCGGTCCCCCAGTGACAGATAGCCGCGATGAAATTCTTGGCGCTGCGCAATCCGAAGGGGCGGTGGCCGATCAATTTGATGGGCTCGAGCGGGCGTTCGTCAAGGCCCCCTAACGGATCACGTGCGCCGCCACGAACGCCCCAACATACGCCAGAGCGCTCATGTACCCGAACTGCGCCGCCGGCCATTTCCACCCGCCGGTCTCGCGCCGCACTACCGCGATGGTCGAAATGCACTGCATGGCGAATGCGAAGAACACCAGCAACGCAAACGCCCCGCCGGGCGTCAGGTCGTCGTGGATCGCCTTCTGCAGCCCCTCTTCCTGCGTTTTCGGATCCATCCCGTAGATCGTCCCCAGGGTGGCGATGATGGTCTCGCGCGCCGCCACCGCTGTCAGCAGTCCGATTCCCACCTTCCAGTTGAATCCCAGCGGCTTGATGACCGGCTCGATGGTGCGCCCGATGGTTCCCGCCAGGCTGTTCTCCAGCACCGGAGGCTTGCCGTGCGCGTACGGAATGTTCATCGAGATCCACAGCAGCACCGTCACCAGCAGAATCACCGTCCCGGCGCGCCGCAGAAAAACCTTCGAGCGGTCAAACAGCCGCAGCCCGATCGATTGCCACGTCGGCCACCGGTAACTCGGCATCTCGAGCAAGAACGGCGAGCGCCCGCTCTTGAGGATCGACGATTTCAGCACCCGAGCCGTCACCACCGCCGCCAGGAATCCCAGGATGTAGAGCCCCATCATCGCCGCCGTGCGCTGGCTCAGCAGCCTGCCGACGATGTGGCGATCGGGAATGAACGCCGCGATGATCAGGCTGTACACCGGCAGCCGCGCCGAGCACGTCATGAAGGGCGCAATCAGAATGGTGGCGAAGCGGTCGCGCTTGTTTTCGATGGTGCGCGTCGACATGATGGCCGGCACCGCGCAGGCGTACGCCGAAAGCAGCGGGATGAACGATTTCCCCTGCAGCCCCACCTTGGCCATGGTGCGATCGGCGATCAGCGCCGCGCGCGCCAGGTAGCCCGAGTCTTCCAGAATCCCGATGAACAGGAACAGCAGCAGCACCTGCGGCAGGAACACGATCACCGAGCCCACGCCCTTCCACACGCCGTCCACCAGCAGCGATTGCAAGAGCCCGGCGGGCAGCACAGATGCAACCCACTTGCCGGAAACCCGGACCAGCCAGTCGACCGCGTCCTTGGAGGGATCGGCGATGCTGAAGATGGTTTGAAACACCGCCACCACCACGCACAGAAACACCAGCGGCCCCAGCACCGGGTGCAGGAAAACGGCATCCAGGCGGCGCGTCCACTTGGGTGCGATGGGCGGCCGGTAAGCCGCCTGGCCGCTCACCCGCCCGGCCCACGCCCGGCACTTCGGCACGTCCTGCAGGATGGGCAGTTCCTTGGGAGCCGGCTTCGGCATCACGCCGGCCAGGAAATCGGTCACCTGTTCCATGCCCTCGCCCTGCCGCGCGTTGATCAGCGCCACCGGCGCGCCCAGTTCCTTGGAGAGTGCCGCCATGTCGATCCGCCCGCCGCGTTTCCGCAGGTCGTCCGCCATGTTCAAAACGATGAGAGTCGGAACGCCCAGCGCCAGGATCGGCGCCGCCAGCATCAGGTGCCGCCCCAGGTTGGTCGAATCCAGCACCAGCAGGATGGCTTCCGGCTTGGGAGTGTCGGCCCGCTGGCCGGTGAGCACGTCGTGCGCGATCTGCTCGTCTTCCGAGCGCGGGGAAAGGCTGTAGACTCCGGGCAGATCGATGATTCGCAGCAGGCGGCCATCCGGAAGTTCGGCCATGCCCGTGTGCTGCTCCACGGTGACGCCGGGGAAGTTGGCGACCTTCTGCCGCAGGCCCGTCAGGCGATTGAACAACGTGGTCTTGCCGGAGTTCGGCGGACCGATCAGGGCTACCGCTTTCGGGGCCGTGGCGCTTCCGGGGAACTCGACTACCGTGGTGCCACCGCACGCGTGGCAATCGCTGCACTCGCTCATTACGCCCTCGGAGTCTTCTTCTTTTCCAACCTTACTTTAAGACGCCTGGCGGTTTCCCGCCGCAACGCGACTTCCGAACCGTCCACCTGGAATACCTGCGGATCGCCGCCCGGAGCGCTCCGTCCCGCGGTGACCCGCGTGCCAGGCAAAAAGCCCATTTCCATGAGACGCCGCGCATCGTCGCCCGGCAGATCGATGCGGTCGAGGATCGCTGCGTCGCCCCGGCGCAGGTCCATCAGGGTCGCGGAGAAGGCTTCCGGCTGGATCTTGTTGCCACTCAGTTGCATCTTGATTCCAGTATGCGCTTGTCCGAATTCCTTGTCAAGAGACGGCCGGTTCTTCTTGCGTTTTTTTGCCGCCAACGGCTTCCGGGTGCCTCCGAAATGCACCAAAATAAAGGATACCAGAATGACTAAGCGATATTCCGTCCGCAAACTAAGGCCCTCGGACATGGACCGCATCCTGGAAATTGAACACGCCAGCTTCGGCAAAGATGCGTACGATCGCAACTTGTTTGCAGAGTTCTTGCATAATTGCGGGGATCTGTTTCTGGTGTCGGAGACCGCCCGCGGCGTTTGCGGGTATATGCTTACCTGCATTCGGGGGAGGGAGTCCGATACCCGCGCCGAACTGGTGTCGGTCGCGGTGGATCCGGCGCATCGCGGCCGCGGCGCGGCTACCTCCTTGATGGACAGCACCTTGCGCCGCTTGCGCCTCCGTGGCGTCTCAAGGCTCTCGCTCATGGTACGAGTGACGAACCGCCAGGCCCTGGCGTTCTACGAAAAGTACGGCTTTCATAAGGTGAGAATTGTGCGGGGGTACTACGAGGACAAGTCCGACGGCTTCCTGATGGCCAAAAATCTCGAACCCTGAAAAACCCGGTCACAAGGGCACACGTTAAAATTCCTTAATCTTCGACGCTGATTCTAAACGATCTCCCCTTCCGCAGACCCTCGAAACTCGGTAAGAGCTATTGACACGATCTGTCACTGTTAAGTTAGGAAGAGAGTTACGCCGTGGCACAGGCATTCCTGCCTGTGTTCTCTTCCCAAACGAGCTTTTTTCCTGGCCAGGAAACGTTGCACTCAGGTGGTACTGATCTCCTCGTAAGGCCTTGGCAAAGCCTGAACAGAACACCGGCGGGGAGACAGTTGGGATCGCGGTCCCACAATACTCGGTGCCGGAAGCATCGGGTCATCAGAGAGTCGGTCATTCATCGAGGTCGCGTGCTCACAAGCCGTGTAATTCCTCGGTAATGCGGCTCAAATCATTGGCGGCCGGACAACGCACTCCGCAACACGGAGCGACGGTGACAAGCCGGTTCCGAGCCTCCGCAACACGGAGCGAGGGACTAGCCCCGGCCGCCGCAACGAATTTTTCACCCAAAACGCTAACCCGTAGTGTCTCTGCACGAAACGTATTCCTGAGGGAACAACGTCCAAATCACTACTGGAGAACAATTCATGCTCGAAGGCAGTCCGCGGATTTTCACCCGGCGTACCGCGTTGTGGATCGCGGGTTCCGGAATCGTAAGCTTGGGACGGCTGGATGCCGCCGATTTCTGGGACAAGAAAGCGCCCACGGAGTGGGACTCCGAAGAGATCGAGAAAATGCTCCACAAGTCGCCGTGGGCCAAGGAAGTGACCGCGCAGATGGCGCCGGGCGAAGGCGGACAAGGGTCCGGCTATCCCAACGGCGGCGGATACCCGGGTGGAGGCGGCGGTCCTCGCGGCGGCATGGGCATTCCCGGAATCGGCGGCATCGGCATGCCCCGTGGCGGCATGGGAGGCGGCCGCAACAGGGGCGGTGGCTACCCGCCCCGCCAAGGCGGCGGCGCCGGCTTCGAAAAAGGGACCGTGCGTTGGGAAAGCGCCGCGCCGGTGCTCGCTGCGCTGAAGACTCCCCTGCCCGAGGCCTTCGCCAACCACTACGTGATCAGCGTCAGCGGCATTCCCCTGCGGGACCGCCGCCGCAACTCGCAAACCTCCCAAACCGGCGACGACGACAACCGGCAATCCCAGCAATCCCAGGACGACTCGCTCGACAACCTGAAGCAGCTCACCAACCTCGAGCCCAAGGGCAAGTCCAATATTCAGCCCGGCGTGGTGCAGCGCGGAACCGCCGAGTATTCCACCTTCCTGTTCGGCTTCTCCAAGGAGCTGCTGCAGTTCACCAAGAAGGACAACGAAGTGGCTTTCTCCACGCAACTCGGGCCGTACCTGGTGAAGACCAAGTTCTACCTGAAGTGGATGGTCTACCACAAGCAACTGGCCGTATAGTGCTTTGACTGTGAGGTCCGATGCCTCTGCGCAAAACCCTTCACGGTCGGGGCTCCGATCAGAGCCGCGAGCGTGAGCGAGCGGTTTCGCGGTTGGCGTGGGGCCCCCTCGGGGTAACAACCGGGAGTGCTTGACGCGGCAGTAGCCTATAAGCTACTCTTCGAGGTGTGGGCCGGGAGATTGAGATTCGTCTCTTTCGCAAGAGTAGATCAACGCCCTTCTCGGACTGGTTCGCATCCCTGACGGATGCCCGCGCGAGGGGCATCGTCCGCGCCCGTCTCAATCGGGTGCGGCTCGGCAACTTTGGAGACTGCAAGCCGGTCGGCGGCGGCGTCGAGGAACTGAGGATCGATTTCGGTCCCGGCTACCGCCTCTACTACGGGCGGCAAGGGGCATTGGTTGTGTTACTGCTATGCGGCGGAGACAAGAGGACGCAAGCCAAAGACATCGTCACCGCGAGGAAATACTGGAAGGAGTATTTGGATGCCAAAGGCGAAAGTGAGCACTGAATCCTATCGTGAGAGCTTGCTCGAGTCCCTGAGGAACCCGGACGAGGCGGCTCAATATTTGGACGCATGCCTGGATGACGAAGATCCTCGTGTGTTTCTGCTGGCCCTTCGCGATGTGGCCGAATCGCGCGGCGGAATCCGCGCGTTGTCGAAGGATACCGGACTGAATCGGGAAAGCCTGTATCGCATGCTCTCCAGGTCTGGCAATCCATCGTTGAGGAGCTTGGATGAGGTGCTTACCGCGTTCGGTCTCCGCCTCGCTGTCCGGTCAGCGGCGTCTGATCGCCGCAAGCGGCGCATCGCTTAAGAGGGCCGCGTGGCACATGCGTCGTCAGGTTACGGCTGAGTTCTAACACAAGCAACTGGCCGTGTAGTTGACACGCGCCGCGTTTTGCGTCATACTCCCATCGATAGACGATGGGTAAACCACACGCACCACTCGATCTTCTCCCGGGCACGCTCGATCTCCTGATCCTGAAGGCCTTGGCGCGCGAGACCCTGCACGGCTACGGCATCGCGCAGAAACTGAAAGACTCGTCCGACGATGTGCTGCAGGTGGGCGAAAGCTCGCTCTATCCGGCGCTCCAGCGCCTGCTGCTCAACGGCTGGGTAAAGGCCGAGTGGGGAGCGTCGGAAAACAACCGCCGCGCCCGCTACTACACGCTCACCGCCGCCGGCCGCAAGCAAATGGCCAGCGAGCGCGAAGATTTCGACCGCATGATCGCGGCCATTCAGAAGGTGCTGCAGACCGCTTGAGGGCTACACCATGGGCAAACTTTTCCGCCGTTTTCACTACTGGCTCCGCCGTTCCCGCATGGACGCCGAGCTCGCCGAAGAGATGGAATTCCACCGGTCGCTGGCCGGCCGCCGCGCCATGGGACCCTCCACCCTGGCCCTCGAAGACGCCCGCGCCGTCTGGATCTGGCCGTGGCTCGAGAGCCTCTGGCGTGACCTCGCCTACGGCGCGCGCGCCATGCTGCATCAGCCCGGATTCACCGCTGTCGCGCTCATCGCCCTAGGCAGCGCCATCGGCGTCAATACCAGCCTGTTCACCATTTTCAACGGGCTGGCCCTCAAGCCCTGGCCGATCCGCGACCCCGCCCGCATGGTGATCCTCGGACAAAACTATTCCGTCGCCGAGTACCGCTACCTCGCCGAACATACGCGCGCACTCTCGGGCGCCGTGGCCATGGGGCATTGCGGTGTCAGGCTCGAAGGTCGCCAGGCCGGCTGCAGCGCGGTGAGCGGCAACTATTTCGGCGTGCTCGGCGTGGAGATGCAACTGGGCCGCGGCTTCCGCACCGACGAGGACCGCGTGGACACGCCCCAAGCGGTCGTGGTCTTAAGCCACGCCCTGTGGCGCAACCGTTTCGGCCAGGATCCGGACATCGTGGGCCGGAGGGTCAAGCTGGATGACGTTCCGTTCATCGTGGTGGGTGTGACCTCGCGCGACTTTCTGGGAACGCCCAGCGGCGATATCTGGATTCCGCTGCCGTCCAGGCGGTTGCTGCGGCCTGACGATCCGGGCATGTTACAGTTCCTCACGTCTCCGCGCTTCTGTTGTGCCAACGTGGCAGGCCGGCTCGCCCCGGGCATCGCCCGCGAGCAGGCGCGCGCCGAGACCGAACTGCTACTCAACCAGTTCCGGTCCCAATTCGGCCTGCAAAAAATCAAGGTCGAGCTGCGCGACACCCGGTGGTTGTCCGGAGCAGCGACGAACGACAAATCCGGGCCGATCCTGGCGATCCTCGGAATCCTGTTCCTGGCGGTGACGCTGGTTCTGCTGCTGGCCTGCGCGAATGTCGGCAACCTCTTGCTGGCTCGCGCCGCGGCGCGCCGCCAGGAAATCGCGGTGCGGCTCTCGCTCGGCGGCAGCCGCCTGCGCATCGTCCGGCAACTGCTGGTGGAAAGCCTGGCCCTGGCGCTCGCCGCTTCGGCCGTGGGCCTGGCCGCCGCTGGGGTGTTGCCCGGCATTCTGGCCCGCCGCCTGGAGCCGGCCGCGGCCGCCCACATGCGGCCGGACGTCTCGGTGCTTCTCTACACCATCGTGCTCGCTGTGGCGGCCTGCATCGCCTTTGGACTGGCCCCGGCGCTCCACGCCACGCGCGGCAACCTAGCGGACGCGCTTCGGCAGGAAGCGCGCCTTCCCGGCCTGCGGCTCTCCCTGCGCGGTTTTCTGCTCTCTGTGCAGGTGGCAGTGAGTGTGGTGCTGCTCTCCAGCGCCGGGCTCCTGGTGCGCGCCGTCCAGAGGGCCGAAACCATGGACCCCGGATTCGTCATCAATGGCATCTCCGTCGTCTCGCTCGACCTGCCCGCCAGCGAGTACGCCGGCCCGCGAACCGCGGCCTTCGCCCAGCAGTTGCAGGCGCAACTCGAGGGCGCGGGTGTCGGCCTATGCGATTGGCAGCCGCTCTCCAACAGCCGCCGCCAGACCAACTTCCGGCTGCCCGGCGAAGACGAGCAAAACGGCCGATCGATCGACTTCCACGAAGTGAACGCCGCCTACTTCGACGTGCTGGGAATTCCGGTCCTGGCCGGCCGCAATTTCGCCAGCGGCGACGCGGCCCGGCAGGCGGTGATGGTCAACGAAGCCATGGCCCGGCGCTACTTTCCCGGCGAGAATCCCGTGGGCAAGAGCATCGTCTGGACCGTTCCGCGCGAAATCGTGGGCCTGGTGAAGGACGCCTCCACCCAAGGCCTTGGGCCGGCCGAGCCCATCCTGTATATTCCCTTCCGCGCGGCGTCGGTTCCGAAAATTCTGCTGCGCGGCGGCCCGCCCGCGGCGGAAAGGGTCAGTGCCGCAGCCAGGCAACTCGAGCCCCGTGTGGAGGTCCGGGTGGCGCCGCTCGCCGAGGCCTTCGATCAGGCCAGGCAGCCGGCCGAGATTGGCGCCGTGCTGGCCGGCGGAATCGGCATTCTCGCGCTGCTGTTGGCTTCGATTGGCATGTCCGGGGTATTTGCCTAGGTGGTCCGCCAGCGCACGCGCGAAATTGGCATCCGCATGGCGCTGGGTGCGCAACCGCGCGATGCCGTGCGCCTGGTGCTGGCGTCCAATTCACGCGGCTTGGTTGCCGGTTTGCTCCTGGGGCTGGCCGGGGCTGCCGGCGCCTCGAAGATTCTGGCTCACCAGTTCTACACCGTGAGCGCGCTCGATCCGCTGGCTTACGGGGGAGTGATTGTGCTGCTGGTGGCCGCCGCGATAGCTGCCACTGCCGCACCGGCGCGCCGGGCGGCCCGCGTCGATCCGCTGACCGCCCTGCGTTGGGAGTAGGATTAGAAACTAAACGTCCCGGTGAGAACCGCCACGCGTCCCGCAACCGAAGCGCCCTGGAAACTGCCGTAAATGCTGGTAGGGGGGCCAAGAACGCTGGTGATTGTTCCGAAGCCGCCCGAGGTAACGCTTCCCGAGGGGTTGGCGAAGTTCGGATGGTTGAGCACGTTGTAAGTCTGGATGCCGAAGACGAACCTGACCTTTTCCTTGATGGCGAAGCTTCGCTGCAGCGTCGCGTCGATATTGAAGTACCCGGGACCCCGGAAACTGTTGGGTGCGATGTTGCCCCAGTCGGTCTGGATCGGCGACGAGATGCCTGAGCCGGGGTAAGTGGCAAAGTCGGCCTTTGCCAGGCAAGGCGTGCCGATCGCGTTGCTCGAGTTGCAGTGAGCGCCGAAGGCGCTCGGAACCACCAGATCCGCCAGCGGGGTGAGGACTCCCGAAGCGTTGACGTCCGTTGCGATCTTGCTGTCGGTCACGCTGAAGGGAGCGCCGCTGTAGATGTACATCTTCATGCCCAGGGTCCAACCTGAGATCAACCCGTTCACAGCCTTATTCGATGACTTGAAGGGCTGGTTCCACAGCAAATCGGCGGCTACCTGATGCCGGCTGTCGAAGCCCAGACTGCCGTAGCTGTTGCTGAGGTTGAACGGATTTTCGTAGCCGACGGTGCCCAGAGCGTGGCTCCAGGTGTAGTGGAATTGGCCCGTTAAGCCGTAGCTGAACTGGTGCCGGAATAGCAGCGTGAGGGAGTTGCTGTTGCTGATGCCGTTGTTGTAGTACTGCGTCACCGTCACGAAACGAGCGTCGGCTGGCGCCGAGGGCAGTCCACCATAAAAGACCCCGTAATTCTTGGTGCTGGTGGAGCTGGCGTACATATTGGCGTTGACACTCTCCTGCAGATCGTAGCCGTGGTTGGCCACATAGGAGGCTGTGAACATGTTGTGAGCCGTGAGCTGCTGCTGGATCTCGAAGCTCCATTCGAGCGTATGGGGGGCCAGAAAAGTGGAAGGGAAAGAGGCGATGCTGGGCGTGCTGAACGAGGCGGGCTTCACCGCGTTCTGGATCTGCGCCAGGGTAAAGCCGGAGTTAAACCCGCTCTGGAATGCGTTGGCGGAAACCTGCGCGGTGTAGGCCGAGCTGGTAGGATCGGTGATAAATCCGACCGTTCCGAAGGTCAACCCGGACGGCGCGAACTTGTTCGGCACCTGGTTGGCCAGCGTGCCGCCCAGACCGTCGGTGTAATTGGTGGAAAACAGTCCGATGCCTCCGCGGATCACGGTTTTGCCGCTGCCGAACGGCGGCTTGTAGGCAAACCCGATGCGGGGCTGCACGATGGGAGCTTCCGGATTATAGAAGAGATTCGAGGCCTTGGTGAGGGTGCTGTTATAGGGAATGGTGACGCCGCCCTGATAGCTGGTAGAATCGAACGGCACGTTGGTGAGCACGAAGCATTTTTCGATGCACCTGGGGTTGAAGTCCTCCTCGACGCGCAACCCGTAGGTCAGCTTCAGATTCGGGGTGACGGCCCATTCGTCGGCGACGTAGAAGTCGGCCGAGGGAAACCGGAAATGGAGAGCGCCGTAAAGCGGGAAAGACTGGCTGAAGCTGCTGAGGGCGTTTCCAGTGGCACTGAGCTTGGCATTGGCGAAGTCCGACAAATCGCCCAGGCTGTAGGAACCCAGGAACGCTCCGGAGGCGATGCTGGTATACGTGTACTGGTCGTAGCGGGCGTTCACGCCGGCCTTCAAGGTGTGCCTGCCCTTGGTCCAGGAAAAATCGTCGTTGAGCTGGAAATGGCCCACGTTTCTGCCGTTGGGAAACGCTCCGTTGCCCACCGTGGAAAAGCCCCCGCCGTTGGCGCCGCCGTCGCCGATGGCGATCGAGTCCGGCATGAGCGCCTGTGTCTTGGCGAAATCCGCGACGCCGAACAGAGCGGTGTACCACAGGACCGACGCGTTAAGCGTGTTGACGACCGTCGGACTGACGACCCAGGTATACGTAAGGCTTGCCTGGTAGGACGGCTGATTGCTGACGGAATTATACAGCGGATTGATCGGGCTGGCGCCGGTGGCCTGAATGCCCGC
Source organism: Bryobacteraceae bacterium (assembly GCA_035638575.1). GTDB lineage: Bacteria > Acidobacteriota > Terriglobia > Bryobacterales > Bryobacteraceae > DASQZT01. The sequence goes on from DASQZT010000247.1 coordinate 17,630, forward strand.
ATCGTGGAAGTAGCGGAGCGAAAGTCTTTGACTGTTCGTGATGTTGGCGTCACCCCGAACCGTAATGAGCTGTTCGGTGTTGAGTTCGGTAGTGTTGGTGCCGAAGGCCTCCGCGCAGGGGGTGTCCACGCCAAATATCCCGCCCGTTCCGGTGGGTGTCTTGTAGAAGCTGTTGATGCCGCATCCCAGGTGGTTATTACCGTCCTGCTCCTGGCCGTTGCCGTTGGTCACCGGGATGGCGCGGTTGATTCCGGGCGAGCCTTTGATCAGGTTGAAATAGTCCTGATACAGGGGAAGCTCGGCGGCGCCAACATTCGCCAGGGTGTATGCCTGAAGCTGGGGCGAGGGAAGGGAAATCACGCCGGACCCCGGAAGAACGTAGCGCAGGTTTTCGTCGTCGAAGAAGAAAAATATCTTGTTCTTCCAGACCGGTCCGCCGATCCGGCCTCCGAAATTGTGGGCATCCGCCCTGCCTCTTGGGGTTCCGGACGAGTTGCTAAAGAAGGAGTTCGCGTTGAGCTTTTCCCAGTTGAAGTTGTAGAAAAGATTTCCGTGAAACTGGTTGGCGCCGGACACTCCGACCATGTTGACCTGACCTCCAGCCATGCGCCCGTACTGCGGGCTATAGGCGTTCAACACAACCGCCACTTCACCGACCGCGTTGGCGCCCAGCAGGTTGTTGCTGGCTCCCGAGTTGTTGAGATTGTTGGCGGGGTCCATCTGGTCCATGCCGTCGAGAGTGTAGAGGACGCTCGACCCCGGAATGCCGTTGGCGTTCATGTTGCCGGAGCCGCCGGTGACATTCACACGAATGCCCGGAGCCGTCATGGCCAGCGTGGTGAGATCGCCGCCCGGCATGGGGAGATTGTCGACCTGAGTCTTGTTGAAGTTGGTCTCGAGGTTGGCGTTCTCGGCCTGCAGGAGGGCCGCTTCCGCAGTCACCTCGACCACCGTGCTGGTCGCCTGCGGATTCATGGTGATGTTCAGCGCCTGCTCCTGGCCGACCAGCAGGGTGACCTTTTCGATGTTCGACTTGAGGCCCTTGGATTCTGCAGTGACGTCGTATTCGCCCGGCTTCAGCAGCGGAAAGCGAAACTGGCCCTGGGTATTCGACAACATGGTGCGGGTTTCGCCCGATTCCTTGGACTTGATGTTGACCGTCGCGCCGGGAACCATCGCGCCGGACGTATCGGTGACCACTCCCACCAGGTCTGCGGTGGTGATCGTCTGACTAAAAGCGAGCGGTGTGATTAGCAACACCGCCGTTAGAGCCAGTGCTGCGAAAAGGAACGAACGTAAACGATTCATAACATCTCCCTGTTGAAAGCTTCGACGCCGTCGGGACCATCAAGGGGTGCGGCTAGGCACGTTGGGGGAAAATACGACCATTTTGGCCCCGTTTGACTTAACCTCGTTAACAGTTGAATGTGGGTTAGGATACCACCAAAACCGTACGGATGTAAATAGTCTGCGGAGACCGAGATTAACGTCCTTTAACGTAAAGGGATTGGGCCAACAACTCCGCACCCTCACTGGGCCCGGTAAAGCCGCCAGGCCTCCAGGATGTCCTTCCCGCGGAATCGAATCGTGCGGTCGTCCAGGACTTCCGCGCCGGTGCGCAATTCCGCCCCCACCGGGAGCGAGTTGCGCGTGGTGTACTCCACCTGCAAGGTGACGGGCCCGGGAACGGTGTAGGGTTTGATCAAACCGATCTTGGCCATGCTGCGGCGGGCCGCCTCGCGGATGGCATCCCGCGCGGACGCGGCCGACAGGCTGATACATGTGTAACGGCCGATGCCTTCCTTCACGACGGCTACCTCGGCTTCCGGAACGATGGCGTGAAGCTCGTCGGCCGCGGCCTGGTCGCCCGAAAGCATGATGGCCGGCGTGCCAAAGTGCCCGGCCATCGCGGCAATCACGTCGATCTCCCCGACCGGCTTGCCATTGAGCAGCATGTTCTGAATGCCGAGCGAACTGTAGCTGTGCGCCATGATTCCGCCGCGCACATCGGCCCTGCTGTGCTGGCCCACGTAAGCGACAGCGGAGAAACGCCGCTCCATGAGCATGGACGGGCCGAGCGCGCCCATGAGCAACTTCGCCTTGGGGTGAATGGTGAGCGTGGAGAGCGTCTGGCTGCCGTCGTGGCCGTCCCAGACGATGACCTCGTCCGCGCCGCCGGCCAGGAAGCCCTCCACGGCGGCGTTGATTTCGCCGGTCAACAACTGGCGCATCTCCGGATCTTTGGGGTCGGTCTGGTCCTGCCGGCAGACCCCGCCCACGCCCTCGGCGTCGGTGATCATGAAGATGGTCTTCCTTTGCGCCCAGGCCGGGCAAGTGAAAATGAGGAGATAGGGGAGGAAGCGCATTCTTTACCTGGTAACACATGATCGCTTGCGGGCGCTGCGGGTTCGCGACCTCGCCCGAGCCGGCGCCGCCGGGAGCATAATGAGACATGGCCGAGGGGTTGCGCTTTGAATGCCAGCCGGGCTGCACGGAATGCTGCCGGCAAAAGGGGTTCGTCTATCTAACCGAGGCCGACCTGGCCAGGATGGCCGCGTTCCTGGGGATGTCCGCCGCGGCTTTCGAACGGAAGTTCGTCTACCGGACGCGCAACCGCATGCGCCTGCGCGTGCCGCGCAACGCGAGCTGCCACTTTCTGATGGACGGAGGATGCTCGATTCATGCGGCCAAACCGACGCAGTGCCGCATTTTCCCTTTCTGGCCGGAACTCGTCGAGAGCCGGCGCGAATGGAAGAAGACGGCGCGGTATTGCCCGGGGATCGGCCAGGGCCCTCTCGTCCAGATCGCCGACGCGCGCGCGCAGGCTCAAGAGATGCGCGAGGGATATCCGGGGTTGTATTAACCGCCATTTCTCACAGTGTTCAGGTACAGTGAACGTGGCGCAGGCACTTGTGCCTGCCGCGTCGGCACTCATGCCGACGCCTGTCTCCGACAGTGTTTCACAACCGGGAAGAGGTGTCGAGACGAGTCTCGACACGGCAGGCACGAGTGCCTGCGCCACGGTTTCCATCGGCATTGGTCCGCTATCGGATGGAAACAGACGACAAAAACCGATCGTCTGTCCCACCGACCTTTAGATCGTCATCGACAGGAAGCCGCCGTCGACGCGCACGATCGTGCCCGTGACAAAGGAGGACGCGCGGCGCGACGCCAGGTACACGGTGGCGCCTACTAACTCCTCGGCTTCGCCGAAGCGCTTCATCGGTGTGTGCCCGATGATGCTGGCCACGCGCTCCGCGGTGAGCACCTTGCGGTTCTGTTCCGCCGGGAAGAAACCCGGCAGAATGGCATTCACGCGGATGTTGTGCGGCGCCAGCTCGCGAGCCAAAAAGAAGGTGATCTGGTTGACCCCGGCCTTGGCCACGCCGTAGGTAAAGACTCGCGAAAGCGGCGGACCGGAAGAGGCCGAGGTGATATTGATGATAGAGCCGCCGCGGCCCGCATCCACCATGGCTTTGCCGAACACCTGGCAGGCCAGAAAGACGCTCTTCAGGTCGATATCCAGAATCCGGTGCCACTCCTCCTCGCCGATCTCGAAAAACGGCGTGGCCGAGTTCACCCCCGCTGCGTTGATGAGCACATCTACCTTACCGAAGCGTTGGAGCACGGCGTCGAGCGTTCTCTGGAGATCGGTCTTGCTGGTGGCGTCGCATTGAATCCCCATGGCCTGCCCGCCTTCGGCCGCGATGGCTTGCGCGCGGGCAGCGGCGTGCTCCAGGGTTCTTCCCACGATGGCGATGCGGGCGCCGGCCTGCGCGAGGCCGGTGGCCATGGCTCCGGCGAGCACGCCGCCGCCTCCAATCACCACCGCTACGTCGCCATCTAGAGAAAAGAGTCCGTCTGCCATCCTATAAATGTTAACAGCATGGCCGGACCAGCCAGCGCTACTTTTTCAGCACTTCCTCGAAGAACATCACCGCGCGGGGGTCGCGCGACTGGCCGAGCGTCGACATCGCCTGCTTGCGCACCTCGGCATTCTGGGAGCTCTTCACCACCTGGATCAGCAGAGGGATGCCCTCGCCGTCCGGCATCTGGTTGAGCGCCGTGACGGCGCGGCGCTTCACCTGGTTGTCGGTATCGCTCTCGATCACCTTGGAGAGCGTACTCACCGCCTGCGGCCCGCCTTTCCGGCTGAGCGCCCCAATGGCCTGCTCGCGCATACGCGGATTGGGATCGCCGCGGGCGATGGAGATCATCAGGTCGAAGGCCTCCGGCTCGCGGCTGCTGGAAAGGGAGGTGATGGCGCGCTCCCGCACTTTCTCGTCCGGGTCGCTCGAGATCAGCTTCTTCAGCACGTCGAAGCCGTGGCGGCCGCGCGCCGAGCCCATCCACGAGACCACGCGCAGGCGCACCGATT
>DASQZT010000248.1:0-15668 GCA_035638575.1 Bryobacteraceae bacterium
GACCCGCGCCTGTTCCACGGCCACCCGCGACGCGGCCTCCTCGACCGCCCGGTCCGAAACGTTTTTATCGTCGGCGTTCAGCATCCGCGCGCGGTCGAGCGCCGCCTGTGCCGCGCCCAGCGCCGCCCTGCCGGATCCGAATTCGCCTTTCGCGGCCGAGAGGCGGTCACTCAGCGTAATTCGATCGGTTGGCGCCAGGCGCGGCTCGATACTGCCGGCGATGCTCCGGTCCGCCACCGTTTGCCCCACCTCCGGCCAGGGGCGGTCGCGCGCCTCCCGCACCGCGCCCGCCACCGGCGCGCGCAAAACGAACGAGCGCGCGGGATCCTCCTCCAGGCGCCCGTAGGCCACCGCCTGCATGGGCTTCGTCAGCGCCATGAGCGGCTCCGCGTGGATCCCCGCGCGCTCCTGCGTCTCGCGATCGAACGTTACCACCGTCTCGCCGCCCGCGCCGCGCGTCACCCGCGGCGCGCTGCCGATCGGCTTATCGCTCTGGGCTTCAGCCGCCAGCTCCGCCCGGTGCGCCAGGAAAGACCAGAGGAGCAGGCCTGCCGCTGCGGCCAATGCCGCCGCTCCCAGCGTGAATTTCAAAACTCGTTTCATGGTTTGATCTCCGGGCCGGGCAGGGCGGGGCCCGGTTCGAGAGGCTGCTCGGCGGCATCTTCCAACGCCCCCAGTGAACTTACGAGATGCCGCATCGCGCCCAGGCGGGCCCGCGCCGCCGCTGTGCTCTCCAGCCGTACACCCGTCAGCCCCAGCCGGTCTTCCTCTCCGGCCATCACCGCTCGCCGCATCGCGGCCTCGCGCGTCTGCTGGATGCCGGCCAGTCTCTGGGATGCCTCCGCCACTTCCGCAATGGCCCCGCGGTATCGCGCCAGCGCCATTTCCATTTCTCCGATCGCCTGCGCCTGCAAGGCGTTGAAACGCGCCTCGGCTTCCGCGCGCCGCGCCTCCGCCTGCGCGATGGGGCCCCGGTTGCGGTTGAACACCGGAATGCTGAACCCCGGGCCAAACGCGATTTTGTGATGCCCTTCGTCGAAGCCGTATCCCGGATTCAGTTGGATATCCGGAAACTGGTTGGCGATCTCCAGGTGCAGATCGGCCTCCGCCGCCGCATACTCCAGCAGGCTCCGGCGAATGTCCGCTCTGTGCAACAGCCCGGCCTTCTGTAGCTCGGCCAAGGCCGGCGCGGTCGGCGCTTCCGGCAGGCGCGCCGCTTCGAGCGGCGGAAGCGATGGCAGTCCGGCCGCTGCCGCGAGGGCCGCCGCGGATTCCCCCGCCGCCGTCTCCGCCGCTCTGGCCTGCACCTCCACCGCAATCAGCGTGGTGCGCACCACTTCCACTTCCGGCCGCGCCGATTCGCCCAGGCTCAGCCGCTTCTCCAGCATCGCCACCGTCTCGGCCCGCAGATCGCGTTCGTTGCGCAGCACCTCCAGCGAGAGCGCGGCCATCGCGTACTCCAGCCATGCCGCGCGAACCCGGCTCCTCACGCGCCATGCTGTTTCCGCCACAGTAACCCGCGCCGCTTCCGCCAGCTTCTCGGCCTCCAGGATGCGCCAGCCGCGCTTCCCCGCCGTCTCCAGCGTCAATACCGGATCGAAGTGAAACACCAGCGGCGACTCGGGCGAGTTCGTCCAGCCTCCACCCGTGGAGAGCGACGGATTCGGCCGCCCTTTGGCCGTCACCACAGCGGCCTGCGCCGTTCGCAGTTGCGCCCGCGCTACGTCCAGCTCGGGGTTATAGTACAGCGCGACCGCGATCAGGTCGTTGAGCGTGAGCCGCGCCGGAGGCCAGTCCGCTCTCTTCAGAAACTGCAGTAACCCCGCATTCGTCAGGCTCCGGGCCCGGAACTGTTGTTCGGCCCCCTGCGGATCGAGGGGACGCGCCTGGTACTTCACGCAGCCCGCGAGCGCAACGGTAGCTGCCAGCACCGCAATGCCGGAACGTCGCACAGTCAACAGGGTAAGAAGCTGATCCGGACGGAAGGATTACAGCAACATTACGATTTCGTCATCTGCCCGGCGGCGCCGGCATTTTCGCCGATGCCACTCGGAAAGCGGAGCGTCACCCGCGTGCCCCGCCCCGGCGAGCTTTCGATGCGCGCATCGCCCCCGTGCAGCGCCGCCACGCTCCTCACGATCGCCAGCCCCAGCCCGCTTCCGCCGGTGTTCTTCGACCGCGCGGCATCCACCCGGTGAAAGCGGTCGAATACCCGCTCCAGGTGCTCGGCGGGAATCCCGCAGCCGTCATCCGCGACCGTAACCTGCAGCGTCCCATTGTCTCGCACCGCTTCGATCTGAATGTGCCCGCCCGGAACCGTGTGCGCCAACGAATTCTCGATCAGGTTTCCAACCGCGCGCTGGAAGAGCGTGCGGTCCAGCGGGACCGTGATCCCCGGCGCTGTCGCCAGATCCAGTGTGACTCCCGCATCGCTCGCTGCCGCATCGTAGAATTCCCGCACTGCCCAAAGTTCGCCCGCCACGTCCAGGCGCTCCCGGCGGATCTGCGTCTCGGGATTCTCCGCGCGCGCCAGGAAGAGCAGGCTGTCGATCATCCTCGACAGGCGCACGCATTCCTCCAGCGCCGAGCCCAGCACCTCCCGGTACTCATCGGGTGGCCGCGGCTTGCTGAGTGCCACTTCCATTTCTCCGCGGATGTTGGTGACCGGCGTGCGCAGTTCGTGGGCGATGTCCGACGAGAAACGGCCCAGCCGGGCGAAGGCGTCCTCCAGCCGGTCGAGTGTCTGGTTGAACGTGAGGGCCAGCAGCAGAAGCTCCGCTGGCAGCCCAGTCGTCCCCACCCGCTCGTTCAGCGTGCTGGAGCCGATTCGCCGCACTGTCGCCGTAATCTCCTGGACCGGCCGGATGCCCTTCCGGGCGATCCCGTACCCCATCATCGCCGAGACCAGCAGACCGGTTCCCAGCACGATCCACAGCGCCTTGCGATATCCGCGCAGCAGGTTTTTCTCGAACGTGACCTCCACCCCCACCTGGAGCCGGTAATCCGGAACCGGAACCGAAAGCACGCGGAATATCCGGTTCCGGAAGGTACGGTATTCGATCCGGCTGCCGCCCGGAAAGACGTGCGCCGGCAGCAACTCCGACATATCCGCCGTCTCCACCACCATGCGGCCGCCCGTGGTGAACACGCGCGACAGCACTTCCACCGCGGGGCGCGCCGCCGATTCGCCCTGCACCTCCCATTGCAACGTGCGGAAATCGCCTTGCCGCAACAGTTCGCGCAGGGTGTTGGCCTTCTCCGAGAGATACTGGTCGTCCTCGGTATCGAAGCTCTCGACCAGCTTCCAGTACAGAAATCCGGTGCCGATTACCAGCAGCAGGAACGCGCATCCCGCGTACCACGCCGAAAGCCGCAGCGCCAGGCTGCCGGGCCGCCTACTCCTCCAGAACATATCCCACTCCACGTACCGTGCGGATGAGTTTCCGCTCGTAAGGTTCGTCCACCTTGGAGCGCAGTCGGCGGACGTGCACGTCCACCACGTTGGTCCCGCTATCGAAATTCATGCCCCAGACCTGTTCCGCAATCAACGTGCGCGAAAGCACCTCCCCGGGGCGGCGCACCAGCAGCGACAGCAGAAGAAACTCTTTCGGCGTCAGATCCAGGCGCTTTCCGCCGCGCGTCACCTTGTGGGTGAGGGGGTCGAGCTCGAGATCGGCGAAGCTGAGGGGTTCGCTGTGGCGCGCAGGTCCGCGGCGGAGAATCGTGCGGATGCGGGCCAGAAGCTCCGAGAAGGCGAAAGGCTTCACGAGATAGTCGTCGGCTCCCAACTCGAGACCTTTCACCCGATCCGGAACCGAGTCCCGCGCGGTGAGAAACAGCGCAGGCGTCTGTCTGCCGCAACGCCGCAACTCCGCGATGACGGACCATCCGTCCCTGCGGGGAAGCATCACATCCAGAATCAGCAGATCGTATTCCGAGTTTTGGGCCAGGTAGAGTCCGTCCTCGCCGTTCTCCGCCAGATCCGCGACGTAGCCATGCTCGGAAAGTCCCTTGCGGAGATAAGCCGATGTCTTAGGTTCGTCTTCGACGATCAGCAGCCTCACGATTGCATCATATCAACGGACGACGTGACGCTACTCCCGGCGGCTCCCGGCGGCCTGACCATAGCGGTTGAAGCCTGGGCCGGAAGAAGCGCATGCGGAGCGCACTCCAGGCGCTGCCCTATCGCAGATCGAGGAAAACGATGCTCGATGGAGTGCCGACAGACGTGTATTGGCCGGTGAAGGACAGGCGGCCGGTGCTCGGATCGATGCGGAAAGTGGTGATCGCGTCGCCTCTCTGATTGCATGAGTAGAAATAGTTGCCGGTGGGGTCGATATTGAAGCTGCGCGGGTAATCGCCTCGCGTCCACTCCTCGGCCACATACGTCAACTCGCCTGACGCGCCGACGGAGAAGATGGAGATGCCGTCGTGCAGGCGGTTGCCGGCATAGACGAATCTCCCACTGGCCGAGACCATCACCTCGGAGGTGTAATCCGTGCCCCGGAAGCCGCCAGGCAGGCTGGATATGGTCTCCTTAGGCGTCAGGCTGCCGTTCGTGGCGTCGTAATCGAACTTGACCAGGGTGGATGATTCCTCCTGGAGCGAATACACCCAGTGGGCGTTGGGGTGGAAGGCGAAATGGCGGGGGCCGTCGCCCGGGGGCAGCGATACCGATGCGGGATTGTTCGCGGTGAGGGCTCCTTTTCCGGCGTCGAACTTCCAAATGAAGATGCGATCCAAGCCCAGGTCGCTAGCCAGCACAAATTTGCCGGAAGGGTCGGCCTGGATCATGTGCGCATGCGGACGGTCGTGACCGCTGAACGCAAAACTGCCCGGAGGCGCGGTGGCGGAACGCGTTCGGGAGACGTCGCCTTCGTCCTTCTTGACGTCGGTTGCGGGACCGAGCGAACCGTCTGTCCGGATGGGGAGCACCGCGACCGTTCCTCCTGCGTAGTTGGCCACGAGCACATACTTGCCGGAAGGGTGGACGCTCAGGTGAGCGGGGCCAGCGCCCTGCGAACTGACGGTATTCAGCAACGTCAGATGGCCAGTGGAGCGATCGATCGAATAAGCGCTCACCGAGCCGGAGTTCGCGCCTTCGAAAGTCGAGGTCTCATTGGCGGAGTACAGGTGCGTTTTGGAAGGGTCCAAAGCGAGGCAGGAGGGGTTCGAACCATTGGGTATCACTTCGCGTTGCGACAGATTCCCGTTCGATGGATCGATCTGAAACAGGTAGATGCCCTGTCCATTGCCCCTGCTGCCTTCGGGGCCCTGCGGAGAGCTGTAGGTTCCAACGTACGCCAGGAGTGGGCGATTCGATGGCGTGTTTGGCTGCGCGAGTGCGGGAAGCGCGGCGGAAACCGTGAGAAGCACCAGGAGAAATCGCATGATCGCCTAGTGTAACCGGGCGCGCGGTACCCCGAAGGTACCGGGGAAACTGCTCGCGGACGGCTCAGGTAACATTCCGATGCTGCAATCTCAAACGGTCCCAGCCGCCGTCGGCTAGCCAGCCGCCATCGACGCGCAGTTCCATGCCGTTTACGAAGCCGCTCAGCTTCGGGTCGGCCAGAAAAGCGATTGCCTCCGCGATCTCGGTGGGCCTGGCAAAACGGGCCATGGGTATGCGGTTCTCGATATCGGCGTCGCTGTAGGACCCGCCGGCCTGGTCGGCTTCGTCCATTTCGGTCTTCACCCAGCCAGGGCAAACAGCATTGCATCGCACGCCGCGGCCGCCCCATTCGGAGGCCAGCGTTCGCGTGAGCCCGATCAGTCCGTGCTTGCTCGCATTGTAGGCAGCGCGGTCGCCGATGCCTGCAAGGCCGGCCACCGAGGCAACATTCACAATGGCGCCCTCTCCCCGTTGCAGCATCAGTTTGCCGAATGCGCGGCATAACAGGAACGGCCCGGTGAGGTTCACTTCCAGGACCCGGCGCCACTCTTCCGCGCCGGTATCTTCGGCCGGCCGGATAAAACTGATACCGGCGTTGTTGACGAGCAGGTCCACTCTTCCGTAGTGCTGCTCGACGGTCTGGGCGATGCGATCGACCTCGGTTTCGCTCGAAACGTCTCCCAGGACTTCGATGGCCTCCGCCCCGATTTGGCGGACAGCGTCCAGCGTGCCCTGCATGGACCGGATGTCGTTCAACGCAAGGGCGTACCCCTTGCCGGCGAGCACCTCAGCCGTTCGCCGGCCGATACCCTGGCTGGCGCCGGTGATGACGGCGACGCGAATTGTGGTTTCCATGCTCTCCAGCTTAAGCGGAAATCGGGCGCCCCACCCGCTGGCGCCGATCACCGTTGGCCCCGGCAGCGCCACCCTACGCGATCAGCTCTTTCTTGATCGTGACACCCAACCCCGGCCCCTGCGGCAGGCTCAGATATCCTCCTTTGTCTACCAGCGGCGGGTCTTCCATAATGGCAAAGCCGTTCGTATACGCTGCGATCGGCGGGTCGTGCAGAAGCTCAATCCAGGGGGAGTGCGGCCAGCAGGCGATGCAGTGGAGTTGGGCAATCGTCCCCAGGTTTCCGCCGCCGTGATGCGGAATCACCCGCTTGTTGAACGCCGCCGCCAGCCCCGCGATCTGGCGGAATCCCGTGACTCCGTCCGCCACCATCACGTCCGGCTGGAGAATGTCAAAAACTCCCCTCTCCAGCATCCAGCGGTACTCGTGTACTCCGTGATTGTTCTCTCCTCCGGCGATCGGCATCTCGACCAGCCGGTTCAGTTCGGCTAACCCGTCGAAATCGTAGCGGCACAACGGCTCCTCGAGCCAAAGCGCCTTGAGGCGCTGCAACTCGCGCGCGGTCTCGGCGGCCCGGCGGAAATCCCACTGCACTCCCGGCTGCCACGTGCCCGCGGATTGCGCCTGGTTGGCGTCCGTCATGATCTCCATGTCTTCGCCCACCGCCCTCCTGACCGCCTCGACCAGCCCGATATCCTCCTTCATGGTCTGGTAATGCAGCCTTAGCTTGATGGCTTTCCAACCTTGGGCTTTGAGCTCGGCAGCCATCCGGACCCTTTCTTCGGGGGTCGATAGCTGAATCATGCTGGCATACGCGGGCACGCGTTCCTTGGCCGCCCCCCAAAGCTTGTAGAGCGGCTGTTGGGCCGCCTTGCCCATGAGATCCCAGAGGGCGATCTCGAGACTCGAGACTGCGCGCGAGTTAGCTCCCAGGTAGTACCGCAGCGGGCCGGCGAACTGTTCGATGTCGAAGGGATCCTTGCCCAGCAATTGAGCTTTGCTGGCGGGCACGGACGCGGCATCCATGCCTGGCCCGATTCCTGTCAGCCCCTGGTCCGTCCGGATCTCCGTGAAGGAACCGCCGCCCATCCGGTAGGTCGTCCGGGTGCCCGGGTTCCAGGCCGCCTCCATGGTACCGGTCTCCCGGATGGTCTTCAGCGCGACCACCCGGACGTCCGCGATCTTCAGGCGCGGCGCCGACTCCACAGCCGGCAGCATCACCGCCGGGATTGCTTTGAGAAAACCTCGCCTGTGCACAGTGGAATTCCCCGGGGCTTAAGGTACCACATCCTGCCGCGGAAGTGCGAAACGCCGGCCCGCTTACGGATTCCTGGCGGCGTCATCGAGCACCAGCACCCAATCGTTTCCGCGCCCGCTGGAGGGCGGCGTGAAGTCCATGAAATCTTTTTTCTCGAGCGTCCCGATGACGGTGAGCGCGCCCGTGCGCGGATTGAACCACGAAGCCCGCACCATCTTGCCTGACACTTTTGGATAGAAGCGGTCCACCATTCGGACGTGCAGCTTCGAACCGGATGCGGTGTAGATGAATGCGTAACTTCCGTCGGAAGCCCGGCAGGCCTGGATGCGGTCCACCGTGCCCATGTAATCGTTGGCGAGCAACCATTGATCGGGAATGCGGGCGAGCATGGGCCTGGATTCCAAAAGCGCGCGCAGGTGCTGCATCTGCGATGCCGCGGGCAATTGCAGCGCGTCTTTAAAAGGCGGCGCTGGCCCGTGCCGCGAGTCGCCGCCGGCCGGGCCCCTGGCCTGCGGGTTCCCGCTGGAACCACGGTAACCCCATACGCCGTGGCCTCCGTACGAATAGCCCGCGGCTCCCGCGAACAGGGCGCAGTAGGCGATCCGGCGCACGTCGTGGGCCTCGATCTTTCCGCCCGGCACAAACCCGTCGGCGATGCCCTCGTATCCGCCTTCTCCATCCACCACCGGTTTCACTGGCTTGCGGTTCCAGTCCTCGGCCACCAGGTCGTAGTTGCGGTTCCAGATCGTGTGGCCGGTTTGCAGCATGTTGAAGGCCAGCCAGGCGTCGTTATGAAACCACTGCGCGGAGCTGCGCGGCGACTTGGGATGATAGGTCTTCAGGTGTGTGCCGCCGTCCCCCTCGGCGATGCCGGCCGCCATGGAGCGCCAGATTTCCTCCACTCCGTCGGCGAAGTAATCGCCGCCCAGAATCCAGATCACGGGCTTGTTCCTGTACCTCGCGCCCAGGTACCTGCCGTAACTGAACGCCGCGGGCTTGTCGATGGCCGAACCGGTCTCCTTCACGTACTCGTTCGACCAGATGGGAACCATCGCGACATAGAGGCCCAGTGACGCCGCGTGGTCCACCACGTAGTCGACGTGCTGAAAATATTGCTCATTGGGGCGCTTCGGATCCTTGTCGAGGAAAACGGCCTGCCCGTAGGCATTGGGGCTCCCGAGGCCGCCCCAGTGCGCCACAATCGCCTGGATGACGGTGAACTTCTTCGCCGCCCTGTCCTTCAGGTAGAGATCCGCTTCTTCGCGGCTGAAATGAAAGAGGCCCCAGGCGGTGTCGGCCAGGTATAAAAACGGCGCGCCGCCCTCGGTGACGAAGTACCGTCCGTTCTCCGAAACGCGGAGCCGTGGAACTGTCTGCCCGCGCCCGATGCCGAGGGCCGCGACAGTAACGGCCATCAGCCAGCCAGTTGTGTATCGCATCGAATGTGTCCTCCTACCGCATTCCCGGCGCGGGATAATTCCTGGCGGCATCATCGAGCACCAGCACCCAGTCGTTTCCCGGGCCGCTCGAGGGCGGCGTGAACTCGCGCGTGATATCGCCTCGCCGCTGGTCCGCGGGCCGGTCGCCCGGTTGGGTCTTGGGGATCTCCCCGATCAGCGTCGATGTTCCCTTGCGCGGATCGTACCAGTAAGCGCGCGCCACCTTGCCGGTGAGATTTTCGTGGATCTTGTCCCGCAGGCGAACGCGCACGGGCTTGCCGGAAGAGGAGTACACGAAGATGTAGCTGCCGTCCGACCCCCGGCAGGCCTGGATGCGATCCACCGTGCTCAGCGGATCGTTCACGATCAGCCACTGGTCCGGGATGCGGATCAGCACGGGCCGCGATTCCACCAGCGCGCGGAGATATTGCAACTGCGTCCCCGCCTCGCGCTGCAACGCGTCCTTGAAGGAGAGGTTCACGCCCAGGCGCGAATCCCCACGCGGCGCCCCCGCGGAGCTCCGGTAGTTCCAGACCCCATGGCTGCCGTACGCGTAGCCCGCGGCCCCGGCGAAGATGGAGCAGTAAGCGGCCCGCCGCACGTCCGCCGGCTGGATCAGTTTCGCGTTGGGATCGTTGTACACCAACTCGTCCTGGATTCCCTCATAAACCGACTCGCCTTCCACCACCGGTTTGGGCGGCGTGCGGTCCCAGTCCCTGGCAATCAGGTCGTAGGTCCGGTTGTAGATCATGTGGCGCGACTGCACCATGTTGAAGTCCAGCCATTTTTCGCCGTGGAACCAGTTGCCGGAACTCTGGATCCCGGTGGGATGATAAGTCTTCAGATGCGTGCCCCCATCGCCCTCCGTGATTCCTGCGGCCATGGCTCGCATGAGGTCCTCCACGCCATCCGGGTACCAATCGCCCCCCAGGATCCAGAACACCGGCTTGTCTTTATAGCGGCTGGCGAGAAACTTGCCGTAGCTGAATGCCGTAGTCTTGGTTAGTATCGAGCCCTTTTCATTTACGTATTCTTTGCACCACAGGGGAACCAGCGCGACGTAGAGGCCCAGCGATTCGGCCCGGTCGACCACGTAGTCCACGTGTTTGAAGTATGCTTCGTTGGGCCGCGCGGGGTCTTTGTCCACGAAGACAGCGTCGCCGTAAGGGTTTGGCGTGCCCAGGCCGCCCCAGTGCGCCACGATCGCCTGGATGACGGTGAAGCGTTTCCCGGCCCGGTCCTTCAGCACCAGGTCGGCGTCTTCGCGCGTGAGGTGAAACAGCCCCCAGACGGTGTCCGCCAGGTAGAAGAACGGCGAGCCGTCCTGCTTGACCAGGAACCTGCCGTTCTCCGAGACGCGGATGGTCGGCAGTTGCTCTGCGTACGAGGGCAGCAAGCCGGCGGCCATCAGGGCGAGGACTGCCGGAAACTTCGAAGTCTTCGTGTCTCTCATCGGACTGCCCCTCAGAATTGGAAGCGCGCCACAAGCTGACCCGATCGCGGCGGCGAGAACACGGATCCCGGATTCACGCGGCCGAAACCCGAAGTGGGAACCCCGGCCGAATTGACTATTGGCGGGGCCAGCGCGTTGGTGGAATCCGGATTATTGAACTCGGTGCGGTTGAAGACGTTGAAGAACTCCGCGCGGACTTCGAGCGACATGCCTTCGCGAATCCGGAACAGTCTCCCCAGGCTCGCGGTCTCCGCGGGCCGCCGCTGTTGGCGATAGTCGTTATAATACGCCGCCGCGGTGCCGAACTGGCCCGGAGCGGGGTCGGACCACGCCGCCGGATTCAGTATGAAATCCTTGTTGGGATCGATGCAGTGGCAATTGGGATCCTTCAAGAACAGCGGCTGGCCGGGCACCCGGTTGGCAAAGGTGCCGCGGAACAACAGCGTGCTCAGATTGTTTTGAGCCGACGGAGCCAGAATGGGGAGGCCGCTGGCGTAGCGGAAGACGCCGCCGAGGGTCCAATCGCGCTGGACGGCTCGCACCCAGCGATTGGAGGTAAAGGCCGGCATCCGGTAGTTGAATCCGAAGACCAGTTGAAAGGGCTGCGAGTCGGCCGAAATGTACTTGTTCTGGTCGCGATTGAAGATATCGTTGACGGGCGTGCCGGAGATGTTGGCGCCCAGGCCCCCCGCACCGAGATTCAGTTCCTCTTGCCAGGTGAAAGCCACCGTGGCGGTGAGACCGTGGCCGTAGCGCTTGGTGAGCTTGCTCTGGAACGAGTCGTACCAACTGTTGCCGCGCGCCACCCAGCGGCCGCCCAGGCTGCCGAATTGCGGGTAGGGACGAAGCGCCTGCGCCAGGGTCGAAGATGTCGGGAATCCCGCATACGGAGCCTGGAAACCGGCGGCTATCACCTGCGGCGAGGTCAACGGCAGAATCAGGAGAGCCCGGTTTGCCGCGTTGTTGATATCGAGACCGAAGGAAGCCAGCCGCTGCTGGCTCAAGGCGTTGAAGTCCACCAGCCCGTCCGATTGCAGCCAAACCGCGCGGTTGCCCACGTAGGCCGCTTCCACCATCAGGTCCTGGCTGATCTCGCGCTGCAGCGAGATGTTCCATTGGTTGATTCTCCCCGGTCTCCCGCCGCTGGGATCTTCATACGGGCCGGGGCTGTTGATCTGGCCGGGGGTAGGCCGAATTCCCGGATCGAGTGTCGCGGCGTACAGGTCCGCCGTATTGTAGTGCAACCCATTCTGGAAGGACAGCGCCGGCTCCCCGTAGGCCGGGTTGCTGAATGACAGTGTGTTGAAGCCGGTGCCAAGGGCCCCGCCCAACTGATAGTTGACGACGGCGGTAGTGCCGTAGACCAGACCCCAGCCGGCACGAAGCACGGTCTTCGGCGCGAACTGATAGGCAACGCCGATTCTCGGACCCAGCGCATAGGGGTAAGTATTGGTGAAGCTGCAATTGCAGCGGAGCGGGCCGTAGCCTTCATACTGCGTGGCGCCCAACAGACCGCCAGCCGAAGGATTCGGGACCAGCGGCGCAAACTCCGAATTCCGGTTGTACAACTCCTGGTAGGCCGTCTGGTAATCCCAGCGAATGCCGTAGTCGAGGGTCAGCTTCCGGGTGATCTTCCAGGTGTCCTGCACGTAAAAGCCAAAATTGTGCTTGCGCCACTGCCCGTCTTGGTAATTGGAGACGCTGGCCGAGTTGACGTCGCCCAGCAGAAAACTGGCGTACGGGAAGCCGATCGAGTTCCCACTGATGCTGGTCGTGCCCAGGTAGGGTTGGCCCGTCGGGGTGGCCCCAAAGCTGTAGTTGCCATAGGTGCCGCCCGAGCTCACGCTGGTCCAGATGTCCTTCTGCCATTCCCCGCCGGCCCTGTAGCTGTGATTGCCGCGGATCCAGGTGACGCTGCCCACCGTAGTGGGCTTGTCGTTGTGATAGGTGCCCGCGTTGGTGGGCCCGATGTTCGAAGCCATGCCGCCGTTGGTGGCCGCGCTCAGCCCGCTGATCGACGGGAACCCCGACGGGTTCACCGCCGCGCCCACCAGGCCGAGCTCTTTCACCGCGTCGAAGTCCAGCACGCTGGGCGGCGCCGAGTCCGTGTGAACATAGTGCACTACACCCCCGCCCACATGCACCAGCAGGGTGGGCGTTATGGTGCGATCGATGTTGAGCCGGTAGGTCGGCGTGCGGTCGATGTAGATGCGCGCATTCGATACGGGCCATGGAAGGCCATCCAGCGCATTCTTGTTCCTGTCCTGTCTCCATTCCGACGCGTAGAACGAAATCTTGGTTTTCTCCCCGGCGTTCTCGTCGATTTTGACACTGGGAACCGTCTTGATGGTCGTGTTCGAATCGGCCACCGCAAAGTTGTTGATCAGCGCGGCATTAGTGGGAGCCGGAATATAACCCTGGATTTTGGCGGCGACAGGATCGATGCGGCTGGCGGGGACAAGATTCCCTGGAAACGCCGTGCGCACCGTCTGGCCGTTTACCACCTGATCGCTGAGCGGATCGTAGATGGTGTTCACCGCGATGGTATTCCCCAGTGGATCCTTCCCCAGGCTCTTTCCTCCGGTCAGCGCCGCGCTGAAATCACCCTGGCGATAGGCATTCGTCGGGACCGTTGTGAAGGTTCCGCCGGTAGCGGCCTTCTGACGCCACTCCTCCAGGTTCAAAAAGAAAAACGTCCGGTTCCTGCCGTTGTAAATCTTAGGAATCATCACCGGGCCGCCGGCCGTGAAGCCGAAGTCGTGGCTCCGGTTAACGGGCCGCACCAGGTGCCCGTTGCCCGAGCTGGTCAACGGCTGTCCGGCGCCCAAGTCCTCGTTGGTGAAGTATTCGTACCCGCTGCCGTGAAAACCGTTGGTCCCCGAGCGCGAAGTGAGGTTGACCAACCCGCCCGCCACGCGCCCAAACTCGGCCGAAAAATTGCTCGTGGACAACTGCACCTCCTGCAACGCCTCCATCGACGGATGGGATTCGGAGAGATGGGTCGGGTCGATGCCGTTGGTGACGTCCTGGCCGTCCACCAGCGCGCGATAGGTGTTGTCGGGCATGCCGTTCACCCGCATCTGCAGGTTGCTGGCATTCGGTACGCTGACGCTCGGGTTCAGAATGGCGAAACCGATGGGGTTGCGCAGGCCGGCGCTGCCCTTGGTCAGCGGCAGCTCGTTCACCTCGTCGCCGGTGATATTGAAGCTCTGCTCCGAGCTTTCGGTCTTGAGCAGCGGCGCACTGCCGGTAACGGTAACGGTTTCCGTGGCCGATCCCAAGTTGAGGATGACATCGACGCGCAAAGTCGTGGCCACCTGGACATGGATTCCCGGTTGCACGTACCTCTGGAATCCCGGCCGGACAACCGTCAGCTCGTAGTTGCCCGACGGCAGCGATGGCAGGGTGTAGTTGCCGGTCTCGGTGGTCAAGGTCTCATAAACCGCACCGGTCTCGGAATGTTTCAGCGACAACGTGGCTCCCGGAACAATTGCGCCTGTTGGATCGGCGACGGTTCCGGTGATAGTTCCGCGGTCGCTCTGCGCGAGAAGCAGGACCGGGACGCAGACTACCAGGACCAGCCAGGATATGTTTTTCATTTCGATCCCTCCCTTTCACTCCCCGGGCTTTGGCGCCGGGGATCTAAGCAGCCACCACCCGAACCAGCCTCGGTAATCCCGATGACCTGCGGCATGGGCGGCCGAGGAAACTCGAGACGGCGAAGCAGCGTTTCACAGACACCTCTGGGGGACGATACTGGACAGCGAATCTATCAGATCGACTCCGAAATTGCAAGGCGCCAACCTCGCGCCAACCTCGCGGACACGCGGCGGAGACGCGCTCCCGGTCGTTGGTGATCTTCTGCGTACCGAGAGGCGGCGATGTTTTGACCCTTATATGCGGCCTCTGGTGATGATTAATACACTGAATTGTCACTTACTGCTCATGACCATCAAACGGACCCGTGGCCATCTCGTGTAGATTGGATATCGCGGGGCTCCGGCATCTGTTCCAGAATCGTGCGGGGCCGGTGGGGAAGCTATGCGGAGCGCTCGGAGCCATTGGGAAGCCGCGTTGGGGTTGGCAATCGCCGCATTTTCGGCGGCGTCATTGTACGGACAAGCCAGCGTGCTCACCTGGCACAATGACAACGCCCGCACCGGGCAGAACCTGCAAGAGACCATCCTGACACCTGCCAACGTCAACATGGCCGATTTCGGTAAACTGTTCCAGCTTGCCGCCGACGGCAAGGTGGACGCTCAGCCCCTCTATGTCCCGCTCCTTCAGATTCCTGGCAAGGGCCTTCACAATGTGCTGTTTGTTATGTCGGAACATGACACGGCTTACGCCTTTGATGCCGACGCCGGAACGCCCCTCTGGTCCGTGACGCTGCTCGGCAGCAATGAGACGCCATCGGATAGCCGCAATTGTTCGCAGGTGATACCCGAGATCGGAATTACGGCAACGCCGGCAATCGATCTGCAAATGGGGCCGCACGGCACCATATATGTGGTGGCGATGTCGAAAGATGGCAACGGGACCTATCATCAGCGAGTGCACGCCTTGGATCTTACTACGGGTAACGAAGAGTTTGGTGGACCGATGGAAGTCCAGGCCACCTATCCGGGCAGCGGAGCCGAGGGCAATGGGACGCTGCTTACCTTCAGCGCGGCACAGCACGAGGAGCGCTCCGGCCTGGTCATTGCCAACGGAGTACTCTACACAAGCTGGACTTCGCACTGTGATATTTCTCCCTACACGTCGTGGGTGATCGGATATAGCGAATCCACCCTCGCGCAGGTGAGCGTCTTGAATCTGACCCCCAACGGGAGCGGAGGGGGCATCTGGGGCGCGGGGGCCGGACCGGCGGCGGACGCCGGCGGCAATCTGTATATCCTCCTGGGCAACGGCACCTTCGATACCACGCTCACCGCGGGCTTCCCTGACAGGGGAGACTATGGCAACGGGTTCATCAAGCTGTCGACGGCCGGGGGAGGTTTGTCGGTGGCGGACTATTTCACCATGTCCGACACGGTGGCGGAATCTGACGCGGACCAGGACCTTGGCTCAGGTGGGGACTTGCTGCTGCCGGCGCTGAACGATTCTCACGGGGTGACTCGCGCGCTGGGCGTCGGCGCCGGAAAGGACGGCAACATCTACGTCGTGGACCGGGACAACATGGGGAAGTTCAGCCCGGGGGGAAACGCGATCTTCCAGGAACTGGCCGGCGCCCTGAGTGGCGGGGTCTGGTCGGCCCCGGCGTGGTTCAATGG
>DASQZT010000249.1:0-5266 GCA_035638575.1 Bryobacteraceae bacterium
ATGTTTCGACGTGCACTTCCGGACGGCACCTCCCGTCGTTGCCTCGACCGGCTCACCAACCGGCTCACCAAGATCCTTACCGAGGCGCGTAAACTCATTACACCTTGAAAACGGGCAGATATTGGCCGGTTAAGCGCGTCACTCGGGAGCAACCCGTGGGCGTTCTTGCTCCGTACGGATCAGAATGAACAAGGTACAGGACATCACTCGCGGAACATCATCGAGATTGGGTAGAGGTAGAATTACCAAAAACCCCTTGCGCCGGAAACCCTGACCGGGGCTACAGGGAATGCATTTGACGTATCACCATAGATGTATACTGGACCGTACCGGACTTAAATGGAAATCGCTTCAAAACTCGGGAAAGGAGCGCCGTCATATGCGCAGAACCATCGCCAGAGCTATTGGTGTACTTACCCTCGCTACCGCTTGGATGTGGGGGCAGGGGACGACTTCGCGCGTCGTGGGAACGGTCACGGACGCCACCGGATCGGTAGTTCCCGGCGCGCAGGCGACCCTTACGAATGAAGATACCGGCGTCGCGTTCCACACGACGACTACCGGATCGGGAAGCTACGCTTTCGAGGCCATCCAGGTAGGCACCTACCGGCTGGATGTCACCGCGCCCGGGTTCAAGAAATTCACCTCTCCGGGAAACCACGTCATCGTTTCCGAGCCGACCACCGTGAACGCCAAGCTGGAGGTAGGGGCGAACACGGAATCGGTGGAGGTTCCCGGGGCGGCGGAACTGGTGCAGACCAGCACCTCGGGCAACATCGGCTCGACCATCGAGCAGCGCACGCTGGCGGACCTGCCGATCGTGGGCACGCGCGAACGCAGCCCGCTCGACCTGGTCTATACCCAGCCGGGCGTGGTCCCGACAGACGGCAACATGGCGGGCGGGGGCATCTACATCCACGGCGCGCGCGACCGCGCGTGGAACTACACGCTGGACGGCATGGACGACAACGAATCGAGCTACGGCGGCTCCAATACGAGCCCCGCGCAGATGAATCCCGACGCCCTTTCCGAGGTCCAACTGATGACCAGCAACGGCACGGCGGAATGGGGCCGGAACAGCGGCGGGCAGGTGGCCATGACCACGCGCTCGGGCACCAATAAGTATCACGGCGAGGGCTTTTTCTTCTATCGCACGCCGCGCTTCAACGCCAACGAGTGGGCCAACAACACGGATAAAGTCGGTAAGCGGCAATTCGTGCAGCAGATTCCGGGATTCGATCTCGGCGGGCCGGTTCGGCTGCCGCACTATAACGGCAAGAACAAGACCTTCTTCTTCGTGAATTTTCAATACCTGCGGACGCACGAGACCGGCACGTTCAGTTGGCCAGTGTACACGGCGGAAGCGCGCAAGGGGATCTTCCGCTACGTGGTGGGCGGGCGGAACCTGCCCGCGAACGTGGCGGGCGCTTCCGTGGACGCCAGCGGCAACCCGGTGCCGGGGCTGAACATCGCAAGCTACGATGTGGCCGGCAATGATCCGGAGCATCTCGGCCAGAACGCGGCCGTCATGAAGCAGGTCAACGCCATGCCGCTGCCCAACAACTTCGCCAGCGGCGACGGGCTGAACATTGCGTACTTTAATGAAGTTGCGCCGCAGGGCCAGCTCAATAAGGACTGGACGTTCCGGTTCGACCAGGTGCTAACGTCGAACCAGACCGCCTACGCGCGCGTGACGCTGGAGGAAGAAGACACCAATTGCGACCAGGTGAACGGCGGCGAGCCGAGATTTCCCGGCGGGCCTTGCTTCGTGAACACCACGCGCAGCCCGCGTAATATGGCGTTCGGCTGGCGCTGGACCCCGACGCCGCACAGCACCAACGAGCTGGTGGCCGGCGAGCAGCACTACGTTTATAACTTCGAAACTCCCGGAGCGACCGCCGCGTATCCGGACCTGTCCTGGTATTCGCAAGTCACTTTCCCGTTCACCAATGCCATCGGCAATCTCCGCACGATCACGACTTACCAGGCGGTGGACAACTACGCGCATGAACTCGGCTCGCACAGCCTGAAATTCGGAACGAACCTGCGCCTGGTGCGGCACCAGGACCAACGCGGTTCGGTGGGGAGCTGGGACGTTACGCCGGTGGTGGATTTTTCGACCGGCGTGAATAGCGTGGATCCGAAAACGTTCAATCTCCCCACCACCGGGCTCAACACGAGCTTCGACCTGCCGACGCTGCAAAGCATGATCAACAACCAGCTCGGCCGCGTGGGCAACATTTACCAGGGATTCGTGGCGCAGAACGCCAATACCTGGGCGCCGGCGGGCACCATTTACACGTTCGACGCACGCTTTCCCGAGATGGATTTCTACGGCGAGGACACCTGGAAGGTGACGCGCAACTTCACGGTGGATTACGGTCTGCGCTGGGAGATCCAGTTGACCCCCACCGACGCGAACAGCTTCATCAAGCATCCCAATCAGCCGATCACGATCGGCACCGCGCCGAACAACGCGTTGAGCTGGCAGAGCGGCAGTCTCTATAAGAGCTATTTCACGGGCCTGGAGCCCTCGCTGGGCTTCGCGTGGGACCCGACCGGCCACGGCAAAATGTCGATCCGCGGCAATTACCGGCTGGCGGACGACCGTATCAACACCTTCCTGCTCTCCTCGAAGATCTTCCAGAATCTGCCCGGGAGCTCGTACAGCGTCGTCAATCAAGCGTTCGGGCAAGGCGGGGGGCGGCTCACCAGCGCGGGCCTCGTGCCTACGCAGGCGCCGCCGTCGGCGCCCAACACGCTGCTGACGCCGCCGGATGCCACCACCAACGCCATCTACGTGATGGATCCCGGCTACCGGCCCCCCAAGACGCATATGTGGAGCGCCGGTTTCCAATACGAAGTTTTGAAAAACACCAAGCTACAGTTCGACTATATCGGCCGCCATGCCCTGAACCTCCTGGGCGCGTACAACTTGAACGACTACGGCCAGAACATTCAAAGCAACGGTTTCCTGGACGCCTTCAATACCATCACGGGGGGCGGCCAGAGCGCCCTGATGAACCAGTTGGAGGGGCAGGATACGCGGCGCCAAGCGAGCGAAACCGGCTCCGACTTGGTCCGCCGGCTCTATGCCAGCGATCTGAGCACGAATCAGGTGGCCGACCTGGCCCGGCAAATCGGCCAGCGCACGCAGGTGGTGAATGGCCAGACCATGACAATGCCGCAGATCGCGGGGCTCGGACCGTACTACTTCGTGCCGTATCCGCAGTTCGGCGGCGGGATGTACGTGATCGATTCCAACGACTACTCGCACTATAACGGAATGGAAATCCGGCTGGAGCACGCGTTCCAGAGCGGACTGTACTTCCAGTTCGCCTACACGCTTTCAAAATCGATGGACACGCGCTCGTTCGATCCCACTTCGACGGTGGTGAGCGGAGGCACGGCGCAATCGGCGGGCGACACGCCGTTCGACCTGCACAACCGCGACGCCAACTACGCGCTTTCGGATTTCGACCGGCGCCACGCGATTCAGGGCCTGTACACTTACGAGCTGCCGTTCGGCAAGGGCAAGAAATTCCTGTCGAATGTTCCCGGAGCGCTGAACCAAGTGGTCGGAGGCTGGGAAGTATCCGGATTCCTGACGATCTTCAGTCCGCGGCCGTTCACGGTGTGGTCGGGCTATTACACGTTCTCGAGCGTGGTGACCAGCCCGGCGCAGTGCACGGGATGCAACCGCAATATGGGGACGCCGTTTGAAGATCCTTCGACCGGTTACATCTGGTTCTTCAATCAGAACCAGATCAAGCAATTCAGCGCCCCGGCGGCGGGCGCGCTGGGCAATACCGGGCGCAACGGCTTCGAGCAGTCCTGGCTCTTCGATACCGACATGGCGCTGCTGAAGCACTTCCGGATCACGGAGCGGCAAAGGCTGGAATTCCGCGCGGAAGCCACCAACCTGAGCAACACGGTACAGTTCGGCTATCCGACGACCTCGGTTTCGAGCAGCACGTTCGGCCGCATCAAGGACGACGTGATTAACGGGTCGCGGAAGATCCAGATGGGACTGAAGTATAGCTTCTAGCTATTCGCTTTTAGCGATCAGCCATTCGTTCCGCCGCGCTCCCGGAGATCCGGCGATGGATTCGGGGTGCGGCGGAGCGCATCATTGCGGCCGTCCAGCCGGTAGTTACCGAACAGCGCACAGCTTTTTTGTCATGATGGCTAGCATGTCTCGCGCGGCGGCAGCGCAGGAGGGCCGGCCCGGGCTGTTTCGCTCACTCAAGATGGGGAATTACACGTCACGCGCTATCCGCGGAAGTGACCGACTGGATTTCGAGCGGATCGTCGGCAACCTGAGGCCTCCAGTAAAGCGCTCCGTCCCAAGTTCTTGTTAGCGCATCATTCGGGAGTAAATCTAGCCAAACATATTTGAAATTTCCCGGATTCCATTTGGCGGTTGCGCGCGTGGGGCAACCGAGAACATGGTCGACGCCCGGAGTTGTAGCTCGCAAAGGCGCCAAGATCGCCAAGAAAACAGCGGCGGTCTCGTGGGGCCAGTCCGCGCCGCAGACCGGAATGCGTTCGACGGCCGATGGGTAATCTCCGCCATAGCCCAAAGGGAACGCAACCTACGGTTTCTTTCCCTTTGGAAACCCTTTCTTCCCTTGGCCGTCCCTCGGCAGTCAGTTTGACTCCACCGGCCGCCTGGCCGATGATCTTGTTGCTGGATGCAGGATCCAGGAGACGACCGATGGAGGTATTCACAAGGCTGTTCGACAGCCTTCTCGTTTTGGTATACCACTGCTTCGACCGCATCGTCATCCATGGGTACCTGAGCGGCTTGTCCCGCCCCGAACAGGTGGTCTACTTTTTCCGCGACGTTGTGGGCGTACCCGTAGTCGACAAAACCGTCCTCAGTCAGCAAACTGGCGACTACCGGCAATGGGTGGAGGCGTTCGCCCGCAATCACCACCTCCCCATCGAGTGGGCGCAGAAGGGTGTCCGCAAAGAGGATTACGTCCGGCCTTGGTTGCGCCGCATGGAGCGGGCGGCTCGCTATGGCGTTTATTTCGTTTTCCAAAGCATGGAACAGGGCGCTACGTTCCGCTGCTCGGCTCCCAAGTTCCCGACCCAGGATCCAAACCATCGGATTCTGCGACAGCAGCGCAGCCGATACATGCATTACTACTTCTACTTGCGGGATGAAACCCTGGGGCCGATGGTGCTGCGCGTGGCCTCCTTCTTTCCCTTCCAGACCACCTACTACCTCAACGGCCACTCCTTCATCGAGCAGGAACTG
>DASQZT010000250.1:0-6789 GCA_035638575.1 Bryobacteraceae bacterium
GGCAGGCTGCCCATCTGAAACGTAACCATGTTGGCAGCCGCGCTTTCGGTGGTGACGAGCAGCGAGACCACGCCCGCTCCATCCAATTCCGGCGGCAGGACAATGTTCACCTGGTCGAGTCCGAAATAACCCGGGGCGGCGCCGGCGTATTCCACGGTGAAGTTGTAGCGCGTGCCGGTCGCATCCTGCCCCTGCGCCAGCACCTGGCCGGCATGTCTCAATCCGGTCGAGTAGACAGCCAGGCGCGTGCGTAAATCGCTGCCCCCGTTCTCGGGCGTCTCCACCAGAAATGGTGCGCCCGCGTACGTCACCGCGTTCAGGATCGCCCCCGCGCCTTTTCCCGATGCGTCCGCCGTGAAGACCCCCGGCGCGGAAGTCGCCACCTGCATGGTGCCCGCCTGCTTACCCCCGGTGATCGAGGATTCGACCACCACGCTGGACGCGCCCGCCGTGGCGGCTCCCGGAATCGCCAGGTTGATCTGCGACGGCGACACGTAGATGAGCGCCGCGGCCACGCCGTCCACCATCACGGTGGTGCCCCCCAGCACCGTGGGCAGTTGGCCGTTGGCATCCAGTGTCGCGGAAGCCGCCGCCGCCGCCAGGTTGACGCCGAAGATGGTCGCCAGCGAATCCGGCGCCACCACCGCCTGATAACTCGCGGCGGACACCACCGCAAACGGCTGCGTCTGCGCGAAGCTCAAGCTCGCCAGCAGGGCGAGCCACCACAGGGACCCGGGTCGCATACTCATAAAACGTACCACCGCGCCGAAAGGACGGAGTGGGACAGGCCTCCCGGCCTGTCTTTCGGGCTTCTTCTTGCGCCCAGGGTGGGGCAGGCGCTTCCGCCTGCCGGCGCCACAAGACGCAGTTTTCTCCGCGCCCTCCGCCATCTCCGTTACCTCGGGTTTTGACCTGCTCTCGGTTTTCTCTCCGGAAACCTCCCGTCAAGTTGTAACTGCAGCCTCGTATCCAACCGTGGCGCACGCTCTCAGCGTGCCGCGTCGACACTCGTGTCGACGCTTCTTCGCACCTCCACCATGCAGGCCCGCTCCCGCCAAGTTTCCCTTCTCATTCCGCCACGGGCATCGCGGCCAAGGCTCCGCGTCTTCCTCCGTGTGCTCGGCGCCTCCGCGTCAAGTACACGGCCTCCATTGGCTCCGCCCCCGAATCTACGAAGCTACAATTGATTCGAGGGCCCACTTGGAGAACAAAGAAATCGCGCGCCTCCTCTGGGAGACCGCCGACCTGATGGAGATCGCCGGCGAAGACTCCTTCCGCATCCGCAGTTACCGCAACGGCGCCACCGCCGTCGAGGGCTACCCCGAGCGCATCGCCGACATCCTCCGCGACCCGGCGCGCAACGTCACCGAGATCCCCGGCATCGGCAAAGGCCTGGCCGCCGCCCTGCACGAAATCGTCGAGCGCAGCTCCTGCGAGAAGCGCGACGCCCTGTTGCAGAAGTTTCCCCCCACCGCCCTCGAGTTCCTCAAGATCCAGGGGCTGGGTCCGAAAGGCATCGCCCTCATCCTGGAGCACTACCGCATCAGCACCATCGACGAGCTGGAGCGCCTCTGCCTCGAACAGAAGCTGCGCGTGCTGCCGCGCATGGGCGCCAAGCTGGAAGAGAAGGTCCTGCGATCCATTTCGCAATACCGTCAGCGCAGCGGCCGCTACCTGCTGAGCTACGCCGAGACCATGGCCGCCGAGCTGATGGAGACTCTTCGCCAGGTTCCCGGAGTCACGGCCATCACCCCCGCGGGCAGCCTGCGCCGCGGCCGCGAGACCGTCGGAGATCTCGACCTGCTCGTCACCGGACCGGCCGATGCCGTGATCGAGCGGTTCCTCGCCTTTCCGCGAGTGGAGGAGGTGCTGGCTCGCGGCGAAAACAAGGTCAGCGCCAAGGTGGGCCGCGAAGGCCTGCAGGTGGACGTTCGCGCCCTGCCGCCCGACACCTTCGGCGCCGCCATGCAGTATTTCACCGGCAGCAAGGACCACAACGTCGCCATCCGCACCCGCGCCGTGAAGATGGGGTTCAAGCTCAGCGAATACGGACTCTTCCGCGTCGAGGACGAGTCCAAAGTCGCGGGCGCCACCGAAGCCGGCGTCTACGAAGCCCTCGGCCTCCCCTGGATTCCGCCCGAGCTGCGCGAAAACTGCGGCGAAATCGAAGCCGCCGCCGAGGGACGCCTGCCCGAACTCGTCGAGCTCGCCCACATCCGCGGCGACCTCCACATGCACACCACCGAGACCGATGGCCGCGCGACCCTCGAAGAAATGGCCCAAGCCGCACTCGCCCGCGGCTACCAATACATCGCCATCACCGACCATTCCAAGGCGCTCGCCATGGCCAACGGCCTGGACGAAGCCCGCGCCGTGGCCTTCGCCAAACAGGTGCGCGAGATCAACCGCAACGGCCTCGGCATCCGCGTCTTCTCCGGCATCGAGTGCGACATCCTCAAAGATGGCACGCCCGACCTCGCGAACGATGCGCTGGCCGAGCTCGACCTCGTGATTTTCAGCGTCCACAGCCACATGAACCTCGAAGCCGCCGAAATGACCGACCGCCTGCTGCGCGCCCTCGAATGCCCGCACCTGCGCGTCCTCGGCCATCCCACCGGCCGCCTTCTCCTGCAGCGCGATCCCTTCCCGTTCGATTTCGACCGCATCGTGGCCGAGGCCGTGCGCCGCGGCGTCTGGCTCGAGATCAACGCCAGCCCCGAGCGGCTCGATCTCAACGGCACGCTGGCCCGCAGCGCCAGGGCCAAGGGCGCCCGCTTCACCATCTCTACCGACGCCCACCACCCTCAACACCTGGCCAGCATGCGTTACGGCGTGCTGACCGCGCGGCGCGGATGGCTGGGTCCGGCCGATATAATGAACACTCTGCCGGCGGACCGTTTCGCCGTCGCGCTCCGTACACGACCATGAAGATCACGGCTTCCCGCGAAGTATACAAGTGCAACCTGTTCCGCGTGACCGAAGACAAGGCGGCGGACCGCAAGAGTGGTTTCGAGATCCGGCGCTCCGTTGTGAGACACGCCGGCTCGGCCGTCATGATGGCGGTGGACGACAAGAAACGCGTGCTGCTGGTGCGTCAATACCGGCTGCCCGCGGGAAAGAATCTGTGGGAGCTTCCGGCCGGCCGGCTGGACCCCGGCGAGAAGCCGCTGCAGGCCGCCAAACGCGAGCTGATCGAGGAGACCGGCTACCGCGCGCGAAGCTGGAGCAAGCTGGCATCTTTCTGGGTGAGCCCCGGCTACGTCCAGGAGCGCATGACGATTTACCTGGCCACCGGCCTCACTGCCGGCCCCGCGACTCCCATGGACGACGAGCAGATCGAGGCTCGCTGGTTTACGCGCAAAGAGCTGCAGGAGATGATCCGCACCGGCCGGATCGAAGACGCCAAGACGATCGTCGGCTTCTTCATGTGGCGCGCGCGGTCGTAGTGCCGAAACGGTTGTGGGCCAACCTTACACGGCGACCTCCAACAGCCTGTCGAGGTCCGATAATCTTATCCGGCCGCCGTTCGATATACCTTCCAGCCACCCAGCGAGCTGAACATTGCCGATGTCCCGCAGTTGCTGAGCTAATTCTGGTCTGGAAGCTGGGAATACACCTCGATCCAGAAGCTCCGCTCGAGCCAGTTGCGTTAAGTAGGATAGCGCTTGCTCCTGGGCCGCATCCGCATCGCCGAACTGCAGGACAGTCACTAAATGACGATGCGCATTCGCTGCCCTAGCTCGAGCAAGCTTGGAAGATGGTAATACAAGACGATGACGCCACGCTTCAGCCAGGCTGTCCCAGAACCGGTCGCGCTGGAATAAAACTCGTCCAAACTGGAGAGCCCAGCCAAGCATGTCATGGCCGGCTTTCAGACGATCTTCGATACTGCCTGTGGAATAAGCCCGAAGGTCCACCTCCATTGGAGGATCCTCATGGATGACCGATAGATCCCGACAGATCGCCAGGAGGTCGACGTCTGCGCTGCGCACCCCTGGCCGCACGGCCGATCCGACGGCCACTACGGCGAGGATGTTAGGGTCGTGTTCGGCGGACTGGACAAAGGCGCCAGTCCACTCGCGTGATCGCGGTGTCGGCCACCTCAGGACCTGATTGGTTGCGCTGACCGGATCTGTATCTTGGCCGGTCATGGTCAGTGACCCCCCGCGAGTAGCGCAGCAACCGCATTCACATACGCTTCAATCTGAGACGCAACGCTCTCCGCATCAAGCTCGGGCGCCTCGACATCACCGTAAGCCGCGGCCTTCCTGGCATCGTTCAGTTCATGAAGCAGGTGCGAAATGTCCGGCAGTCCGTGATTGGCATGCAATCCTGCTGCTGTCTCAGCCTTCTGCCAATGCCTCGTGGATATTGCCAATCCAAAGTGAGCCGCCGCTGCTCCGACGGCTGCCTCCAGGCAGTAGAAGCCGTAAAGCGATAAGTCGTCCCAATCCGTAGGAGCGCCCCACGCGGCGAGAACCCGCTCGAGGTGCTTGCGCGCGAGCTTCAATTTGTCCTCGGCGTCAGACATGGCGGAAGGCAGCCTGAATCCATCATACCCCGCGGGCGTTGCCGCTCCCGACGCGAAAGCCCCACTCACTCCAGGTAAAAAACTTCCTTCATCATGGCAAACCGCTCCCCCGACCCCTTGTCCGGCACCGGCTCGAACAGCCTGCTCATGAAGGCCTGCCAGCGCTGATTCACCGGGTCGCGATCCAGCTCGTCCCAGGCCCTGTCGAAGTCTTCCGCGCGCAGGCACAGCACCAGCTCCTGTCCCCGCCGGAAGATCGAATAGTCCGAAATCCCGACCTCTTTCAATTTCGCCAGCAGCTCGGGCCAAACCCGCTGGTGCTCGCGCTCGTACTCTTCGATTGCGTTCGGCTTGATCTGCAGTTTGAAAGCGTACCGGGGCATAGATTCCTCACTCTATGCATAGCTGGAGATCGCCGCCATGTTCTTCGCGCCCCGCTCGGATGTGATCCGCTCCAGGTATCCGCTCTGGCGGAAAGCGTCCATCGGGTCCGCCGGCAGTCCCTTCGACTCCGCCCATTCCCGAATCGCCGGGCGCACGTCGGTCGAGAAGGCATCCTTCAGGCAGCTCTCCGCGTCCACCAGCGCGCACCGCGTCTGGCAGTCCGCCAGCTTCTCGTGGTCCACCAGCGACGCCTTCGCGTACAATTCCATGGCCGTCGTCACCGTCTGGATCATCGCCTCGATCTTGCCCTTCAGATTGTGGCTCTGGTCGATCATGTAGGCGATGTCCGCCCGCTTCCCCGTCTCCCATTCGAAGTGCAGAATCTCGTGGAAGATGCGAAACGCCTGGTAGGGATCGATCGAGCCCATCGTCAGGTCGTCGTCCGCATAGCGCCGGTCGTTGAAATGGAATCCGCCCAGCATGTCCAGATCCAGCAGCCACGCCACAATCTGCTCGATGTTCTGCGCCTGGTAGTGATGCCCCGTATCCACCAGCACCCGCGCGTTCGGGCCCGCCGCCTGCGCCAGCAGCAGGGCCATGCCCCAATCGGCGATGTCCGTGTGGTAAAACGCCGGCTCGAATGGCTTGTACTCCACCAGCATCCGCTGCCCCGCCGCCATGTGCTCGTGCGCCGTGCGCAGCCCCTCCGCAAACCACCGGCGCCGGTGCCGGATGTTCTGCGTGCCCGGATAATTCGACCCGTCCGCGAACCACAGCGAAAGGTCGCGGCTCCCCAGGCGCCGTTGAATCTCGATGCTGCTCAGAATGTGGTCCAGTGCCTCTTTGCGCACCCCCGGATCGGGATTGCCCAGCGACCCGTATTTGTAGACCTGATCCTGGAAAACGTTGGGATTGATGGCGCCGGCGCGCAGTCCATTCTTCCTTGCCAGCGCCTGCACTTCCTCCGTATCGCCGGCCCCATGGGGCAGATCCCACAGCACGTGCAAGGCGACGCTTGGGCAGACGCCCGTCCAGCGATGTACCTGGCCGGCGTCGTTGAACTTCTCCTCGGTGGTTGTGGCCGCGGCGGGCTGTAGAAACTTACCGAAGCGTGTGCCGGTATTCGCGAATCCCCAGGAGGGCAATTCGATCTGAAACGAGTTCAGTGCGGCTATGAGGGTATCGTTCTGTTTGCTGGTATACACGTGTTTCGACCATCCGCTTTCCATCATGGGCGCGCCATGGCACTTTCGTCAAACGGCCGCCATCCCGGAAAGCCGGTTTTGTAATGCGGAACCGCAACCCCCCGCCACCGCCCGGCCCCACCTCCCCTGTGCCCCCGCATTCGTTTCACAATCCAAAACCGCCCGCCCGTTGCCGAATTGGTGGGGCGGACCCCCTGGTCGGGGTGCCCTCTGGGCCGGGACGCCCTCGTCCCGCTGCCGCACCGACGCTTGGTCCACGCGGAAGTCTCCCCTCCCTCAGGCCGTTGCCTCTTTGTTTTTCTCCGCGTCTTCCTCCGCGCCCTCTGCGCCTCCGCGGTCAATTTCTCACCCGAAAAACGCCGCGTCCAGCTCGCGCGTCACCTCGTCCGGCAGCGGCCTCAGCGAACCCACCGCCCGGCAGTTGATGATCGCTTCCGCGGTCGACTCCAACACCTCCAGACGGTCGAACGCCTCCAACACGTCGGCGCCGGTCACCAGCACGCCGTCGTTCTCCAGGATGACGGCCGGCCGCGCCGGCGAGATCAGTTGCGCCAGCTCCCGGCCATCGCCGAATTGCAGGCCGTATGGCGCCCTGCCCACCTGCCGCACCACCACGTAGCTCTCGGGAATCGTCCGGCTGTCGAGCGCCGCGCCGGTCACGCTGAACGC
>DASQZT010000251.1:0-25898 GCA_035638575.1 Bryobacteraceae bacterium
GCGCCCGGTTTCGGGATTTGGCAACGGGGAGTACCTGGTGTGGAACCTGAGCGGGCACGTGGTCGTCCGGATCACGAATACCAATGCGCCGGCCAATGCGGTGGTGAGCGGTTTGTTCTTCGGCGGGGGCGGCGCTACCACCGGCTCAGGCACGGCGTCGTTCTTGAAGGCCGATACCGCAACTGCCGGATCCTGGAAGGGTGTCTATGGCGCCGACGGCTACAACGTGATCAACGACAGCGCCGGCTACCCCGCTTATGTTACGGTGCAGCCCTCGGGCAACATTCCCTTTACCTGGGCGTCTTCCACCAGCGACACGCGCGCGCTGCAAAAGGCATCTTCGCTCTTCGACCGGATCGCGGCCTGCTGGTACTCGAGCACTTCGTTCAACATCGGCTTGACGTTTAGTGACTCCAATACTCACCAGGTTGCCGTCTACCTGCTGGATTGGGACATTTACGGCGGAGGCCGCACGGAACGCGTGGACATCCTGGACGCGAACGGCAACGTTTTGGACACGCGCCCGGTTTCGAGCTTCGCCAACGGGCAATACCTGGTGTGGAACGTGAGTGGTCAAGTCGTCGTCCGGATCACGAATCTCAATCCTTCGGCAAATGCCGTGGCGAGCGGGTTGTTCTTCCGCTAGCAGACTGCTGGGCAACCTCGGCGGGTTCTCGAAGCAGCCGGTCAGGCCGCAGTTCCGGTGCGCCGGGCGCGGTCTTCGTGATGCACCGCAATGAAAGTCATCCGCGAGAAACGCTCGGAGCGAAGGGCACGACCCGGTCTTACGGAAGTCCCGCTGCTTGCTCCTCAAACGCAGCGAGAATGCGAAGCCAACGTCCGAATGCTCCCTTCGCCAGGTCTTCGACACCTTGACGTAGCCGGCCCCCCAGGTGTCTTCTCCATCCTCGCCGGGATCCGCTTCGCTGCTCGCCGGCAAGGTCGATGCCTTGTTCTTCCCGGCAGTACTCGACAAACCCGGGCACGTTCTTGGAGAGGCTGCTGAGTAGGTGCGGCAGAGACACTCCGATCGCTCCAGCTTGTTCGTGCCGCTTGGCAACGAACTGGCCTGCGTCGAGATCGTAGAGTCCGCGCAGGAAGGTACACGGGGTCTGGACATCGATCTCCAGAGGTTGCACCGGCGCAGCCGGAAAACGGCAGTCCCGGCGATCCGGCCGCCCTTACATGGAATCGGAATTGAACGTATCGGCGACGGCCTTCCAGCTTCCGTCGGCCTGCTTGGCATAGACCGTCAGAAACTTTCCCTTGTCCGTCACGGGCTTCTTGGTTTTCGGGTTGGTCATGGTCATGGTGTAGGTGCCCTGCGAATAGACCATGTCACCACCCTTGGACGCCACTACCTTCGTGGACTGGAAATTCAGCGAAAAATTGGGATCGGCAAGAAACGGCGCCATCGCCGTTTTGATGGCCGCCTTCCCCTCCAGGATCCCGGCCCCGGGGTATAGCCCGCAGCCATCCTCCGCAAAGTAACTGGCAAACTTGTCGGCATCCTTGGTGGAAACGTCTTTTAGCCAGGCCGCTTCGACGTCCTTGACCGCCTGCACATCGGCGGCGCGCGTGTCAGGAGGCGGAGCGGGGGCATTCGAGCAGCCGGCGGCGAGTGCGGCGAGCGCCAGGCAGGCAATCAGCGATGTGTTACGCATGGTGTCTCTCCTTTGAGGTATCCCGTCCCCGTTTCGGGGTGTTCAGGTAGTATACATCGGCCGGCCTCCGGGAGGCTTTTTTGACGCTTATTTTTGTGGCTCCATCACTGCCAGTACGGCTAATCCGCCGCGATTAGCAATGTTTGCTAATCGTGGTATGATCACTTTGGAGTCAGCTAAAGCAGAAACGAGCCGACATGCCCACTCGTAATGTCAATCTGACCGACGAACTCGACCGTTTCGTACTCAAGAAGGTGGAGAGCGGACGTTACGAAAACGCCAGCGAGGTCGTGCGGGCCGCGCTCCGGACCTTGGAGCGCGAGGAACAGCGGTACGAGGCGAAACTTGCTGCGTTGCGTACCGCGATCGATGAGGGCGACGCCAGCGGCATCGCCGCAGGTAACGTATTTGACCGTGTCCGGAAGACCCTCAGCCTTCGCACGAAGCAGCGCTGACGGTGGCCCTCTTTCGCTTCTCGCGTCGCGCCGAAGACGACCTGCTGAGTATCGGCGCTTATCTTCGTACCTGGGGCGAGGACCAAGCCGTCCGATATATCGGTGATCTCCAGGCGTGCTGCCAGATGTTGGCCGACAAGCCAGCATTGGGTCGGACCTGTGACGATGTTCGCCCTGGCCTGCGCCGTATGGAGAGCGGCCGGCATGTCGTCTTTTACAGGCCTGCGGCCGGAGGGATTCTGGTCTCCCGCATCTTGCATCAGCACATGCTGCCCGAAAGACACGCTATCGACGACGATGACGATGCGCCGTAGACAGAGAATTTGAGGGCTTACTCTGCCGCCCGGAGGACCCCAGTTCAGCCGCGCTGGCCGGCTTCGTCCGCCCGCATCATGCTCCAGAGCCAGTCGCCGGAGCGCTCCGTGTTCCATTGCGGAGTGGGATCAAAATAGCCGGTGTTGGGCGCCAGATGCCGCTTGCATACTTCGTCGTTCAAGGTGATGCCGAGGCCGGGTTTGTCCGGAACCGTGATGAATCCCTTGTTGATGATCGGTTTCTCGATGCCATCCACCAGGTCGCCCCACCAGGGAACATCCAGCGAGTGGTTCTCGCAGGCGAGGAAGTTGGCGGTGGCCGCGGCGCAGTGCACGCTGGCCATAGCGCCCACCGGAGTGCCGGCATAGTGCATGGCCATCGGCACGCCCAACTCCATGGCCGCTTCGCCGATCTTGTGCGTCTCCAGGATCCCGCCGGAAGTGGAAATGTCCGGATGGATCTTGCTGACGGCGTGCTTCTCGCACAGGTTGATGAAGCCTTCCTTCAGGTAAATGTCCTCGCCGGTGAGGATGGGCGTGGGACTCTCCGCGGTGATGTGCTGCAACATCTCGGTGTACTGCCAGGGAATGACATCCTCCATCCAGGAGAGGTTGAACTTCTCGTAAGCCTTTCCCAGCCGGATGATGGAATTGACGCCAATGTGGCCGAGGTGGTCCATGGACAGGGGAATCTCCATGCCGACGGCCTCGCGCGCAGCCTGCACGTATTCGGATAGCTTTTCGATGCCCTTTTCGGTCACCTCGGTGGCGACGAAGGGATGGGGCAGCGCCCGGCGTTCCCACGCGGTCAGCTGCGAGGGCCCGGTGACGGTGCCGGGGATTTGCTGCACGAGGTTGATGCCCACGTCCATCTTCAGCCAGGTGAGGCCCATCTCCTCCTTGCGGGCCTTGAGGCGTTGCGCGAAGACCTTGGGGTCGGGGGATTCGTCGGTGTCGGCGTAGATTCGGACGCGCTCGCGAAACTTGCCGCCGAGCATCTGATAGATGGGCACGTTGTACACTTTGCCGGCGATGTCCCAGAGGGCCTCTTCGACGGCCACGACGCCACCGGCCTGGCGCCCGTGGAAGCCGAACTGTTTGATCTTCTGGAAGAGATAAGTAATGTTGAGGGGGTTCTCATTCAACAGGCGGCTCTTCAGAAACAGCGCGTAGGTGGCGCTGGCCCCGTCGCGGACTTCGCCCAATCCATAGACACCCTGGTTGGTGTCGAGGCGGATGATGGGGCAGGGGCTGGGCCCGGGTTTCACGATGGTGGCCACGCGAAGATCGGTGACCCTGAGCGCGGACGGGCTCGAGTTGGTATTGACATTGCGTTGGGCCGCCTGTTCGGCCGCGGCTTCCCGCGACAGAAGCGCGCCGCCCATGATCGCGGCGGAGGTTTTGAACAGATCCCGCCGGCCTATTTTGCCATTGCGTTTGAACATTGCCTTTCTCCTCTCTGCGCCGCCGGGTTACCCAGCCACGTTCCGAAAACCATTCTGTCAGAATCCGGCCGGAACAGGTGCGATTCTCTCCGTAATTCGGGATTGGCGCGCCACCACATATTGTATTGTATGAGAAACACCCCCTCCTCCAGGCGCATTTGTAATTGATCGGACTGAGCCCTTGACACGGTCCCGCCATCGGTTTACCATTCCTTGGAAGTTCAATCTCTAGCTTTGTGGGCAGTGCGGCCGGTCCTTGTCCGGCTGTCGGAAAAATTGTCTTGTTCCGTTTCAACCTCCAAGTGGAGGGAGGGTCTATGAGTTTGCGTTTCTCGTCTAAGATGCTACTGGCGCTTGCCGCGCCATTCCTTTTGTCCATGGCCGCGTATGCGCAATCGGACTACGGATCCATCAGCGGTTTTGTGAAGGATCCATCCGGAAGCGTAATTCCAAAGGCTAAGGTGGTTGTAAAGAACGAGGCCACCTCGGAAGAACACACGATCATTGCCAACGACTCCGGCTACTATACCGTGCCGAACATGCAGCCCGGCTTATATACGGTGACGGCGGAGGCCGCCGGATTCAAGAAATTCAGCAGCACTCACAATAAGCTCGACGCGGATTCGGCGCTGTCTCTGGACGCCTCGCTGGCGGTTGGCAACGCCACGGAGGTGGTGGAGGTGAGCGGGACCGCGGCGGCTCTGCAGACAGAGTCGTCCGCGGTGGAGAAAGACATCACCAGGGCGCAGATCGACTCGCTGGAGCTGAATGGCCGCGATCCGCTCTTCCTGGCATCGATGCTGCCGGGCGTGCGCAGCGGCTCGACGGCCGGCGATTTCAGCTTCAGCCTGACGAGCGGCGGCTACGCCATCAACGGCGCGCGCTCACCGGACACGCAGATCCTGTTCGACGGCGCGCCGGCCCTCCGCACTCGCGCCAACGGAACCAGCGTAGGAGTGGTGGACCAGGATTCCACCCAGGAAGTGCAGGTGCTGACGGCCGACTACGCCGCGGAATACGGGCGCGCCTCGGGAGGACAGATCCGCATTGTCACCAAGGGCGGCAGCCAGGAGTTCCATGGCTCGGCGTACGAGTATTTCCGGAATGCGGACCTGAACGCCAACACCTGGACGCGCAACCAGAGCACGTTTACGAACTTTCAGTCGCCGTTCCGGTACAACGATTTCGGTTTCGACGTGGGCGGCCCAGCGTATATTCCCCATGTCATTCCCAAAGGGAAGATGTTCTTTTTTGTCGGACAGGAGTGGTCCCGGTATCGGAACGGGCAGACCCAGACGTTGGAAGTCCCGACGATGCTGATGCGGCAGGGCAATTTCAGCGAACTGCTGAGCCCCAACATTTTCTACAGCAAGGCGACGGTAATCTACGATCCCAGCACGTGCCCCTCGGTGGGCGCGGCAGGTTGCGTACCGTTCCCGGGAAACATCATTCCGGTGAGCCAGCAGAGCCACAATGGCATGGCCATCCTGAATGCGTATCCGGCGCCCAACGGACTGGTGAACGGCAACCAGAACTGGATCGCCCAGGCTTCGCAGCCGGAGAATCAGCGGAAGGAAACCATCAATTCCGACATCCTGCCGGACCAGAAGGACCGCATTCAATTCCGGCGCACGGCGTTGGCCTACTACGAGCTGGATCCCTTCGATCAAGGCTCGGGGTTAACGCCCAAGGCATTCAACCGTCCCAACCAGGCAGGATCGATAGCGTGGACGCGAACCATCAGCCCGACGCTGCTCAACGAAGCGCGCGTCACGGTGACCCTGGACGACGTCTACATCCCGGTGATCAAGTCCGCGCCGGGCTTCAATGCGAACGCATCGTTCGGCATCAATTATCCTTACCTGCTGCCTTCGGGCAAGGACATACCGAGCAAGATTCCCACGGTGACGATTCCGAACTTCTCGAGCCTGGCGGGCGGACCATACCCGTCGCATTCGACCGGCCCGATCTACACGGCCGGGGACATCGTGACCAAGGTTTGGAGAAACCACACGATCAAGGCCGGGTTCTACTTCGAAAAGTCGGGAGAGAACGACGGCGACCAGATCAACGTGGCCACGGTGCCGGGCGGCAGCAGCAATCAGAACGGGACGTTCACGTTTACGGATGCCCGATCGGGATTGGGCGCGACGGCCGGCGCGGGCATTGCCAACATGGCGCTGGGGCTGGCGGACAGCTACACGGAGATCGGGCAGCGCGCCTACACCATCTATCGCGGCTACCTGTACGAATGGTTCGCGCAGGACGCCTGGAGGGTTAGCCAGAAGCTTACGCTGAATTACGGACTGCGCCAGACGATCACGGTTCCCTACAAGGCACTGTGGGGCAACCAGATATTTTTCGACCCGGCGCTTTACGATCCGACCCAGGCTCCCAAGATCGATCCGAAATCGGGCAACGTGATTGCGGGCACGGGGAACGTCTACGACGGGATGGTGATTGCAGGCAGCGGCTGGCCGAGCGACGCCTGCGGGCACGGCGTGGTGCAGGCATGCGGCAGCTCTTACACCGGCCTGTTCCACGGCCTGCCCAGCTACTATGGGCAGATCAATTACCAGTTCCAGCCGCGGTTTGGCCTGGCTTACCAGCTCAACTCGAAGACCGTGATTCGCGGCGGCATGGGGCGGTATTTGACGCGTTTCGGCCTGCTGGACAACATCTTTCCGGGCGCCAATTCCCCATTCCAGCCGTTCGTGACGGTGGCCAACGTATCGGTGGACAACCCGGGAGCGAGTCTGAGCGGGGCGGCGACGCCGCCGCTGACGGTCACCACGCTGGCGCGGAACAACCGGCCGCCGGAGGCGTGGAACTGGAACATTACCGTGCAGCGGGAGATCTTCGGCAAGTCCACGCTGGAAGTGGCGTATGTGGGGCACCGCGGGCTGCGATTGCCGGAGACGTTCGACATCAACCAACCCCAAGCCGGGGCGCTGCAGGCCAACCCGGGCTTGAATGCCAACTACCTGCGGCCCTACGCGGGGTTCGCGTCGATCCAGATGGAAGAGGACGTATCCACTTCCACGTACAACGCGCTGCAGATCAACTGGAGCCGCAAGTTTGCGAGCGGCTTCGGCTTCGGCTTCGCGTACACGTTGTCCAAGAGCATGGACGGCAATTCGAATTACCGCGACATCGTTCCGGACACCTACAACACGACGAATATGTGGGGGCCTTCGGAGTACGACACGCGCCACGTGGCGGTGATCAACATGATCTACACGCTGCCGTTTTTCCGGGGCAAGAGCGACATGACCGCCAAGATGCTGGGTGGATGGCAACTGAGCGCCATCATGCAGTTCCAGACGGGGACTCCCTGCGGGGTCATGGGCAGCAACGACACTGCCGGCGTTGGAGAAACCGGCAGCGTGGGGTGCGGCAATTCGGCGGGAGAGTATTGGGTTATGAACGGCACTCCGTCGATCACGCACCAATTCGCGGGAGGGGCCGGGGCAGCCAGCCCGAACCAGTATTTCGCCGTCACGAATTCGAGCGGCCAGCCGCTGTTCACCGCGCCGCCCGCGGGCACGTTCAACCTGCAGCCGGGCGTTCGCGACGAGATCTACCAGCCAGGTTTCCAGGACTGGAATGCCGGCCTGTACAAGAAGTTCGCCATCAACGAGCGGACCGGATTCGAATTCCGCGCGGAGGCTTTCGACCTTCCGAACCATCCCAACTGGAGCGGACCGCAGTTCAATCCGACGTCTTCCACGTTCGGGAAAGTAACCAGCAAGACGGGCCTGGCACGGAACTTGCAGCTTTCGTTGCGCTTCTACTTCTGAGGCAGCCTCACTTCCCGCAGGTCAAGAAATCAGGCCGCGGATGAACGCAGATTAACGCGGATAAAAGACAAACGAGTTCTTTATCGGCGTTGATCCGCGTTCATCGGCGGCTCCGAGTGCAAAATCCGCTAAAACGAAAGGGGTGGCGGGCGGTTGCGGCGCATTGTGGTGTATACTAACACCAGCCAGAGAGTCAGATCTGATTATCTGCTTTACCCGCCCCTGGAACCGGGCTGGGGCCGCAACGAGGAGAGTTCGTATGGCGAACGATTTCGCGCGCAGGAGTTTATTCAGGAGTGTATTTCAGTTGGCCGGAGCGGCGGCAGTGTTGCGACGCCGCGTCGCGGCTCAGCAAACCCAGCCCCCCGCCCAACCCGGACAGCCGGGGCAAACGGCGGCGCCCCGACCCCGGAATAATATGATGGGCGGCTACCCCGAGACATTCCCCGGGAAGGAGCAGCGCGCCACGGTGGCGATCAGCCAGGGCGCCGACAGGCGCAAGAACGTCTACAACGCGCTGAAGGCGATCGACCGGGAACTCCAGGCCAAGATGAAGGGCAAGAAGTACGTGGTCATCAAGCCCAACTTCGTCAATACGGTGAACCAACTGGCGGCGAGCCACGCGGACGCCATGCGCGGAATCCTGGACTATCTCGGGGAGAGCTTCAAGGGACCGGTGGTCATCGCGGAAGCCTCCGCGGGAGACTCCAAGCAGGCCTATGAGAACTTCAAGTTCAACGCCTTGCCCGCGGAATACTCCAGGCAGCAGCTGAAGCTGATCGATTTGAACGACGAGGGAAAATTCGAACGGGTCGCCCTGCTGGATGCCGACCTGCACATCGTGCCGTGCCGGATCGCCGCCCGCCTGGTGGATCCCGAGGCCTTCGTGATCTCCTCGGCCATGCTGAAGACGCACAACACCGTCATCGCGTCGCTTTCGATCAAGAACATGGTTTTGGGCGCGCCGCTGCATCAGGCCACCGGAGAGACTCCGCGATGGAACGAGAAGCGCAAATTCCACGTGGGGCTCCGCCAGACTCACTACAACATGCTGACGACGGCGACGCGGCTGAACTGGGGAGCGTCGCTGATCGACGGCTTCGAGGGGATGGAGGGCAATGGTCCCAATTCCGGAACCCCGGTGCCTTCGAGGATCGCGCTGGCGTCCACCGATTACGTGGCGGCGGACCGGGTGGCCGCGGAAACCATGGGCATCGATCCGGAGTGGCTGGGCTACGTGAAATACTGCGGGGAACTCGGTCTCGGCCAGTATGATGCCGGCAAGATCGACGTGATCGGGGCAAAGGTCGCGGACGTGAAGAAATCGTACCGCATGCACCCCGACATCGAGCGCGAGCTGAAGTGGCAGGGTCCCATGACGGAGCTGCCGTTCAATCTCGGCTGGACGCGGGCGATGAACAGCGATCGGCTGGCGTAGGGAGAGAGCCCGAAGCGCGGTACGGCTCAGTTGACCGTGTACGGGGCTTTCAGCGCGAAGGGGGCGATCTCGATGTCGAACTGGCGCCCACCCGCGCCCACCATCCGATAGGTGCCGCGCATCATACCCGTGGGGGTCTTGAGCGGGCACCAGGACGAGTATTTGAACGACTCGCCGGGCGCAAAGACCGGCTGCTCTCCGACCACTCCCGGACCTTGGACTTCTTCGGTGTGCTCGAGCGCATCGGTGATGATCCAGTGCCGGCTGAGGAGTTGAACCGTCTCGCGTCCCAGGTTCGTAATGCGGACCGTGTATTGGAACACCCATGCGTCCTCGGCCGGCCGCGAGTTCTCGGGTGAGTATCTGGACAGAACCTCGACGCGGATATCGTCAGTGACGGCTTCGGACACCGGTGCGAGTTCCGGGTATAGACCAGGCATAATGGAATGCATCATATCAGGCCGGCGCCGCGGAATGGGCGCCGCCGGCCTGCCGCCCGCCCGGCCAGGGCGCTAGGCTATCGCGACCACGGGAGGCTTTCCCAGCGACTGCTGAAAGTATCGCGGCGCGTGGAAGGGCTGGAACCGGTAGCCGATGCCGAAGATGGTCTCGATGTACTGATCCGCATATCCACCCAGTTTCTTGCGAAGGCGCCGCACGTGGACATCCAGCGTGCGCGTGCGGATCTCCGCGCCGTAGCCCCACACCCGCATGAGCAGGGCTTCGCGCGGAATGATCTCGCCGGCGTGCTGCACGAGCAACGAGAGGAGATCGTATTCCTTGCGGGTCAGGATCATGCGCACGGCATCCAGGGTGGCCGACTGATGATCGAAATCGATCGACAGGTGTTCGTCGAGATATGACGGTATGTGACTGCTGTTTACTGCAACTGGTCCCATGAAGTCTCTCCTTGTAGCGTCTAAGGGTATGCTAAGGGGCGGCTGCGGAAAGGTAATCGTGGACTTGTAAATTATTTGTAAAAGCCGTTGGGGGGCCTTGCCTAGTCGATGGGAAAAGGTCCCGTGTTGGCCGCCCGCAGCTCGCGGTCGGCCGTATCGAAGGCCCGGATCCGGTACTGGACCGCACGCGCAAGGTCCCCCGTTTCAGAGTGAAACGCGCGTTCCTGGCCGGGGGCCAAGAGATCCTCGTCGAGCACGGCCCGCTCGCTGCCGACGACGCCGTTTTCCGGGGAGATGAGGTCGAAAATCACGATGAGGCCGTGGATGGGCTTCTCGCCGGTGGTGCGCACGCGGCCGTCCAGCAGGATCTTGCCCTCGCCGCGGCGCGCCCTGGTTTCGAGCACCTGGACATCCGGGGGCTTCTGTTTCCTCTGGGGCGGGCCCGCGGCGCATAGCGACCAGCACGCCAGGGCAAGGAGAAGGGTCCGCATCGCCGATAAGTCTAGCAGGGTGGAGCGAAGAATGTTGGATTGCGCGCCCGGGTGGTTCTAAACTGTAATCAGGAGCCCAGTTGCACTCTCACGCACACAGCCACCACGCGGCCACGGGCAACGTTTTGAGATGGTCGCTGGCCGCCACCGTCCTTCTCGTGGCAGTGGAGGTGGCGGCGGGGATCCAGGCGCACTCGCTGGCCCTCCTTTCCGATGCGGGGCACAATTTTACGGATGCGCTGGCGCTGCTCCTGGCGTGGTTCGGGTTCTACCTCCAATCCAAGCCGGCGGACGAAAACAAGACCTACGGATACCACCGCGCGGGCGTCCTGGCCGCGTTCGTGAATGCCCTGACCCTGGTGCTGCTTTCCGCCTGGATCTTCTACGAAGGCATCGGCAGGCTGCGCCGGCCGCAAGCCGTGCACGAGGGCGTCATGATCGCGGTGGCGGCGCTCGGCCTGGTGGTCAATGGCGGCATCATGCTGGCCTTGCGCGGAGCCAGCCGCGACGATCTCAACATTCGCAGCGCGTTCGTGCACATGCTC
Source organism: Bryobacteraceae bacterium (assembly GCA_035638575.1). Taxonomy (GTDB): domain Bacteria; phylum Acidobacteriota; class Terriglobia; order Bryobacterales; family Bryobacteraceae; genus DASQZT01. Next base: position 11,052 of record DASQZT010000251.1, read on the forward strand.
GGGGACGCCCTGGGATCCATCGGCATCATCGCCGGGGCGGTGGTCATGCGCTATACCGGTTGGGAACAGATAGATCCGGTGCTTTCCATCCTGATCGGCGTACTGATCGTCTGGACGGCCTGGGGTATCATCCGGGAGTCGCTGAACATCCTGCTGGAAGCGTTGCCGCGCGGGATCGATCTGCGCGAGGTGATCAGGCGGATGCGGGTGGTGGACGGCGTGCTGGACGTCCACGATTTGCACATCTGGAGCCTGGGTTCGAGCACGCACGCGCTGAGCTGCCACGTGCTGATCGCCGACGTTCCGCCGTCGTCGAGCGATGCCATCCTGCAGCGGCTGAACGGCATGCTGGCCGAGCGCTTTCACATCTCCCACACGACGGTGCAATTCGAGCACGCCAGTTGCGCGATTTCCGAGAACGGCTGCGCCATTCCGGTGCATATGGAAGACCACGGCGGACACCACCACGATCACTGAAGGAGAGCCGCGCGCGTCCCCCTTTTGGATGGCTGTCTAACGTTAACCATCGGAGTACTAGCTTGCTGCCGGCGCCTGTTGTATAGTCCATCGTAATGATTGCAGCGACTGCGGAACGGGTGGAAGGCCGGCCCGTCATACCGGACAAAATCGAAGACCTCGGGATTCCCCGGGCGGTCGTGGCCGACCTGGTGCTGCGGTACCTGTGGCTCCACGGCTCGGCTACCCTGGAGGCCTTGCATAAATCGTTGAAGCTCTCTTTCCAGGTGCTGGAAGTTCAGTTTCATCAATTCCGCATGCAGCACCAGATCGAAGTGAAGGGCATGGTGGGCAGCGACTACAACTTTTCGCTCACCAGCGCCGGACGGACGCTGGCCGGAGCGAGAAGCGCAATGTGCCAGTACGTGGGTCCGGCGCCGGTCACCCTGTCGCAATACCGCGACGTGGTGAAGTCGCAGACGGCGCATGTGAAGTTAGGCCGGGAGAGGCTGCGGCAGACTTTTCACGACCTGGTGATCCCGGACGGGCTGCTGGACCAGCTCGGACCGTCGCTGATCGGCCACCAATCGCTGTTTCTGTACGGCGGCACCGGCAACGGGAAGACCAGCATCGCGGAGCGGATTCTGCGCGTGTACCACGACACCATCCTGGTGCCGTACGCCGTGGAAGTGGATGGCCACATCATCATGGTATTCGATCCGGCGGTCCACAAAGTGGCGCCGTGCGACGACGAATTGCTGGATCCGCGCTGGGTGCTTTGCGAACGGCCGTTCATTGCAGTGGGCGGCGAGCTGTGCGCGGAAATGCTGGAACTGCGGCTGGACCACAGCACGCACGTATTCATCGCGCCCTGCCAGATGAAAGCCAACAACGGACTTCTGATCATCGACGATTTCGGGCGGCAGGTGCTCTCGCCGCGCGACCTGCTGAACCGCTGGATCGTGCCGCTGGACCGGAGAGTCGATTACCTGACGCTGGCATCGGGCATGAAGTTTCAGGTGCCGTTCGAGACGATGGTGGTGTTCTCCACCAACCTGAACCCGAACGACCTGGCCGACGAGGCTTTTCTGCGGCGCATCCAGACCAAGGTGCTGGTGGAAGGCGTGACCACGGAGATCTTCGACCAGATCTTCGCCAAAGTCATGCTGGACAACCACGTGCCGTTCGAGACCGGGAGCGCGGAATACCTGCGGGAGCGTTGCGCGGCGTCCGGGGCGAAGTACCTGCGCGCCTGTTATCCCATGGACATGTACCGCCTGGTAAAGGCCATCAGCGAATACGAAGGACGGCCGGTACGGATGACTCGCGCCAACATCGACCGCGCGGTGGATCTGTATTTCGCGCGGCTCACGCCGGCCTCGGGGTATTGACGCCGGGCGCCCGGCGGCTCACTTCAGAATCCCCAACATATTCGAAAAATCGTCGGTCCACAGGCGGAAGGGGCGTTCGGGCCGCAGCAGCTTGGCGTCCCTCGCCAGCTGGGGATGCGCGGACGCCGCGGCCGCGTCCAGGATCAGCGTCCAGGAACAGGAGAAACAGAGGTCGTCGTCCTCGAGCGGCGTGTAGTGGTAGACGTAGGCCGTTCGGTGGAAGGCGCTCGCGGCGCGCTCCATCACGGGCTCGAGATTCAGATACGAGTTGGAGATGTTGACGGCCAGGATGCCGCCGGGCTCGAGGTGCCGGAAGTACGTGGCGAAGGCCTCGCGGGTGATCAGGTGGACCGGCACGGAATCGCCGGAGAAGGCGTCCATCACCAGCATATCGAAGTGCTGGTCGGGCTCCGACTCGAGCACCAGCCGGCCGTCGCCGACCGCCACTTCCACGCGCGCCGGTGTGTCGCGCAGGTAGGTGAACTGAGTGTTGGCGATGTCCAGCACGAGGGGATTGATTTCGTAGATGCGCAGCGTGTCGCCGGGCTTGCCGTAGGCCGCGAGGGTGCCGCAGCCCAACCCGAGAATCCCGATGCGGCGCGGCGCGCCTTCCTGTGCCTGCATGGCGCGGCCGATGCCGGACTCCTTGCAGAAATAGGTGATGGGCTTTCGCCGGTATTGCTCGACCAGGGATTGCTCCCCATGGTTGATGGTCCCGTGGATAAACCTGCGGACCGCGTCATCGTCGGTGGCCGGATCGCCGATATCGTGCACGCGAAGCTGGCCGTAAAAATTGCGGGCCACGACCCGATAGCCTTTGACCATGTCGTACATGTCCACGCCCACGAACCAGAGATAGCAGCAGAGGGTGACGGTGAGCGCGACCAGGGCCCACCCTTTCGGCGAATTGGACAGGGGCCAGAGCCGGCGCGACAGCACCAGGAAGGCCACCAGGGCGCACAGCGCCAGTCCGATGGGGAACTCGTAATAGGCGCGAAACAGGTTGGGCGCGATCAATCCCACGAACAGGCCGCCGGTGGCGCCTCCGAGCGAAACGACGACGTAAAAACCGGTGAGGTGGCGGGGGTGTGGCTTGAGGCGCGAAAGCTCGCCGTGGCAAACCATGCAGCAGACGAAGAGCGCGGCGGAAAACAGGATAATGGCGGGACGGATCGCCAGGCTGGCCCGGTCGGGCCAGAGACGGTAAGCCATGAAGACCAGGGAGGCGAGCAACAGCGGGAGAAAAAAGGCGCGCCGGTAAAGCCGTGGGGTCTCGAAGCAGATGATGAAGCTCAAAAGGTAGATGGCGAGCGGAAGGATCCACAGGAACGGGATGGCGGCGACGTCCTGGGTGAGATGCGTGGTGACGGCGAGCAGCAGCACCGAAGCGGTAGCGGCCAGGGCCAGCCACAGGAGGCGCAGAGTCCAGCCGGGCGCGGGCTCGCCGGGCGGCTCCTGGCCACTGGCCGGCGGGAGACTCTCAGCGGCTCCGCCGGAGGCGCGCCAGGCGGTAATGGCGCAGAACGCCGCGAAACAGACATATGCCACCGACCATGCCAGCCCCTGCGCGCGCGTGGGCAGGCGGGGCTCGATCAGCGCCGGGTAGCTGAGCAGCGCCAGCATCGAAGCGAAGTTCGAAAGAGCGAACAGGCGGTACGGCAACCCGTGCTTGTGGGTCCGCGCGTACCAGGCCTGGAGGAGCGGGCTGGTGGAAGAGAGCAGGAAGTAGGGCAGCCCGACCGTGACGGCGAGCAGAGCCAGGATGCGCATCGACGGCTGGGCGACGTCCGTGGTTTTCCAGGACGGATTCGGCAGGATGGGAAGCGCGGCGAGGCTGGCCGCCAGCGCGGCGATGTGGGCCACCGCCTGGCGGCGCGGCGGGAAGCTGCGATGGAGCCAGTGAGCATAGAGGTATCCCAGGAGAAGCACCAACTGAAAGAACAGCATGCAGGTGCTCCAGACCGCCGAGGTGCCGCCGAACCACGGCAGGATCATCTTGGCGATGATGGGCTGCACCTCAAACAGAAGGAAAGCCGAAAGGAAGATGGTAACCGTGTAAAAAAGCATGAGTTAGCAAGGACCGCACGTCCTTCATCGAGGATACACCGGGCGTTTCCCGATTTTGTTGAGAGGATTCCGAGACGCCTGCCACTGCATAACAGATGTCGCCATCCAGGTTGATCGATTCGCTTCGCGCATTCCTGTCTCTGGAAGCGCGGGTGTGCGAGGCGCGGCTCGTGTTGCAGGAAACGAGCGATTTCCATCCCGACTTCGAGCGCCGGGTGGAGCGGTTGGTGCGGCTGGTGGACGAGCGCGACCAGGCGTTGTGGCCGGCTCCGGCGCGGCGCGAGCAAGTCAATGACTAAAAGCAGAACGTCACAGCCACGTTCAAGATAGCGGGTATGGTTCAGGAAGATCGGGCAAGGCGAATATGAAAACCTTATCGTTAATGGTAGCGTTTAGGGTTCTGGCGACCGTTGCGTTCGCCCAAGAGGCCAGTGGCCCTTTTGGGCTGCACCGGGGAATGACCCAAGAACAAGTAATTCAGATCGTCGGTAAAGATGCAATCAAAGAGACCAAGGGCGACACTCTACGACTACTTCGTGTCCCTAAGTCCCACTCGGCATTTGAGTTTTATTCGTTGATCTTCTCTCCAAAGGACGGGTTGTTGAAGATAGTCGCATACGGAAACGATATTAAGACGAACGGTTTCGGAGAGGCCGTCCATGATTCTTTCCTTGAGATTCGGGACGCCATTTCGCAGACCTACGGTCAACCTGAGTTCACCTTAGATCACGTCAGGGCCGGAAGCATCTGGAAGGAGCCGGAAGACTGGATGATGGGGTTACGGAAAGAGGAGAGAGAACTGACGACGGTATGGAGTAAAAACCTCCCGAACCAGATTCAGGACATCGTTATTGAAGCGATAGCGCTTTCAACTGAGAAAGGCTATCTCAGACTCAGTTACGAGTTGGACGGTTGGGACCAATACGTTGATACGTTAAAGAAGAGGGCGGGAACCGTATTCTAGTGGTCCATCCGGAGAACCACTGAGACACCACACCCAACGGCTACCAGTTAAGTGATGCAAAGAGGCTACGGGAGCTTGTGCAGTACATCCAAAGACTTGGCGATCAACGGTTCGATCTGCCCGAAGCACTCGCGATAGGCTTGAATCAGCGCGAGCAGGATGCCACCAGTAAGGGTTAGGAGTTTGGGCTACAAGCTCCTTGTCCAACGGCCATGTTCATTGCGCCGGTGTTTCCGAGCCGCATGGCACATGGGAATTCTACTAATCATCGTGTGGTTGATGTGCGGCCTCGGCACGATGGCCGTAGCTCAACAACGTGGACGCAGTGGATGCGGCGGCCTTGCCCTCGGCTTTTTTCTCGGCCCGCTCGGGCTCGCACTCTCGTTTGCAGTCTTCGAGGGGAGGATGTGTCCCAAGTGCCACCAGACGATTCCCCCCCAAGCCGACCGCTGCCCAAAGTGCCAAGCTGATCTTTCTTCCCATCAAAAGGATTACCGCTGCCCAAAGTGCCACACGGCGGTTGAGAGGGATGCGGCCTCCCCAGGGTGCGGCGGAACCTTCATTCGGGCCCCATCCGGAACCAAGAAGTGTCCCGATTGTGCGGAGGAAGTAAAAGCCGACGCGCGCAAATGCCGATTCTGTGGATACTGGTTCACGAGTCCAGAGTCTCCTGCCGCGCTGGAAGTTGAGGCTGGGGCAAGCGAATCGGAGTGCGTTGTTGAACCGTCCGTATTGAGGACTTGTTCGTTTTGCGGAGTCCAAACCGTAGGAGACGAAGAGAAGTGCGCGCGCTGTGGCGAGCCACTTTCACAGCGAGGCCGCTCGGCCGACTAAACTACCATGTCGCGCATGGCAGGCATCTGAAAGCCGATCGCTTCGTAACCGGAGGATACACGCTCATGTTCCGCTCGGGACATCTCAACCTGTTCAACTTCGGAGGCGGTTTGAACTACTGGCTCAGCTGCAGATTGGGGGCGCGGATCGAGCTTCGCGACCATGTTTACAGCGCCTCGAGTGCCAGCGCTCATTGCTGGGGGTTTCGATTCGGGCTGGCGTTCTGACGGCTACCCCAGGTGGCTGGCCAGGAACGGCAGGCCCCGTTTGCCCCAGAAGCTGTGCGGGCCGGGAAATACTTCCTGCTCGGTGAACTCGGCCGCGCCGAAGACCGAGTAGATCTTCTTCACGCGCTCGAAGCTGGCGCGGCTGGCGCCCACGGGAAAGATGGCATCCTGCTCGCCCGCTTCCGAAAACAAAGGCCGCGGAGCGATCAGGCCGGCCACATCGTACATCTCGGCCCAGTTCAGAATGCCCGGGACATAGTTGTCGATGCAGTGCGATATGCTCATCACGCTGTCGCGGAAAGTGTTCAGATAACAGCTCACCAGGGCGGCCTTGATGCGCGGCTCGAGCGCGGCGCTGAACAGCGTGCACGTGCCGCCGCCCGAGACGCCCATGCAGCCCACGCGCGCGGCGTTCAGCTCCTTGCGCGACTCGATCCAATCGATGGTGCGCATGACGTCCCACACGCGCCAGGCGATCATGGTCTGCCCCAGCAGCAGGGCCGCGCCGGCGGCGGGCTGGCAGGCCGTCTGGGTCAGACCGTGCTTCCTGGTCGCCGGGTCGCGCCGGCAGCCGAAAGCCATGGGCTCGATCGCCACGGCGGCCATTCCGTTCTCCACCACCTGGATGGCGTAATCGTATTGGTAGCCCACCTTGGTGGTGCGGTCCTTGCCCTGCTCGTCGATGCCTACGATGTCGTCCACGCCGCGGCCATGGCCGGGGATACAGATGACCGTGGAGTGCGGAGGCCGGCTGGCTTTGGGCGTCAGCAGGTAACCCAACACCCAGGCGTCGGGCCGGCTCTGGAAGACAAACCTCTCGCGCCGGTAGGCGGGGAATTCGCGGATCTCCAGGATCTGGGTTTCGAGCGAAGTGCGTTTTTGCGGAAAGCCGCCGATCAGCTCGGTGATTTTGGCGCGCAGATTCTTCTGCCACTGCTCGGCGGCCTGGCGGGTGGGCGCCTGAAACGACAGGCGGAGCGCGGCCCCTTCGTACAGCTTGTGGGAGAAAATGACGGGATCGAAGCCCGCACCGTTTACCTTGTCGAGGAAACCGTCCAGAGCGCCGGTGTACTGGGGAGGGTCGGTCTGGGCCGCCCCGGCTTGCATCAGCGCGGCGCCGCCGCCGGCCAGTTTGGCGAGATCGCGTCGAGTCATGCTACTGGTATACAACGGGCGGGCGGGACGCCGCCATACTCCGCGCCATCTTTTATACTGAGATTTTCCAATCCGAATCGTTGTAACTAGACAAGGAGCATTCATGGCTGCGAAGCGCATTGGTATTCTCACGGGCGGCGGCGACGTTCCGGGGCTGAATTCCGTGATCAAGTCGGTGGTATACCGCGGAAGCGAAATGGGCTGCGAGGTGATCGGCATCCGCCGCGGGTGGGAGGGGCTGACGCACGTGGACCTGCAGGACCCGGCCAGCCGGGCCCGCTACATCCAGCCGCTGAACAAGGAGAACACCCGCACCATCGACCGCACGGGCGGCACATACCTGCACAGCTCGCGCACCAACCCCTCCAAGATGAAAAAGCTCCCGCTGGTGCTCGTGGAGCGGGAGTTTCCCAAGACCGAGAGCACCAAGAAGGGCGTGACCAGCACGGTGATCGACGTGACCGGCGCGGTGAAGAAGAACATCAACACGCTGGACCTGGACTACCTGATCGCCATCGGCGGCGACGACACGCTGAGCTACGCGGCGGAGCTGGACCGCCAGGGCATGAAGGTGATGGCCGTGCCCAAGACCATGGACAACGACGTGCGGAACACCGAGTATTGCATCGGGTTTTCGACCGCTGTCACTCGCGCCATGGACGCCATCGAGCGGCAGCGCACGACCGTGGGATCGCACGAGCGCATCGGCATCTTCCGCGTGTTCGGCCGCGACGCGGGTTACACGGCGCTGTACACGGCTTATGTGACCTCGCTGCGCTGCTGCATCCCGGAGTACAAGGTGAACCTGAAGAAGCTGATCGAGCTGCTGGTGACCGACAAGCTCCAGAATCCGAGCAACTACTCGCTGGTAATCCTTTCCGAAGGCGCCGAGTGGGAAGGCTACCAGATGAGAGAGTACGGCGAGCCGGACGCGTTCGGGCATCGCAAGAAGATGAGCGTGGCGGAGGACCTGAGCACCGAGATCAAAGCCGCCACGGGCGAAGAGACCATCGTGAGCGACCTGACCTACGACCTGCGCTCGGGCAGCCCGGATTTCACGGACCGCATGGTGGCCACCACGTTCGCGGGCATGGCCATGGACGCCATCCAGGAAGGCAAGCACGGGCTGATGACCTCCATCACCGAGGGCTGCTACACCATGAAAGCCATCCCCGACCCGAAGCTGGGGCCGCGCAAAGTGGAACTCGGCACCATGTACAACACCGAGCGGTACCGGCCGACCTACGACCAGAAGCTCGGGCTGCCGATCTTCCTCACACGGTCCTGACCCCTTGAACTGGAAGCGGCTGTTCCCGCGAAGAGAAAGCGCGCAGCTCACGCCGGAGCTGCGCGCGCGGATCCGGGCCTCGTTCGACGATGCCTCGCGCAACGAGGAGCACTTCCCGTCCACCATCGACCCGCGCATCTACCACGTCAAGCTCATCCGCCGGCACCTGGGCGATCTCGGCGGCAAGCGCGTGCTGGACGTGGGCTGCGGCAAAGGCCGGTTCGCACGCGTCTTTCAGGAGCAGGAGCCCACGGCGGAGATCTGGGGGCTGGACATCTCCGAAGAGATGCTGCGCTACGTGCCCCCGGGGATCCACACGCGGGCGGGGTCGATGACGGAGCTGCCGTTCGAAAGCGGCGAATTCGATGCCGCATACGCCACCGAATCGCTGGAGCACGCGGTGGAGATCGAGAAGGCGGTGAGCGAGATCTGCCGCGTGGTGAAGCCCGGCGGGCGCATCGCCATCATCGACAAGAACGCCGGGCAGTGGGGCCGCCTGGAAACGCCGGAATGGGAGAAGTGGTTCACCCGCAAAGAGCTGGAGCGCCTGCTCCGGCGGCACTGCCGCGAGGTCTCGAGCCGCTTCATTTCCTACTGGGAGGACGTGGAGCCGGACGGCCTGTTCGTGGCGTGGCTGGCAGTGAAGTAGCTTCGAGTTCAAGGCACCGTCGCTCCCGGCGGCCAGATCGTTCCCGGCGTGGGACTGCGGTTCTACCGCCACTACCCTTGCGACGCGGCGATGGCCTGATCGAGATCCCAGATGATGTCCTCGACGTCCTCGATGCCCACCGAGATGCGCACCAGGTCGGGGGTGACGCCGGCTTCCGCCTGCTGGGTCTCGTTCAACTGCTGGTGGGTGGTGGAAGACGGGTGGATGATCAGGCTCTTGGCGTCGCCCAGGTTGGCCAGGTGCGAGAAAATCTTCACCGAGTCGATGAGCTTGCGCCCGGCGTCCTTGCCGCCCTTGATGCCGAACGTCACGATGGAGCCCTGGCCCATGGGCAGGTACTTGCGCGACAGATCGTAATAGGGGCTGGACTTCAGGCCGGGGTACTTCACCCACGTGACCGCCGGATTCTGTTCGAGCCACCCGGCCACCTGGAGCGCGTGGCGGCTGTGCGCCTCCATGCGGTAAGGCAGCGTCTCGATGCCCTGGAGGAACAGGAACGAGTTGAACGGGCTGATGCACGGGCCGAAGTCGCGCAGCCCTTCCACCCGCACCTTGATGATGTACGCCAGGTTGCCGAACGTCTCGGCAAATTTCATGCCGTGGTAGGCGGGGCTGGGCCCGGTGATGGCGGGGTACTTGTCGGTCCATGGGAACTTGCCGCTGTCGACGATGATGCCTCCGATGGAGGTTCCGTGGCCGCCCAGAAACTTGGTGGCCGAGTGCACCACGATGTCGCAGCCGTGCTCGATGGGGCGGCAGAGGTAGGGCGAGGCCATGGTGTTGTCGATGATCAGCGGCACGCCGGCTTCGTGCGCGATAGCGGCAACCTTCTCGATATCGAGTACGTTCATGCGCGGGTTGGCGATGGTCTCGCCGTAAAGCGCGCGCGTTTTGGGGGTGATGGCCTTGCGGAAATTCCCGGGGTCGTCCGGCTCGACGAACTTCACGTCGATGCCCAGGCGGCGGAAGCTGACGTCGAACTGCGTGTAGGTGCCGCCGTAGAGCGTGCTCGCCGCAACCAGTTCGTCGCCGGGACCCATGAGGCTGGCGATGGCCAGAAACTGCGCCGCCTGCCCGCTGGATGTGGCCAGCGCGGCGACGCCGCCTTCGAGCGCCGCCACCCGCTGTTCGAAGACGTCGGTGGTGGGGTTCATGATGCGGGTGTAGATGTTTCCAAACTGCTGCAAGGCGAACAGCGCGGCAGCGTGGGCGGAGTCCTCGAAAACGAAAGAGGTGCTCTGGTAAATGGGCACGGCGCGCGCGAGGCTGGCCTTATCGGGCGTGTGTCCGGCGTGCAGCGACCTGGTGGCAAAGCCCATCTGGCGGGCGGGAGCGGTTGGTTCAGGCATAAGTTACCAGGATACAAAAAAGGACCGCTTGCTTACGAGCGCGGCCCGGTATTACTGGAACGCGCCGGCCTTCTTGAAGTCGCCCGCTTTGACCACCGTGAGGACCGATGGATCGATGTGGGCGCGGAAGGCCGCCGAGATCTGCTCCGGCGTCAGGGCCGCCACCTTGGCCTCCAGGGCCGCATCCCACTTCATGGTGCGGTCCCAGAATTCAAGCGTTCCGAGCGTGCCCATCAGCGACCGGTCCTCGGTGCGGCCCACCATCCGCTCTTCGAGCCAGGATTTCTTGGCCGCGGCTACTTCGTCGGCGGTGAAGCCATCCTTCACCGTGCGCGCCAATTCGTCTTTGAAGCTGGCCTCGACCTTCGGGGCGTTCTGGGGATTGCTGATGGCGTTGGCGGAGAAGGTGGCGGAATCGCCCTCCACCGGCGCTCCGAAGCGCGAGCCCACGCCGTAGCTGAGTCCCTCTTTGTCGCGGATGCGCTTGAACAGGCGCGAGCCGCCGGAACCGCCCAGCATGTAGTTGGCGATGACCATGGCCGGATAGTCCGGGTCTTCGTCTTTCATCTTCACGGTCATGCCGGCCAGGAAGAGGGCATTGGTCTTGTCGGGCGTTTCGATCTTGCGATCGATGGCCTCGATTTTGCGGTAGTTGTTCACCAGGCGCTGGTAATGGCCAGGGCTCTTCCAGTCGCCGAGCAACTCGGCGGCCAACTTCTCGACCTGCGCCGGATCGAACTGGCCGACCACGACCAGTTCGCTGTCGGAGGCGCCGTAAAACTGCTGGTGGAACTTGCGGACCTCGTCGAGGGTCACTTTCTTCGTGTCGGCCACCTGCTCGTCGGGAGTTCCGACGTAGCGTATGTCGTCGCGGGGCCAAGGATTCAGGTGGCGGCTGAACTCCAGCGATGCCAGGCTGTTGGGCTCGCTCTTGCCGCTTTCGATGGCGGCGATGTTCAATGTCCGCATCTGCTCCAACTCGTTTTCGGGGAAGGAGGGCTCGCGCAGGACTTCCACCGCCAGGCGAAGCGCGCCGGCCAGGTTGGCCTCGACGGTCTCGATGCCCGCGTTCGCGCTGATCGCGGCGCCCCCCACGTTGATGTTCGCCTTGAGCCGGTCCATTTCGTCCTCGATCTGCTGCCGCGACTTGTTCTTCGTGCCGCGCATGAGGATCGAGCCGGCAAGCCGCGCGGTGGCCGCCTTGCCGGATACGGACGCCTGGTCGCCGAAGTGCAGGCTGAGCTGCGCCACCACGGTTCCGCCGCGCGTCTTCTTGGGCAGCATCACCAGCTTCAGGCCGCCGGGCAGCTTCTTGCGGATCACGCGGCTTTCGATGTTGGCCGGCGTGGGCGCGAAGTTCTCGCCTTGAGTCATGGCGGCGCCGCCGGTGTAATTTTTCAGGAGGTCGGCGGCGTCGGGAGCCGCGGGGATCTCGGCGCGATCGGGAGTCTTGGTGGGGATGAACTCGCCCAAAGTGCGGTTGGACTCCTTCAGGTACGCCTTGGCCACGCGGACGACATCGTCGGGGGTCACGTTCTTGATCTCGTCGCGGGTATGGAAGAGGAGGCGCCAATCGCCCGCGGCCGAAAATTCGGTGAGAATCAGGCCGATGCGCTCCGAATTGGCCAAGTCCAGATCGAACTCTTTCAGGATGCGAGTCTTGGCGCGTTCCACCTCATCTTTGGAAGGCGGCTCCTTGACAAAGTCCTCGACGGTCTTCAGGAGCAACTGGCGGGCATCGTCCAGGGACTGGTCCACCTGCAGAATAGCCATCGCCAAGATGAAGCCCGGGTCGTGAAGTTCCGCGTGATACATGCCCGTCATCACGGCTTTCTTATTATCCACCAGCGCTTTGTAGAGGCGGCCGGACGGCTGGTCGCCGAAAATGGTCTCCAGCACCTCCAGGGCGGCGTTATCCGGATGGGTGGTGGCGGGCGTATGGTACAGCGCCATCACGGCCTTGTTGTCGCCGACGCGGCGCAGCGTCACGGAACGCTCGCCGTCCTGCGTGGGCTCGACCGTGTAGGTTTTTTCGAGCTTCCGCTGCGGGCGCGGGATGGCCCCCACGTATTGCGCCACCCAGGCCAGGGCCTTGGATTCGTCGAATTGCCCGGCGATGGCCAGAACGGCGTTATCCGGCTGGTAATACTTCTGGTAAAAGGCCGCCAGGCGCTCGATGGGTACGTTTTCGATGTCCGATTTATTGCCGATGGTGGACTTGCCGTAGTTGTGGAAGGTGTAGGCCGCCTCGAGCACGCGTTTGTTGAGGATGCCGAACGGGTTGTTCTCGCCGGCCTCGTATTCGTTGCGCACCACGGTCATTTCGGTATCGAGCAGGGCCTTCTCCATGCGCATGTTGACCATGCGATCGGCTTCGAGCGCGATGGCCCAGCGGAGATTGTCGTCGCCGGCGGTGACCGTTTCGTAGTAGTTGGTCCGGTCGTAGGAAGTGGTGCCGTTCCACTGGGCGCCGTGATCGGTGAGGTCCTTCTTCACATCCTTGCCGCCCTGGGTGCGCAGGAAGAGCATGTGTTCCAGCAGGTGCGCCATGCCGGTCTCGCCGTAGCCCTCGTGGCGCGAGCCCACCAGGTAGCTGATGTTGACCGTGACCTTGGGCTTGGAGGGATCCGGAAACAGGAGCAGGTGGAGCCCGTTGGGCAGGGCGTATTCGGTGATGCCTTCGACGGAGGTTACTTTCTGAACACCCGAAGGCAGCGTCTGGGACAAGGCCGCGAACGCGAAAGCCAGCGCGGCGGACGGGAGCAACAAGCGGACGTTACGATGCATGCCTCACCTCGATGAAGATTCGTCGAATTATAACAGTTGACGTAGGAGATCGCTGGGCGGTAGCCGGCTTCCGGCTATTCGCACCGAAATGCCGTGACAGCGTCGACTTCGCAGCCCGCCGCGCATAGACGTATGCGGCGCCACGCCGTACCATCAAGTTAGATTGAATAAGACGCCATCGTGAGCGAGGCCGCACAAATCGCCGCCAAAACAGCGAGGCTGGAAGCCCGGCTCACGGACGAGCAGAAGGCCTTGTTTCAGCATGCGGCGGATCTCACCGGCCGCTCGCTGACCGAGTTCGTCGTGAGCAGCGCCCAGGAAGCCGCGGCCCGCACCGTCCGCGAGCATGAGGTGCTCACCTGTCCTTTGGCAGCGCCGGTCTACGGCCAGGCGGCCGAGCAGTGTAGCGGGAATCAGCGGCACCGAGCCGTGCTGCAATCGGCCGAAATCGCGGCCGCAGCGGTTGTCGTCGACGCGATCGACGCGGGCGCCGCGAAGTTCTACGGGCATTTCGGCTGTGTTGCGTTTCCCGCGATTGCCGGCTGTCTTTTCCTTCCCATGAAGGCCATCGCCGGCCTGTTTCGGTAAGCCCACGGAACGGAGCGGCGGGAACGCGGGCCTTCGATTGGGCGTGCAAAATGCCTCGCTTTTCGCTGGTGTGCTACATTGTCGATGATCCGGGATCGCAGGGGTTGCCGAGAGGAGAAACTATGCGCGTACGTCCTTCGTTTCATCGCTGGTCATGGTTGCCGATCGCCGCCGCAGCCTGCCTGGGCGCTGTCGGCGCGGCATGGGGGCAGGGACGGGGCGCCGTCCAACCCCAGAGCCCGCCGCCCAATGCGTCCACCGATCCGCTGCTGCGCGGCTTCGAGTTCCGCTCGATCGGCCCGGCTACCATGATGGGCCGCGTGGACGACATCGCGGGCGCCGACAAAGATCCCATGACCATCTATGTCGGCTATGCTACCGGCGGGTTGTGGAAGTCCACCGACGGCGGCAATCACTGGAAGCCGCAGTTCGACGACATGCCCAACGAGTCGGTGGGAGCCATCGCCATCGCGCCTTCCGATCCGAACGTGGTCTATGTCGGAATGGGCGAGGCGAACAACCGCCAAAGCGCGTCGATCGGCGACGGCGTTTGGGGCACCACCGACGGCGGCCAGCACTGGAACCACCTGGGACTCGAAGACACGCAATCCATCGGGCGGATCGTGGTGGACCCCACCAATCCCAAAATCGTTTACGTGGCGGCGCTGGGGCACCTGTTCGGCCCCAATGCGGAGCGCGGCCTTTATAAATCGGTGGATGGCGGCAAGAATTGGAAGAAGGCGAAATACATCGATGCCGACACGGGCTTCACCGACCTGGCCATCGATCCCTCCAATCCCAGGATCCTGTACGCGGCGTCCTACCAGCGGCGGCGCACGTGGTGGGGCTACAACGGCGGTGGTCCGGGCAGCGCGCTGTGGAAGACCACCGACGGCGGCGACACCTGGACCAGGCTCGAAGGAACCGGCTGGCCCAAACCCAAAGACGGCATCTACGGCCGCATCGCGATCTCGGTATTCCGCGCCAAGCCCTCGACCATTTACGCGCAGGTCGAGGTGGGCGCCGGCGCGGGCACCGGCGGCGGCACTACCGCGGAGGGCGGTCCGGCTC
>DASQZT010000252.1:0-62080 GCA_035638575.1 Bryobacteraceae bacterium
ACTCTCCCTGGGCTCTTCGGCGGTGGGCCGGACAATCGGTTTCATCCAACCATACGGTAGCCTAAACCGCATCATTTGTCCAGCGAAATCTTTCAGGCGGGCGATTTCAGAGGTCTCTCAGGCTGGTAAACAAATACAAACTAAATTGCCCGTTCTCCACTTGACTTATTCCCGCCAACGCGCGTAATATCGTTCTCCGGAGAAGACCAGGCTGCCTCGCCGCATGCGTGGCGTCCGGATGTCCCCAACCAAGAAAAACTTTAAGAGCCGCGGAGGCGGCTCGATATGCGATGGACTTTGAGTATTGCGATCACTGTTTTGCTGTGCACGGCAGCGGTGTGTGTGGCATCAGTTACCCTAACATCCACGGTTAGTCAAGAGGTATTCAGCGGGAACTTTGGCGCTCAACCAAACGCCCTGGAATTTCACCGGCAACCCGAGTTACACTTCTCTGGTCAGCATCGACAGCCTCACCGTGACCCTGACACTGACGGGCTTCGATACCACCAGTGCCAGCCCACTATTCGGTTCTTCATCGATGTGAACGAACTCGGCGAACATGTCGTCGGCTCGGTTTTAAATCGACAGAGCCCGTCCGCCTCGATCTTCTTCCAGCAGGACCGGCCGTTCCAGTGTTATATCCTTGATTCTGCTATCACGAGCCGCGATTTCAGTATCAGCGTCGAAAAATCGAATAAGGCGGGGTTCAAAGTCGACGTGCCGGCGATTTCGCAGATCGTGACAAAAGCGAACGCGAACATCTCGGTCAGCAGCGCTTCAAGCTTGTCGGTCACATTCAAAGGTGACAGGCAACTGGGCTTTGCGTTCTCGTGCGTGCGCGCCAGCTTCGACGACACCGGAAAATTCACATCGCTGGAGCCAGGGGGTGTGATTCCGAACCTTGAGGCTCTGGGCCCCATCGATCCGGACCGAATGGTCGCACACACTCCTGACCATGTGCTATTGACTCGGGATCCGATGATGATTACGGTCGATTTCTCGTCTTTTATTAATGAACCCATCGGTGGGTAACGCCACTCCTGCAGCCGCGGAAATGGTTGAGAAACACCTGCGAAGGGTAGTTCACACTGTTTGCGCGCCCGGCTGCGCGCCTGGGCCTGCAGATTTGCTGTGCCCGTCGGAGGACGGCCGGGCCCGGCTAATCACCGATGCGACCGTGCCCGGCAACCCGACGCCCGTGGGAACTGAGCGTTATCCAGCGCTATCCGGTGACGCCACGCCGGAATCAGCTACGCTCGACCTCGCTGGCCTTGAGGTCGCGGAGCAGCCGATCCCGCGCCTGCGTGTAGGCGTCGTGATCCTTCCAGCGGCAGAAATCGCCAATATGCCGCGAGCGCCGGATATCAGCCGCCCACGGCTGCGGCGCGTCCATGACGGCGTCGTCGATACGGATGGGGAAAAGCACTGTGCGGTTCTCTCGGTCTTCCCGCTCGCGAGCGGCGTTTACCTCACGCTCGACCCACCGGCTCTGCACCGAAGCTTCCGACAGAACGATCATGACCTTGTCGAAGAGCCGAATCGACTCCTCGATGCGCTCCTGGAAGCGGTCTCCTGTTTTCAAATCTTCCGGCGCAAACCAGCAGCGCACGCCCTTGCTGCGCAAATCGGTGTGAAGCCGTTCCGCGAAGTCCTGGTCCTTGCTGGAGTAGCTGATAAAGCAGGAATAGAACTCGATGGCCCGCCCAACCAAGGAGCCCACATAGGCGATGAGATTCTCCGGCACGCCAGCACGGCCTAGAAACACGTAGGGGATCCTTCCTTGCGACTTGTACAGGGAATCGATGCCAATAGTCGATGGTCCATGGTGCGTTACCGTGTCAAGTCCAGTCATGAGGCTCAAATCCGCGTCTCCGAAGCGCGTCCACCCTATGTGCGCGCCCGTCATGTCCGCCCCCTTGAGGCGTGTCCCGCTGAGGTTGGCCCTGCGGAGGTCCGCCCCGCATAAATGCGCATTGTCGAGGGCTGCTTCGCCGAGATCCGCATTGACGAGGACTGCCCCGCTGAGGTCGGCATCCGAGAGATCTGCTCCACGAAGGATCGCCTCGCGAAGGATCGCCTCGCGGAGGATCGCCTCGCGGAAGCTCGCCCCGCTGAGGTTCGCGGACTCGAGATTCGCTCCACTGAGGTTCAGCTTCCAATAGGGGGAGCCGCCGAGGTCTGGCATTGTCACCTGCCAGTTTTGCTCTCGCCACTCATTCCACGCATCCACGCCTTGCTTCAGGATCGCGACTTGCTGTTCGTCGGCCATATCATCGCCCGCCAATGTACAACGTTTCACGGGGCGCTGCCCGATGGGCGTGAGGCGCGGTCTTGGCGGGCATCGGGGGCCGGATCGCCGCCTATAGGCTTGAGCGTGATCGAGCGCTGGCCGATGGTGGGCGTGTGGGCCTTCCGCTCGCGCATTTGGCCGAGCCTGGCCCGGCGCTCTGCACGCGAACGGCGGCGAGCGCTGGCCGATGGACGGGGGAGAGCGGGCCGACGCCGCTGCGAGTAAGACGGCCAGGTACTTTGTCGCCAAATGTACTTTGCAATGCGGTGCGATGGGGCTGGTCACTGGTTGCACCGCGATTGGACCGGCCAGAAAAACGCTTAAACGCTTAGCTGAGGCGAAATTATTGGCCGCGCTCCGCGTCATGCCCTGTACCGTCGCCTCCAACGATCTCGCAGGGCATGGCGCATCCCCTGATTCGACGCTACCCGGCTCAATGTGGCATCGCCCTGCGGCCACGTGTCGGCAGGGGTGGCCCATCGAGCGGCGGGCCGGAGGTCTCGCGGGTGGTGCGCTGACCGGCGCGGCCTCGGTTCACCAGGACAACGGCGCTGACCACCGTGGGCCATACGGTCGGCCCTGGCCGCCGACGCTCGCCGCCGAGCGCATTGGCGTCAGTTTCCGTAACCTCACATAACGTCCACAATCCCCCCAAGCAGAGAGTTGCAGCCCCCAGTTCTACGAGTCGGCGTTATACGACCAGGTGGAATCGACACTTCCTCCAACGCCGTTTCGCGCTAGTCCCCAACGGCTCGGTGGCGGTTGTTCATACTCGTTGTGGCCGCCATGGGGCATTGACGCTGGCGTGCCGCAAGTACAAACAAGCGTGGCAATCACTAGGGGCGGATGGTAGAGTCGGAGCATGCTCTCTAATTCTCAAGAGACCGTCTCAGCGCCCATCAACTGGGCCGAGATGATGGGGCGGTGGAGCCTCCAAGCGACTCCGCGTGTTCAGTTCGTCGATGGACCTATTTGGACATCGGCCGGCGTGGAGTTTGGCATCGGCATACTCACAAGCGGTATCGAGCGATTCGCCAGCGGGATCGTCGAGGTCACTGTTCGGTTTGCCGAACCGTTTCCCAAGGGTCCTGGAGGAATCCACGGAGCCGGCATAATACTGGGTTTTCGGTCCTTGAATGATCGCTTTTATTATTGTGAGTTCGGCGGCCCAAGGCCGTATAGCCTGGCCGAATTCACGCCAGGGTTTGGGTTTAGGCCCTTGTACTCCGCAGGTTCATCCAACAGCGGGTTGCTGCCCAACCGCGATTATCGGTTGCGAGCGGAGCTTAAGGGCCAGCAGTTACGATTCTCGGTTGATGATGTTTCCGTGATCAGGTGGACGCTACCTCTTCAGCCGCCTGGCGATCAAGTGGCACTCATAGCAGCGGGCCCGGCTAGCGTGACATTTGAGTCACTGGAAGTCAAAAGATCGCTCCCTATCGCGTTCGTGGCTATGAAGTTTGGGTCGCGGTTCGATATTATCTGGAACAGTGTTATTCGGGAAGTAATTTCGGTCGAAGGTCTTGTGCCCGTTCGAGCCGATGATCTGGCCGGGCCGAAGCCAATCCTCGAAGACATCAAGCGACAGATCTCGGACGCTAGAGTACTCATAGCAGACATCACGACCTCGAATCCAAATGTTTTCTACGAGGTCGGTTACGCTGACGCCCAAGCGAAGCCGCTCGTACTGTTGGCGCAAAAAGACACAGACCTTCCGTTTGATGTGAGTGGGTATCGGGTGGTCTTTTATGCCGATGAGATCGGAGGCGACGCGGACTTGCGAGTCCAGCTACAAAGACAATTACGAGCCATACTGGAGGGCGAATCGGTGATGTTTGCAGCGCGATGAAAGGCTGACGTCTGCCCAGAAGTCCCGTTGGAGAGTTTCGCCGGATCACTCCCGTGAAACGCGCCAGCGTCCGACAATCCACATGGCCGTATAGTCCCCGTTGCTCAGAAGTGGTCGGTTCCGGCGGATGAAGCCTATCGTGGACAAAAAGGGATTACCGGAAAACAGGAGCCGCGCACGTGCTTCGACACGCCGGGCGCATCCGCACGGCCCGGCGCACCCCGCGTGTGGATCGGAAGGCCCTACACGTCCGCCGTCATCCATGAGAACCTGCGCAGCGACCCGCCGACCGTGGCCGCGAACGCATGGCCCAATGGATGATGAGTAGCGCTTCGTGGGGATCGCCGCGACCGTACAGCCAGCCGGGCAGGGTGCCTCCTCATCACGGTGCTCATGGTCAACCTGGATGGCAGCGCCCTGCTGGCCGTGGGGATCGCTGTGGTCGTAGCGGCAGCCGGGCTGCGGCCTCCTCATGGTGGTGTGCATGGTCGACCTGGGCGGCAGCGCCCTGCTGGCCGAGGGGATGGCACCACTCGACCCGAGGGCACATGGTGCACGTCCCCGGCGACTCTCGGGCGCGGCCCGGCGTTCGTCACTCATGGCGCGCTGACCGGCGGCGCGCCGACCGTGGGCGCACGGCACGATGACACGCCACCGGCGGGGTGAACGGTCTCCGCCACCGTCAACCGACTACGTTCAGCAAATGCGCAAGACGCAACTGGCCCCCTCGAAAGGCGAATCTACTGACGTGGCCGTAGTGCTTCTTCCAGCGCCGCAAGGCGAGTCTGTAGCAGCCGAATCGTTTCAGCCTGCTGCTGCACCTGAAGATGTTCCTTCTTCAATTCGTTCAACAGCATCGCGTCCAGCACCTGATACTTGACGCTCTCAATCTCGCCATCCGCCGAATGGGCCACAAGATCGGGGTACACTTCGGCTACCTCTTCGGCAATCAGGCCATATTGAATGGGCTTGGAGCCGTCGGCGAAGGGCTTCTGGTAGCGGAAAGTGACGGGTCGGAGTCGCATCAGATCGCTGCTGGCTGTATCCATGTCGTGGATGTCTTCCTTGAAGCGCCGGGATGAACTGACCGTGCCCAACTGGCCATTAGAATCAATGACGACTGGAATGGCATCATTGTTGCCAGTAGTGGTGCCGCGGATACCGGCGGCGAAAAACCTGTTCTGGGTAGCCGTATCCCCGAGTGCCTGGGTCCCTCCTATCCTGATGGTGGAGATATCTTCGGGGCTGCCGAGGCTGCCAATATGGATGTTCCCGCTAGTCATGACCTTATTACCTGCCTCAAACCCGATGGCGATATTGTAGTGGCCGATTGTGTTGAATAACAGCGTGCTAAACCCGATGGCTGTGTTCCAAGACCCGCCGGTGTCGCTCCCCAGAGCATCCGCACCTATGGCCGTATTGCCGAATCCTGCGGTGTTCTTTTCTAGGGCGGCCCTACCTGTGGCTGTATTACTTTGGCCCGTCGAATTGTCCATTAGGGCGAATGCGCCGACTGCGGTATTTGTGTTCCCGATTGTATTACTCTCCAAGGCTTGGGAGCCGATTGCGGTATTTTGGCTGTTGCCGATATTATTCTGCAACGCAGCAAAACCGAAGGCCGTGTTGTCGGTGCCGCTGGTGTTGCTTTGCAGCGTACCCGAACCTACTGCTGTGTTATTGCTGCCCGAAGTATTGCTCTGCAATGCCTGACTACCTACGGCTGTATTCTGTAACCCGCCTCCGGGGATCGAATTAGGAGTGTCGCTAACAAGCGTACCGATGCCCACGGCTGTGTTTCCCCCAGTACTGCTTATCAAGGCGTAGTACCCATTGATATCAATCACAATATCCGTCGGATTGCTTGCGTAAACGTCAACCGAGCCATTGGTCCCGGCTGGAATAATCCCCGTGTTGCTCACCAGGAAACCTTGCGGTGACTCAACCGCGATAGCAGCCACCGGTGACGCCTGCCCACTAGGGTAAGCCGTGACATAGGCGAGCGGCCCCGGTGGCACGACAGTTATCTCGAATGAATATGCTTGCGCCACTGCGGGAATCGTGCAGGTGGTGCTGGACAGTATAGGGAAGGTTCGACTTGCTCCGCCGACAAGGGAAGGTGGCCCGAAGGCACCGGCGAATCCTCCGCTGGTTCGGGTATCCACTACCCGGCAAGGCGACATCGCCACAAAGACAAGCGGAGTTGCATTTGCAGGCAACCCCGTTGCGCCCGGCACCGTAGAAAGAGCGTGTACCTCTTCACTGGCTTGTGTCGGCTGCCAGTACAGAGGGGCCGACCAAATGTTTCAGGGCGGCGGGATCATGCTGTCGCGCCGACTGAGCGCTCAGCAGCATTGGCCAAAAAATCAGAACAGAAATGAGGCGGCACCGACCATTCACATCCATTTGAGCATTCTCCTTTTAACACCCTGGGAAGCGATATTGGCCAATCAACAGGGTGCCCGGATTTTACCATGTCGCTTTGGGTGGCGCCGTTCTTAGCGGCATCGGACGGAAACAATGGCGGCAACCGGGCAGGCGGCTGCCCTGTCAGGCGGCGGCGGGGCCGAAAATCCGCGTCCCCTCGGGTCCAAGTACAGGTCTACCAATGGGATGGAAAGTGTCGAATGCAGTGGGTAGCCGTCCCCGGCGCCCCACTGCATTCGACACTTTGAGGTCTTGGTGTTTGGCCGGAATCGTCCCTGAGACACACCTCGGGAACCAAGAATATTGGAACGAAATGGAACGAAACAGGCTTTTTGGGGGTCTGTAACTTGTTGAAAACATGGTGGCCAGGGACGGAATCGAACCGCCGACGCCAGCCTTTTCAGGGCTGCGCTCTACCAGCTGAGCTACCTGGCCGGGGAAGTTCCAGTGTAGCAACCCGCTTACGCGCTCTGCAATTCGTACTCAAGCCGCCACAAGCCGCCCCATCGTCACCGGCCCGCGCCCGCGGGGCAGTCTCTAACTCAGCCCTCTGGGCGCCATCGGCATAGTGCGGATGCGCTGACCAGTGGCGTCGAAAATGGCGTTGCCGATGGCCGGGGCGATGCCCACGATGGGCGTCTCGCCCGCGCCTGCGGAAACGATGTCTTTCCGGTCGAGCAGCACGCTCTCAATCACCGGCATGTCGTTAAAGCGCGGCACGCGGTATCGCGACAGCCGGTTGGTCTGGATCTTGTTGTCGGCGAAATCGATCTGCTCGAACAGAGCGCCGCCGATACCCATGGCGATAGCGCCGTCCACCTGGTTGCGCAGATGCTCGGGGTTTACCACCGCACCGCATTCGAACGCCTCCACCACCCGCAGCACCTTCACCGCACCGTTGGTGACGCCGACCTCGGCGCAGGTGGCCACGTATCCGCCCTTCTCGAAACCGGCCGCGATGCCGAACCCGCGGCCAGCCGTTTTCTTGCGCGACTGCCACCCGAATTTCTCGGCCGCAGCTTGAATTACATTGCGCAAGCGGTCGTTCTTCGCGTTTTTCAGGCGAAAGTCGAGCGGGTCCATCTTCACCGAATGGGCCAGCTCGTCCATGTAGGATTCGCGCACGAAATGGTTGGCGGTGGCCGCCAGGCCGCGGTAGGAGCCCTGCCGCAGCGGCGTCTTGGACTGGTGAGCCTGCTCGCGCCTGGTGGGTATGTCGTACGGCGTGTTGAGACCGGACGGGCCCGAATTGTAGTTGTGGAACTCCCATTCGGCGATCGTGCCGTCCGGGTTCACCTTGGCGCCGGCGTCGATGATGCCGCCCGGGCGAAAGTAGGCCCAGGTCATTTCCTCTTCGCGCGTCCAGTTGCGCTTGACGGGCTTGCCGGCCGCCTTCGCCAGGCGCGCGGCTTCCACCGCGGCATCGCCCTGATGCTTGCCGCCGTAACCGGAGCCGGTGTCCGGCATGATGACGCGCACGGAGTCCTCGGGAACCCCGAAAACTCCAGCCAGCTCGCTGCGCACGCCGAACGGGCGCTGCGAGCCGGTCCACACCGTCAGCTTGCCGCCGTCCCATTCGGCCACGGCCGCGCGCGGCTCCAGCGGCACGTGCGCGATGTAAGCCACGGTATAGGACGTGAGCCGCGGATTGTCCTCGGGCGCGCCCAGCGCGGTCTTCTTGAAATACGCGAAGACGTCGCGGCTCGACGCTTCGGCCGCCAATTGTTTCCATTCGGCCTTCAGTGTGGCGAGGGCGTTCTCGGCCGTCTGCGGATCGGGCGCCGTGACACCCACGAAGTTGCCTTCGTGCACCACCTTGACGCCGGGCATGGCCTCCGCGGCGGAGCCGTCCAGCGATTCGAGCGCGGCGCCGAACGACGGCGGGTGCAGCACCTTGCCGTACAGCATACCGGGCCGCTTGACGTCGTAAGCGTACTTGTGCGCGCCGGTGACGATTTCGCGCCCGTTGACCTTGGCGACCGATGTCCCGCCCACCTTCCATTCGGCCGCCGGCCTGAGCGCGGCGCTGGTGGGAATCGTGCGCGTCAGTTTCTGGCCGTTGGTCAGCTCGCCGAAGCCGGCGGAGCGGCTGCCGGCCGCGACCTTGCCGTTGGCGATCGAAAGCGCGGTGCGATCCACCATCCACTTCTGGGATGCGAGGTCCAGGAGCATCTCGCGCGCGGTGGTGGCGGCTTTCTGGATCTGCGGCCACATGCGCGGCGTGGTCTGGCTTCCCACGGTGCCCCCGTCGAACGGTGTCAGCGACGTGTCGCCCATGATCATATGGATGGAGTCCACGGGCGCGCGCAATTCTTCGGCTACGGCCTGGGTGAGCGACGTGCGGGCGTTCTGCCCGACCTCCACTTTGCCCGTGTAGACCGTCACGATACCGGTTTCGCCGATGTGCAGCCACGCGCTCAGCGCGGTGGGCGCGGCCTCTCCGCCGCCGCGGCGGAATCCGCCTCCGGATTCCTGCGCTTCCCCATCGTCCACGACGAGAACAGCAATCCCGCTGCCGAGCGCGGTGAAGAAATCGCGCCGTTTCATATGCGGCCTCCCTTCCTCGCCGCCGATTGAATCGCGGCGACGATCCGCGGATAGGCGCCGCAGCGGCAGATGTGGCCGTTCATGCCGCTCACGATTTCGCCTTCGCTCGGATGCGGATTGCGCCGCAGCAGGCCCACGGCGCCCAGGATCATCCCCGGCGTGCACCAGCCGCACTGCATCGCGTCGGCCTCCAGAAAGGCCTCCTGCACCGGGTGGAGCCGGCCTTCTGGAGCCAGTCCTTCGATGGTCACGATCTGTTTCCCGGCCGCCGTTCCCACCTTGGTGAGGCACGAGCGCGTGGGCTGGCCGTCGATCAGGACGGTGCAGGCCGCACACTGCCCTTCGCCGCAGCCGTACTTGGTCCCGGTGAGATCGAGATCGTCGCGCAGGACGCTGAGGAGCGAGCGCTCGGGGTCGGCATCGATCCGCCGCCGGGCGCCGTTGACATCGAGTTCCGTGATCCTGGCCATATTTGCTTACTTAACCCTCCTGGCGGTTGGCTAATCGCATTCTACATGAAACCGCTTGCCAGGGCTGTGGCTGGTGCTTGGGTTCGCTGCGCTACCGGGCTCCCCGATCAAATGAAAGCTTTCTAACATTAACTTCATTTCAGGCTCGCAACGGCGCTTGCCGTGCCTGCGTTCCACCTGGTAGGAGGTATCGGAAATGAAGCAGAAAGTGATGGCGGGTGTTCTGGTGCTGTTCGGCACGGTTCTGGCGGGCTGCGTGGGCGGCGGCGCTTACTACGTACGCACCGGCCCTCCGTCGCCGCGATACGAAGTGGTGGGGGTCGCGCCGGGAGCGGGTTTCGTATGGACCAACGGTTACTGGGATTGGCGCGGAAACAACTGGGCGTGGGTCGGTGGCCGCTGGATGCGCCCGCCGCGGGCGCGTGCGGTTTGGGTGGCGCCCGAGTGGCGGCACGAAGGGCGGGCGTGGAGACTCCACCGCGGGTATTGGCGGTAATTCCGCGCCGGCGTGGCACAAACGGTTCTCGAATTCCGCGTAGTTCAACGAGAGGGAAAAACATGAGGGCATGGTTGGAACGCGCGGAGAGATTCTGGTGCAAGAAAATGCACGGAGAGCCGATGTGGCCGAGCCGCGGCCGCTATCAGTGCCGCGTCTGCCTGCGCGAGTTTTCGGTGCTTTTCGAGCGGACACGGCGCGAGCCCGCGTTCCTAGTGGCCCGCGGGGAGCTTCGACCTATTGAGCCGCATGGTTATTGATAGGCCAGGATGGCGGCGGCGCGCTTGTGCAGACGGTCGGCATCCTCGTAGAGCCGCTCCTTTTCCCGGACCAGCGCCAGGGTATTCAGGGCGGAGGCCACATCCGCCCCCGGATGCGTGTGGGCCTGCTCCTCGAGCGAGATCGCACCGGAGAGCAGGCGGTCGGCCTCGGAATACCTGCCTTGCTGGAGGCGGACCAGCGCCGCGTTGGTCTCGACGACAAAACGTTCCGCGGCGCACCCCGGACAGCCGTTCTCCACCAGGTCGAGGGAACGCGTCACGGCCTTGTCGGCCAACGCGACCTTTCCTTCGCCGAGCAGGATCAGGCCTTCCTGAGTAAGGACCACCGCGACTCGCACACTCCCAGGGCCGAGCTTTCGCTCGTAGATGGCCCGCGCCTTGCGATACAGCGGGAGCGCCCGTTCGGGGCGCTTGGCGCACCGGTGAATCTCGGCGACAGTGGTGTAAGCCAGGGCGGCATCCAGGGTGTCGTCCGCTCCAGCCTTCTGAACATTCCGCAGGCCCTCTTCGGCGAGCGGCAGGCCCTCATCATACTTTCCTCCTCTCAGCCGGATGGTCGCGAGGCCGATCAACGAGCGGGTCAATTGGACGTCATTCGGATAGAGTTCGCGTTCCACCGCCAGCGCCTCCCGAAGGAACTGTTCCGCGGGCCCGGTTTCGCCCAGCATGATGTCGATCCCGGCGAGGCTGTTCATGGTATTCAGCGTGTTGATATTCCGGATGCCCAGCGTACGGCGGAGCGTTGCCAGGGCTTCGTTCTCCAGCTTCGCGCCCTCCTCCCTTCTGCCTTGCGCGCAGAGCGCATCCGCGAGATTGGCCTCAGAGATCGCCAGGTGCGCCTCATACTTCGGACCGAGTTCCCGCCACAGGGCCACGGACTCGGAATACAGCCGCTCCGCCTCCTTGTAGTCCCCGCGCGAAGCGGCCGCAACGCCGTGTTCGTTGTCGTCGAAAGCCTTCCGCGGCTGCGCGGCCACGGCCAGCACCCCACCCACAGCCAGGATCACCAACCTCATGCCGGATCAGACGGCGGCGTCCAAATTACGTTTGGCGGCCAGGTGTAAACTCAACGCCTCCTCCGCGTGAATTCACACGTGCCGCGAGCCTCAGCGGCCCATCCAGCCGCCGTCCACCGTGAGCACGGCGCCGCTGACGTAGTCGGAAGCGGCGCTGGCGAGAAAAACAGCGGCGCCCGCAACATCGCCGGGATCGCCCCAGCGGCCGGCGGGAATGCGTGCGAGAATTGCCGGGTTGCGCACCGGATCGTTGCGCAGCGCCGTGGTGTTGTCCGTGGCAATATAGCCGGGCGCGATGGCATTCACCTGCACGTTGCGCCCGGCCCACTCGTTGGCCAGCGCCTTGGTCAACTGCGCCACGCCGCCCTTCGCGGCGGCATAGCCCGGCACCGTGATGCCGCCCTGGAAGCTCAGCAGGGAAGCGATGAAGATGATCTTGCCCGAGCCGCGCTCCAGCATCCGGCGGCCGAACTCGCGCGCCAGAACGAAGTGCGCGCTCAGGTCGACTTCCAGGATGCGGTCCCAGTATTCGTCGGGATGATGTTCGGCCGGCTTGCGCAGGATGGTGCCTGCATTGTTCACCAGAATATCGATGGGCGGGCATTCGCGATGAACCTTCTCCACGAACGCGTAAATCGCCTTGCGATCGCCCAGGTCGCACGCATGGCCCCAAAACCGGCGGCCGCGCCCGGCCACTTCGCGCGCGACCGTGCTGCTCTCGGGCGACAGGGTAGCGCTCGTGCCGGCGATATCGGCGCCAGCTTCGGCCAGGGCCAGCGCGATGGCCTTTCCGATGCCGCGGCTGGCTCCCGTGACCAGGGCGGTTTTGCCGTCGAGCTTGAAGGAGTCGAGAATCATCACTTTGTTCCAAGGGCCTTGCCCAAGGCGGCCAACTGGTCGAGAAACGGCTGCGAGATCGTGCCGTTCAGCTCGACGGGCACGTCCCAGGTGACCGCGCCGCCGGCTTCGCGGATTTTGCGTGTGTAGGCGATGACCTGTTCGGCGGTGAACCGCGGCGCACCCATTCCCCAGGTCTGGCCCAGGTAGCTCAGCATGTGGAGTTGAGTGCCGTCGATTTTTCCGTCCGCGGCGCGGCGGATGGTGACGAGATCGGGCTTGTCGATTTCGCCCGCCGTGAAATCCTCATACGGCGTGATGGAAAGCATGCGGTAGACTACGCCGGGGTTGAACGCGATGGCGGCATCGGGGTTACCCGCGCGCGCCGCGGCGGCAAAGCTGGCGAAATTGGGCGGGTCGGGCGAGCGGTACATAAAGTTTGGAAAGTAGCAGCCGTCGAACCACCAGCCGGCGACTTTCTTTCCCCAGCGCGCGGACCATTCGCGGATCACCTGCTCCCACTTCCGCTGGAACTCGCGGTTGGGATACGGTCCGTTGCGCCACTCCAGGGCGGCATCCGCGGCCTTGTCCTGGCCGGGGGCGCCGGAAGGCAGATAGACCATCAGCTTGATGCCCCGCGGGTTCAGCGCCGCGTAAAGATCCGCGACCAGGTCGCGGCGCGCACACTTGCCAGGCTGAATGCCCACGATCTTGTCATAGGCGGCGTTCGGCGAAAGATAGTATCCGGAGTTCTGGCCGATGGAGATCTGATAATAGCGGGCGCCGGCCGATTGCAGTTGCGCGGCAATTCGCTCGACGTCGAAGTTGTCGATGAGCTTGTTCCACTGCTCGACGCTCATGTCGAGGTTGTGCGTACGGGCCTGCCAGTCCGCGAGATAGTGGGTCATGACGCCCCACTGGGCTTGCGGCATCCAGGCGGCGCGGTCCTTGGCGCTACAAATCGCGCAGCACGCGAGGAGAAGGACCAGGGCGGGCGGCTTCATACGCGCAGCTTCACCGCCTGGCTGGCGGCGCCCCGGGCGAACGACAGCGGCTTATCCGCCTTCGACAGGTCGCCTCCATCGATGGTGATGCGCTCGTTGGCGCCGCCTTCCACCTGGAGAAAGACGGCGGCCGGCGTGAGGACGCGCGATGCCGACAGCAGGACGTCGCGGGAGTCCGTGAAACGCATCAGGGATTCGGCCCGGGGATTCCCCTGCGCGCTGAAGGCGCTCACGGCGGCGTCCTCCACGCGATCGAAAACCAAGGCGGGCCGCAGATCGGGCGCGGCCACGTCGAACCGCACGTTGTTCAGGGCGAGCCCGCGCACGTTGCGGGCGTACATTCCGTAAGCCGGGAGGGTGCCGAGCTCGAAATACTCGCCCGCCATTTTCGGGATGTCGCGGCGGGCGGCCTCCTCCGCGGTTCCTCCGCCTCCGTAGGTCACGTGGATATCGCTGAACGCGATCCCTTCCAGGAACTCGTCGCCGACGCCGTTGAGCGTGATGCAGGTGCGCGTCTCACCGGGCCGGAAGTTGTTCGGGATCGGCATGTCGGCGAACTGGCGGCCCTGGGACACGACCGTGGCGCGGATGCCGCTGAACATCAGGTTGCGCACGATTCCGCGGGGGCGCGCGGCGGCGCCCGGCTGCGCGGGGCGCCCGTAGCCCGAGTCGAGACCGACGGAGATCGGCCCGGTCACGTTATTCATGATGAGGTTCGAAAACGCCACGTTCTCGATGCGCGCGCCCGCGCCGCAGCGTATCTTGACGACGCAGCCATAGGTGTCGTAGACGACGCAGTTGGAGATGGCGATGTTCTCGGCCTGGCCGTTGCCGAAGCGGAAGATGGACCAGCGGATGCTGAAGGTGCTGTTGGTAACGGTGACAAAGCGGTTGCTTCCGAACAGCGCGCAGGCATCGTCCTGACAGGTCACATTGCAATCGGCGATGTTGACGTACTCGCAACTGTTGATGTGGAAGCCGTCGTTGTTGAGGTTGACGCGATTGTGAATCCTCACGCCATCGAGGTGCACGTAACGGCACTCCAGGATGCGCATGCAGTGGTAGGCGCTGCGGGTGAAGAAGACGTCGCGGACGAGCAGGTTGCGGCAGCGGTAGAAGATGGCGAGGTGCGGCCGGTTGACGTAGCCTTCGGCGCGGTTGCCGCCGGGACCGGTATTGTCGCCACGGCCGATGTAGAACTTGTCGCCCTGTCCGTCGATGGCGCCGCGCCCCTCGATGGTGACGTTTTCGGCCTCGGCGGCGTAGAGCCGCACGACGTTGCCGTTGCCCGGCGGAACGCCCTTGCCGGCGGAGTAGTGCCCAGGCGTGGCGCTCCCGAGCAAACGTCCCGCCGCCGCGACGTGCAGGGTCACGTTGCTTTTCAGCTCGACGGTGCCGACCACGAAGTCGCCCGCGGGGACCAGCACGGTGCCGCCCCGGTTCCTGGCGCAGGCATCGATGGCCGACTGCACCGCGGCGGTATCGAGCGTCTGGCCGTCGCCTTTGGCGCCGTAGTTCCGCACGTTGTAGACGCGCGCGCCGAGATCCGCGCCGGAGGGCGCCGCCGGGTTTTCGATCTGGGCCGCAAAGCCCGCGCCGAGCGAGGCCGCGACGGCGGGGGCGGACCGCACCAGGAAACGGCGTGAAAAGGGATGATCCATAATCGTTACCTGCTTTCGCCGCCCACCGGCTGGGGCCGCGTCACGACCAGAGCCGCCAAAGCCGCCACCAGCGCCACGGCTGAAAGCGCCAGCAGAGCCAGCGTCATGCTGTGCGTCCGGTCGCGGATCGCGCCCACCACGTAGGGACTCGCCCAGCCGCCCAGGTTGCCCACGGAATTGATCCAGGCGATTCCCGCCGCGGCGGCGGTCCCGGAGAGAATCGCCGTCGGCAGCGCCCAGAAGACGGCGAAGGAGCTCATGATCCCAACGGTCGCCACGGTGAGCGCGGCCAGGCGGAGGGGTCCCGGAATGCCGGGGAAGGCGCTCGCGGCGAAGCTGACCGCTACCAGGATGGCGGACAGCGAGAAGTGCCAGCGCCGCTCGCCGGTGGCGTCGGAGTGGTGTCCCACGACCAGCATGGCGGCGGCCGCCGCGGCCCACGGAATCACCGTGATCCAGCCGATGACCAGGGGATCGCTGGTGATGCCGTCCTTGATGACCTGCGGCAGCCAGAATCCGATGCCGTAGTTGCCGGCGGTCATCCCGAAATACACCACGCACAGCAGCCACACGGCGGGATTGCGAAACGCGTCGGCGAACTTGTGGCCGCCCCTGCCGCTGCGCTTCTTGGCCTCCTCCTCCTCCTGGAGCCGCCCGAGGATCAGCCGCTTTTGGGCGTCATCGAGCCACACGGCTTTGGCCGGGTTGTCGGTGAGGAAATACAAAGTGATCAGGCCCGCGAGGAACGAGGGGATGCCCTCCACCAGGAAGAGCCACTGCCACGCCGCCAGGTGACCGGCGCCGCTCATGCGCCCCAGAATCCACCCGGAAATCGGCCCCGCCACGACGCCCGATAGCGGAATTGCGCTCATGAATACCGCCACCATTTTGGCGCGGTGCCGGCTGGTGAACCAGAATGTCAAGTACAGGATCACGCCGGGGAAGAAGCCCGATTCGACGACGCCGAGCAGGAAACGCAGGGCGTAGAAACCGGTGGCGCTGCGGACCAGCATGGTGCAGGAAGAGACGACGCCCCAGGCGATCATGATGGGGCCGATCCAGAAGCGGGCGCCCACCTTTTGCATGATTACGTTGCTGGGCACTTCGAAGAAGAAGTAGCCGATGAAGAAGATCCCGGCGCCCAGGCCGTAGACCGAGTCGCTCATATGCAGGTCCTGCTGCATCTGGAGCTTGGCGAACCCCACGTTGACGCGGTCCACATAGGCCAGGATGTAGCAGAGAAACAGGTAGGGCATCAGCCGCCAGACGACCTTTCGGTAGGTGGCGGTTTCGAACCCGGAGACGGGGGGAACATCGGGGGAATTTATCATGGGTCGCAGTCTTCCCTGGAGTAACAGGCAGCCGGGCCAGTGTCAAGTGGAGCGGGAGCAGACGACGCGGCGGTCGAGGACGGCCTGGACGAGGCGTTCGAAGCGGGATGGTTGGGGAATCACGGATAGGTCCTTCCGATTCGAGTATGGAGGGCGGGATTATATTTTTGAAAGTTTTGTCACCGGGATTTTGGGGCATGGTAGTATCTTTGGTCTCTCGAAAGGTACGAATGTCAGGTGCATTGAGGAAACTTCTTCTCCTGCTGCCGCTGGGCGGCCCGATTGCCATGGCTCAGGGGATGCCGCTCGGCGTCGAACGGATGCGGTGCGAATACCTGTCCGACCCGATGGCGGTGGAATCCGGCGCGCCGCGCCTGAGCTGGACGCTGGCTTCCGGGGAGAGAGGGCAACGGCAGACGGCTTACCGGATTCTGGCCGCCTCCCATCCGAGTCTGCTCGAGCGGAACAAGGGCGACCTGTGGGACAGCGGGAAGAGGGCGGACGCCGAGACGATCCAAATACCGTACGGCGGTAAGCCGCTCGCCTCGCGGCAGCAGGTCTACTGGAAGGTTCGCTTATGGGACGAGCGCGGCCGGGTGTCGCCCTGGAGCGAGACAGGCAAGTGGTCCATGGGACTGCTCCAGCCGGCGGACTGGAAGGCGGAGTGGATCAGTTACCGGGACACGTCGCCGCTGCACGCTTCGCGCGAATCGCTCTATCTGCCGCCGGCGCGCCACTACCGCAAGAATTTCGAAACCGGGAAGCCCGTGCGGCGCGCCGTCCTGTACGCTTCGGCGTTGGGTATTTTCGACGCATACGTCAACGGCCGCCGGGTCAGCGAAGCGATGTTCGCTCCGGGGTGGTCCGACTACACGCGGCGAAGCTACTATCGCGCCTGGGACGTCACCGGGCTACTCTCGGCAGGCGGGAATACGCTGGGCGCAACCGTCGCCGAGGGGTGGTACTCCGGATATGTCGGCTATGGGCTGCTGGTGGGTTACGGACCGAACAAGGCAGGCCGGTATATGTACGGGAAAACGCCGGCGCTGATCATGCAACTGGAGATCGAGTACGCGGACGGCTCGCACGCAATGGTGGCAACCGGTCCTGGCTGGGAGACTGCCACAGGACCAGCGCTGGAGGCCGATATCCTCATGGGCGAGACCTACGATGCCCGTAAGGAACCAACCGGCTGGGAGCCGGCGATCCTCGCCTCGGACAACGGAAGCACCAAGGCAGTGTTCTGGGACGCGGCGGGCGATCGGGAGGTGGAACTCGGCTTTCGCCGCCCTTCGAAAATGCAAGCCTACCCGGGACCGGACATCCGGCCGATCGAGGAGATCAAGCCGGTGGCCATCCTGAATCCCGCGCCCGAGACGTATGTCTTCAACATGGGGCAGAATTTCTCGGGTGTCGCCAGGCTGAAAGTGAAGGGGCCGGCCGGCGCGCGGGTGCAGCTTCGCTTCGCCGAAATGGTGTATCCGGAAGGCCGCATCATGACGGAGAACCTTCGAAAGGCGCGAGCCACCGATTCGTATATCCTGCGGGGCGACCCCGAAGGCGAGACCTGGGCGCCGCGGTTCACTTACCACGGCTTCCAGTACGTTGAAGTGACGGGCTATCCGGGCCGTCCGGATATGGATGCAATCATGGGCATCGTGGTTCATTCGGACACGCCCCTGACGAGCCGCTTCGAATCGTCGGACCCGATGACGAACCGTTTGTTTCGTAACATCGTCTGGACCCAGCGTTCGAACTTTGTCGAAATTCCGACGGATTGCCCGCAACGCGACGAGCGGCTGGGCTGGACCGGCGATGCGCAGATCTATGCGCGGACGGCGACCATCAACGCGGACACGGCGGCGTTCTACACCAAGTGGCTGGACGACCTGGAAGAATCCCAACGGCCGAACGGGGCCTTCCCGGACTATGCTCCGTACCCGATGCAGCACGGATCGCCGGGAATTTATGCGTACGGCACGGCCTGGATGGACGCCGGAATCATCGTGCCCTACGGCGTGTGGAAAGCGTACGGAGACGTGCGGGCTCTGTTACGCCATTGGGGCGCGATGACGCGGTTTATGGAGTTCCGGCGGGAGTTGAATGGAGGCTACCGGGGCTCGGACAAGTTCCACGCGTGGGGCGACTGGCTGGCGATCGGCAGCAACACACCCATCCAGTACATCGACGCCGCATATTACGCTTACGACACGCGGTTGATGGCGGAGATGGCAGCGGCGCTGGACAAGGGGACGGAAGCGGCGGCGTACCGCGAGTTGTACCAGAAAATCCGCGGCGTATTCCAGGCGGACTTCGTGAATGCGGACGGCACTCTGAAAGTCGATACCCAGACCGCGTACGTGCTGGCCCTGTCGCAAGGACTCTTTCCGGAACCGCTGCGGCAAAAAGGCGCCGACCGGCTGGCGGCGATGATCCGGGACAACAGCTATCACATGACCACCGGCTTCCTGGGGACCAGCCCGCTGCTTCCGGTGCTATCGGCCAGCGGCCATCACGACCTGGCGGCCCGGCTGTTTCAGAGCCGGGAGTTCCCCGGATGGGGCTACGAAGTGGAGAATGGCGCCACCACGATTTGGGAACGGTGGAACAGCTACACGAAAGAGAACGGCTTCTTCGCGCCGGCCATGAATTCTTACAGCCACTATTCGTTCGGCGCCGTGGGAGAGTGGATGTTCCGGTGGCTGGCCGGGATCGACTCGGACGGCCCGGGCTATCGAAGGATTGTGATCAGGCCCGGTCCGCCGCCCGCAGCGGATCGTACTCCGCCGCCCATCCGATGGGTAACGGCGGAGTACGACTCCATCCGCGGCAGAATCGCTTCGAAGTGGAGTGTCGAGGACGACGGTTTCCATCTCGAGGTGACGATTCCGCCGAACACCACGGCGGTGGTGATGATTCCCGCGCCGGCCGCGGCGGCGGTGAACGAGAGCGGACGTCCGGCCGGTTCCAGCGGGGACGTGAGGTTCTTGCGCCAGGAGGACGACCGGGCCGTATTCGCGGTGAAATCCGGCAGCTACCGATTTCAGGTCGGTCGATAGCCCGATACCGGCCCTTGCGCTTTGATAGAATGAGGCCACGACTTCGAACACCGCGACTGTGGCCGTATGGACTTCAAGGGTCTGGATCTGAACCTGTTGTACGTCCTGGACGCCCTCCTCCAGGAGAAGAGCGTCACTCGCACGGGCGAGCGGATTCACTTGAGCCAATCCGCGACCAGCGGCGCCCTGGCGCGGCTTCGCGAATTCTTCGACGACGAGCTGCTGGTCCAGATCGCCCACAAGCTGGTGCTCACCCCCCTGGCCGAAGAATTGGTGGAACCGGTGCGGGATCTGTTGATGCGGGCCGAGGCAATTGCCCGCAAGCTTCCCGCGTTCAATCCGGCGGCATCCACCCGCAGGTTCCGGCTGATCATGTCGGACTACGTGACCAGCGTGCTGATGCCGGAGGTGCTGGAGATGATCGAGCGCACGGCTCCCGGAGTCACGCTGGATCTCTTGTCCAATGCCGAGAACGCCGTGGAGGTCATCGAGCGGGGGGAGGTGGACCTCCTGATCATGCCGAAGCAGTATCTTTCGCCAAACCACCCTTCCGAAGACCTGTTCGACGATGGATACGTCTGTGTGGTCTGGTCGAACAACAAATCGATCGAGGATAACCTCTCGCTCGACCAGTTTCTGGCGATCGGGCACGTGGGCGTCCGGCTGGGGACACGGCAGATGCCGGTCTTCGACGAGTGGGTGTTCGAGAGACTGGGGCACAAGCGCCGTCTGGAAATCGTCACTATGACGTTCAACACGGTGCCTCAACTGGTGATCGGAACCACCCGGATCGCCACCATACCGGAACGGCTCGCCAGACGCTATGCGCAACACCTTCCGCTGAGGATCCTGCCGACGCCGCTCGAACTGCCGCGGCTCGCCGAGATGACGCAATGGCACCGATTTCGCCAGGTCGACCCGGCCGTGACCTGGTTTCGCGGGCTGCTGCGGACGGCCGCCGAACTGAGCGGCCACCGCATACTACGATCCACCGAAGCCGTTTCGGCCGACGCCACGTAGCGGCCCGACGGGAAATGGAGCTTACTGGTCCCGGGCTCCGAGCGCCAGTTGAACCCTGGTGACGGCGTAGCGGGCTTCGCGCGACACTGAACTGTCCTCGGCGAGCGCTTGGGCTAATGCCAAAGCCGGTTTGGTGGGATAGAAGGGGAGCAGCGCGAGGAGAGACCGCTTTTCCTCCGGCTGTTTGGCGAGCGACATGGCCAGGATAATCAGGTCCACCGTCTGTGGCAGGGTTCGGCCCGAAGGCGCGGAGATCAACTTGATGTACCCGCGCAGCGCGAGCACCTGCTGCACGGGAGTCGGACCGTTCCTGGCCATCTCGAGCAAGTCGGGCATGGGCGCCGGGCTCTGCCACTCGGAGAGCGCCAGAATGGAGGCGCGCACGATCTCGGGGTCGGAGGAGGAAAGAGCCTTGCGCAAAGTGGGAAGCGCCGCATCCGAGGGCGCCTGGCCCATTACATCCAGGAGCGCGGTGCGAACCTGGACGTCCTGGGCGGATTCGTAGGCGGCAACCACTTCGCCGATCTTCGGCGTCGGGGAGCGGCGGATGGCGGCGGCGGCAGCGGCGGCTGCGGCGCGGCGATCGGTAGCATCCTGGGTCTGCGCCAGGATGGAGAGCACTGCCGCGGACTGATCGGGGCCGGCGGCGGTGCGCAGGGCGTGAAGCGCCTCGCGGCGGACCGCGGGGTTGGAATCCTTCGCGGCGTTGAGAAGCGCGCCCGCCGCGGAAACCTGGTTGCGCACGCCGGCCGTCCGTATGAGTTCGAGCTTGGGTCCCTCGGCGGCGGAAGCGATGCCGTCCACGATGGCCTTGTCGGCACCGGCGCCGCGAATGACGTTGAGGCTGTCCCTGGCAGCGGTTTGCTCGACGCCGGTGGGGCCAGCGGCAGCTTGCGCGAGGACCATGACGCTCGATCCGTCGCCGATTCGCGAAAGCGCCACCAGCGCGGCTTTGCGGACGCCTGCCTCGCTGCTTTTCACGGCGCCGGTAATCAGCGATCGCGCGGCCGCGTCGCCGCGGTTCCCCAGCGCGGTGACGATGCGCGTCTGCGCATCGGGCGTGCCTTTTGCGTAGGCCTGCATCAGCAGGCCGGTGACTTCCGGTCCCGAAACTCCATTCAGGAGTCGAATGGCGGCTGCCTGCATCACGGGGCTGGAGGAGGCCAGCTCTTTCTGCACTTCCGGCGCGGCCTGTTTCCCGGATAAGGCGGCCAGGCCGCCGAGGGCCGCCACCCGAAGCGTCTCCGGTTCGGACGCGGCGTTCAATTCCCGGTAAACCTTCAGCGCATCCGCGGTGTCTCCCGCGGCAGCCACTTTCCCGGCGCAGTGAAGATACGCGTCGGTCACACGACCGCGGCGCGCTCCGGTGGCTCCGCTCCTGGCCGAGGAAAGAGCAGCCAGGGCCGTCCGGTCGCCAATGGCGGCGAGCGCGGAGGCAGCCGCTTCGAAGACGGGCTCATCGGGAGACGCGAGCAAAGGCTTGAGGATCGAGACGGAACTTACGTCGCGGCGCTGGCCGAGGGAATTGATCACCCCGACTTTCGCCTTTCCCGACGCGGCCGCCACCGCTTCCCGCAGAGCTTTCGCGGACGCGTCGCCGGGGATGCGCTCCAGCGCGTTGCGGGCCATGTCGTTGGTCTGCTGCGCGGCGAGCAGGCTCGCGAGGGCGGGGACGGCGGCATCGGTGCCGATGAGGCCCAATTGGCGGCAAATGTATTGCTTGCCGGCGAGCGTGGCCGCCGGAAGGGTCTGGAGGAGACGGCTCTCGATCCGCCGCAACTCGGCGGGTGAAGCCAGCGTGCCCTGGACGAACTCGTCGAACCGGAACAGCGGCTCGTGACTCTGGCTGTATTCCCAGGCGGCGATCTGCGCCAGAACCGGCTCCATTTCGGCCATGGTCTTGCCCGGTTTCGGAATATCGACGTAGGGCTGCGCCGCGAGCGGAATGGAAACGGCCAAGACACTCGAGAGCAGGATTGCGTGCTTCATCGTCATGGGATCACCTCACTGCGGCTTCACGTTGCCGGGGGTAGTGTCGGTATCCAGATCGCCGAGGGCGAACTGAATCCCGGCGAGCAGATGCTCGAGAAAAAGGGGATCGAAGAAGTTCTCGTACCCGTGGCCCATGGTGGTATAGAAGATCCGTCCCTTGCCCTCGCTGCGCACCCAGCTGATCGGGTAGATATTGTCGTCCTTGGTGCACCGCACCGAGGGCGGAAACGGCTTCGTCGATCTCCCGCCGCACTGGCCCTGATTCATGTCGGTCCTGGCGAGATCGATGCTGGTGAGGATGTGCAAACGGGAGGGCGTGTAGGGTTCGTCGAAGAAGCGGAAGAACTCGTCGGTAAACTGCACCGTTTTGCCGAGGAAGGGCCTGGTGAGCGGGCTGCGCGGGTCGTCAACCTTGATCGTGACCTTCTCGGTCGGTTCCCGATGGTAGCCGTTCCTGGCGCCGATGATCAAGCTGAAATCCATCCAATCGGCGTTGGTAAACGTAGCTGCATGGTAGCCGGCAAGGCCCCCGCCGTTGCGGATGAAGTTGACAAAACTCTCCTTCAGCTCGGGCGTATCGAAAATCGGTCCGATCGTGCTGTTCAGAAAAATCGCATCGAACTGCTTCAGGTTGGCGGCTTTCAGCATCTCGGGGTTGTCGTCGAAGACCGGCTCGAAGGCCTTGGTGTGACTCGCCATCAATTGCAGGGCCAGCTTGGCGAACGGGATGGAGGGATGCTGCCCGTGCCCGATGTTGATGTCCAGCACCAGCATTCTTCGAGCTTTGGCGGGCTTCGCCGGGGCTGTGGCGGGGACGATTTTCTCGAGCCGCTCGCGCTCCTCGGCATTGGGCTCCCGCGGGCCGCGCGGTTGCGGAAATGTCTGGGCCTGCGCCTGCGCCAGGGCGCCCGCAGCGAGACAGGCGGCGAGCAAGCGAAGGCGCGTCTTCATGCGGACGCCTCCGGAACATCGATGCGCCACGGGCTGCGCATCGAACGGAAAGCCCTCCGATTGGCCTCGGGGTCGTCGATGAACGCTTCCTTGACGGGATCGAACCGCACTTTGCGCTTCAGCCGCATGGCGATATCGCCCATCTGGCACATCATTTCGTCGTGAGCCGCGTTCTCCACGGTGCAGATCGTGCGGTCGCCGGTGCGGATCGCGTTGAAGAAATTCTGCTTGTGGTCGTTGCTCAAGATGACGTGGCGCTCGTCAGGTCCGATGAAGGAACGCATCAATTCCGGAGGATTGGTCCACATCCCTTCACGCGCCACGTAGATCCAACCCTTGCTTCCCACGATGCATGCGGCCATGGCGCCCTGGCGGAACTGCTCGTACTTCTGTTTCGCCGTCGACATGTCCATGTACTCGCAGATGACGCCGTTGGCGTACTTGTACTCAATGTCGTAGATAAAGGCCGTGTCCCGGATGTCGGTATGGAATATGCCCGTGCCCTCGGCGCTGATGGGGGTGGTGTTGTCGGCCTCGTTGATCCACTGCGAGATATCGAGGTCGTGTATGCCCCATAGGCCGCCCATGTGCCCCAGACCGTAATCGGTGATCGACATCCAGATATTGGTGACGCGCCGGTCGCTGTAGGCGTGATACGGGGATGGGCCCAGCCACATGTCGTAGTCAATGCCCGGCGGCACATCTTTAACCTGTTCCTCGATACGGCCCTTGGCATAACCGTAACCGCCGTTGGAGCAGATGAGTATCTTCTGGAGGTCGCCGATGCGGCCGTTCATCACCAGTTCTTTGGTGAAGCGATAGTAGTTGCTGGAACGCTGCTGGGTGCCAAACTGGTAAACCACGCCGGAGCGAAGCACGGCGTCGCGCGACGCGCGGGCTTCGGCAATACTCAAGGCGAACGGCTTCTCGGAATACATGTGCTTGCCGCGGCGGGCCGCCTCGATGTCGATGAGGGGGTGCCAGCGTTCCCCGGTGGCGATCGTTACGGCATCGATGTCTTTACGCGCCAGCAGCTCGCGAAAGTCCTGATGGGCCAAGCAGGACTTATCCCCGTACCTCGTGTCGACCGCCGACTTGGCCCATTGACGCCGCTCTTCCTTGAGATCGCAGATGCCGACCACGTGGACTTCGTCGTATTGGAGCAGGTTGCGGAGGTGGCCCCCGCCCATGTTGCCCACTCCGATGGATCCCATGTGTATGCGATCGCTCGGCGGAGTGGCGTCGTTCAGACCCAGGGCCGACCCTGGAATGATGGCCGGGAACCCGGCGACCGCGGCGGCGGTGATGGCCTTTTTCAGAAACCTTCGACGTCCCAGCGCTTGTTTTGGTGGTGGCACAAGAACCTCCTTCATGCGAGCGCGCCTTCGCCCAGCCCGTGGCTGCCCGTAGCGCTGAGATTCACATATTTCGGTCCTGAAGTCAAATTGAAAGAGCCGCTGAGAGGTATTCACGGCGCGAATAGCGCCAGGAACGGACGGCTCGAGGCGCCGGAATCGATCCGGCCGATGCCCGTAATCAGCATTACGGTTAACCAAATCGGTTCCACTTAATATAAAGTGGTCTTTAGAGGCTATCGTCTAAATAGCAAAACCGTTGAATCGGCCGGGGATTCGTTTGTAATTTCAGGCCTACTCGACCGCAGCCATAGGAGGCTTGGGATGTACAAGAGTGTCATCGTATGTTTGCTGATCGTCATGCTCGCAGCGACGTGCCTGGCCCAACGCGATCGCGGCGCCCTCACGGGAATCGTGACCGACTCAACGGGAGCCGCGGTGTCGAACGTTCAAATAACGGTCACCCATACGGAAAGCGGCGCGGTGTACAAGTCCGCGACTACGGATGCGGGCGACTACACCGTGCCCAACCTGCCGATAGGGGCCTACAGGATGGAATTCCAGGCGGCGGGCTTCAAAAAGTTCGACCGCACCGGCGTGCCGTTGAGCGAGGCCCAAATTCTGCGGGTGGATGTCACCCTGGAGATCGGCTCGCAGACCGAGTCGATCCAGGTGTCCGCGCCGCTGTCCATGGTCGAGACGGAATCCGCCAGGGTGGCGAGCACCGAGGGCAACGCGGAGGTCCGCAACCAGCCTCACACGTTCACCGACAACGACCGCGCCCGGACGATCGAAGGCTGGGTCTACAGTGTGCTCCCCGGAATGTATGGAACCCCGCAGACCAGTTATATCAACGGCATGAACTCTTCCTCCACAAAGTTGACGCTGTTCGACGGCAGCCCGGGAGGCTCGCAGAGCGGCGGTATCATTACGGAATCCTCGCCCTCGGTCGAGGCGGTGGGTGAATTTCAGGTAGTAAGCGCCGGTTACTCGGCGGAATACGGGCGCGTCGCCCAAGGTGTCCTGAGCTACGCCTTCAAGTCCGGCGCGAATCAGATCCACGGTGGCGCCTACGGCGCTTTCAAGAGTAAGAACCTGGATGCCAACACATTCATCAATAATTTCTTCGGCCGGCCCCGCGATCCCGACGACAAGTATAACTACTCCTTCAATTTCGGCGGGCCGGTTTACATCCCCAAAGTGTACAACGGAAAGAACCGGACGTTCTTCTATGGCACCTACGAGAGATACAAGCAGCACCTGTTCAGTGTAGGGTCTCCAAACACGGCCTATCCCCTGCAGGAGTTTTGGCAGGGCAATTTCAGCCGGCTGCAAAGCGATAGCGGCTACAAGAACGTGGGCACCGATGCTCTAGGGAACGCCATTATCGAGGGCACGGTCTACGATCCGGCTACGCTGCGGCTGGCTCCCAACGGCTCGTGGGTCGCCGACGGGTTCCCGGGGAACATTATTCCGGCTTCCCGCTTCAGCACGGTTTCGCAGAACGTCGCCAAGTTCGGCTCTTCGATCTATCCGCCAACGTACAGAAACCCGGCAACCGGGCTTTATCCGCTCACGCAAAATGCGAACTGGCCTGCGACCCTGCTCTCGGGAGTCGCTCAGATTTCGGATTTCTCCCAGTATCAGTTTGACTTGAAGATAGACCAGACCATCTCCGACAAGCACAAGGTTTCGTTCGGCTTCGACGAAAACCGGCGTCCCGTGCAGGAGCCCCGCAGCGGGGGCTTGTGGAACTATAACGATCCTAGCGGCACGGGGGGACCGTGGGCGCAGGACTTCTACCAGGACATGCACACCTGGCGCTGGCGGATGGCGGAGGACTGGATCATCACTCCGCACGTGTTCAACCACATCGGTTTCATGTACAACATGAACGTCAATCCGCCGGGCGATACGAACACCGGCGTGAATGGCGCCGCGGTATACGGAATCAAGAACGCGACTCTCAACGACTATCCGAACCTGAATTGGGGCGGCGGACCGGTCTACCCGCTGTCCTATCCGCAGCCCTTTTTCGCATATGTCAGCTCCAACTACCTCTGGGGCTATCAGGACACCATCAGCTTCTCCAAAGGCCGTCACTTTTTTAAGGTGGGTTACGAGAACCAGAACCATTTCTCGACTATCGAATACGCGGCCAACAATAGCGGCCTGTCCTTGACGTTTAGCAACACGGCGACCTCGCTCCCGAACAACTCTGTTGCGAACGCCTATACCGGATACTCGTTCGCTTCGTTCCTGCTGGGTATCGTGAACAACGGAACGTTCGGTATCCCTGCTCCCACAACGCCGCATTACATCTACCACGCCCTGTTCTTCCAGGACGACTTCAAAGTCAGGTCGAATCTGACTCTGAATTTGGGCTTGCGCTGGGACTACAATCCGCAGAGCTTCGAGTCGCACGATCGCCAGGACAGTTGGAATCCCACTAAGAATGACCCCCTGGTAAATCTTCCCGGAGCTTACGATCTCGCCGGAAACTGCTCCATCTGCACCGGCAGCCGCGTTTTCGGCTCGCGGCATTTTCGTAACTTCGGTCCGCGCGTCGGTTTCGCCTGGCAGCCCTTGAAGGACCTCACTGTCCGGAGCGCTTATACCATTATGTACGTAGGCGACGACGGCAATCTCGGGCCGAACATCGTGGGAGCCGGCAGCTTTAACCTGGCCGCGAACGCGACCACCCCCTGGACGGGCGCCTTCAACTGGGATGGCGGGATCCCGCAAAACCTCTGGGTGCCGCCCGTGCAGAATCTCTCCTACGCCGATTCGGCCGGCTCGGCTACCATGGTGGACCCGCGTTACGGGACCTCGCCCTACGTCCAGCAGTGGAACCTTAACATCCAGAGACAGTTGCCCGGGAGAACCCTGCTCGACATCGGTTATATCGCCAACAAGGCTACCAAGTTGCGAGGCGGCACGGAGCGCCCGAATCAAACTCCCTTTTCAGTCGTCCAACAGTACGGGCCGGTCCTGGGGAGCACCATCAACAATGCCTCTGACGCGGCAAGGTACGGCGTGCCGTATCCGTACCCGGGGTTCGTGGGCACGGTGGACAGCGCCCTGCGCCAGTGGCCCCAACTGCGGGCCAATTCCACCGTTGGGATCACTAGCCCATTCGACGGGATGTCGACTTACAATTCGCTCAACGTGGTTGTCAGCCGCCAGTTCTACCAAGGTCTGTATGCCTACGCCAGCTATGTCTGGTCGAAAGCCATGAACAATACCAACGGCGCGGGGGTGGACTATTACAACCGGGCCCTCGACAAAGGGATAGCGAGCTTCGATGTGCCGAACGCGTTCAAGATGTTCTGGCAATACAACGTGCCGCTGGGTCGCGGCCGGGCGTTTGGAAGCACCATGCCCAAGGCCCTGGACTGGGTCGTGGGCGGCTGGGAGGTTTCCGAAATCGCCAACTACTTGAGCGGAATGCCGCTGGGCTTCAGCGGAGCCGGCGGCATCGCTGGTTGGAACGGCGGCACGCCGCTGATGAACGTCGCTCCGGGCCAGATACAGTTCACGCCCGACA
Source organism: Bryobacteraceae bacterium (assembly GCA_035638575.1). Taxonomy (GTDB): domain Bacteria; phylum Acidobacteriota; class Terriglobia; order Bryobacterales; family Bryobacteraceae; genus DASQZT01. The sequence goes on from DASQZT010000252.1 coordinate 28,131, forward strand.
GGGGGTCGTTCGACTATGCCGACCGGCTGTCGAATCCGGCCGCCAACAGGTACTTCAACACAGCGCTGGTCAGTATGCCGGCGCCCTACACTTTGGGCACTGCGCATAACTACTTCACGCAGTTTCGCGGGTGGGGCACAATCAACGAAGACTGTGGTCTCCGGAAATTTTTCCGCCTCAAAGAGAAGTACGTCACCACCGTACGCGCGGACTTTTTGAACGCACTCAATCGGAAGACCATGTCCAATCCTGTCACCAGCTTCACCAGCCCGAATTTCGGATATATCACCGGCGCCCCCATCGGCAACAGAACCATACAACTGGGGGCCCGCATCGACTTCTAAGAAGCGATCGGAATCCGCGTGGCTGCCGTCCTTCTGATGGCAGCCACTGTCTGCAGACACAACCCCATCGCGCGCGGACGGGATGGCTAACGGCATCGACAATCCAGCGCGCTGGGGTTATCCTGCCGGTACCGCTCCCTTGCTCGCCCAAGCGCGAGTGCGGCCGCGGGTCGGTACAGAGGCGGCTACGCTTCGGCATCGAGCACTTCCCGCACCTTGACCAGCAGCACGTCCGGCGTGAACGGCTTTTGCAGGTAAGCGCGCGGCGTGCCGCCCGCCGCGCTGACCAAGGGGTTGTCGCGGTAGCCGGACATGTAGAGAATCCGCAGGTCCGGCGAGCGCCCGGCGAGCTGCTGCGCCAGCTCGATGCCGGTCATCTGCGGCATCACGATATCGGTCAGCACCAGGTCGATCTTGTGGGCGTTCTTGTCGTATACGGCGAGCGCCGCCAGGCCGTTGCCGGCCTCGAATACGTCGTAGCCGTTGGACCGGAGGATGGAGCTTACCAGGGTCCGCACGCCTTCCTCGTCGTCCACCAGGAGGATGGATTCGGAGCCTTTGGCGGACGCTTTGGCGACCGGTTCGGCGGCGGTCTCGGTCACGCGCGGAAGGTAGATCTCGAAAATGGTGCCGCAGCCGGGCTGGCTATACACGGTCACTTGGCCTTCGCTTTGCTTGACGACACCGTACACCGTGGCCAAGCCGAGCCCGGCGCCTTTGCCCGGCGCCTTGGTGGTGAAGAACGGCTCGAACAGGCGGGAGCGCGTTTCGGAGTCCATGCCCACGCCCGTATCGCTGACGGCGAGCATCACGTAGGAGCCCGGCTTCACCCCGAGATTCTCGCTGGCCGGCCCCTCGTCCAGCTCGACATTGGAAGTTTCGATCACCAGCTTGCCGCCTTCGGGCATGGCGTCGCGCGAGTTGGCCGCAAGGTTCACGATGACCTGCTCGATCTGGGCAGGGTCGGCCTTCACGCGGCCGAGGCCCGACGCGGGCAGCATGATGAGCTCGATGTTCTGCCCGAGCAGGCGGCGCAGGATGGGATCCATCCCGGTGACCACGCTGTTCAGCTCCAGCACGCGCGGCTGGGCCGTGGAGCCGCGGCTAAACGCCAGCAAGTGGCGCGTGAGAGCGGCCGCGCGCTCGCCGGCGTAGATGATCTCATCGACGAAGCGGCGGAGCGGGCCGGCGGCGGGGACCTCGGCGCGGAGCAGCTCGGCGTAACCGCTGATGACGGTGAGCACGTTGTTGAAATCGCCCGCCACGCCGCCCGCCAGGCGGCCCACGGCATCCATTTTCTGCGCGTGGGTGACCTGCTCCTCCAACTGGCGGCGCTTGCCGATGTCGCGGAAGACCAGGACCGCGCCGGATACTTCGCCGGCGTCGTCGCGCACGGGCGAGGCGCTGTGCTCGATGGGCACTTCGGCGCCGCTGCGCGAGACCAGCGCGTTGTGATCGCCGCTGGCCAGCATCACGCGGTCGCGCAGCACGCGGGCCAAAGGATTCTCGACGGGGTCGCGGGTCCGTTCGTCGATGATGTGCAGGATATCGCCGGCGGGCCTGCCGCGAGCATCGTTGCGCGGCCAGCCGGTCAGGGATTCGGCCACGGGATTGAGGAAGGTGATGCGTCCTTCGCGGTCGGTGGCTAGGACGGCATCGGTGATGCTGGAAAGCGTGGACGAGAACAGGCGGCCGCGTTCGCGCCAGGAGGCGGTCATCCAGGTGAGCAGCAACGACAGGAACACGAAGGCGGCCAGGCGGACGGGCATGCTCCCGGGTGGGGAGGAGGCGGCGGCGATATCGGGGCGCGGGAAAAAAAAGAGGATGGACAGAGCCGCAGCCACGGTGGCCATCAGGCCGCCCGCGCGGCCCTGGAACCACGCGCATACCCATACGGCGGCCAGGAAGAGAAAACCGAGATTGGGCTCCAGGTAGGGGCGGAACAGCATGGCGAAGAGGGTGGTCACGGAGGTGATTCCCACCGCGAAAACAGTGGCGTTCAGAGGCGAGCTTTTCAGTGGAGCCATGGCGCCGGCTTCAGAATACTACACCGCATCACGGCGCCTTGACGGGCGCCGGTGCGCTTTCATACAGGGGAGGGTCTCCCGGCGGGCGGGTCTTCCACCGGCGATGGATCCACAACCACTGGTCGGGATGCGCGCGGATGATTTCCTCCAGTTTGCTCTGTAGCGCCTGGGTGTCGCTCCAGGCATCGCCCGACATGGCGACTGGCGGGTAGAAGCGCAGAACGTATCGATTCTCCCCGGGGGACCAGAGCGCGAAGCCGGGAATGACCGCCGCGCCGCTGCGCGCCGCGATCTTGGCGAACCCACTGCCGGCGCAGGCGCGGAGTCCGAAGAAATCGACGAACACGCCGGTATCGGGCGAGGCGTTCTGGTCGATGAGGATGCCGACCGCGTCGTTGACCGACAGCGCCTTGAGAATAGCCCGCGCGAAATCCTTCTTATAGATCGGCCGATTGCCGGAGAGCGTGCGGCGGTACTCCACGAGGCGGTCGATGAACGGGTTGTCCAGCGGGCGCACGACCACGTTCATGGGTCCGGCGAGCAGCGCATGGGCATAGGCGCTCAGCTCCCAATTTCCCAGGTGCGCGGTGGCGAAGAGAACCCCGCGGCCGTGGCGAAGCGCGTCCTGGAAGTGCTCGCCGCCTTCCAGGCGGATCCAACGCGACAGGGTGTCCTGGCGGATGGAGGGGAACCTGGCGAACGAGACCAGAAGCCGGGCGATGGAGCGGAAGACTCCGTCCACAATTTCGGAGTGCCTGGCGCCGCCTAGCTCCGGCAAGGCCATGGAGAGATTGCGCATCGCGACGCGGCGCAGGCGGGGAATCGCCAGATCGAGCAGACCGGCATAGCCGCGGGCAAGACGGCGGGCTACCGGGAGCGGCGCCCATTGGAGCGACTTCAGCGCGGCGAGCGCCAGCACGTATTCGAAGACGTTCCGGATGGCGGAGCGTTGGCGCATGAAACCGCATTGTAGCGCCGCGGTGAGCGGAGACGGCCGGGAGAAGGCACCGCTCCCTTGCTCGCCAAAGGCGCGAGTACGGTCGCGGCTCGCTAACGGGAGCGCGGGGCGGAATCTGCGGGCCTAAGCGTGCTTCTCGCGATGGCCGCCTTGGGGCACGATGAATCCGCCGATGCCCCAAAAGAGCAACACGACGAGGCCGAATCCGAACAACAGGTCGAACCCCCGTCTCTGGAACTCCGGCGGAATCGGGATGAGCCCGATCACCAGGGCCGCCGCGATGGCCAGAACATGCCAATACCAGGCTTGGGAATGGAAACGATACAGAGCGTAAGCGGGAAGGGCAACCGCGGCCACATAAACCAGAACCGGCAACATAGCAGCTAGCCTCCTGCCAGTATTGTAGGCCTGATTTCGGGAGTTGGGAATCCGGTTGTAGGGGAACCCGCGCTAGCGGATCTCCAGGATCTCCTTCTCCTTGGTCTTGGCCGCCTGATCGATCTTCAGCATGTACGTGTCGGTGAGTTTCTGAATCTCGTCGTGGGCGCGCTTGTCCTCGTCCTCGGTGATCTTCTTGTCCTTCAGCAGCTTCTTGGACGCTTCATTGCCGTCCCGCCGGATGTTGCGGACTGCCACGCGGTGGTGCTCCGCGGCGGCATGCAGCTTCTTCACCAGCTCCTTGCGGCGCTCCTCGGTGAGGGGCGGAATGGGCAGCCGGATGATCTTGCCGTCGTTGGCCGGGTTCAGCCCCAGGTCGGACGTGCGGATGGATCTTTCGATGGGCCCGATGTGGGAAACGTCCCACGGCTGGATGGTGATCAGGGAGGGCTCCGGAACGTGGAGGTTGGCGACCTGGTTGAGCGGGGTGGGAGTGCCATAATAATCCACGCGGATGTGTTCGAGAATGCCCAGCGAGGCGCGCCCGGTGCGGATCGCGGCCATTTCGTGCTGCAAATCCGACACGGCCTTTTCCATGCGGGCTCTCAGGCTGGCGTCCACGTCTTTGATCGAGTTGAACGTTGGACCGCTGGGTGCTGCTTGCTGTTCTGGTTTCATGTCGCAGTTTCTCCGAAAAAACCGGCTGCCGGCGCGCGGCGCGCCGAACGGTTAACGAATCATGGTCCCGACGGGTTCTCCCATCGACATTCGCATTATATTGCCAGAAGTGTTCAGATTGAAAACAATGACGGGCAGCTTGTTGTCCCGGCACATGGCGATGGAAGTGGCGTCCATCACGCCCAGCCCCTGCTGAAGGACCTCGGTGTAACTGATTTCCGGGTATTTGACGGCGTCCGGAAACTTGAGCGGATCGCGGTTGTAGACGCCGTCCACGCGGGTGGCCTTGGCGATCACTTCGGCTTTGATTTCGAGGGCGCGCAGGGTGGCGGCAGTATCGGTGGAGAAGTAGGGGTTGGAAGTGCCGGCGGCGAAAATCGCGATCCGGCCTTTCTCGAGGTGGCGGATGGCGCGGCGGCGGATGTAGGGCTCGGCCACCTGGTGCATTTCGATGGCGCTCATGACGCGGGTGGGAATGCCGATCTGCTCCAGCGCGTCGGAAAGAGCCAGCGAGTTGATGACGGTGGCGAGCATGCCCATGTGGTCGGCCGTCACGCGATCCATGTTCTGGGCCGCGGCGGCGACGCCGCGAAAGATGTTGCCGCCGCCCACCACGATACCGATCTGTACGCCGGCGGCGGCCACGTCGGCGACCTCGCAAGCCAGGCTCTTGGTTCTGTCGGCGCTGATGCCGAACGGCGCCCCGCCAGCCAGGACTTCCCCGCTCAGCTTCAGCAGGATGCGTTTATAGAGCGGCATGGCACCGAGCCTCGACGCGGCGGGGGAGAGCCTGCGGCGCTTGGGGCAGCATTACTGTGCGGCCGCGTCGCCGGCCGACTCGGCCGCGGCGACGTCGCCGACCTTGAAGCGGGTAAATCGGGCGATGCCGATATTCTCTTTGAGCTTGGCGATCTTGGTCTTGACCAGCTGATCGATGGTCAAGGTGGCCTCTTTCACGAAGGGCTGGTCGAGAAGGCAGACCTCTTCGTAGAACTTGGATACGCGGCCTTCCACGATGCGGTCGAGAATCTTTTCGGGCTTGCCTTCCATGACGGCCCGGTCGCGCGCGATCTCCTTCTCCTTGTTCAGAACATCGTCCGGCACGTCTTCGCGCCGGAGGTACTTGGGATCGGCGGCGGCGATATGCATGGCGATGTCGTGGACCAACTCCTTGAACTCGCCGGTGCGCGCCACGAAATCCGATTCGCAGTTGATCTCGACCAGTACGCCGAGCTGGCCGCCCGCGTGGATGTAGCTGCCGATGAGGCCCTGCCGCGTGGCCCGGCCGGACTTCTTGCCCGCCGAGGAGAGGCCCCATTTTCGCAACAGGACTTCGGCCTCGCCGGGATCGCCGTTGGCTTCCACGAGGGCGCGCTTGCATTCCATCATGCCCGCGCCGGTGCGCTCGCGCAGTTCTTTTACTTGTGCCGCGGTGATTTCCGCCATAGGTCTGTTTTTATTTCCTTGTACAACCCAACGTCATACCGGTCCGCTTGTGGTGTCCCGCGCACCGCTTGCTTACGCGCGCGGCTCGCAAGCACGGATTCCACACTAGTGTCCGCTTTCCTTCACGACCGCTTCGGGTTCGGTCTCGGCCTTTTCGGAAGCGGGCCCCTTACGCTGCGAAACCGAAGCCGGCTCCTCCTCCATCAGGCTTTCGGCCATGATCTTCTCGGCGTACTTGGGATCCACGTACTCGGTATATTCCAGCATGCCTTCCTCGGCCGGCGTTTCGTCGGTGACGATCTTGTCGGCGGTGAAGTCCTGCTCGGTGGCCAGAGCGCGTCCTTCGACGACGGCGTCGGCGACCTTGCTGGCGAAGAGGCGAATGGCGCGGAGCGCGTCATCGTTGCCGGGGATCACGTAATCCACTTCGTCCGGGTCGCAGTTGGTGTCGACGATGGCCACGACCGGAATTCCCAAGCGCCGCGCTTCCTTCACGGCGATGGCTTCCTTGTTGGAGTCGATCACGAACAGGATGTCGGGCAGGCCGGGCATGTCCTTGATGCCGGCAAGGTTCTGGTCCAGGTGCTTGCGCTCGCGCTCCAGCCGGATGACCTCTTTCTTGGGCCGGCCGGCGTAGCCGCCTTCGACCGTGGCCATGCCTTCCAGCTCTTTGAGACGCTTGATGGACTTCTGCACCGTGGCCATGTTGGTGAGCAGGCCGCCGAGCCAGCGCTGGTTGACGTAGAACATCTGGCAGCGTTTGGCCTCCTCGGCGATGGCTTCCTGAGCTTGGCGTTTGGTGCCGACGAAGAGCACATTCTTGCCCTGCGCGGCCATCTCGCCCACGAACCGGGCGGCGTCCTTGAACATCTTGAGCGTTTTCTGAAGGTCGATAATGTAAATGCCGTTGCGTTCGCCGAAGATATATTCCTTCATCTTGGGATTCCAGCGCTTGGTCTGGTGCCCGAAGTGAACGCCGGCTTCGAGCAATTCCTTCATCGATATTGCGGGCAAACTTCCTCCTAATCAAATTGAGAGGGGCTGTCCCCTCGCTACACCGGCCTCCGCGACACGGCCCAAAGCGAGATTTGCGCCGCGGAAGCGCCACCAAAACCTATCGTTTGGAGAACTGGAACCGCTTGCGGGCGCCCTTCTGTCCGTACTTCTTTCGTTCGTGCGCGCGCGGGTCGCGGGTCAAAAAGCCGAGCTTCTTCAGCCGGGACCGCAGTTCCGCATTGAATTCCACCAGGGCCCGGGAAATGCCCAGACGGGCCGCGCCCGCCTGGCCGGCAACCCCGCCGCCATCGGCGAGGATCAACAGATCGAACTTATCCGTGGTCTCGGTGGCCGCCAGCGGCTGCCGCACCAGGGCGCGCGAACTCTCCGTGGGAAAGTAATTCTCGAACGCGCGGCCGTTAACTTCGATCTCGCCCTTGCCGGGCCGCAAGAAAACGCGGGCCACCGATCTCTTCCGGCGTCCCGTACCCAAATATTGAACGATCGTCGCTGCCACTAAAATCGCTACCTTCCTGCTCTGTCTATTTGACGGCCAGCGCGGCCGGTTTCTGGGCCGCGTGCGGATGCCGGTCACCCGCGTAGACTTTCAGTTTCCGGTACATCTGTTTGCCCAGCTTGGTTTTGGGAAGCATGCCTTGAATGGCTTCTTCCACGATGCGGGCCGGCCGCGTTTCGCGCACCCGCTGGATGCTGGTCTCCACCAGTCCGCCGGGGTATCCGGTGAAATGGCGATACACTTTGCTCTGTTCTTTCCGGCCGGTGAGCCGGACTTTGCTCGCGTTGATGACGATCACGTGATCGCCTGTGTCCAGGAACGGCGTATACGTTGGTTTGGTCTTTCCCATCAGCAGCATAGCCGCCTTGGTGGCCAGCTTGCCCAGGATCACGTCCTGCGCGTCGATGACATGCCACTTACGGGTAACGCCGTTCTTGGTGGGGAACTCGGTACTCATTGACACACGTCTCCACTTCTACGTTTACGAATTTTTAGGGTAACGGCTCAGGGGGAGCATTGTCAAATGCGGCGGCGGCGTCCTGCGGGCCGGCGACGCTGGTTGCCGCGGGCTTCCGCAGTCTCCATAATAGGCACTTCGGTATGAGATCCGGGTACAAGTGGTGGGTCGTGGCCATGTTGTGGTTCGTCTGCCTGTTCAACTATGCCGACCGGCAGGCGATCTTCTCCGTCTTCCCCCTGCTGAAAGCGGAGATGCACCTGAGCGATGTCCAGCTCGGAATCGTGGCGTCCTCGTTCATGTGGGTGTATGCGTTCGGGGCTCCGTTCGCGGGGCTGATCGGCGATCGCGCCAACCGCAAGCACCTCATTATCGGCGGTCTGATCTTCTGGTCGGCGATCACCATCGCGACGGCGCTGTCCCGCAGCTATTCGCAACTTGTGCTATTCCGCGCGCTCGAAGGATTGGGCGAGACCTTCTACTACCCGGCGTCGATGTCGCTGCTGAGCGACTACCATGGAAAGGAAACGCGCTCGCGCGCCATGGGCATGCATCAATCCAGCGTGTACGCCGGCACCATCGCCGGGGGCACGGTGGCCGGCTTCATGGCCCAGCAGTTCGGGTGGCGGTCGAGTTTCTTCGCCTTCGGCTCGATGGGGATGCTGCTAGGCGTGGTTCTGCTGGTTCTGCTCCGGGAGCCGGAGCGAACCCGCGCGGAGGAGGCAGCGCCCCCCGCCGCTCGAGGTCCGGCCGAATATCTCGAGAGCGCCATCGAGGGCGTTTTCTCCAGCCGGATGGCGCCGGTGCTGATCGCGGTCTTCTTCGGCGCCAATTTCGTGGCCATGGTCTTCCTCACGTGGATGCCTTCCTTCCTGAATCGGAAGTTCGGAATGACGCTGTCGATGGCGGGGCTCAACGGGACTGCCTGGCTCCAGATCGCCTCGGTGCTCGGCGTGCTCTCCGGGGGCTACCTGGCCGACCGGTTGGTCGAGCGCCGCGCGGGGGGGCGCATGATGACGCAGGCGCTCGGGTTGATGGGCGGCATCCCGTTTCTGTTCCTTACCGGTTGGACGCTTTCCCCGGTGGTGCTGGTGCTCGCCATGTCGGGCTTCGGTTACTTCAAGGGCCTGTACGACGCGAACATCTGGGCGTCGCTCTACGACGTGGTGAAGCCCGAGCGGCGCGCGACTTCCGTGGGTGTGATGAACTCCATCGGATGGCTGGGGGGAAGCGCCGCCCCCATTGCGGTTGCCGCGGCGGCGGATCGCTGGGGCATGAGCGCCGCCATCAGCGCCACTTCGGCGGTTTACCTCGCGGTCGCCCTGCTCCTCACCTGGGGGATCCGTGCCTTCATGTCCGGGAAACCCGCGAGCGCCGGGAGCGCTTTGTGACGGGCCCTTACTTCGTGCCTTGGAGCGCCAGGACGGCGTATGCCGTGGCCGCGTCACTCATGAAACGGCCGGCGTCGGTGGACAGATCGCGTTGCTTGTTGAGCGAATAGGCCAGCCATCGGCCATCGGCCTTTTCCTGATTGGCCACGAGCCAGGCGAGGCCACGCTTCAACTCGGGCCGGTCGCGCGGCACGCCCGCCTGGGGCAGCACGAAGGTAACCACGCCGGTGGCATAGCCGTCGCTCCTGGTCTCCAGAGGCGTGCTGTCGTGCCGCTTCCACGCGCCGACGAACGACGACAGGCTGAAGCCTCCATCCGCCTGCTGTTTCGCGAGCGCTTCCTCGATGATGGACGTCTGCTGCTCGCGCGTCAGGAGCCCGGGCAGTTTGGCCGACGCCCAGAGCAGCATCACGCGATCGATCAGGATTTGCGATCCGCGCTCCCGCAGCAGGTATTCGCGGAGCAACTTCAGATCGTCTTGAATCGCGGGCGAGGAGCGATAGCCGCCGGGGGCGGTGCCGACCGCGATAGCCGCCAGCGCGGCTCCGAAATACTGGGAGTCGCCCTCCCACGGGGCGTTGTGAAACTGAAGCCAGGCCCACGCGCCCCTGGCGTCCCCGGTCTTCAACTGCTGCTCCCACATGTTATCCAGCGCCTGCCGGGCGTCCGGACTCAATCTGCCTCCGGGCACGTCGTATCCGGCCAGGATCACGGCGTTGAGAATCGACTCGGTCCCGCGCGATTCCGCGGTCTTGGGGACGCCCCTCACCGCGTCGGGGTAGAATGGCTCGACCTCCTTCCACATCCGGACGCGCCTGGTGACGTTGTCCAGAAGTTTCCGTTCCACCGGCGAGGGCGCCTGCTCCGCGAGTGCGGCTCGAAGCGCGGGCCGGCCGATGGCGTAGGGCAGCACCGTGTGACAGGAGACGCAGAACGTTTCATGATCGCGCGCGGCCTGCGGCCAGGTCATCCACCAGGTCAGCCGTCCGTCGAGGTAAGCGGCGGCCGCCTTCTCGCTCCACGCCGGCTGATCCGCGGCGAACAGGCTCGCGGCGGCGCAGACGGCCAGGACACAGGTTCGAATCGCATTGCCCATATGGATCAGGATATCGCTTCAAGGCCGGCCGCGCCCGATGGGGTATAATCGGCGCCATGCGCATGATGATGAAAGTGAACATGTCCACCGAGAAGGCCAACGAGTTAGCTCGCGCGGGCACACTCGGCTCCACGATCCAGTCGATTCTGGCCGACCTCAAACCCGAAGCCGCATATTTCGCCGAAGACGACGGCGAGCGCACCGGTTACCTCTTCTTCGACATGACCGATTCGTCCCAACTGCCGTCCATTGCCGAACCCTGGTTTCTCGCGATGAACGCGCGTCTCACCTGCAAACCCGTCATGAACCTCGACGATTTGGGCAAGGCCGCGGCGGGCATCCAGGCGGCCGCCAAGAAGTATTAGGAGGATGCGGAAAGACGCCGAAAACCGTCGCGTCAGCGCGGATTGACCTCGCGCCAGGCGCTCGCCAGCCGGCCGGCAAGCTCATCCACCGTGTCCATCGACGCCTGACGAATGGCCTTGGGGTCGGCCATCAGCACGGATTCGACATCCCAGGTAGCCGCGGCGGTCCTGACGTGCTGGTCCCGCGACAGGGCGACGGGTTGGTAGACCGCGAGGGTAATGCAAAGGGCAAATGCTCCCCGAAGGGCAAGTGCCCCGCGGCCCGCCCGCACCGATGTGACGCGAAGGCCGACGAAATCTGGCGCGGACGGGTCGAGTGGAATCTGGCCATCTTTCAACCGCGCCTCCAGCCGCGCTTGCAGGTCGGTTCTGGTAAGCCCCTGCTTCTCCACTTCCGGATCGAGCTGGTCGAGCACTACGTTCACCGCTTTCAATCCGCGCAGCGTCGCGCGATCGAGCGGCGCGTCCCCGGCGGCCGAGGGCGCCGATGGGACGAGCAAAAGGACAGGAGCCAGAAGCGTCACGCACCTCATGATTAAATCGTACGCCGCCGGCGGCCCCGCGGGATGTCACTTGCGCGTAATCGTAAGGCTCGCCGACGCCGATTTCGTGGGATCCGCCACACTCACCGCGCGAACCGTCACGATGGCGGGGGACGGCACGGTGACCGGCGCCGTGTAAACGCCCGCCGTGGTGATGGTTCCCACAGTCGCGCTGCCGCCTGTGGTCCCGTTCACCTGCCACGTCACGCGCGTGTCGGCCGTGCCCTTGACGGTGACGGTGAACTGGACGCTCCGTCCCACCCGGACAACCCCGGTCTTTGGCGACACCGTCACGGAGACGGGCACGGGCGCCGTAATGGTGACCGTGGCGGAACCCGTGGCCGATGGCGTGCCAGTCAAGGCAGCCTGAACCGAAACGGTGGCCGGTGACGGCACCGCCGAGGGCGCCGTATACAACCCGGCGGCATTCACGTAGCCCACGGCCGCGCTGCCTCCGAGCATGCCGTTCACGGACCACGCCACCGATTGGCCGGTGGAATTCTGCACCGTGGCGGTGAACTGTTGGCTGGCGCCGGTCACCAGCGTCGCCGCGCCGGGGGTCACCGTCACCGAGACTCCCGGCTGCACCGCCTGTCCCGAATTCGGATCGACCATGAGCGAAGAGACGTCTACCGCCTCGAACGCCGCCCCGGTGATGTTCCGGAACGTACCCAGGTCGTCGTTGTTCCACCGGGAATCCGGCTCGCCGGAGAGAAACCACGCGGAACCGTTGTCGGCGATCATCATGCCGTATTTCTTGAGCGCCCGCAGAATCACCTGCACTTCGGCGGGATAAGTCGAGATGTCGAAGCTCGCCTTCAGGCGGAAGCGCTGGCCCATGGGCGGATACTTGGGATCGGTGAGGCTCGAGGCGTAATGCCGCGCCGGCCACACGTAGGCGCGAAGCGTGTTGGGCACGGTGAACCGCAGGGCGTGCAGGATTTCGCCGGAGGCCACTTCGTCGTAGCGCACCAGGCCCGGCATGATGGGGAGGCCCGCCGCGTCCGCCGACGTCCAGGTGGCCGGACGCAGAGCGTTGGATTTCAGATCGAAGTTGGCGCCCGAGCCGGCCGTCCACGAAGCCGCCTGGGGATACGCGGCGTAGAGTTCATGGAGGATGCAGTTGTCGGTGTCCACGGCTATGGCATGGCGGTCGCCCGTGCTGCCGCTGCCGCCCTCGATCGGCGCATTCAGCGGAATTGCGTACGGCCCCTTGTCGCTTTCATCGGCGTAGTCGAACGTCGCCGGGTATTTGGTCTGAGTCCCGGGCACCAGCACGAACGGGATGCCGATGGGCCCGCCGTCCCATGTGCCCGATCCGAAATCGGCATGCGCCGGCGATGTCGCGCCGATGGTGTTCACCCATGTCGCCGAGTTAGCCGACACCGGTAACGTATCTACCGGTGTGTTCCAGATACTATTCGCTGGAAACACGGTGCAAGTGCCTATCGGCAGCGTCGGAGGCTGGGCAGATAACACTGCCGCTCCCCCTGCCACACTAAGAATAAGAAGCAATGACTTCATAAGTCGTCCCTACTTTACGCGCACGGTCACGACGTTGGAATAAGCGGAAACCCTGCCAGTCGACTGGTTATATGCCTGAACGCGGTAGAAGTAAGTGCCCCGGGCGATCCTCTCGGACCACGAGGTGATGCCGGCGCCCACCGTACCTGCCACCGTGAAGGGACCCGGCGCGGCGGGCGCCCGCTCGATGTGGAATCCCTGTTCGTTGTTGGAGTTGTCCTTCCAGGCCAGGTACGCGACGCTTCGCAATCCGTCGCCGGTCAGGTTGCTTGGCGCGGCAATGGCGTCAGGATCGGTGGTCGCGGTCACGCCGGTGGTGGCCGAAGCGGTGGCGCCGCTGTTGTCCGTAACTGTTACCTTTGCCGTGTAGGTCCCGGGCGAGGTGTAAGTGTGACTGGTGATTGCCGCGGCGCCGGCAGCCGTGCCGCCATCGCCAAACGCCCAGGTGTAAGTCACGATCCTTCCATCCGGGTCATGCGATGCCGATGCGTCCAGGGTCACGGCCAGCGGCGCAATACCGGAGGATGGCGTGGCCGCCAGGGCGGCCACAGGCGGTATGTTCGCCGTTCCCGCCGGCATCACGAACAGGGTGATGCTCTGGGGCGGCACGGTGGCGGCCAGCGATCCACTGTAATTGAGGTCCGCCAGCCGCGCGATGGCATTGGACGAAGTAAGCTGCCACGCCTGGGCCGTTCCGTTCCCCGTGAAACCCGCCAGCGAAACAGTTACCGGCGTATTCCCGCTCGAAACCTTGCTGATCACCATTAGTGTTAATGCGCCGTCGGAAGACCGCACGGCCGCGTACGCCGCAAGGTTATCCGGATCAGGCACGCTGGCTAGGACACTGGTATCTCCGAAGGTCGAGTGGTTGCCGTCATAGTTGCGGTATAACTTCATCGCCTTGTAAGTCGGCGTGGAAGGGTCCGGGGTGGTCCATCGCGTAGCCATGTCCAGGCCCTCGCGGCCGAAGATGCCGTAGATATCGGCCTGTGTGGTGGCGCCGTTGATGTGCGCTTCGGCTCCCCAGTTGTACTCGGTGATGGCAATCGGCGTTCCCGGGTAGTAATATGCGTTCACCCAGTTACGCAGGCGCGGTATCAGTTGTACTTTGTCGTTGATCCAGGACTGGTCGACATAGTTTGGATCCCACAGCGATCTCGTCGACTGGTTGCGCAGAAGCTGCATCGCGGCCGACGTGTCATTGCCGAACTCCCCGCCCTGCGGATAATAGTGCACGCTGAAAACGTCGAGCGGCTTCAGGCCGCCCGCCACCTGCGTCTGCTTGAGTTGCGAGAGCAGCCAGGGCAGGTAGTCCGCGCCGCTGTGGGCCGCGCGGTCGGGAAGGTTGCTCCAGCCGTGAAGGCTTCCGTACTGCTGGTCGTAGCCGCTGTAGAAGTAGCCGCTCCAGCCCCACTCTTCCGGGCCGGCCACCAGGGCCCCCGGGTCGATGAGCTTCACCTGGCTGGCGTAGTCCGCCATCTTGCTCTTGATTTCGTCCATGGTGGCGCCTGTGGGGTGGACGTCGCGATGGGTGGAGTGCCACAGGCTCGGCTCGTTGTCCAGGATGTAATAGAGAAGGCCGTTGTTGGCCGCGGTTCCCCAGGTGCTCACTAGGTGCTGCACCCAGGCCGCCTGGAAACTGGAATTCGCCGCGACATCGGCGTCGTTGGGGTCGTTGCCCGTGATATATGCGCCGGTTGCTTTGGCGACGCCGTTCCCCGCGTCCGGAAACCATTGCCAGTCGTTGCCCGACTGGGCCCCGTATTTGGCGATCGAAAAGCCGGCCAGCTTCGAGCGGCTGGCGCCCAGGCGGGCCACGTATCCCACCATCGGGATGGTGATCAGAGCCCGGGCGCCGCCGCTTCGGCTGTTCGAGATGAATGTGTCGCCGCGTTCCCCCGCCGTCGAGCTGGAATCGCCGATGCTCTCGAAATACCAGTCGCTGCCGCGATTGTCGCCGTTCACCTGCCAGTTGTACCGGCTGGTGTTGTTGCCTCCATAACGGTTCAGGGGCGCGTTGAGGTCGAGCAGATTCGCCGTGGTCGCATACGCCACCCCGTAGACGTTCGGATTGATCGCGTGACGGTTGGCAGTGGTGTCCACTGCGATCGTAACCGCCGGATTCTGCGCCAGCAGCCAGGCCGGCAGCGACAGAAATGCAAGAAGACGCGAGCCCACGTTCCCAGGTTATGGTACCTCCAGTACTTTGACAACGTTAACTAAAGGGGGCGGAGAACACCTGCCGGCCGCGACCCCCTCAGGCCCCCGGGACGACCCGGCACCGCGCGGGAGTAGAGGGACCCCCCACCCGGCATCGCGCGGGCGTACAATTCGATCAGCGGAGGTTCGTATGCCGGTTTTAGAGAAACTGCGCGTATTCCTCGACGAGAACCACGCCGAATACACGCACAGCAATCACCCCTTAGCTTTTACGGCCCGTGAGGTCGCGTCCGCGGAGCACCTGCCCAATCGGGAGGTCGCCAAGTCCGTGCTCATTTTTGGAGACCAGGGCTACCACTTAATCGTCGTACCCGCCAACAAGCTGGTGGATTTCCAGGAGGTTCGTCTCACCCTGGGTTTCACCCACGCGCGACTCGCCACCGAGGAGGAACTCGGCCAACTCTTCCCGGATTGCGAGCTGGGCGCCATGCCGCCCTTCGGCAACCTCTACAAGGTTCCCGTCTACCTGGATAGCAGCCTGGCCGTCGAAGACATGATCGCCTTCAACGCGGGAACCCATCGCGACGTGATCCACATGCGCACCGCCGACTTCCGCGCCCTGGCTCACCCCACGGTCATCTCGCTGGCTCGCGAAGCGGTGATGCGGCACGGCTGGTGAGCCGGGACCGCATCAAGACCAACGCCGCACGCCTGCTGGACCAGGCGGGCGTGCGCTACGAACTGCGCGAATACACGGTCGACGAAACCGACCTCAGCGCGCCTCGCGTTGCCCAAGCCATCGGCATGCCGCCCGAGCAGGTCTTCAAAACCCTGGTCGCGCGCGGCGACCGCACCGGCGTCCTGCTGGCCGCGATCCCTGCCAATACCGAACTGGATCTGAAGGCGCTGGCCGCGGCCAGCGGCAACAAGAAGGTGGAACTGGTCGCCGTCAAGGAGGTGCTGGGTCTCACCGGCTACATCCGCGGCGGCGTTTCCCCGATCGGCACGAAGAAGCCGTATCCCTTGTTCCTGGACGAGACCGCCGGCCTGTGGGACGTCATCTCGCTCAGCGCCGGAATCCGCGGCTGCCAGATGCTGGTGGCCCCGGACGACCTGGCGCGCGTCGCCGGCGCCGAGCGGTGCGACATCGCGAAGTAGCCCCCCTACCGTTCCGGCAGCGGAACGAACTTGCCGGTGCAGGCGTTCGGCGTTCCCGAGCCCGGGGCGGCCTTCACCGCCACATCTTCGCCGGTCACCTCGAGATTCACCGGGCCGGGGCCGAAAACCAGGTCCGCGTGCGCGGCCGTCACCTTGGTGTCCGGCAGCGAATCGAAATACACGTTGTCGAAGGTCATCCCCAGGCGGTTCTTCTCGTCGTAGCCCTCGAGCGTAATCCTGCCGCCACTCTGGACGCGGACGTCGCGCAGCACGATTCCCCTGAACACCGGCAGCCTGGTTCCGTTGCGGCCGAAATTGGCGTAGTTCGTGTCCATGTAAATGGGGTACCTGGTATCGCGGATGCACACATCGCTGTACACCACGTCCTCGACCAGCCCGCCCCGGCCGGAATTCGACTTGATGCGGATGCCGTTGTCCGCGCCGTCGATCGAGAGGTCCGTCACGCGAATGGCGTCGGCGCCGCCGTTGGTCTCGCTGCCGATCGACATTCCGTGACCGGTGTAGAAATGGTTGTGCGCGATGGTCATGTGCGAGCAATGGCCGCCCGCCTTGATCGCCACGTTGTCGTCGCCCGTCTGGATGTAGCACTCGGTGATGGTGACGTTGGTCGCCGACCCGGGGTCGATGCCGTCGGTGTTGCGGGCGTTCTTGGGCGTATTGATGATCACGCCCCAAACCGTGAAGCCGTTGCCGCCGCTATAGGCCACGTGGAAATTGCCGGAGTTCTTGAGCGTGACGCGATACAGCGTGAAGTCGTCGCAGCGATTGAGGACCAGGATTCGCGGGCAATTCTGATTTCCGCCGCGGCGCGCCTGTTCGGCCAGGTCCCACCAGGAGACGTCTTTGCCCATCACCTTGGCCCAGCCCCGGCCATCGATCGTTCCGTCCCCCACCACGGCGGCGTGCGCCACTCCGGCGCCGCCGATCAGCGGTTTGCAGCCGCGGCCGCTCTGATCCACGATCCCGCAACTGCCGGGGCGCACATCGTAGACGCGCGCGTCGCGTGAGCCGAACAGGATGGTCTTGGCGGCGACGTTGAGCGCCACTCCCTCCCGCAGCTCGAGCGGTCCGGAAAGGAAGGCGTTGTGCGCGCCCTCCGCCTTCAGCTCCACTGCCTGGCCTTCAGGGCAGGCGTCCAGCGCCTTCTGGATGCGCCCGGTGTCCAGGCGATTCTCGTCGGCCTCCGCCACCGTCCGGTTGTTGTCTACCGCGGTGAGGGCGGCGGACAGCACCGCGCAGCTCGGCGGGATCACCGGCTCCGTGACCTTGCGCGTATCCTGGGCGCGCGCCGCCAGCGCGATCAGGCACAGCCACGATAAAAGACGCATCTCACTTCTCCAGAAACAGCGGCTTGATGTGCCGCGCGAAAAGGTTCTCCGTGACGTTGCGCGAAATCTCTTCTTCGCATCGGTCCAGCATGTTCAGGTATCGGTCCCCCATCTTCGCCGCCTCCTTGTAACCCACGTGCAGCAACTGGCGCAGGTTCGGATCGAAGCCCGGGTTCGACTGGTCGTGGCGCAGCGCCGAGGTGTACTCGGCCGGCGTCCAGCCAAGCACCGTCTCGGGCGAAGGCAGCCGGGCGAAGTCGATATCGATCACGCTGGCGTACGGCTCGCAAAGGGCCTCGCGATGCACATAGGCCTTGGCGTAGATTTCCTTGGCGACCGCCAACCCGTCGCCGCCCGATTCCGACAGCCCGATCAGCTCTTCGAGCCACGTGGTGCCCGCCGTCTTCACGTGTACGCCCGCGTCGAAACGGCGAAGCGCGCGGCGGATCGGCGCGTAGATGGAAAACTTGTCGCTGCCCGAGTGCACGCTCAGCTTGAGATTTCCGGGAAGCGGATACCGGCCGGTGGCGTGAGCGATCACCGCCAGGTCGTCGTTGAACTCTTTTTCGAACTGCGCCAGATCGCCAACGTAGTCCACGCCTTTGTTGAAGCGGCCCGTGAATTTCGGCGCGATGGTCTGGATGGGAATGCGCTCGTCCGCAATGGCCGCCAGGATGACCAGCAACTGCGGAGGCGTCTGCGGCGCGTCGGTTTCGTCCATCGACACTTCGGTGATGAAGGTCCCCGCGCCTTTTCGTTCCGCGATGCGGCGGTAGATGCGGCCGGCCTCCTGCACGGCGAAAAGATACCGCGCGGCGATTTCCCGGATCGACTGCCGCGTGGTTGCAAACGGCTGGTCGATTCCGGCAATCGCCAGGCGGCCGGCCAACTCCGGATGGTGGTCGAGGAATGCTTCGAGGTCCCTGGAAGCAGCCGGCTTTCCAATGGCCGCCGCCACGTCCAGCGTGTAGAAATCGCAGGCATCGAGAAAGCGGTCCACGGTGGTCAGGTTGATGTGGTCGGCATCCACGTAGTGCGCCGGCTTCCAGCCCAGGTCGCGGACGGCAGCGTCGGCGGCGGCTCTCACGCTGGAAGGCTCCGAACCCACCACGCCGTGCTCGCGGTTGGATTTGTTCCAAACCGGGATCACCTCCACTCCGCGCTCGGCCGCCATCACGCACGCCCGAAGCTGCGCTTTTGCCTGGTGGGCGAAGCGATCTCCGACTCCGAGCGAGAGCCTGCCCAGCGCGAGCAGCGGGGTCTTGGTCTTTTCGTCAGTTTGGGTCAACACTCCTGAGAATATCACCGCGGCGCGGCGCGGCCCTACTGCGGCGCCAGGAAAATCACCACGCCGTCGCCGCGAAAGACCAGGTTGGCGGGAGCTTTCTTGGCGTCTTCCCCCTGGCGCGGCTTGATCTGGCCGAAGACCACCGCCCAGCGGTCGTAGTCGGGAGTCCCGAAGCGGAACTTGCCCAACGAGGTGTGGCGCTGGATCTCGGCGAGCTTCTTGCGTAGAGCCTGCCCGTCGATCTGGTAGTCCTGCGGGGGCATGGGACCGCTGGAACTCTCCACCAACCAGAGCTGGGGCGCGATCTCGACGGGCGGATCGCACACCTGCTCGCCGATCCAGCGGCCGTTTTCGCGGAAGGAGTAGCGCCCGAGCACGGCGATGCTCTTGCCGTCTTCCGCGGGAAGGTCGCGCAGCACTTCGCAAACGCCCAGCGGGACGATCGGCGGATCGGCCATAAAAGTAGCCGCGCACACCAATACCCCCAAAGTTGCCAGACGCAGTGTTGCGCGGCAAAGGCCTGTAGTTCCCCAAAGCACGGTATCGTTATTAGAATACACGACCGCCCGATCCGCCGCCCCGGTGCGAAAATTGTTGCATGATCTGGGAGCCGTCGCGCGACTTTGTCGAGCGCACCAACGTCTGGCGGTTCCTGCGGCGTCTCGGCTTTTCGGACGGCGGATCGTTCCTGCGCTTCTCGCGCGAGGAGCCGGAGCGGTTCTGGGATGAGTTGATGCGCGAAATGCGCGTCGAGTGGTTCGAGCCGTACCGGCAGGTAGTGGACCTGTCGCGCGGACCGGAGTGGGCGCGGTGGTTCCTGCCCGGGCGGCTCAACATCGCGCACAACTGCCTCGACCGCTGGGCCGATTCGGGCCGCACGGCGTGCCTGTGGGAAGCGGAGAACGGCGAGACTCGCGAGGTTGGTTTCCGCGAACTGCGCGGCGATGCCAACCGCGTGGCCAACGGACTGCGGCACCTGGGCCTCGGCGCCGGAGATCGCGTGGCCTTGTCGATGCCGATGGCGCCCGAGATTCTCGCGATTCTCTACGGCTGCTTCAAGGCGGGCCTCACGGTGGTCCCGATCTTCGCCGGGTTCGGCGCCGGGGCGATCGCCACGCGGCTCGAAGATTCGGGCGCGCGCGTGCTGTTCACCGCGGACCGCCTCGAGCGGCGCGGCAAGCTGCTGCCGCTGGCCGAAAAGATGCCCGCGGGCCTGGAGCACACGATCGTCCTGCCCTATCGAGAACCCGGCTCGCGGCCGGCGGACTCCCTGCCGGGCGCCGCAATCTCGTGGCAGGACTTCCTCCAGGGACAGCCCGCCGAATTTCAAACCGAATCGCTCGATTCCGAGGCGCGCGCGTTCATCCTCTACACCTCGGGCACCACGGGAAAGCCCAAGGGCGCGGTGCACACGCACGCGGGATGCCTGGCACAGATGGGCAAGGAGATCTGGCTTGGCTTCGACCATCAGCCGGAAGACCGCTTCTTCTGGCTTTCCGATATCGGCTGGATGATGGGGCCGTGGAGCATTCTCGGGAATCATCTTTTCGGCGGGACCATCTTCCTGTACGATGGCGCACCCGACTTCCCCGGGCCGATGCGGCTCTGGGAGATGATCGAGCGCCACGGCATCACCACCTTCGGGGTTTCTCCCACGGCCATCCGGCTGCTGAGCAAGACGGCACAGGAACTCCCCGAAATGCGCTCCCTGCGGCTGCTCGGCTCGACCGGCGAGCCTTGGGATGAGGGCTCGTGGATGTGGTTCTTCGACCGCGTCGGGCGCAGGCGATGCCCCATCATCAACATCTCGGGCGGCACCGAGATTGTGGGGAGCTTTCTGTTCCCGCTGCCGATCCAGCCCCTGAAGCCCTGCACCCTCGGCGGGCCGGCGCCGGGAATGGCCACTGAGGTCGTGGATGAAAACGGCGCGCCGGTTCGCGGCCGCAAGGGCTACCTGGTTTGCACGCGTCCGTCGCCTTCCATGACCCGCGGCATCTGGAACGATCCGGCGCGCTACATCGAAACGTATTGGTCGCGCTTCCCCGGCACCTGGTATCACGGCGACTGGGCCAGCGTGGATGCGGATGGCTTCTGGTTCCTCCACGGCCGCGCCGACGAGAGCATGAACGTGGCGGGCCGCAAGGTGGGGCCGGCCGAGGTGGAAGAAGCCATGATGCGCCATCCCGGCGTGGCGGAGGCCGCGGTGATCGGGGTTCCCGACGAATTGAAGGGCGAAGCCATCGTGGGGTTTGCCGTTCCGAAACCCGGCGCTACGGTGGATCCCGCGGCGGTGTGTGCCACGGTGGTCGAGGTATTGGGGCCGACTTTTCGCCCGCGCGAGGTGGTCGTGACCCGCGAGTTGCCCAAGACGCAGAGCGGCAAGATCGTGCGCCGCCTCATCCGCCGGAAGTACCTGGGAGAGCCGCTGGACGACCTGTCTACGGTGGCGAACCCGGGCGCCCTGGAGTAATGCGGTGCGGACGCGGTATCAGTCTACCGCGGCCTCGACCATGGCCGAAAAAATGAATTCCGACTGGAGCACGCCGCGCCCCTGCAATTGAATCATGAGCACGCCTACGAGATTCTTGCTCCTGTCCGCGAAGGCGTAGGTCCCGAAGGCGCCTTGATGGCCGAACGTGCCCTTCGATTGCAGGCTGAGCCCCAGATTGCTGTCGAGTCGGTCGACCACTTCGAAAGCCATCCCGTTGCCGACGCCCGGGAATCGGCTGACCAAATCGCCCGTGAGCATGGTGATCATCAACTCGGCGCCGGACTTGGACAGCACACGGACCCCTTTGTACACGCCTCCGTCGGCCACCATCTGGTGGAATTGGGCGATGTCGGCCGCGGTGGAGTACAAGCCGAACTCGGGCGCCGGATATTTGGCGCCCTTGCGCAGGAGTTTCGGATCTCCGCCCAGGACGTTGGCGCCCGCCGGTTGCAGCCCTCCGTCGCCCGCGCGGTACAACATGGCGATTCGATCGCGTTTGGCCTGGTCCACGCGGTCCGGAAAATAGAACGTGTCCTTCATGCCCAGCGGTTTGAGAATGCGCTCCTCGACGAACTTTTCATAGGGCATTCCGGAGACCACCTCGATGATGCGCCCGGCGGTGGCCAGCCCGGCGTTGCTATAGGCCCATCGCGCGCCGGGATCGAACGCGGCCGGGGTCTTGGCATAGATCTTGACCGCTTCCTCGAGCGTCGTCTCCATCCTGTTCTGGATCTGCTGCCGGAATTCGACCGGCGGATCCGTCATGCCGCTCGAATGGGTGACCAGATGCTTCACCAGCAGCGGCCTCG
Source organism: Bryobacteraceae bacterium (assembly GCA_035638575.1). Classification (GTDB taxonomy): domain Bacteria; phylum Acidobacteriota; class Terriglobia; order Bryobacterales; family Bryobacteraceae; genus DASQZT01. The sequence goes on from DASQZT010000252.1 coordinate 50,105, forward strand.
CCGGGCGGCGCTGGGCGCCGTTATCGTTGACCATCTGATCGGCGAACTCGGGGAGATAGCGCGAGACGGGCTCTGACAGGATCACCTTGCCTTCCTCCACGAGCAGCGTCAACGCAGCCGCCGTGATGGGCTTGGTCATCGACATGATCTGGAAGATGGTGTCGGTTCGCATGGGGCGCCGGGTTGCGAGATCCGCGAAGCCCACCGCTTTGTTCAGGATCACTTCGCCTTTGTTGGCCACCAGCACGACGGCGCCGGACAGCTCGTGGTTGTCCACCATTTGCTGGAAGCGCGCGGGAATCGCCTGGATTCTGGCTGCGTTCGGCCCTTTGGGCGGGTCCGCGCAGACCGCGGCCACTGCCGCCGCGAACAGCATCGCCGCGGTTTTGACGGAGAACGGAGAGGGAGTCGCCATGGGATTGGTCGCATTGTATCAGCTACGAATCGAACCGGCCGGCCAATGGCGCCCCTTTCCCGACCCTCACGCGGGAACGCGCTCGGGGCGCTTCAACCTGGGAAGCGCATGGATCGATCTCCCCACTTTCTTCCGGGCAATGCGCAGTTCGTAGAGGCTTTGCAGGTTCAGCCAGAACTCCGGACTCGTGCCGAAGAAATGGGCCAGACGCAAGGCCGTGTCCCCCGTGATAGCGCGCTGCCCGTTCAAAATGCCGGTAATGCGATTGGTCGGAACATCCAGTTTGCGAGCCAGTTCGGCCGCGCTCATGGCGAGTTCTTTCAGTTCTTCGGCGAGGTGTTCCCCCGGATGTATTGCGGTCACCGCCATTGCGTCCTCCTGTAGCAACTCCTTCGGGATGTGCACCTTGCCAATCCACGCGCCCTCGGGGGACTTCCACGGCCGCCTCTTGGCCGGCCCAACCGTGGCCACCGGGCGGCCGCGTTTGGTAACAGTGATCGTGCTGCCCTTGCGGTCGATCTCATCCAGAAAAGCGAGGCACTTTGCCTTGAATTCGGTCGCGCCAACCACGCGGCTCTTCATGCGTTCAAGCTACCACGATCCGCCACGCCGACACCTACGAGATGATGCCCTTCCGCACGGCGTACAGGATCACTTCCGGGACGCTGCGCAGGTTCAGTTTCTGCATCAGCTTGGCGCGGTGCGTCTCCACCGTGTAGACACTCAGGTTGAGCAGATTGGCGATCTCCTTGCTCGATTTGCCCTCGGCCACCAGTTGCAGGATTTCGCGCTCCCGGGGCGAAAGCAGCTCGTAGGAATCTTCGCCTCCCGTGCGCTGCAGCCTGCGCATGTAGTCCTCCAGCAGCACCTGGCCCACCGCGGGACTGAAGAACGACTTCCCGGCGGTGGCGGCGCGGATGGCGCGCGCCAGGTCGGCTTCCGCGGAATCCTTGAGCAGGTACGCCTTGGCGCCCGCTTTCAGGGCCCGCAGCACGTACCCTTCGTCGGAGTGCATGCTCAGCATGACCACCTGCGTATCCGGCAGCGCCGCGCGAATCTGGCGGGACGCCTCGATGCCGTTCAAGCTCGGCATGCCGATATCCATGACCACTACGTCGGGTTTCAGTTTCCCGGCCAGGGCCACAGCCTCACGCCCGTCACTGGCTTCTCCCACAACCGTGAGGTCGGGCTGGGCATCCACCACCATGCGCAGGCCCGCGCGAATCAGGGTGTGGTCGTCGGCCAGCAGGACCCTGATCTGGCTCACGCGTTACTCCCGGCGGGTATGGGAAGTTCCGCCGTCACCGTCGCGCCCTTTCCCGGCTGAGACTCCACCCGAAACGTTCCGCCCAGCCGGTTCACCCGTTCCTCCATTCCCAATATTCCCATCCCGCGCGAACGCCCCGGATCGAAGCCGCGGCCGTCATCGCTGACCCGCACCACGATGGATTGCGCCAGCCGCTCCACCACGACTTTCGCGTTCCTGGCGCCGGAGTGGCGCACCGCGTTGTTCAGGGCTTCCTGGACGAGCCGGTAGATGTAAATCTTGTACTCATCGGGCAGGTCTTCGGGCACGCTCTCCGAATCCACCGAGACCTCGATCTCGCTGCGCCGGGACACCTCCCTCCCCTGCCATTCCAGGGCCGCCGCCAATCCCAGGTCGTCCAGCATGGAAGGCCGGAGCAGCAGCGCGATATTTCTGACGGATTGGAAAGTTCGCTCGGCCACCGACTTCAGGTTGTCCAGTTGCGCCTTCACTTCGGGGTGATCGCCGGAGAGCGTGGTCGAGAGCCGGCCGATATCCACCAGCAGCGCTCCCAGTGTCTGGCCGACTTCGTCGTGCAGCTCGCGCGAGATGGCGCGCCGTTCGGTCTCCTGCGCGTCCACCAGGCGCGCCGAAAGCTGCTGCAGCGCGTGCCGGCTTCGCGCCAGCTCGACGTAGCGGACGCGGGTCTGCCGGTCGAGCCGCACGATGTACGCCATGCTGCCCAGCACCAGCGCCAGGCCGCTTCCGAATCCGATGGCCAGCACCCGCGAAAGGCTCCACTGCAGATCCGCGAACTGGGTCACCAGCGCGCGGTCGGCGTGCTGGAGCCGCTCTCCGTTCCACTCCTGGAGTTTCCCGCTCCAGTCCAGGATCTGCTTCTGGACGGGCACGAGGTGCTCGGCAAGCATGTTTTCCGCCTGGCGCCTGCGTTCCGCGGGCCTCGCCGCCAGAATCGTGATATAAAGAGTCCGCTGTTGTGAGAAGACTCGCCGCATGCCGTTCAGCAGCGCGTCTTCCTCGGAGTCCCGGACGCTGGGGTAGCGCTCGAAGCCGGCGTCGATTTCGAGCGTCAGTTCATCCAGGCGGCGGCGAGCCTCGGCGTCCCGGTCGGCGGCAGTCTGCGCCACGAATTGCTGCACGGCCTGATCGTAGCTTTGTATGGAGAGCCAAAGCCCGGATAGCGCACGCGTGCGCTCCGCCAGCGCGCGGGTAGCCGCCAGTTCCTGAGTGCGCATCTCCGAGAGAAACCGGACAGCCAGCACCCCCGACACCAGCAGCAGCGCCAGCAGCACGACGGAAACCGAGAGGAACAACCAGCGCAGCCTGCTGGACGGCGGGGTGGGGTCCCTCCATGCGCCCGTGTCCGCGCTCTCAGTCGCTGTCGCCATAGGTCCGAATGGGGGAAACAACCTCATTATCCCTCCCGGGCTTGAGGCAAAAATGAGGCCGGTCCCGCACGAGGGCGCCGGGGCCGGCCTTTTCCTGAATGGGTGATATCCGGTCAGACAGCCAGATACATCGTGTTGCCCTGCCGGTTCACCAGCAGGAGAGTGTTGTCCTTCGCGCCGCGCATGGCGGATTCGAAATCCGAAGTGTTGCGCACCGGTTTGTGGTTCACTTCCTGAATTACGTCGCCGCGCTTCAAACCGGAATCGGCGGCTTTGCTGCCCTGGTCCACGTTGGTCACCACGACTCCGGTAGCGGTGGCCGGCAATCCTAGCTGCCGGGCCGTCCGGGCGGTGACGTTCTCCACCGTGATCCCTTGCAGGGCATCTTCGCTGCTGTTCTCCGGCTGTTCGTTCTTGGCAGTTTCCGTGGGCATTTCCGCCAGGGTCAGCGGGAGGGTTTTCTCCGCGCCGTCGCGGAATACCTTCACCGTCACCCTGGTTCCAGGAGCCATCAGCGAAACGTGCATGCGCAGCTCGGCGCTGCCGTTTACCGGCTTGCCGTTGATGTCCAGGATGATGTCGCCCTTTTCCAGGCCCGCCTTCTGCGCCGGGCTGTTGGGCGTCACGTCGCCGATCAGCGCGCCGCGCACTTCCGGTTCGCGGAAGGCCTGGGCGATGGAGGGCGTCACTTCCTGAGCCATCACGCCCAGGTATGCGCGCGTCACCTTGCCGTTCTTGATGATCTGGTCCATCACATTGCGCGCCACGCTGACGGGAACCGCGAATCCGATTCCCTGGTTCCCTTCCGACCCATTGGCCAGAATGGCGGTGTTGATGCCGATCAGCTCGCCGCGGTCATTCACCAGCGCGCCGCCCGAGTTGCCGGGGTTGATCGACGCATCGGTCTGGATGAAGTCTTCATAGTCTTCGATGCCCAAGTTGGCGCGGCCGGTGGCGCTGACGATGCCCATGGTGACCGTCTTGCCGACGCCGAAGGGATTGCCGACGGCCAGCACGTAGTCGCCCACCTGCACCTTATCGGAATCGCCGATGGTGATCGGTTCCATGGATCCGCCGTCCACCTTGAGTACGGCCAAGTCGGTCTTCGGATCGGTACCTACCACGCGGCCTTTGTATTCGTGCCGGTCGGGCATGATCACGGTCACGGTGGTGGCGTGATCCACCACGTGGTTGTTGGTCAGAATGTAGCCGTTCGGGCTGACGATGACGCCCGAGCCCAGGCCCTGCTCCCTCTGTTGCCGGGGCATGCGGAACCGCCCGCCGCCGTTGCCCTGATCATCGCCAAAGAACTGGCGGAACATCGGAGGGATTCCGTCGTCCCCTCCCGAAAAGCCGGTCTTCACCATACGGGACGAAGTAATGGTCACGACTGAGGGCAATACCTTCTTCACCACCGGGGCGAAACTGTTGCGGCTGGCCGGCTCGTCCGCGCTCGCGAACTTGAACGTGGCCGGCGGGTTCATCAGGTGATCCGCAGCCGCCACCGCGAGGCCGCCCAATCCGAGCGCCAGCAGCATCGCCGCGGCGGCTCTCTTCGGCCGGCCCAAAATCTGTTGCATCTTCATGTAAGCCTCCAAAAAAAGTCTCTGAGGATCGCCACCCAGCTTCCTTACATCGAGTGGCTCCATATATAGAGATGGGGCGGGGAGACTTTCGTTTGTATCGGGAAGTCGGTATATGGGGCGCCGGAGACTTGGTATGCCGCGGACCAGCGATCGCAACTCCGAGGCCACCAGGTGCAACCAGACCCGGCTCAGGCGGCGGTCCGGGGCAGCACTTCCCTTTCAATCCGCGGTTGAATCTCTTGGCCGGCAACCTCGAGGTCGTAGGCGACCTGAAGATTCAACCAATACTGCGGCGATGTGCCGAAATATCGGGCCAGACGCATCGCGGTGTCCACTGTGATGGCCCTCTTGCCGTTGACGATCGCGCTGATCCGGTTCATCGGAACCCGGAGTGCGCGCGCCAGTTCATTCAGGCTGACACCAATCTCACCGAGTTCATCCCGAAGTAACTCGCCGGGGTGGATGGGCGGCCAGGCGGGCTGCAGCGGCCTCTCAATCTGCACTCGTTCCGTAGTCCTGTGGCGAGGCCGCTTTTGGCTACCCTACGATGAATCTTCCAACAGCCAGCGTCAAAACTTCCCGTCAAACGCCTCTCCCCCGGCCCCATCACCGGACGCGCTTCCGTCCGGCGCGATCAGCGTTTCTCCGCGGTCCCCAACAGTCGCTGCACCGCCGCCAGCAGGGGCGGAATCTCGCGTTCGACGATGCCCCACACCAGATCCTCATCCGTACCCTCGTATTGGTGGATGAGTACGTTGCGTAAGTCGCTCATCTCGCGCCAGGGAATCGCGGGGTTAGCCTCGCGATACGCGGGCCCGATCTTCTTGGCTGCCTCGCCAATGATCTCCAGATTGCGGCAGACTGCGCTGAAAAGGATGGAAGGCGGGACGCTGCCCTGCTGACGCAGGTGCCGGCACGCCGTCAGTTCCTCACAGCAGTCCCTGATGTGAAGCAGATACACGAGGGCATCCGGCGAGGTCATCGGTTAGATAGGTAGCGCCTCTGCCAGCACGCGGTCGCGGATATAGCGGAGGCTGTTCGGGGTGACCACATCCACGGTCGCGCCGAGCAGAAGCTGAAGGTCCGACTTCAATCCAATCAGGTCGAAGAGAGTCTTCCCTTCTTCGAACTCCACCAGCAGGTCAACGTCGCTGTCATCGCGGTTGTCCCCGCGGACCACCGAACCGAACACACGGATATTCCGGGCGCCGTGGGCCTCGGCCACACGCAGAATTTCAGCCCTCTTCTCGCCCCGCAATGTTTCCAGCGTCACCATGGCCGCATCCCCATTGTCCTACAAACGGCGGTCGCGGAGACCTTCGGTCCCGCCGCAGGGTGCGTAAACGGATTCGTAGTATCACGCTGTCGCAAGCAGCTTCAAGTTTGCGGAAGCGCGCGGCAGCCAAGGGGCGCCCGAAGGAATTCGCAGGGCAGCAGAATGGCGATGCGGAGGCCGCATCCTTATCTCGGTTACAATAGGCGGCATCGAGCGGTATTCGGCGAGATCGATCATGTCAGAGCAGAAGCGAACGCCTGCAGTCTTCATGCCAGACAACGAACCGTACCTGGGACTGCCATCGGTGCTGTGGTTTGATCGGATCATAGTCTGGGCACTTCAGAATAACAGTCGAGTAGCAGCGCACACTCATGCGCGCCTGGATCACTTGTCCGCGCTTCAGAAAGCTGCTTGTCAGATCATCCCACAGGGGATCAACATCGCGTTAAGCATCCGCGAGCTTGTGAGGCAGGGATACCTATTCCCCGCGATGGTGCTGATGCGCCCACTAATCGAGCGAGCGGCCGTACTTTCGTATCTTTCGCTCAATCCTGGTGCGGTGGCACTGTGGGAGAGCGGATGGAAGTACGCGGAGCGTCCTCCCTTGGCCACAATGCTGCAAGCCATGGGCGGCCCCGAGGTCAATGCTGCCGACGCGAGAAAGATCTGCGCTGCACACAACCACATCGTACACGCCGATCCAGTCGGCACCTATTACAATCTCGTCCATATCGGAGACGGCCGCGCTGCTTACGCCAGCAGCAAAATGCTGGACAGCCCGGACATGGCCGACTCCATCTGTATGGAGGCCCAGTGCTACCTAATCGTCTTGGGCGGCCGAATGGCGCAGGTCTTCCCTGATGTGGAAATCCGACCGATGTCGAACGAAGGGGACATTGGCAGCACGATTCAATGACGGCGGATCGGGCGCAAAACAAGTGGCGCAACCGGGAGTCCCACCAATTTCGGGACATTTTCGCGGTGAGTGCGTCGCAAGCCTTTTGGTTTCAGTGCGCGGCGTGCCAGATGGGTAAGGCTGTTGACCGAGGGATCGTAGGTTCCTGCTCAGCAGTATCTTAAATTAATCAATAATCTACAGGTAAACGTGCCGTATGTGACACGCTCATGTTGCCAAAATCTTCAGAGTTGCGGTGCTGGAAATCCCCTATGGCACCCCCTCGGAACCAACGATCTGAAACCCTTACCGCCTGCGACGCGAGCCATTGTGCCCGCTGTCCGGACAAGGATGCGCCTCACCAATCGTGGCGCGCGTTCCCCCAATTATGTTATTTTATTCATAGGAGCGAATAAACAGTCATCATGGGCCAGCGGGTAGGGATTGTCGGCCATCGCGGGTACAGTGGCGCGGAACTTGTCCGGATCCTTAAGCAACACCCCAGCGTCGAGCCTGTCCTGCTGGAGCACCGGGAACATGCCCCCGCCGGTCCCGTCATCCGCAAATCCAGCCAGGTGAATAGTTTGGCCTGTGATGCTAAGGCCGTCCGCGAAGCTGGCCTGACACTGGTATTCCTGGCCACGCCGCCCGAGATCTCCATGGAACTGGCCCCCGTCATGCTTGAGGCCGGCGCGCGGGTGGTGGATTTGAGCGGCGCTTTCCGGCTGCGCACACCGGAAAATTATGCGGCCTGGTACAAGGAACCTCATACCCAACCCGCATTGCTCGCCGAAGCTGCTTACGGACTTCCGGAACTCTGCCGCGAGCCGATTCCGGCGGCGCGCCTGGTCGCCAACCCGGGCTGCTACCCGACGGCCGCCAACCTGGCGATCCGGCCGCTGGTCGATGCGGGCGTGGTCGATCGCGCGGCGGGCATCGCCTGCGATGCCAAGTCCGGAGTCAGCGGCGCCGGCCGGAAAGCCAGCCTCAAGACCAGCTTCTGCGAGGTCACGGAGAATCTCTCGGCATACTCCGTCCTGACCCATCGCCACGTTCCGGAAGTGCTCCAGGTTTCCGGACTGGAAGAGTGCGAGTTCAGTTTCACGGCGCAACTGCTGCCGGTCGACCGCGGCATCCTGGAGACCATCTACTTCCACGCCTCGGGTGTCGCCGGCGCCAAGGAATTGCTGGACATCTATGATCGGCGATACGCCGGCGAGCCGTTCGTCCGGCTCTACGAACCCGGTCACCTGCCCGACCTGCGCGGCGTCGCGCGCACCAATTTCTGCGACATTGGCGTCATCCTGGACGGGCGGACCGGGCGGGCTGTGGTGGTCAGCGCCATCGACAACCTGGTGAAGGGCGCGGCCGGCCAGGCGATCCAGAACATGAACCTGATGCTGGGCTATCCCGAAACCGAGGGGCTGCTGTGAGGGTGCTGGTCAAGCTCGGCGGCACCCTGCTCGACTCCGCGCCTTCGCGCGATGCGCTGGCGGCGCAGATCGCCGCGGCACAGGCGGGTGGCGTCGAAATCACCGTGGTGCACGGCGGAGGCAAGCAGATGACCCGTTTTCTGGCCGAGCGCGGCATTTCGAGCCAGTTCGTGAACGGCCTGCGCGTCACCACCCCCGAGATCCTGGATGCCGTCCTGAAGATCTTCGCCGGGACCGTGAACCACGAACTGGTGGCCGCCCTGAACCGCGCCGGCGCCCTGGCCGTGGGGTTGACCGGCATCGATGCGCTCCTGGCGGAGGCCGAGCAGATGGATGCGGCCCTGGGCGCCGTCGGCCGCGTCACTCGATCGAACCCGGGCCTGCTCCACCTGCTGGTGGCCAACGGGTATCTGCCGGTGGTGGCCTGCGTTGCCGGCGACCGGCGGGGACGCGTGTACAACGTCAACGCCGACCAGATGGCCGTGGCCTGCGCCGCGGCCTTCGGCGCCGCGCAGTTGATCTTTCTTACCGATGTCGAAGGCGTGCTGGATGGCGAGAAGCGCATCCGGCGCCTGCTCACTGCCGCCGAAAGCGGGCGGCTCATTGCGGATCGCATCGCGACCGGAGGCATGGAGGCCAAGCTGAACGCCGCGATTTCAGCCCTCGAATCCGGTGTCGGCCAGGTGCGGATTGCGCCGGGGGCGGCCGAAGGCGTGCTCGGCCGCGTGCTTGCGGGTGACGATGTCGGAACGCGCCTGGTGTTGAACGGAGTGACAGCATGATCAGTGCAGTTCGAGCCGATGCGTTTGTCGAGAGTGTGGCAGCCGGAGCGCGGCTCACCGTCCGCAAGGCGGTGATGCGCGACATCCCGCCGATTCTCGACCTCATCAACGGCTATGCGGCCAAAGGGGTCATGCTGCCCCGCACCGAATTCGAGCTGTCCGAAGCCATCCGCGACTTCACCGTGGTGACGCGCGCCGGCGAGCTTCTGGGGTGCGGCGCCCTCCACTTCTACAGCCCTACCCTTGCCGAACTGCGGTCTCTCGCCGTGCACGAACACGCCAAAACGCATGGCGTCGGCAGGCGGGTAGTGGAAGCCCTGGTGCAGGAAGCCACGATGTACGAACTGGACGCCGTCTTCGCTTTCACCTATGTTGTAGAGTTTTTCAACAAGGTGGGCTTCCACGTCGTGGAGCGGGGCGCCCTGCCGCTCAAAGCCTGGAAGGACTGCGTGCGCTGCCCGAAGTTCCAGGCATGCGACGAAATTGCGGTCGTCCGCGTGCTCAGGGGGGACCGGTGGTCCGGTTGGGGGCAGCCGGTGGTATCTCCGGATGACCAGTTCATCCAGATTCCGACGCCGCAACGCTAACTTAGTACCCCCAAAGTAGGGAATCCCCCCACACCCCACAAAAGACCGCAGAAATAATCGGCAATTTTCCCACCCTCCCGATGTAGAATCCAATTTAAGGATTTTAAACCCTTAAACTTGAGAGATCCAAACTTCTTGTGAGGCTTGCATGAGAGCGCAAACGGTTGACGTGAAATCCTCAACTGGGCGGGTCCTTTGTTGCACCGTTTTCCGGCCCGGCGGGAAAAAGCTGCTGGCGAAAGGCCATGTCATCAGCGATGAGGACGTTCGGGTACTGGAATCCGAAGGCATGGAGACCATCTGGGTCACCGAGCTGGAGGATGGCGAGGTCGGCGAAGACGACGCAGTCTGCCAGGTAGCCAGTGAGATGGGATGCGGCAGCTTCGAAATCCGGCTGGCGGCGGGAGGCCGGGCCAATCTTCTGGCCACGGAAAACTGCTGCGTGCTGGTGGATGACGAGCTGCTCAAGCAGATCAACTGCACCGCCAGCGTGGTGATCGCTACGGCGCTGAATTTCAGCTACGCCGTTGCCGGACAACGCATCGCGACCGTCAAGAGCGCCCCGTTCGCGGTGGCGACCGATCAACTGGAAGCTCTCATCGGCATTCTGAAGGAGCGCGGTCCGATCCTGCAGGCCAGGCCCGTGCGGACGCCGAGCGTCGGGGTTCTTTACACCGACCCGATCAGCGGCGAGCGCGCCCGGCAGCTCTTTGAGAACATCATGCGGCAGCGCCTGGAGAGGTTCGGCGTCAACGCCAATTTCGTTCTGGCGTGCACCGAGGACGAGAACTCCGTCGCCCGTTGCATGCAACATCTGCTGCGGTCGAAGCCCTGCGTAATTCTGGTAGCTTCGACGACCGCCCCGGCCGGCCCGGAAGATGTAATCGGCCAGGCGATGCTGCGGGTCGGCGGCCAGGTGGAACGCTTCCTGGCGCCGGTCGAACCGGGGAACCTGCTGTTGCTGTCGTACCGGGAAGAAGTGCCGATCATATCGGCGCCCGGATGCTTCCGATCGGCCAAGCCGAATGTGGTGGATTTAATACTGCCGCCGTTGTTGGCGCGATATCATGTCACGGGCTGGGAGGTGGCTTGCCTGGGGCACGGCGGGTTACTGGCATGATGATTTCCTCCACCTGACGAGTTAGTTGGGCTCCTCCACACTCGTAATCTGACCCTCCGAACAGATTACGAGTGCTCCTCACCCGGGCGTCCTTAAAGGACGCCCGGTTTTTTTTGGCGCGCCGGGCTACAACAGCCTGGGCAACAGCTCGCCGGCGGGGCCCTGCAAAACGCAATCCACAATGCCGGAGACGGCGCTGGGCTCGGGGTTGATCTCGATCACTTTGGCGCCCGCCTGCTTGGCGAAGGGGACCAGGCCCGCGGCGGGGTGCACCACGGCCGACGTCCCGATCACCAGGAAAACCTTGGCCGACGCGGCGGCGTGCTCGGCTTCCTTCATCATGCCGTCGGGGAGGGGCTCGCCGAACCAGACTACGCCGGGACGGGCGAGGCCGCCGCAGGCACAGTGCGGTGGGATCTTGGGCAAGGGCACGCGGCGGTTCGGGAAGTTGGCGCCGCAGACGGTGCAGCGCATGCGCCAGATGTCGCCGTGCAGCTTCAGGATCTTGCCGCTGCCGGCCAGGTCGTGCAGGCCATCCACGTTCTGGGTGATCAGGGTGAACCGGGGCTTGCGAATCTCCAGCTCGACCAGCGCGCGGTGCGCGGCATTGGGCACCGCCTTGGCAATCAGGCCGCGGCGCCAGTCGTACCAGTCCCATACCAGGCGCGGATCGCGGGCGAAGGCTTCCGGCGTGGCGAGATCTTCAGGCTTATAGTCTTTCCATAGGCCGGCCCCGCCGCGGAAGGTGGGCACGCCGCTCTCCGCGGAGATTCCCGCACCGGTCAGCACGGCGAGGGAATCCACCTGGGCCAGCCACTCACGTGCTTGTTGGAGGTCTGGCAAACCTCCAATTTACCGCAAGAGGTCAGCGGTTCAGCGCCTTCTCCAGCGTTTCGATCTGGCGCTCCGCCTTTTGCATGAAGTCCTTGGCGGCCGGCAGGTCGCCGGCGTTCAAGGCGGCGTTGGCGCCCTCCATGTAGGCGTCCACCAGGTGCGCGGGCTGCTGCAGCCGGCTGTTCATATTCAGCCCGCTGGCAGCCTGGGACCGCTGAAGCGAATCGAGAGTGACGCGGATGCCGGTGGCGCGGGAATTGAGCATGGTCCACTGCTCCCGGGCTTCCTGAAGCTGCGCCGGCGTGGGCGAGGGGGCTGCCGGTTGCTGCGGCTGCACCGCGGCGGCCGGCCGCGCCTCGACAGGCGCCGAGGCCGGCGGGCGCGGCGGTTCCG
>DASQZT010000253.1:0-13664 GCA_035638575.1 Bryobacteraceae bacterium
GCGCAGGTGCTGGCGTCGTTGAACCATCCCAACATCGCGGCGATCTATGGCGTGGAGGACCGCGCGCTGGTGCTCGAGCTGGCGGAGGGCCCGACGCTGGCCGAGCGCATCGCGCAGGGCGCGATCCCGCTCGAGGAAGCGCTGCCCATCGCCCGGCAGATCGCGGACGCCCTGGAGTACGCTCACGAGAAGGCTGTGATTCATCGCGACCTGAAGCCGGCCAATATCAAGGTCACGCCCGACGGCCGCGTCAAGGTGCTGGATTTCGGACTCGCCAAAGCGCTCTCCGGCGAGCCGGTCTCTGCCGACGCGGCAACCTCGCCCACCCTCACCATGCGGGCCACGCTGGCCGGAGTGATCATGGGAACGGCGGCGTACATGTCGCCGGAGCAGGCGCGCGGCTCCGAGGCGGACCGGCGGTCCGACATCTGGTCATTCGGCGTGGTGCTCTACGAAATGCTGACCGGCCGCCAGATGTTCGGCGGCGATACGGTGTCGGACACGCTGGCAGGGGTGTTGAAGACGGACCCGGACTGGTCGAAGCTGCCGGCCGAGACGCCACCCGCCATCCGCCGGCTCTTGCGCCGATGCCTGGAGCGGGACCGCAAGCGGCGATTGCCCGATATCGCCATGGCGCGCCTGGAGATCGACGAGGCGCCGGAGGCGCCCCCCGCGGCCCCTGCGCCGCCCGCTCTGCCCCCGCCCAAAGCCCGCGGCCTCTCCCGCTGGTGGAATGTAGCCATTTCCATGGTGGCTCTGGCCGGTGTAGCGGTAGCGGTGCTGCACTTCCGCGAGACGCCCGCAGAGCCCGCGGCCATGCGCTTCCAGATCCCCGCGCCCGAGAAAACGAATTTCGGCAACGGCGGCATGGCGCTCTCGCCCGATGGCCGCAAGCTGGCCTTCATTGCCAGCGGCGCCGATGGACGGTCAATGCTGTGGGTCCGGCCGCTGGATTCCCTGACCGCTCAGGCGCTGCCTGGAACCGAAGGGGCGGGCTTTCTTCCCTTCTGGTCGCCCGACGGCCGCTTCATAGGCTTCGGCGCGCTGGGAAAGCTCAAGAAGGTAGAGGCCGGGGGCGGCCCGGCGCAAACGCTGTGCGAACTCCCAGGCAGCATCCTTGGCGGGTCGTGGAGCCGCGACGGGGTCATTATCTTCGGCTACAACGCAACCGGCCTCTTCCGGGTGTCCCAGGCCGGCGGCGTGCCCACCCGGCTGACCACATCCGATGAATCGCAGGGGGAACTCGGGCATCTGCGACCGTGGTTCCTGCCGGACGGGCAGCACTTTCTCTATATCACGCGTACGACCCGTACGGAGGACCAAGCCATCTACCTGGCCTCGCTGGATGGCAGCCCGCGGAAACGCCTGGTGGCCAGCAAGCAGGCGGGCGCTTACGCGCCTCCGGGGGCCGGCTCGGACACCGGCCATCTGCTCTTTCTGCGGGAGAGCACCCTGATGGCGCAACCGCTGGACACCAGGCGTTTCGAGCTGACCAGCGAGCCGTTTCCCGTAGGCGAACAAGTGGGCTCCGTGCTGGCGCTGGGGTTTTTCGCGGTGTCTGCCAATGGCGTGCTGGCCTACCGCTCCGGCGGCCTCGGCGGCTCCTCGCAACTGGTGTGGTTCGACCGGGAGGGAAAGTCACTGGGAACCGTGGGTTCGCCCGCGACCTATAGCGGCGTGGCGCTTTCACCAGACGGGAAGCGCGTGGCGGTGGACCTGACGGATGCCACGGGCAACCAGGATGTCTGGGTGCTCGACGTGGCGCGCGGCAACCCCACACGGTTCACCTTCGATCCCGCACGAGACTTCCTTCCGGTCTGGTCGCCGGATGGGACCAAGCTGGTTTTCGCTTCCGACCGGGCTGTCGCCGCCGGCAATTACGACATCTACCAGAAGGATTCCAGCGGGTCCGCGAACGAGCAACTGCTCTTGAAGTCCGGGCGCCCGCAGGACTGGTCCGCCGACGGGCGATACCTCTTGTACGAACGCTTCGATCCGAAGACCAGGGAGGACTTGTGGATCCTTCCCATGTTCCCTCCGGGGGACCGCAAGCCGATGCCGTACCTGCAGACGCCCTCCAATGAACGGCAGGGACATTTCTCTCCGGACGGCCGATGGATCGCCTACGCTTCGGACGAATCCGGTCCGGGCCAATACCACGTTTACGTGCAATCATTCCCGGCGGGGGCGGGTAAGTTTCAGGTGTCGACGGGCACTGGCGGCGGGCAGCCGAGGTGGCGCCGGGATGGAAAGGAGCTGTTTTATGTCGCCGCCGATGGGAGACTGATGGCCGTGGAGGTGAAGACCGCGCCCCGTTTTGAGTACGGCGTTCCGCAAGCGCTATTCAATCCACGGAATCCGGGCGGCGGCAGCATGTCTAACTACGTCGGTTACGATGTAGCGGCGGATGGTAAGCGCTTTCTGGTGAATACCGTATCGACGGTTACAGAAAATGCGGCGCCCGCGCCCATCACCGTGGTTCTCAACTGGCAACGGGCCGCCACTCGCTAGTACCCGCGGGCAGAAGGTTCGCAACTTTCAGGCCTGCAAGTACGTATACTTGACACAGGTGGATGTGTGTTCCGTCTCTGCGGGGCGGCACGTCCGGGAGATCTCATGAATATCATTCGCGCAAGTAAAGTTGCCCGGCCTGGATGGATCGGGACGGCGGTCGCCATATTGCTGCTCGCATTCTCCGCGACTCTGAGCGCACAAGACAAGAAGCCGCCGAAGCCGCCGGCTCCCACGCATTCGGCTCCCTCGCATTCGGCGCCGCCATCCAGGAGCGCTCCGGCTGCTCAACCGCACGCCAGCACGCCGCAAACGGGCACGCCGCAAACACACCAGGGCGGCAACAGCAACCCGACCCCGAGCGGGAACCGGACCGGCAGCACGGTCGTCAGCCCGAACAATCGGCCCGCCGGCAATACTGCGCCGGCTTCCAACAACGGCAACAGCCGTCCCGGCAGCACTACCGTGTACCCGAACAATCGACCCGGCGGAAATACTACACCGGCTTCCAACAACGGCAACAATCGCCCGGGCAGCACGACCACGTACAGTCCGAACACTCGGCCGGGCGGAAACAATGCGCCCCCCAATAACGGCAACAATCGGCCCGGAGGCAACACCGTGGGCGGAGGCAATCGCGGCCCCGGAACCTTCAATGCAAACTCCGGTAATTCGACCTCGGGCCGCACCTTCGCGCCGCGGGCCGCGATCTACCACGCTCCAAACGGCGGGCAGGTACAGACCCGTGCCGACGGTTCCATCCGCGAAGTGCACACGGCCAACGGCGCGATCATCCATCATGCTCCCAACGGCGTGCGGAGCGTGCAGGTGCAGCGGCCCGGCGGAGGCGTGATCGTCGCCAATTCGCGCGGCAGCGGGTATGTGCAGCGCAACGTGGTGGTGAACAACACGACGTTTATCCAACGCACGTACGTGGTGAACAACGTTTCGTACGCGCGCGTTTACCGGCCGTGGGTGTGGGGCGGAGTCTCGTTCAGCGTTTATAGACCGATGCGATTCTGGTCGCCGGGGTTCTACGCTTACGCCTACAGTCCGTGGGCGCGGCCGATCGCTTACGGCTGGGGATGGGGTGGCAGCCCGTGGTACGGGTACTACGGCGGGTGGTTCACACCGTATCCGTATTACGCGGGCCCCGCGTTCTGGCTGACCGACTACCTGATCGCACAGACTCTGCAGGACGCGTACGTGGCGCGCCAGCAGGCGGCAGCCGCGGCAGCGGCCGACGCGCAGGCCAACAATTACGCGGCGACGCCGCTCACCCCCGACGTGAAGCAGGCGATCGCGGATGAAGTCAAACGGCAGTTGGATCAGGAGCGGGCCGAGCAGGGGTCCATGAATACCGCGCAGGCCGGCGGTCCGCCCCCGATTTTCAGCGGCGGCGGT
Organism: Bryobacteraceae bacterium; assembly: GCA_035638575.1. GTDB lineage: Bacteria > Acidobacteriota > Terriglobia > Bryobacterales > Bryobacteraceae > DASQZT01. Next base: position 3,916 of record DASQZT010000253.1, read on the forward strand.
CCGCATGTTTTCGTGGTGGCGAACGCCCTGGACGTGGATGCCGGCGGCGGGCAGTTGTGCCCCGTGACCGAGGGCGATGTGCTGCAGCTCAATTCGCCGCCGCCCTCCAATTCCCAGTATGCCCAGGTGGTGGTGCTGGCGAGCAAGGGCCAGGATTGCCGCAAGGGCAGCACGGTTTCGGTGGCGCTGGCCGATCTGCAGGAGATGCAGAACCAGATGCGCGCCACCATCGATCAGGGCCTGGGCGACTTGCAGAAGAAGCAGGGCCAGGGCGGATTGCCCGCGCTGCCCGCCTCGGCCGCGGGACAGCCCACCAATGCGCCGTACGCCTCGCAGATGCAGCCTGACGCCAACGCCGCTACCCAATTGGCGCAGGTATCGCAGGACGCGGACCGGGCGGAGCAGGACACGGTCAACCAGAGCATGGCGGGCGGAGGCGCTCCGGCAACGGTGGCGCTGGGCCAATCGATCCAGGACGTGGAGGCGATCATGGGAAAGCCGAAGGACATCGCCGATCTGGGGTCGAAGAAGATTTACGTGTACAAGGATTTGAAGATCACGTTCGTGGATGGGAAAGTGACGGACGTTCAGTAGGACAGACCATCGCCTTTCGTGGTCTGTCACTAGATTGCGGCAGGGCGACAGGCGACAAAACCGATCGCCTCGCTCCGTGCAACGGAGTGTCCCACGTACTCATCGTCGTGCTGCGCGGCCAGCTCGCAATCAAACATCCCGGAGCACTTCGTTGACGAAGTCTTCTTCGGTCAGACCTTCAACATGAATCAAGCGACGCGCCATCCGTTATTCCGGGGCCGGCCTGCCGCCGAATTAGGATTGCAGTTCCCCTGGCGGAGTCAGCGCCCAGGACAGCATGTGGAAGAATGTTTCATGAGCCTCCCGCGGCCGGCTGCTGCTGGGTCATGCAATGCAGCGCGCCGAAGCCCCAGACCAGCTCCGTGCAGTGGATGCCCACCACCTCGCGATCGGGAAATACGCGCGCCAGGGCCGCCAGCGCCACGCGATCGTTCACATCGTTGAACGTGGGGACGAGCACCAGGCGGTTGGCGATATAGAAATTCGCGTAGCTGGCCGGCAGACGCTCGCCCGAGAAAATCAGGGGCCGCGGCATCGGCAGCTTCACCACTCGCAGACCGGCCGCGCGCAGGATCGCGTGGTTCTCGCGCAGCAGGGCGTAGTTGGCGTCCGAGCGGTCGCTCTCCGAAGCGGCCACCACGGTCTCGGGCCCCACGAAGCGCGCTACGTCGTCCACGTGACCGTGCGTGTCGTCGCCGGCGACGCCGTTCCAGAGCCAGATCACGCGTTGGGCGCCCAGGTAGTCGTGCAGATTCTTTTCGATCTGCTGCCGTGTCATGCCCGGATTGCGCGCCTGCACGGGGCTCAGCAGGCATTCCTCGGTGGCCAGCAGCAGCCCCGCGCCGTTTACGTCGATGGCGCCGCCCTCCAACACCATTTCGGGGGTCCAGGTGGGCAGTCGCAGTTGCTGGCCGATCCATGCCGCGATGGCCGCATCGTGCTGCCAATCGTCATAGCTGGCCCACGCGTTGAAGCGCCACGCCGTCAGCCCCACTTCGCCGCGGCGGTTCTTGACGAACAGCGGGCCGTAATCGCGGGTCCACGCCCGGTTGGTGATCGAATGGAAGAACTCGACGGAATCCATCTCCGCGCCGGCTCTGCGGAGCACGCGGCGCGCCATGTCTTCCATCAGGCGGTTCTCCACCAGAATCCGCACACGCTCGACAAGGCTCAATTTGCGGACGATCTCGCCGTAGACCCAGGGGATGGGCGCGAACCTGGCCGGCCAGTCGTCGCGATTGTGGGGCCACGCGATCCAGGTAGCTTCGTGCGGCTCCCACTCGGCGGGCATGCGGAAGCCGCGGCTGCGCGGTGTCTTCAGCTTCAATCGATCACCCGGTTCAATATACCAGAGTAGGCGTCGATTCGGCGGTCGCGCAGGAACGGCCAGTTGCGCCGCACTTCTTCGATGCGCCGCGGATGGCATTCCACGATGAGCGTCTCCTCGCGGTCGTGGCCGGCTTCCGCCAGCACCTGGCCGAAGGGATCGGCCACGAAGGATCCGCCCCAGAATTCCAGGCCCTGCTCGGGCGGCCCTTCGTACCCCACGCGGTTGACGGCGGCGACGTACAATCCGTTGGCGATGGCGTGGGCGCGCTGGATGGTGCGCCATGCGTCGTGCTGCGCCACGCCGTATTGCGCCTTTTCAGAAGGATGCCATCCGATGGCCGTGGGGTAGAACAGCACTTGGGCGCCTGCCAGCGCGGCCAGGCGAGCCGCCTCGGGAAACCACTGATCCCAGCAGACCAGCGGAGCCACGCGGGCGTACCGCGTGTCGAAGCAGCGGAAGCCCAGGTCGCCGGGGGTGAAATAGTATTTCTCGAAGTACAGCGGGTCGTCGGGGATGTGCATCTTGCGGTACGTCCCCAGCAGCGTGCCATCGGCGTCGAGGACCAGGGCGGTATTGTGATAGACGCCCGCAGCGCGCCGCTCGAAGACCGACCCGATAAGCGCCACCGAAAGCTCGCGCGCCAGGCGCGAAAAGCTCTCGCTGGTGGGCCCGGGAATAGGCTCCGCCAAGTCGAACAGTTCGGCGCTTTCCACGCGGCAGAAGTACTGCGAGCGGAAGAGTTCCTGGACACAGAGGATCTGCGCGCCTTTGCCGGCCGCCTCCCGGATGCGCCATTCGGCCTTGGCCAGGTTTTGGGCGGGATCCTGGTCGCAGGCCATCTGGATGAGGCCTACGCGGAATTTCGCGAGGTGCACGAGACTATTGTAGCGGCCCCGGTCAGTTGGATTTCGGCTGGTCGCCGTTGCCAGGCTTCTTGCGGATGGTCTCGTCGACAATCTGGATCAGGGCGTTCAGTTTTTCCTCGACCTCGCGGTGGACCTCGGCGCCCCGCCGGATCTCCTCTTCGGAGCGCTTCCGGGCTTCCCGGATACTCGCCTCATACTCCGCCATCTTCGCCGCATGTTCCGCAAGCCTCGCATCATGATCGGCAATCATCGCTTCATGATCGGCGTGGGACTCGGTGTGGGCCTCGAGCGTACTCGCGATACGTGCGAAGGTCTCGTTGTTCCGATTCGCAATCTCGAGCAGCCGATCGATTTCGCGGTCACGCTGGCGCGAAACCTCGAAGAGGTGTTCGATGGACCTGTCCTGCCGCTCCACCGCCTTTTCGTGCTGCTCCGCCGCCTTGTCCTGGCGGGCGGACAGCCGATCGAGGGTCGCTTCAATCCGGTCCATCCGGGAGTTGCCGCTGGGTGAGTCGCCGTTGGGGGTCACATATCTATTATCATCGATATTGACCCACCGCGCACTGGTTCTCTTCGACATCGACGGCACGCTGGTCCGCCGCGCCGGGCCGCATCATCGCGAGGCGCTGGTATACGGCGTCCGCCGCGTGACGGGGCTCGAAACCACCACCGAGGGCATCCCCGTGCAGGGGATGCTGGACCCCGACATCCTGACCGTCATGATGCGGCGCGCGGGCGCCCCGCGGGCGCGGATTCATTCCTCCATGCCCGAGATTCTGCGCGCCGCCGAGCGCTACTACCTGCGGGAATGTCCGGTGCTCCGCGACAAGCATTGCCCGGGAGTTGCGCCGTTGCTCGAAAGACTCACGCGGCGCGGCATCCTGCTGGGTCTGGTCACTGGGAACCTGACGCGCATCGGCTGGCGCAAGCTGGAACGCGCGGGCTTGCGCGACTATTTTCGTTTCGGCGCATTCGGCGAAATGGCGAAGACGCGGGCGGGCCTGGCGAAGATCGCGATCCGCGAAGCGCGCCGCCGCGCCTGGGTGGAACGCGGTGCGCCGGTCTCCCTGGTGGGCGACGCTCCGGCAGATATCGTGGCGGCACGAAGCAATCGGATCCGCTCCATCGCGGTTGCGACCGGCCTGACCTCGGCGGCCGAGTTGGAGGCTGAAGGACCCGATATACTCCTCCCCGATCTTCGAGCACTACGCCTCCGCATGATAGAAGTGGTATAACTGCGGGAGTAGGAGTCAGGAGTCAGGAGCCAGGAGCCGGAATGGCCCGGGCGCGGCCGGTAGTCGCCGCATGATACAGCTTGGAACGTAAGTTAGGCATCCGCATGATCAGGGCCATAGTACTTTTCTTTTTTCTTGGGATCCATCTTTCTCGGGGGCAGTATGTCATCTCCACAGCCGCCGGAGGAGTCCCGCCGGCTACGCCACTCGCAGCCGGCACAGCCTCCATCGGCGATCCGCCGCGAGTCGCGGTAGATTCGGCCGGCAACGTCTATTTCGGCAGCATCCACTCGGTCTTCAAGGTAGATGGTTCCGGGACACTGACGCGGGTCGCGGGCACCGGGCGGTATGGCAACTCGGGCGACGGGGGCCCAGCCACCAGCGCGCAGCTATCGTTTCCCGACGGCATTGCGGTGGACGCGGCCGGTGACATTTTTGTTGCCGACCGGGACGCCGATATCATCCGCCAGATCGCCCCCAGCGGCACCATCAGCAGGTATGCCGGAACCGGCACCATTGGCTTCTCGGGTGACGGCGGGCCGGCGGCCAACGCGCTGTTGAGCGGCCCGACCGGCCTGACCCTGGATGCCGCGGGCAACCTCTATATCGGGGACACGGGCAACAACCGCATCCGCAGGATCTCGCCGGACGGCACCATCACCACGGTGGCCGGGAGCGGCGGAAACGGCAACGGCGGCGATGGCGGCCCGGCCGTGAACGCGGACCTGAACGGCCCGGAGGGCGTGGCAGTGGATGCCGCGGGCAGCATTTACATCGCGGACACCTTCAACAATGTGGTGCGTAGAGTGGCTCTCGACGGAACCATGAGCACCTTCGCGGGGAACGGCTACCCCGGCTATTCGGGGGACAACGGGCCGGCCTCGATCGCGACCCTGTTCCTGCCCACGGATGTGGCCGTGGACAGCGGCGGCACCGTGTACATCTCCGACCTGGGAACCATCCGCATTCGCGTGGTCATCAACGGGAACATCAGCACCATCGTAGGCTCGGCGAAAGGCCCCTTACCCTTCGATGGCGAACCGGCAGTCACGGCCAGGTTGAAGGGGCCCACGGGCGTGGCCGTGGATGCCAACGGAATCGTCTACTTCGCGGAAGGCTCCGTGGGCTCGGGTTCGGGCCTCGACGTGGGTGATTTCAAGATCTGGAAGGTCACCAGGGACGGCCTCATTTCGACAGCCGCGGGGAACGGGCTCAACAGCTATTCCGGCGACAACGGGCCGGCCGCGATGGCGCAACTGGACACGCCCACCGGGGTGGCGATGGACTTTGCCGGCAACCTCTACTTCGCGGACACGGCGAACAACCGGGTGCGGAGAATCTCGCCGGACGGCTCGATTGTCACGGTGGCCGGCAACGGGAATTCCGGATTCTCCGGCGACTTCGGGCCGGCGGTCAGCGCCTCATTGAATGGGCCGATGGGCGTGACGGTGGACCTGCTGGGCTTCCTCTACATCGCCGATACGGGCAACAACCGGGTGCGGGCGGTGGATCTCAACGGGATGATCTACACCATTGCCGGCAACGGCAATGCCGCCTTTTTCGGTGACGGCAGCCTGGCGCAGAGTGCGGCCCTGCGCGGCCCCCAAGGGCTCGCAGTGGACCCATCCCGCAACCTCTACATCGCCGACACGCTGAACCACCGGATTCGCGAGATCACGCTGGACGGCATTCTCGACACGGTGGCCGGAAGAGGCCAGGGATTCGGCGGGGACGGCGGACCGGCGGTTACCGCGCTGCTGAATTTGCCTGTCGGCATCGCCCTCGATGCCAACGGCAATCTCTTCATCGCCGACCAGGGCAATAACCGGATCCGCATGTTCTCGACGACCAGCGGGAACATCACTACGGTGGCGGGGAGCGACGGCTCGGGCGGCCTGGGAGACGGCGGCGCAGCCAGCAGCGCGCAACTGAAGAGCCCGCAGGGGGTGGCCGTGGATCCGGCGGGGAATCTCTACATTTCCGATACGGGCCAGAACCGTGTCCGCAAGGTGGCGACGAACGGCAGTATCGGCACCATCGGCGGGAACGGGAGGTGCTGCTACTCCAACGACGGCATACCCGGCGCCGTGGCGCCGTTGAGCGGGCCGGTGGGCATCGCCGCCGATCCGTCCGGCAACGTGTGGGTGGCCGACTCGGGGAATCAAGCGATCCGCGAGCTGCGGCCTGTAGTCTCCGGCGGAGTCGAGAGCGTGGTGACCAACGGCGCCAGCAACGTGATCGGACCGGTTGCGGCGGGCGAGATCGTCGCGATCTACGGCGCGGGTCTCGGGCCGACACCCGCGGTCGCATACCAGCTCGGCAGCGGGGCGCAGGCGGGCACGCAACTGGGCAGCGTCAGCGTGGCGTTCGGCGGGATATCGGCCCCGATCCTGTATGCCTCGGCGACCCAGGTCACCGCCATCGTGCCTTATGGCGTTTCGGGCCCGAGCGCGCAGGTGGTGGGATCGTACCAGAGCGCGATCACGTTTTCGATTTCGGCGCCGGTGGCCGCCGCGGCGCCGGGCCTGTTCACGGTGGATAACACCGGCACCGGACAGGCGGCGGCCACCAACCAGGACGGATCGTCGAACAGCGCGGCGCATCCGGCCGCGGCGGGGAGCTTGATTACGCTATACGCCACGGGCGAAGGGCAGACTTCGCCGGCGGGCAGCGAAGGCACGCCGGTGACGGCTCCGCAGCCGCACCCGATTCTGCCGGTGACCGCGACGATCGGCGGGCTGCCGGCGACAGTGGTGTCCGCGGTGGAAGCTCTCGGCAACGTCGGCGTGATGCAGGTGACGGTGCAGGTTCCCGGGGGCGTCCAGCCGGGGCACACGGTGCCTGTGGTAGTGCAGGTGGGCGGGGTCTCGAGCCCGCCGGGGGTAACGATCGCGGTGGCGGGAATTTGAAGTTCACCGCGGAGACGCAGAGTAACGGAGATAAGCGCGGAGAAAACCAAAGTCAAAATCTGAGAGTGCCGAGATGGCAGAGGATGCCGAGAAAAAAGGGTTGGCAGGCGGAAGCGCCTGCCCCACTTTAGCGGCGGCGGTGGCAGGGATTTAACGGCGGCGGCCTTGGCGCTCCTCCGCGGCTGCGGCGGCGCCCTGGCCGATGAAGCCGGAGCGCGGCGGGTTGCCGTCATCGAGCAGCAGGTATTCCGCGGGGGCTTCGGCGCGCGATGCCTTCACCGTCCGCAAGGCGTCATTGCCCGCTACCGTGAGCACCATGTGAGAAGCATCGAGCGGGTTCCTGGCGGCGAAGACCAGGGCCTCGCGCTCGGAAGCGTGGGTGGCGCCATCGATCTGGAATCCGCCGCCTTCGGAAACCAGGCCGAGCTTGGGGGCCCAGGCGGCCAGCGCCGAGTTGGCCTCGGGGCGGCCGACGAAGATGACGTCGCGATGGCGCAGCAGATCGTCGGAGACTTCGAAATCCTTGTAGATGGGCACTTCGCTTTCGTAGCGGTCGAGGTAGTGGAGCTGCATCTGTTCGGCGGCGTAGCGGTTGGCGCCGGCTTCGCGCACGGTGCCGTAGACCAGCACGGCGGAGGCGAGATGGCGCGTGATATCGGTGGTGAGATAAGCGGGTCCTTCGGCGGGCTCGGTGAACTCAAAGGGGACTCCGGCTTTGTCGAGGAATGACTGCGCGGTCACCGTTTTGGTGGTATTGGCGGCGAAGTAGTCGGTCATCAGCTTGAGGAAGGCGTCATCGCCCATCTTGCGGCGCAGCGCATCGAGGAACAGGACGCCCTTGACGGCTTCGAGCTGGACGCGATTCATGGCGTCTTGTGGGCTGAGCTTCAGTCCGCGAAATGTTGCGCGCTCTGCGCTCAGCGCTTTTTCGACATCGTCGGATTCGAGGACGCGGTAGTAGCCGGCTGCGCCCCCCACGAACCAGGTATCCGCATCGGAGGCGGGGAGCACCCAGCCCTTCCACAGACGGTCCTTCAGGGATGCGGTCTTGGCGGCGGGCTTGCTATCGGACTTGGGCTTGGGGGCCAGGCGGGACTTTTCGTTTTCCTGAATGGCGGTACGCAACGATTCGGACGGCTCGGCGCGGAACAGGGCGTAGCCCGCCGGATACAAGCCGTCGTTCTTGGCATATCCGGACCACGGCCCGGGCACCCATTCGCGCTGGTTGGGCTTGCCGATCTCGGCCCACACCATCATGCGCGAAGCCATGTCCGAGGTGGCGACCTTGGCATCCATGGTGCTGGCGCTGACCAGCGGGGCGGTGCGGAACGCGAGGAAGGCGAACTGCTCGTCGATCTGGCCTTTGTGCTTCTGGTAGAGATTCTGCCAGGCGAGATCGCGAATCGCAGGAACGAAGGGAATGTAGTCGGGCGCGCCCTTGGGATCGGGATAGTTTTCCAGGCGGACGTCTAGATCCTTGGCATTGTTGTTGCCCCAGTAGAAGCCCTGGATGCCGCCGAACCACTCGTTCTTCGAGCTGCGCCACAGCCTGGTCTTGTTAGTGCCCAGCTCGTACATGGCGATCTCGTTGTTCTTGGCGTCGCCGATCAGCCATTCGTTGGTGTAGAGGCCGTTGTTGCGAGTGCCGAGCTGTTTCACCACCTCATCGATGTTGCCGCCGTACTGAATGGCCATGCGGGCGCGGAAGGCCACGGGAGTTCCCTGCGCGTTGAAGGGCGTCTGCCGGATGGTGGTTTCGGTGAGGACCACGCCGGCGTCGTTCTGGTACCAGTCGGTGCCGCTCTCGATGGCGCCGGGATAGCCCTGGATCAGCATGCGGTGGCCGTTGGCGGGCTGGATATCGAGCATCACGTTGGTCTGCTCGGCCAGGGTGAGGGGCCACCAGGTGACGTGGCCGATGACCATTTTGCCATCGCGCGTGGCGGGGCCGGTGGCGGCGAAGGCGCTGCAGTGATCGGTGACGGAGTCCTTTTTGCGATCGGCATAGGCGGGCTTGTCGAAGCTCAGGCCTTCGAGCCCGGTGGCGGTGGTGGAGACGGCGGAGGACAACTCGCCCAATTCCACGGTGACGTTGGCGACCACGATATCCATGAGGTCGATGCGGCGGTTGAGCCACTTGGCGCCGGCGTCGGACGCGCCTTCGGCGATACCGCGCATCTCTTCGAGAATCTCGCGATCGAAGCCGCGGAGGAAGAGGGCGTTGGCGGTGGTGCGGTACTGATGCCACTGGTCGCGCGAGCCGAGATCGGCGGCGCAGCGCTCGAGATACTCGGGGATCTCGCGGGCCATGAGGTGGCCGTGCTGGTATCCGCGCTCGTAGGGGGCGCCTTCGATATGGAGGTAGATCCAGCCGGCGGACGGATAGCGGTAGGCGGGGCCGAAGGTCTGGACGGCATCGCGCGTGGGCCACTCATCGGCGGAAGAGACTTCATCGAGGCTGACGCCTTCGAACCAGGCCTTGCCGCGAAGGGAGCCGCCGGCGCCGGCGGTGAGCACGATAGAATCCTGGGCGCGGGTAGCGACGAATCTCAGGGAGAGGCGGGTCCAGGGCTGGGTGCCACCGACGGAGGCCGAGTGGACGTCGAAGGGCATGGAGGCCATGGTGAGTGCGGCGCCGACGGCGATGGGCGAGCGATCTAGATCGCGCACGGTGAGATCTTCAGTGCGCACCCAGCCGGCGAGCTCATAGCGCTTGCCGATGGTGAGCGGGATGGGGGTGAAGCGCACCACCACATCGGGGTCAGTCTTGGTTCCTTCGAGGCGCAGGGACTTGTTGTTCCCGTGCAGGACAGCC
>DASQZT010000254.1:0-14679 GCA_035638575.1 Bryobacteraceae bacterium
CTGCCAAGACGGCGAAGCGGCTGGCGCGGCGGCTAGAGCGGATTGGCTTCGAGGTGACGCTGAAGCCGCGTGAGCCGCGGAACCAGCCCCGCGGGTCAGGTCCGTTGCCCGGACAAACGTGTAAGCGATGCAATGCCTGGCTTATCCCCTGCATACACATCAGACCGCGAATTGCGCCGCCTCCCAACGAGCTATCCGATTGAGGAATTGCGGCTTGCCGGAGTAGAGGTTTCGAAGGACTCGAAATGCACGGCTCTTGCCGGGCCGGCGGCGAGGAGTCGGCCGGAAGCGGGGGCTAAATTGGGGTCGGGGGCCGGGGAAAACATGGCGCGTGGTCGTCAAAAGTCCAGGCCGTGACTTTCCGCAGGCGGGAGTGGACATAACGCCGGATTATGGGTGGGTATGGCATCCACGGGCACGCTGACGGTTCCACAGTGCGGCTGAACACCCGATACTGTGCCAGTTTTGAGACAGGATTCTGCGACAGTCGAGCGCCTGATTTTTCAAGGGCCCGCACGCTGTTTCAAAACCTACCGTTTCTGCAACAGGGAAGTTGCGATCTGGCGTTCGGCCTCGTCCATATGTGCCTGCTCCCAACGGCTCCACATGTGGTATAGTCTGGGGCTAGCGAGGATGCCATGGCAGACACAAAGGAAAATAAGCCGGTCGGGGCCGCTCGGGGCGCGAGCGGAGATCGCAACGAGTCATCCACAGAGGAGTACTGGACTGAGGAGCGGCGCGCTGCCGCCAAGCCGGTTCCCACGCCCAAGCCGCCGGCTGGCGCACGGCCTAGTCCGGAGGCGCCAGCGCCGCCAAAGGGCGCCCCCGGCCACACCGCCCATAGTCACGGCGAGGAGAAGGATCCTTCCCCGAATCTGGAACCACGGGGCACGGGCGGGCAAGCAGTGTCGCAACCGCTCAGCTATCCCTACCGGACAGTCGGGAAGTTGTTCTTTACGCAAGGCGGAAGCGGCTTCTCCGGATCGGGGGCCCTGATTACTCCCAATGTCATTTTGACCGCAGGGCACTGCGTCTATGAGGGAGGCTGGTCAGCCAACATGACCTTCTATCCGTCATACGGTAAGCGCGCCTCAAACGACCCCGCTTACAAGTTCAACTACTCCTACATCGCCTGCTGGACGGCTTGGAGCCAGCAAGGCAACCGTGCGTACGACTATGGGATGGTATGGATCGACTCCGCTCCGGGCAACATGATCGGATGGTTGGGCACGCTGTGGAATGCACCGACCTCGAACCGCTCCTGGGATGCGGTCGGGTATCCCGCTCTGCCCAACCCCCCCTTCAATGGCAACACCATGGACCATGCCGTTGGCCAGTATGCGGGGAGCGACGGCTCGAATGTGATCGGGTTGTCGAACGACAATATGGAACAGGGCAGCAGCGGCGGCCCCTGGATCACCACTTGGAATGAGAACTCGCCCACTCACGCCAACGGTCTGCAGAGCTTCCATATCCACGACGGCGACACGGTCGAGTACGGGCCATACTTTACCCAGGATTTGAATGGCCTTATGAATTGGATCTCCAATCCCGCCAACCGGAAGTAACCGCTTCCGTTGCGACGCGGCTGTGCATGGCGAATTGCTATATTCCTTCAGCCGTCGGGTAACGCGGTCTTAAACAAGCGCCGCCTGCTGTCGGCACACGATTCGACCCGCGTGTGGCATAGCGATTTAAGTCTGGTTTCAGCCCCGAAGGGCGTTCCTGACGAACCAAGATAACGGAGGTGCATCGTCAGATGCGACTACCGGAACCTTGTTGCCGCCTATGGCCGCGAGCAGGAGCGGCGGGAACATCTCGAGGCAGCGGCTCGAGCCAGCCGGGAAGCCACCCAACTGGCCAACGAACTCTACACCCGCGGCCTGGCCGATTTCCTTACAGTTCTGGACGCCCAGCGCCAGCAACTCGCCATCGAGGACGACCTGGCCGAGAGCGACACCGCCGTAGTCACCAACCTCGTGGCGTTGTACAAAGCCCTGTGAGGCGGGTGGACCGGACGGTGAGGTATTGAGGCGGGCCGCCTGTGCTGAAGGCGGTTGTTGCCCCCGTCCGGCGCGCGGGGTAGACTTCATCAAGAGTCTGAATCGGATGGCGCCATGATCGGCCAGCGGCTACTGCATTACCAGATTGTCGAAAAGCTCGGAGAAGGCGGCATGGGCGTGGTCTACAAGGCCCGTGATACGCACCTGGACCGCTTTGTCGCCATCAAGGTGCTGCCGGCCGGCAAAGTCGCCGATGCGGATCGGAAGGGCCGCTTCGTCCAGGAAGCCAAGGCGGCCAGCGCGCTGAACCACCCCAACATCGTTCACGTGTACGATATCGCGGCGGAAAACGGCGTCGATTTCATCGCCATGGAGTTCGTCGATGGGAAGACGCTCGACCAGGCGATCCCGCGCAAGGGAATGCGGGTGGGCGAGGCGTTGAAGATCGCAGTCCAGATCGCGGACGCGCTGGCGGCGGCGCACGCGGGCGGAATCGTCCACCGGGACCTGAAGCCCGCGAACGTGATGGTGACCGGAACGGGCCTGGTGAAAGTGCTCGACTTCGGGCTCGCCAAGTTACAGGGGCCGGACTCCCGGGCCCAGGACGAAGAGACGCGCACCATGCGCACGCACGAGGGCGTCATCGTCGGCACGGCGGCTTTCATGTCGCCCGAACAGGCGGAGTCGCGGCCGGTGGACGCGCGATCCGACATCTTCTCCTTCGGGTGCGTGCTCTACGAAATGGCGACCGGGTCGCGGGCCTTCCGCGGCGATACGACGGTTTCGACTTTGAGCGCGGTGCTGCGCGAGGAACCGAAGCCGCCGAGACAACTGGTGGACGACCTGCCGCAGGAACTCGAGCGGATCATCCTGCGATGCCTGCGCAAGGATCCGGCGCGGCGCTTCCAGGGGATGGCGGACCTGAAAGTAGCGCTGGAAGAGCTGAAGGCGGAGTCGGAATCGGGGACGTTGAGCGGACCGGAACCGGCCCGGCCGAAGCGGAGAAAGACAGCGTGGATAGTAGTGGCCGCGGCGGCGGTGGTCCTGGCCGCGGCGGGTGTCTGGACCGGACGGCGCTGGCAGGCGCCCGCCGCGCAGGCGATCCCGCCGGTCCCGCTGACCAGCTACGCCGGCATGGTCAACGACCCCGCCTTCTCGCCCGACGGGAACCAGGTTGCCTTCGCGTGGAACGGCGAGAAGCAGGATAACATCGACATCTACATCAAACTGCTGGGCCCGGGAACTCCCCTCCGGCTCACTACGAACCCGTTGAACGACCGCTCACCTGCGTGGTCGCCGGACGGCCGCCAGATAGCTTTTTATCGCAATCTCGGCAACTCGCGCGGGGCGATCATGCTGGTTCCAGCCTTGGGCGGTTCCGAGCGGACCGTGGCGGAAGGAGCGTTCGTCCCGGGACTGGCGTGGTCGCAAGACGGGCAGTCTCTGTTTCTCTCGCGGCGGGAGACGCCGGATGGCGGACACGGGATCTTCGTTCTATCGGTAAACAGCGGTGATATGAGGCGGCTCACCCAGCCTTCCGCCGAGGCATGGGCGGGCGATGTCACGCCGGCGATCTCGCCGGACGGACGCACGCTGGCATTCGCGCGCGCGCTCACGCGGTCCAACAGCGAGATCTACCTGCTTTCGCTCAATGAAAAACTGGAAGCCAAGGGCGAACCGCGCCGGCTTACCTTCGAGAATCGGGCATCCGGACGGCCTGCGTGGACGCCGGACGGCAAGAAGGTGGTTTTCTCTTCGGGCGGCGCCGGCGCCACTTCCGTCGCCAACCTCATGGTTATCCCGGCGTCGGCCTCCGGCGAGAAAGCGGAGCCGGTGGCCGGAGGGGAAGGCGGGGAAGCTCCCACCATCTCGCGGCAAGGGAAGCTCGTCTACATGCACTGGGTACGCGACGAGAACATATGGCGGCTGCCGCTCGCGAACGGCAAGCCCGGCACGCCGGAGCGCTTCATTTTCTCGACGCGCCGGGACATCGAGCCGCGATTCTCCGCCGATGGGAAGAAGCTCGCCTTCACTACCGATCGTTCCGGACCTCATGAGGTTTGGCTGTGCGACGCAGACGGATCCAACCAGACGCAGTTGACGTCGATGGGTGGGACCATGACGGGGGGCGCCCGCTGGTCTCCCGATGGCCAGAGAATCGCTTTCCTGTCGAATCAAGAGGGCCAGCAGGAGATCTACCTTACGACACCGAACGGGGGAGCACCGCTCCGGCTGACTAACAATCCCGCACACGACAGCGCCCCAAGCTGGTCCCGCGACGGCAAATGGATTTACTTCACGTCGAACCGGCAGGACGGGTTTCAGGTCTGGAAAATGCCACCCGATCCGACGGCCACTCCCGTGCGAGTGACTCGAAACGGCGGGTACGGCGCGATCGAGTCGGCGGACGGGAAGACGCTCTACTACTCGAAACGGGATGATCGAGCCACTTGGGCTCTCTGGAAGGTTCCGCTGGAGGGCGGCGAGGAAACCATGGTGATTCCCAAGATCGCCACTTGGGGGGATTTCGACGTGACGGACGCGGGGATCTATTACATCGACTCCGACAGGGCCGGAGCGAAGCTGTTGCTTCGCCGCTTTGCCGGCGGCAGTGACACGGTGCTCGGCACGCTCGAGAAACGGGTCTCGTTCGGACTCTCCGCATCTCCCGACAATCGAGCGGTGCTCTACACGCGGTATGACCAGGAGTCGACGGAGCTGATGCTGGTCGAGAACTCCGCGCGGTAGATTCGGCGGGGAGAATCCCGCGCGGACGAACCCAACGTCTCGATCATGCGATCATGAGAGACGGTTCCTCCCGGGCGTGCAAGCTCTGACGACCACCACGATCTTTCTGTGCCACGCAGCCGAGGATCGCGAGACCGCCGTCCTGATTGCGGAGTTCCTCGAACGCGGCGCCGACGTGCGCATCTTCCGCGAAGAAGGCGAGTTGCGCCGTGGAGAGGATCTGGCGGCCAAGGCGCGCGAAGGACGAATGGCCGACATCGTTTTGGTGCTGTTCTCGCGCCATTCGCTGCGGCGCCCCTGGCCGCGTTCGGAGTGGGAAGACGCGCTGCTGAAGGAGCCGGCGGAGGAAGGCGTGCGGATCGGTTTCGTGAAGTGCGACGATTGCGTGCCACCGCGCGTGCTGGCGCCGCAGTTCGAGTTGAACGGTCTCCGGCAGTTGAAGCGCTGGATCCGCGGCTCGGGGCCCCTGGCGGGACCGTTCCGTCCGGACCTCGAGGCGCTGGGCATCGCCATAGCGGACCGGCCCGGAACGGAGACCGTCGCCAGTGCCGCGCTCGCCGGGGAATTCGTGAACGCCTTCCGCGACGACTTCGACGAGGTCCTGTTCCTGGACTGCGCGGGGCGAAGCCCGGCGTCGCTGGCGGGCGATTTGGGCGCTCAACTGGGACTCCTGCTGGAGGGCGACTGCCAGAGCAACCTGGACCGGCTGCGCGATTTCTGCTCCGCGCGCCGGCTTCTGATCGTGTGCGCCGGCGTCGAGCCGCGTCTCACTTTTGGGGGCCGCTGCTCGACTCTGATCGTTACCGAACCCGGCGCCACCCTTCAGCCGCAGTCCGGCGACGCGATTCGCGCGGTACAGCACGCGTTCTTCCACGCTACCGAATGGCCGGAGATTTGCAGCCTCGCGCGGCAGGGCCGCCGCCTGACGAGGGAACAAAGGCGTTTCGCCGAATGCTACGAGTTGATGCAGCATTGGTACGCCGCCGCGGACGCTTTGGACGACCGCCTTTCGATGGTTGAACCCGCCCGCGAGATGGTGTGGATTCTCGAAGCGTGGGGCCGCGAGGAAGAGGCGCGTCGTCTGGAGCATGAGCGGTTACGGGAATCCGGTCAGCAGATGCTGCTGTTCTAGTATCCGGAAAGCGCGCGGTCCACGGCTGCCAGCACCTTGCGAACGCACTCCTCCACGCTCTCGCGGTCGGTGCGGCATTCCACCTCGGCGCCCAGCGGCGGCTCATAAGGATCGTCGATGCCCGTAAATCCCGGAAGCTGACCGGCCCGCGCCTCGCGGTACAGGCCCTTGGGGTCGCGCGCCTCGCAGACCTCCAGCGGCGCGTTGACGTATACCTCCACGAAATCGCCGATGGCGGCGCGCACCTCGCCGCGAATCGCCCGGTAAGGCGAGATGGCCGCCGCCAGCGCGATCACGCCGTTGCGCGTGAGCAGGCCGGCCACAAAGCCGATGCGCCGGATGTTTTCGTCGCGGTCCTCGCGGGAAAACCCCAGGCCCTTGCTGAGGTGTTTGCGCACCGTGTCGCCGTCGAGCAGTTCCAGCTTGCAGCCGCGCGCCGCCAGGCGCTGGTACACGGCATTGCACAGGGTGGTTTTCCCGGACGCGCTCAACCCGGTGAACCAGACCGTAAGGCCGCGGTGTTTCGCGGCCACGGCCCGCCCCGCGGCGTCCGCGCGCGCGGTGGAGTCGAGGATCATTCCAGCCGCCACCGTGCGATTGGAAATCATGTCGATCAGGATGAAGCTGCCGGTGCCGCGGTTCCGGCGGTAGGAGTCGAAGCAGATCGGCTGGTGAGTCTCGATCTCCACCTCGGCGATATCGTTGAGGCGCAATTCCGATGGCGCCGGAACCGGTTCCAGCGTCCGCATATCGATCGCGTGCCGCACCGCGCGCACATCCGCGCATACCTGCCGCGTCGTGTGCTTCAGCAGATAAGCGGCGCCCGGGCGCAGGGGTTCGGCGGCCATCCAGATCAGCGTGGCGGCGAACTCGCGCGCCACGGTGGGCGGCGCGGCCGGGTCCGCCAGCATGTCGCCGCGGCCGATGTCGAGCTGATCGGCCAGGCACACGACCGGCGACTGCGGGTGGGCGGCTTCCGGCAGATCGCCCTCGCGCGTCGCAATCGCCGTGACGCGGGTCTCCAGGCGCGACGGCAGCACGAGGACCGGGTCGCCCACGCGCAGGCGGCCGGAGACCACCTGCCCGGCGTAGCCGCGGAAATCCTGATTGGGCCGGATCACGATCTGCACCGGAAAACGCAGCGGACCTTCGCCGGGCCCCGGGGCCGCGTCCACGGTTTCCAGGTATTCCAGCAGGCTGGGGCCTCGGAACCACGGCGTGCGCGGGCTGCGCGTCACCACGTTATCGCCATCGCGCGCGCTCACCGGGATGAAGACAGGCTGCTCGAAGCCGAGCCTGGCGAGAACGTCCGCAAACTCGGCGCGTATGCCTTCGAACACGTCCTGCCGGAAATCGAGCAGGTCCATCTTGTTCACCGCGACCGCAGCCCTGCGGATGCCCAGCAGGGAGGCGATGCAGGCGTGCCGGCGCGATTGCGGCAGCACGCCGTTGCGCGCGTCCACCAGGATCACGGCCAGCTCGGCCGTGGAGGCCCCGGTGGCCATGTTGCGCGTGTACTGCTCGTGCCCCGGCGTATCCGCGATGATGAACTTGCGGCGCGGCGTCTGAAAATAGCGGTACGCCACGTCGATGGTGATGCCCTGCTCGCGCTCGGCGCGCAGCCCGTCGGTGATCAGCGCCAGGTCGAGTCTGCCGTCGCCGCGGCTGGCCTTGCGCACCGATTCGAGCTGGTCCTCGAACACCCCGCGCGCGTCGTGCAGCAGCCGCCCGATCAGCGTGGACTTGCCGTCGTCGACGCTCCCGGCGGTGGTGAAGCGCAGCAGGTCCCTGGTCAGAAGTAGCCCTCCCGCTTCTTCAGTTCCATGGAGCCTTCCTGGTCGTGGTCGATCACCCGATTTTCCCGCTCCGAGCGCCGGAAACCGCGCAGTTCTTCGATGATCTCCGGCAGCGTCGCGGCAGTGGAGCGGATCGCCCCCGTGCAATAGGTGCAGCCCAGCGAGCGCATGCGGCACATCACCGTCTCGATGCGGTCGCCCGGCTCGGGCGGCACGTCGTAATCCAGGGGGATGAGCATTTCGCCGCGCAGCAGCATCCTCCGGGGCTTGGCGAAGTACAGGGGAACCACCGGGATCCGCTCCAGCTCGATGTATTCCCAGACATCCAGCTCCGTCCAGTTCGAAAGCGGGAAGACGCGGTTGCTTTCGCCCTTGTCGATGCGCCCGTTATACAGGTTCCACAGTTCCGGCCGCTGGTTCCTGGGATCCCACTGGCCATAGGCATCCCGGAAGGAGTAGACCCGTTCCTTGGCGCGCGACTTTTCTTCCTCCCGCCGGGCCCCGCCGATGGCTGCATCGACCCCGTATTGGGCCATGGCATCCAGCAGCGCGCGCGTCTTCAGCAGGTGGCAGCATTTCTGCGTGCCCAGGGTGAACGGGTTCGCGCCGTCCCGCGCGGCAGGGTGGGTGTGGACGATCAGATCCAGCCCCGTCTCGCGCGCCGTGCGGTCGCGGAATTCGATCATCTCGCGAAACTTGAAAGTGGTGTCCACGTGCAGCAGCGGGAACGGTGGCCTGGCCGGAAAAAACGCTTTCTGCGCCAGGCGCAGCAACGTGGAAGAGTCCTTCCCGATGGAATACAGCAGCGCCGGCCGCGCGAATTCCGCCGCGACCTCACGCAGGATGTAAATGCTCTCCGCTTCCAGCGCTCGGAGATGGGATCGGGGGCCCATGGGCTACCTGAATAGAGCTTTTTCGCGTCTCGTGGCCGCGAAGGCGGAGTTCATTGGTAGTGGAGCCCGTGGGCGCTGAGGTGTCCGGACTGGTCTTCCGCCACATACGGGTAGGGCCCCGTCCCAAAAACATCCAGTTGTTGCTCGACGGCTCTCCTTGTCACCTCGTATACTGCCTGATCCACTTCCGTGCTCGCGCGGATAATGTGTTGCGTATCGAGGTCGACCGCAGCGGGACGATTCGTCGCGGCGTTTCGGATCGGGAAAACGGGCGGGGCAGCCAGCCGCAGGGCGCGGGCGAACAGGGAAAACGAGTCCTGTAACAGTTCTGTAATGCCCACCGCGACAAAACTCCCCAGGCGATCGATCGCCGCTTCATACAGTTTGCCGGGCGCCGGGAACGCGTCCGGCGCCGGGTCAAGCGCCAGTTGCAATTTGTATGCGGCGAGATCTTCCCCGGTCATACTGCCGGCGAGTTCTCCCGGACTCTTGTTGTCCGGGCAGGCCAAATATCCGCTCTGGTAGTTCTGAACCATATGCCTGGTTCGGGGGTGCACACAGAATTCCTTGAGTGAAAGCGTGTTCGCTTCCCGGTGAAAGGGGTGTTCCGGAGAGCGGCGAACATGGTAATAGTGCGAGATGGTTCGTTCCACCGGATCGCGCAAAACGGTGAATGTTTCGAGTTTGCGGCCGATGTAGGGCTCGAGGAAATTCAGGAAATGTCCCCGAAACGCCTGGTATTGGGCCAACTGCCCGCGTGGGATTTGGATGATGTCGTCCCACATCCGTCCGGGGCAAATCTTCGCCTCCGGGTAGGACCGCTCGAGCAACTGCCAGGTCGATATGCCGCCAGTTTTGGGAATATGGAAAAAGTAGCAGTTCGGGAGTGCCACTTTAAACATGAACCCGACGCCGCCGGATTAGTTTTGGTCCCTGCGGCGATGTCCGTCAGCCTTCCCGAGCGGCCGCCGCCGGCAAGTTGAACCTGGCGTGATCCGAAAACACACCGGGCTTTTTATGCTTTCACCGGCCGGTCCGAGGCCTTCCAGTGCTTCTCGTCCCAGTACATGGTGCGGCCTTCGCGATAGGACTGCGCGGCGAGATTGATCACCACCACGGCCTTCGCGCCAGTCTCCACGTCGAGGTGCGGTTTCTCGCGCGTGCGGATCGACGACAGGAAGTTCTCGATGTGGGCCGTCATCATGTCCTTCTGGTCGACCGGAATCTGAATGTCCTTCACGCCGAACTTCTTCTCGTACGCGTCGCCGCCGATGGCCATTTCGCGGAATTGGCGGGGCTGCGATCCGGGCACCACTGCGCGCTTCACCTGCGGCTTCACGGTGATGAAGGGAACCATGCGCTCGAACTGGCCGTGATCCACCATGATGATGGTGCCTTCGTGGCCGCGGATGAGGCCGGGGATATGGGTATCGTTGGCCATGGAAGAACTCAGCACCAGCGAATGGCCCTTGGCGTACTCGGCCATCAGGTGGAAGGTGTCGGGGACCTCGCGCTTCTCCTTGAACACGTAGATGCCGCCGGTGGCCATCACCTTGACGGGGAACTGGGGCTCATCCCAGCAGATGTTGAGCGGCGCGATGACGTGATAGAAAAGGTCGCTGGCAATGCCCAGCGAGTAGTCCCAATACTTGCGGAAGCGGAAGAAGCGGTCGGCGTCGAACGCCCGCTTGGGCGCCAGTTTGAAGCTCGACCCCAGCCACATGTTCCAGTCGATGAAGTTGTCGCCCTTGCCTTCGGGGCCGGCGTCGGGCTCGATGGTGTAGTTCCACTCGCCTTCGACCGAATTGCGGTGGTAGGAGCCCTGGCTCATGAGCATCTGACCGATCATGCCGTCGGCGATGGCCTTCTTGGCCTTCCACCAGATGTCGGCCGAGGTGGTCTGCGAGCCCACCTGCAGAATGCGCTTGGTCTCTTTGACGGTGGCCACCAACTGGCGGGCTTCCTCGTTGGTGTGGACCATGGGCTTTTCGAGATACACGTCCTTGCCCTTGTCGAGGGCGTCGAGAGCATTCTTGGCGTGCCAGTGGTCGGGCGTGGCGATGATCACGGCGTCCACATCGGGCTGGTTGAGCAACTCGCGGTAATCCAGGTAGCCCTTCACTTTATGACGTTCGGAGGCGGCGCGCTTGCGCTTCTCATAGACGTCGCAGACCGCCACGATCTGGCAGGAATTGGGATGTTGTTCGCCGTATCGGGCAAAGTCCTGGGCGTCGGAGGAGCCGCGTCCGCCGACGCCGATCACGCCGATGTTGATGCGGTCATTGGCGCCGATGACGCGGCCGCCGGTCATCTTGGTTCCGGTTTTGCTGGCGAGTGCGGAGGCGGTGGTGCCGAGGGTGAGCCCCGTCAAGCCTACGGTTTTGAAGAAATCTCTCCGGTCGAGAGGTTTTTCGGACATGAAAAGCTCCTTTGCTAAGACACGGTCGAGGCGGCTAGCCCGTTCCTATTATGACTCACGGCGGAGGCGCACGGGGAAGGAACCAAATCGGCGGCAGCCAGACGCCCCATCGGTTTCGCCCAAGCCATCTGCCTGTTCTGGTTCACCAACAACGAACTGCCGGCCAAGGCAACGACCGCCGGCAAGCGCAGCCGGCCGCTAAAACTGGAGCAGCCGGAAGTGATTTTCAAGCGCATCTGGGTCAACCCCATCGCAAACGAATTCCTCAACCTGGGGGATTAGAGCCAGCCCCCCTTTTTTCGTCATCGCCCACGAATCCCGCGATAATCCACGCCAGAACCTTGATTCCGCCTCAGGGTACAAAAAACCCGAGAACCGGAAACAGAGGATACAACAGTTTGAGTGTCTGATCGCTATCGGTCGAGACCATGACAGCAAAGCATATTACTGCGCCCCAGCCGGCGCCGAGGACTCCTGCCGCCAGCCGAAGTCTCCGGACTCCAGCCCAGGGCATTTTCACGCTTCTACCGTAAACCACGATCCAACTGGGCCGACTGAGCCAGGCGCTATCATTAATTCTTCAAAAAAGAATGGCGAAAAAACTCATCTCTTCCTCTGCCGACGCGCTGCCCGTGCCCGTCGAACTCATCGAACGCCGGATTTACGTTATCCGCGGCCAAAAGGTGATGCTCGACAGCGATTTGGCCGAGCTCTACCAGGTGCCCACCAAACGCCTTAATGAAGCAGTGCGCCGCAACCGTAACCGCTTCCCCGAGGATTTTATGTTCCAGTTGACCACTGAAGAGGCTGAAAACTCGAGGTCGCAATTTGCGACCTCAAGCTCAGGCTATGGCGGCCGGCGCTACCTGCCCTATGCTTTCACCGAGCACGGCGTGGCGATGCTTTCCTCCGTGCTCCGTAGCGACCGCGCCGTGCAGATGAATATTCTCATCGTGCGCGCCTTCGTCAAACTTCGCGAGCTCCTGGCCAGTCACAAAGAGCTGGCCCGCAAAATCGACCAGTTGGAAGCCGACCAAAAGAAACACGCCGGCGCCCTGCAACAGCACGCGTCTATTCTAGTCGAGGTGGTCAAAGACATCCAGAGATTAAAGCACCCGCCCATCACCAGAGCCATCGGCTTTCGAATACCAACCAGCCCCAAGAAAAAGTAACCCCGCGCTTTGGATCTCGCAAATAACGATATCCAAAAGGCCCGCCCCCCGATGCTCCGTGACAATGACGAATTCGATCCGTGCATCAACTGCCCGGCCAGCCACCGGTGGCTTTGCAGCTACGCCCGATTCGATGACTATTTGGCCGAGCAGGAAGGACTGCCCGTTGCAAGCTGTGCAGACACAAGTCTTAATAAAAGAGCCGGCCGCCTACCAGGCACAGCAGCGCCAGGACGGCGCACAGGGCGGGGAACCAGTCGCCGAAACGCGTGTAGACGGTGCGGCTGGAAATGTAGGTGAAACCGGAGTGCGAAGCCGCCTCCACGTAGAGGGGAAGAGTCCCGCGCAGCCGGCCTGCGGAATCGATCGTGGCGGTGATGCCGTCGTTGGTGGAACGCAGAATCCAGCGGCGATTCTCGGCCGCCCGCATACGGACGATTTCCAGGTGCTGCTGGCGCGCGGCGCTCCTGCCGAACCAGCCGTCGTTGGAGATGTTGAAGAGCACCTCCGCGCCGCCATCCGCGAATTTCCGCACGAAGTTCGGAAACACCGATTCGTAACAGATGAAGGCGCCGATTTTGTGGCCGTTCACGGGTGAGACCACCACGCGCGTTCCAGCGGCGAAATCGCCGGCTTCGGTGGAGATCTTGCGGGTGAGCGCGCCCAGGGGCCACGGGACAAACTCGCCGAACGGGACCAGGTTCACCTTGTCGTAACGGCTGACGGGCACGCCCTCGGGGGACACGAGCGTGGCGGAATTCAGAGGCGCGCCATCCGGGGCGTGCGACACGACGCCGAGCAGCACGTGCGCGCGGATGGTGCGGGCCAGCGAATCCACGTATCCGCGGAAGCGGCGATCGTCGTAGTAGTAGAGGGGCGCGGGCACTTCGGGCCACACGACGATGGAGGGCGGCGTCTCCGGATCGGCGAGCGCGGCGCGGAGCGTGAGGGCCACCTGCCGGCGCTGCATGTAGTCGACCGAGGCCGAGGTCCACTCCTGGGTCTCGGAGATGTCTGGCTGGAGCAGGATCGCGGTGTCGTGGCCGCGCTCGGCCGGCGGCATATCGGGCAGCAGGAGCAGCAGCGGGAGCGCGGCCAGCCAGAGCAGCTCGCGGCGCGGCCGGCCGAGGAACGGCAGAGCCAGCGCCGTCGACAGCATCACGAAGACGAACGACAGGCCGTAGACGCCGGTGAAGGGCGCGAGGCGGAGCGGAATCGACATCCCGATTCCGGCATTGCCCAGCGCGAGCCAGGCGAATCCCAGCGGGCCGTGCGTGACCTCCACCGCCACCCAGAGCGCGGCCACCGCGGGAATGGCCCACCAGCGGCGCATCAGGATGCCGGCCAGCAACGCGAAAACGCCGGTGTGCAGCGCCTTCGCCACGGCGAAGAGGGAGAACAGCGCCCAACCTCCCGTATCCCCCACTCCGCCGTGAAAGGAGAGCACGAACTGGATCCAGTAGCACACGCCGAACCAATAGACGATGCCGGAGGTCCAGCCCAGCAGGAAACGCCGCCCGGGGCGCGGCTCGCGCAGCAGGGCCACGAGCATAGGCGTAAGCGCCACCGGCGCCAGCATGGTCACGTTGAATTTGGGGAAGGTGAAGACCAGGAGCACCGCGGAAGCCAGTGCCAGGGCCCAGTTCAACATGCGCTCGCGGACGGCCCCGGTTCCGTTCCGGCGCCGGAGGCTTCCTGGCTGACCGCCTCGGCCATGTAGGAGCTGCGGACCAGCGGCCCGCTGAATACCGCTTTGAAGCCGAGCGACAAGCCGTAGTCGCGGTAGGAATCGAACTGGCGCGGCTCGATGAATGCGGCCACCGGCAGATTGCGCCTGGTGGGCTGAAGATACTGCCCGATGGTAGCCACATCGGTGCCCGCGGCGCGCAGATCGCGCAGCAGGGCGTGCACTTCGTCTTCGGTTTCTCCCAGCCCGGCCATGAAGCCGGATTTCGTGAGCACATCCGGCGCGTATGCGCGGGCGAAGGCCAGCACCTCCAGCGACTGGCGGTAATCCGCCTGCGGGCGCACGCGGCGGTAGAGGCGCGCGACGGTCTCCATGTTGTGATTGAAGACGTGCGGCGCGGCATCCAGCACGCGCGCCACCGCCGCGCGGTCGCCGCAGAAATCGGGCGTGAGCACCTCGACGCGCGCCTGCGGGAGGGCGCGGCGGACTTCGCAAACGGTTTGGGCGAAGTGGTGCGAGCCGCCGTCCTCCAGGTCGTCGCGATTCACGCTGGTGATCACCACGTAGCGGAGTTGCATGCGGGCCGCCATTTCGGCCACGTTGCCGGGCTCGGCGGGGTCGAGCCGCATGTCCTGGCGCGCGGGATTGCCTTTGGGAACCGAGCAGAAGCCGCATCCGCGCGTGCACCAGTTGCCCAGAATCATGAAGGTGGCCGCGCCGCGATGGAAGCACTCGTGAATATTGGGGCAGCGCGCGGATTCGCAAACGGTGTGCAGGCGCAGCGCGCGCAGGCGGCTCTTCAGCCGGTTGAGCGATTCGAAATGGGTGC
>DASQZT010000255.1:0-12176 GCA_035638575.1 Bryobacteraceae bacterium
GCTAGGATCTTTCGAGAGAGCGCTTATGCCTTTCATCGACACCAGCGGCCTCGATGTCATAGAGCGCCTGCCGGGCTGGCGTGGACGCTATTTCCACTCGCCCAGCATGACGTTCGCGCACTACGACTTCACGCGCGGCGCGTCCATCCACGAGCACTTCCATCCCCAGGAAGAAGTCTATGAGGTGATCGAGGGCGAGCTAGAGGTAACCATCGACGGGGTGGCCCAGATCGCCCGGGCGGGCCTGGTTGCAATCGTGCCGGGTAATGTCCGCCACTCGGTCAGGGCCCTCACGGACGGCCGGGCGATCATCGTCGATTGTCCGCGGAGGGACGGATTCGCGGGCGCGTGACCACCCTCGATGCCATCGCCAGCCCTGGTGGCCTGCCCTTGCCGGCCCTGCTCTCCCAGGTGCTGGTTGCGTTCACTATCGAGTTCGACAACGAGTTCGAGCGGCAGATGCCGCATCGGACGACGAATCAGGGCGCGGCGGCCGGCTCGCGCCAAGGTCCGTGGCTGGTATCAATGGTGATGTGGTCGAACTGCATGCGGTTCGCCGGCGAGGAGGGGGTGCGCACCGGTGAGCTGGAAAACCTCGCCCGCACGACGACGAACTTGAACGGCATGGTGAGGTGGGGATACATCGTGGTCGAACCGGATCCGGACGACAGCCGGCCAAAACCGCCCCGCTCCGGCCGGCTGATTCGCGCCACCCCCAAAGGCCTGCAGGCACGGGAAGTATGGCGGCCCCTGTTCGGCGAGATCGAGAAGCGCTGGCAGGCGCGCTTCGGCAAGGACGAGATCGGCCGGCTTCGGGAATCGCTGTGGGCGGTGGCCGGGCAGTTTGACGTCGAACTGCCCGACTGTCTCCCGATCCTGGGGTATGGGCTGTTCAGCAGGGTGCCCGGCCGCGCGCGGCGGGCGACTGACGAACGCGAAGACAGCGCCGGTTTCAGTCTCCATCTCCCGGCGCTGCTCTCCAGGGTGCTGCTGGCGTTCGCCATCGAGTTCGAGCGCGAGTCGGACCTGTCGCTCGCGATCAGCGCCAACGTCGTGCGGGTCCTCGATGAGAAAGGGGTGCCGGTCCGGGACCTCCCGCTCCTGACTGGCGTGTCGAAGGAGGCGATCCGCATGGCGGCGGCCTTCCTCCAGAAGAGACGGCTCGCCGTATTCGAGACGGACCCGGCCGGCAGCCGGGGAAAGGTCGCGCGCCTCACCCCGAAGGGCCGGGAAGCTCAGGACGCGTACCGCCGGCTGACCCTGATCATCGAAGAGCGGTGGCAGGCGCGCTTTGGAAAAGACACCATCCGGGCCCTGCGGGAGCCGCTCGAGCGGTTGGTAGGCGAGGCCACCGCGCAACGGTCGCCCCTGTTCGGCGGATTGCAGCCCTACCCCGACGGATGGCGGGCATCGGTCCGCAAGCCTGATACGCTGCCGCACTATCCCATGGTGCTGCACCGCGGCGGGTTCCCGGACGGCAGTTGACCTACGTTTGGATAAGCTTTCGAAGCAGATCGATTCCGTCGCGAATCTCGCGGAGGCGCTGCTCCTGATCCTCGGTCTCGTGCTCCACGTTCAGGGGCCCGCGAAAGCCGGCTTCGGACAGGGCGCGCACCAGCCGTTCCATCCCCACCGCCCCCTTCCCCAAAGGACGCTCCACGCCCAGCGCGCCGGGGACGTCTTTGGGCGGCCAATCGCCGTCCTTGGCGTGCACCGACACCACGAGAGGGGCCAGCACGCGCAAGGCCTCGATCGGATCGCCGGTGCCGTACAGGACCATGTTGGCGGGGTCGAAATTGATGCGCAGGTTGGGGCGGTCCACATCGCGAATAAAGCGCAGCAGCACCTCGGCGGGCTCCTGGCCGGTTTCGAGCGCGAAGGTCTGGTGGTGGCGCGCCGCGTGATCCGAGACCCGCCGCACCATCTCGCGCACGGCGGCGTAATCCGCATCCGCGGGGTCTTCGGGGACGAAGCCGATATGGCACGCGATGCTCCCCACACCCAGGCGCGCGGCGAAATCGCTCACCTCGTAGGTGCGCCGCTCGCGCTCGGCGCGCGTCTCCCGCGGAATGAACCCCACGGTGCGCCGCACCGTCGGGGCGTCGGCGTAGTCCTCGCCTTCGTAGGCCGCGAAGACGGTGACCAGCGTGAAGGCCTCGCGGTCGAGCGCGGCTTTCCATTCGCGGGCGGCGGCCTCGGTCAGCGCCGTGTTGCCGCGCAGGCCCAGTTGGCCGCAACGCACTCCGAGCGAGCGGACGACGCTCAGGTCGTCGCGCCCGGCCCAGAACATCACTCCCGGTTCCATCGGCTTCAAATCCGGCATAGGATCTTCACTCCTTTTCGCTGGCGGGCTACCTCCAGCAACTGCATCAGCTTCACCGCGTCCGCCGATTCGCGCGGCGGGCACACTTCCGGCGCGCGGCCGGCGCTGCAGCACTCCACGAAGTAAGCGATCTCCGCCCGATAGGCGTCAGCGGCCTCTAGGCTCAGCGGGCGCGCGGCGCGGCCAAACACGGGAAGGGACGCCTGCGCCGGGGACTTCGAACTCCAGTCTACGGTTCCGCCGTCGAACGCGACGGTGAACTCCATGACAAACGGGTACGATTCGGGATGATGCCAGCCCCCGCTGATGGAGGCCACGCATCCATCCGCATAATAAAGATGCGCATCCAGGCAGTCGATTCCCGCGGCGGCGTCGGCGTAGCCCGCGGCGGACACCGCCTCCGGCTTGCCGAGAAGGTGCAGGCACATGTCCACATCGTGGATCAGGAGGTCGAAGACGCCGCCTCCGCTGCGCGCCGGATCGAGCAGCCATCCGCCCCACCCCGGCGCCGCGCAGCGCCGGCGAAAAGCCGCGAACCGCACCGCGCCCAGTTCCCCGCCCCGCACGGCCTGGCGCAACGCGACGTACTCCGGCCAGAACCGCAGCACCTGCGCCACCATGAGAACGCGCCCCTGCCGTTCGGCCTCCTCCGCCATGCGGACGGCGGCCGCGCCTTCGAGAGCCATGGGCTTTTCGCACAGCACGTGCTTGCCCGCGCGAAGCGCCGCGATGGCGATGTCGCAGTGCAGGTTGGTCGGCAGGCAGATATCCACGGCATCGATCTCGCGGTCGGCCAGGAGGGCATCGAGCGAGCGGTACGGGCGCACGGAGGAAAAATCCAGCTTTTCTCCGGGTCCGCCGAAATTGCCGCGCACGGCGGTGAAATCTCCCGAGAGCAGCCTCTCATCCAGGTCGAACACCGCGTAGAGGCGCGCCGCCTGGATTGCGCCCAGCGCGCGAACATGCGTGCTGCCCATGAATCCGAGTCCGAGTACCGCCAGGTTCATCTTCCGCTCCTCACCGAATCACGTCCAGGTCCTTGCCGTAGATCGTCTCGCCGGAGAACCGGCCGCGGACCTCCTCCAGAACTTCGTCCGGCGACTGGCCCATCGGCAATTGATGATACAGCACCAGCTTTCCGGGCCGCACGGCGGCGGCCACTCGGCCCACGTCCGGCCCCGAGGTGTGGAACGCGGAGTGGTAGCGCTGCCAGTCCGGCGTGCGCCCGGCCAGTCCCTTCGCCGAGTACACCTCATGCACCAGGATGTCGCAGCCCTTCGCGGCTTCGATCAGGCCTTCGCAGTAAGTCGTATCGCCCGAGATGACGATCACCTTGCCGGGCGCCTCGAAGCGGTACCCGTAGGCATGGTCCCACGTTCCGTGCTTCACGGCGAACGCCACCACGCGCACGGTGTCGTCGTGATAAACCTCGCCGGGCTTCACGTCGCGCGCGTTCACGATATAGGCCCGCGGGACGGCAGGCTCGAGGCCGTGCAGGCGAACGCGCATGTCGGCTTGCCACGCTTTCATGATGTGCGCCGTCATGGCGGCGAGCCCCGGAGGGCCGAGGATTTCGAACGGTTCCAGGCGCCCGGTCACGGCGGGCGTGAAGATCAGGTCCGGAAGCCCCACGGTGTGGTCGGAGTGCAGATGCGTGACGAAGGCGCGAGTCAACTGCTCCATGCGCAGCCCGGCCTCCGCGGCGCGGCGGACCACGCCCGGGCCGCAGTCCACGATGTAGACGCGCTGGCCCGAGACCACCGCCACCGCCGGTCCCATGCGCTGCGGGTCGGGATTGGGATTGCCGGTGCCCAGGAGAATGACGCGGGTATCCTGGGCCAGGGCCGCCGCGCAGGCCAGAACGAGGAGAGGGGCGGCGCGTCGATCCATGCCACAATAATGCCATGCCGAATTTTCTGCGCGCCAGCGCGCTGGCGGTGGCGCTCCTCGTTTCGAACGGCGCCCGGGCCGCCGATAACCAGTTGACCGCCCAGCAAAAGGCCGCCGGATGGAGGCTCCTGTTCGACGGCGCGACTTACTCCGGATGGGAAGATCCCACTAAAAAGACGCCCCCGGGGGAGAGCTTCACCATCGAAGACGGCTGCCTGAAAGCCACCGGGCACTCGCCGATCAACGAGGACATTTTCACGAGCGGCACGTTCGCCGATTTCGAGCTGGAGTGGGACTGGAAGATCTCGCCGCGCGGAAACAGCGGCGTGAAATACCGGATCCAGGACCGCGTCATGCTGCTCGACCAGAAACTGCCGAAGTTCGAGGACCAGGTCAACGCCGCCATGAAGAACCGCCGCGACGACCGGCCGGCCAAGGGGCAGGAGTACGTGATCGGCTTCGAATACCAGATCACCGACAACCAGCAGAATTCCGACGCGAAGGGGAACGGCGCGCGCCACCAGACCGCCGCCCTCTACGACATGTTCCCGCCGCTCGAGGACGCCACGCGTCCGGTCGGCGAGTTCAACCACTCGCGGCTGGTGGTGAAAGGCGACCACATCGAGCACTGGCTGAACGGCAAGAAGGTGGTGGACGGCAGCCTCAAAGCTCCCGAGATCGCGCAGAGCGTCGCCAGGAGGTGGGGCCAAGACTCGCCGGTCTACCACTTGCTGGTCGAGCAGCCCAAAAAGAGCTGCCAGATCTCGCTGCAGAATCACGGCGACATCGCGTGGTTCAAGAACATCAGGATCCGGGAGCTGAAGTAATTGAAGGTAAGTCGCCAGGCGACGCGCCGCCACGCGGGAGGACGGGAATGAGCCGTTCAGCAGACGGCTAAACTCCTGCTAATATTGGAGTGCCATGAGTGCCTTAAGGTCAAAATCGGGTGACGCGCTCGAACGGCTTACTGAGATCTTCTCCACGCAAAATGAAGGCTTACCGAAAGAGGAGCGGGAGTCACGGATAGCGGCGCTGGAAAGCATCGCTAGATCTGTCCGCGCTCGGCGTTCCAAGTCCGAAACCGCCTCAAGCCACTCTGGGCTATTCTCGGAGAGTCCGTATCCGCGCCTAGCCTCTTTCATCTCATCCAACGTTCCATATGGGGAGATTTCTCTCAAAGCCGCCAGGGTCGCTTTCTTTCTTGAATGGCGTCCAAATCCACGGGGCGGCGCCTGCGGCGCATCTCCTCTTTACGAACCCTCTCAATGTCTTCAGCCACTCTAGACACCTCCTCTGGTTCCCAAGAAACTGGGGTCGGACGATCTGCATTTAGCCTGCTCAGCTAAGCTCGATGCTACCATTGGAGCGGCCATATTTGTCCCCCAAACAGGGACGCCGTTTCGCAATATCCAAGGACGACAAGACGGCAACCATCGGCCTATTCCGCACGTCGCGCCATAGTAGAATGGAATTACCTGGAGCCGTTTACCCAATGAAATTCCGAAACACCGCGGTCCTGTTCGGACTGGCGGTCGCTGCGCTCACTCTATCTGCGGCGGATGCGCCACTCTCCGCGCCGAAGGCCGGCAAGGTCGAAATCATGCGCCTGAGCGAAATCAAGCCGGGCATGAAAGCTACCGCCTGGACCGTGTTCCAGGGGACCGTGCCCGAGCCGGTTCCCATCGAGATCATCGGGCGGCTGAAGAACCTGTGGGGACCGAACCAGGACGTGATCCTCGCCAAGATGGGCGGCAAGGCCATCCGCTCCAACGTGGCCGGCGGCATGAGCGGCAGCCCGGTCTACATCGACGGGAAACTCATCGGAGCGGTGGCGCTGCGGCTCAGCGTGTTCTCCCCGGATGCGGTGTGCGGCATCACCCCCATCGAGCTGATGCTCGAGATCAACGATTTCGACAAATCGCGGCCGGGCGATGCGCGCACGCCGGACAAGGTGGCGCGCAACGGGGAAGCCGCGGCGCCGGGCGAATGGGTGGCCGCGGGCGCGCCGGGGAACCTGGCGCAGCAAATCCAGAGCATGGCGCCCATCGAAACGCCTCTCATGCTGTCGGGCTTTCACGAGAGCACGCTGCGCGATTTCGGCCCCCTGTTCCAGCAGATGGGCATCGCCGCGGTGCAGGGCGGCGCGGCGGGGAACGAGATCCACACCAACAAGCCCGCTCCGGGCTGGGAGCATTCGCTGAACCCCGGCGAAACCGTGGCGGGAGTGCTGGTGGATGGCGACATGAGCGTCAGCGGCATCGGGACCGTGACCTACAACGACGGCAAGCGCGTGCTGGCGTTTGGCCACTCCTTCTTCAACCTGGGGCCGATCGATATGCCTATGAGCAAGGGCGAGGTGGTGATGACGCTCGCCTCGGCTTTCCAGCCGAACAAGATGGCCAACGCCACGGCGATCGTCGGGGCGCTCCACCAGGATCGCCACAGCGGCATCATGGGAGTGCTTGGCGCGCAGTCGGACATGATCCCGGTCACCATGCGGGTGCGGTCGCTCAATGAGAAGGAGGAGGTCGGCAAGGAGAAGGATTTCCACTTCAACGTCTTCGTGCACCAGAAGTGGACGCCCTATCTCATGATGCTGACGCTCTACAATTCTCTTTCCGACCTCAACGAATTCGCCGACGAGGCGACCTACCGGCTGAGCGGCAAAGTGCACCTGAACGGCCAGCCCGACATTTCGCTCGCCACCATGCAGGCTTCGGGCGAGATGCCCATGCCCGCCCCCATGGCCCTGGCCGGATGGTGGGGCGACAAGTTCAGCCGCTTGTACCTGAACAACGTCAAGACGCCCGACCTGAAGAGCGTGAGCGTGACTGTGGATCTACTGCCCGAGCGTCGCGTGGCGGCCATCGAAAACGCCTGGGTGGCAAACCCGGAGGTGCGCCCCGGCGATGAGGTCCCGGTAAAGGTGTTCCTGCGGCCGTACCGCGGCGGTCCGCTGCAAAGGGAGTTCACGGTGAAGATCCCGGATGGCCTGGCCAAGGGCGATCACCGCATCGTGCTCAGCGACGCCGATACGGCCAACCGCATGCAGAACATGGCGGGCCAGATGAACCGCTTCCTCGACCTGCCCGGCACGGTGTCGCTGCTCAACCAGGAGCGCAGCAACAACAAACTCTACGTTTCGCTGGTGGAGTCGAGCCCCACGGCGTATTACGACGATAAGACCCTGCCGAACCTTCCCTCCTCGGTGCTGAACGTGATGCAGGCGGGGCGCGCGTCCAACCGGTCGCTCTTCACGTCGCCCGAGACCGCCGCGGAGCAGATGGCGCTGCCGTTCGACTACGTGGTGACCGGAAGCTATTCGCTGCGGATCCACGTGAAGTAAGAAATGGCAACCAAGCGCTTGTCCACGCTCCGTGACGGGGTGGCTGCCGATTCCGCGCCGCGCCGCGCGCTTCATACCGAGCCGCGACTGTTAGGGAGCGGTTACTCCGTGGCGCTGGCTCTTCTCGCCGCCGCCACGTCGCTCGCCGCCGGCCAGACCAGAGACTGGTCGCAGAGCGACTTCTCCGATTTCGAAAAAGGCGTGATCAAGAATCTCTCCCTGCGCAGCGATGGCCTGCTGACGCTGGCGCCGCGCTCACACGAGTTGTTCGACACCACGTCGGCCTACCTGTGGGCGTTGGCGCAGGATTCCAAGGGCAATCTCTATGCCGGCGGAGGCACCGGCGCCAAGCTCTACCGCATTCCCCCCGATGGAAAAGGGAAGGTGCTGGCGGAGTGGGAAGCGCTGGAGATCCACGCCATCGCAGTAGACGCGCAGGACCGCGTCTACGCGGCCACCTCGCCGGACGGGAAGATCTACCGCATCACCGGCGCTGGCAAGCCGGAGCTGTTCTACGATCCGCGGCAGAAATACATCTGGGCGATGGCCTTCGATTCCAAGGGGAACCTGTTCGTTGCCACCGGCGACCAGGGCGAAATCCACCGCGTGGCGCCCGATGGCAAGGGCAGCGTGTTCTTCAAGACCGACGAGACGCACGTCCGATCGATGGCCGTCGATGCGGCGGGCAATGTGATCGCCGGAACCGAACCGGGCGGCCTGGTTCTGCGGGTGTCGCCGGCAGGCGTTGGATTCGTGCTTTACCAGATGCCGAAAAAGGAAGTGACGGCCGTGGCGGTTGCGCGGGACGGCTCGATTTACGCCGCCGCGGTGGGCAACAAACAGCCCGCGCCCGCTCCACCGCCTCCGCCCGCGCCCGCGGCACCGGCGCCGGCCGTCGTGACCGTGGCCGCTCCCGGAAGTCCCGCGACGCAGCGTCCCGTGGCGCCGCCGCCCGCCTCCGTGGGGGCGCCGTCCGGCGTCGTCGGCGGAAGCGAAGTGTATCGCATCGAGGCCAACGGCTACCCGCGGCGAATCTGGAACCATGCGCAGGACGTGGTGTACGCCATCGCCTTCGACGCTTCGGGCCGCGCGGTGCTGGGCGCCGGGAACAAGGGCAACCTCTACCGCATCGAAACCGAAGGCCCGGGAAGCACTCCCTACACGGCCCTGCTGACGGTGCCCGCGACCCAGATCACGGCGTTCCAGGCGCGCCGCGACGGCCGCATTTACGCCGCCACCGGGAATGTCGGCAAGGTGTATGAAATCGGGCCGGGGCTGGAGCACGAGGGCACCATCGAGAGCGATCTGTTCGACGCCTCGATGTTCAGCCTGTGGGGCCGGCTCAGCTTCGACGCCACCACCAACGGCGGGCAGATCGCCATCGCCACGCGCAGCGGCAACCTGGACCAGCCGCAGAAAAACTGGAGCCCGTGGTCGGCGCCCATCACCACGCCGAAAGGGGGCCGCGTAAGTTCGCCCGCGGCGCGCTTCATTCAATGGAAGGCGACCCTCACGGCGGACGCCGCCGGCCACTCGCCCGAACTGGAGTCGGTGGACGTCGCGTACCTGCCGAAGAACGTGGAGCCGCGCATCGACGAGATCGAGATGACCCCGCCCAACTACAAGTTCCCGGCGGCCAACCCCCTGCTGACGCCGTCGCAGACGCTGTCGCTGCCGCCGCTCGGCCGGCGTCCGGCCGCGAGTACGCCGTCGTTTTCGATCGATAGCACCACGAGCACTCCGGCCATGCAGTGGGCCAAGGGCTTTGTGGGCGCGCGGTGGCTGGCCTCCGATCCCAACGGCGATTCCATGGTCTACGCCGTGGAGATCCGCGGCGCCAACGAAAAGGAGTGGAAGCTGCTCAAGGACAAGGTGGCGGAAAAGTATCTCTCCTGGGACTCCACGGCGTTCCCGGACGGCGACTACCGCCTGCGCGTCACCGCGTCGGACCTACCGGGCAACCCACCCTCGGAAGCGCTGGCGACGCGGATGGAGAGCGACGTGTTCATCATCGACAATACGCCGCCCGCGATCACGGGCCTCGCCGCCACGCGCAACGGCGGCAAGCTCGCGGTGCGCTGGCACGCCGCCGATGCGCTGCACAACATCAGCAAGGCCGAATACTCTGTGGATGGCGGCGAGTGGACGGTGGCGGCGCCGGTGACCAAGCTGTCGGACTCGCCGGAGCTGGATTACGACCTCAGCCTGGATGCCGCACCCGGCGAGCACACCATCGCGGTGCGCGTGGCGGACGAGTACGACAACCAGGCCGCGGACAAGGTGGTCGTGCGGCAGTAAAGGGCGGGCTGCACACCCGGTCGAGGACGCGGGCTTGCGCTACCATCGGGATATGACAGGGCTGCTCGAGCAAGCACTGCGCCGGGTTGAGTCCCTCTCGCCTGAGGAGCAGGACGCCATAGCGTCGCAGATCATCGAAACTCTGGACGACGAAGAGGCATGGGCGCGGCGTTTCCGCGAAAATCCCTCCGTGTTGCGATCCTTGGCCCGTGAAGCCCTGGAGGAGCACCGGCGAGGCGAGACCCGACCCCTGGACGAACTGATCGGATGAAATCGTTCACTTCGCGCCGGTTTCGCAGTATGTACGCGAGCCTTCCGGAGGACGTCAAACTGCGTGCCAAGCGAGCCTACCAGTTGCTCCGGCGCAATCCCGCTCATCCCGGGCTCAACTTCAAGAAGGTGGACAGCGAGAACGACATTTACTCTGCTCGAGTCGGCCTCGGTTACCGCGCGCTGGGGCAGATGGAAGGCGAGGATATCGTTTGGTTTTGGATTGGGCCCCACGGGGAATACGATAAGCTGTTGCGCGGATGACGGCCGCAGGCTCCGCTCAAAACCGAAGCTGGATTGGTATCGCATTCCGGTTTCCGAGTGGGCGACGATACGCCCGGTGACAGCCACATTCCGGCACCGGCTATTCGGGAGGGGGCGTGACGATCACGATGATTGTCGATATGATGGAGCGGAATGGCACTGCGCGAAATGGACGGAGGCGGACGGCTGAGGGAGGTCCTGAGCCTGCCGCACTTGGACGACTTTGAGCGGACCTGGTTTTGCGATCAGTACGGCAGACCGGGCGGCCATAGAGGCCGAGATAAACGCGCGGCTGGATCACCTGGTCACGTCTCCCGATCCGAACTGGGGCAGTATCACCAACACGTCGATCGAGGGCGGCAAGCTGAATCCGGTCACCGGAATCAGGGGAGACTGGAGCGGCACAGTCTTCAATGCCATCTTCGAGGCCTGCAACCTGAACGAGAATGTCGCCGGCATGTTCTATGGGAATGTGTGGAAGAAGGTGATCATCGAAAGGGACGACCATTGGATCGGCATGCGCGCTGATCCGACTTTCCCGAACCGGGGCATCACACTGCAAGGCAAAACGTACTTTATCGACAATGAGCGAAGGTAGTCTGCCGGGCAGTTCGGAACTTGAAACGGCGTTACCGAAAGGTGGCCCCTCGGTGTTTCGATTGAGGCCGAGTGAGGCTGACAGAAGGCGGGGCCGGAATGTGTCCAGATTGGCGACGGCCCGGACAGAATCGCCCCACGGGACGCCACATTTGCCCCTCCATCGGCGATGACTCGCGTCAAACTGGAAGGAATCGCGCGCTACGGTCGCGTAAGCCGGGGCGCAAATGCCTTGCGAGCAGCACCGCCGCGCCGCCGTGAAGCCGACGCGGAATCATCCTGAGACGTCGGTGGCACTGGTAAGTTAGACGCTCTGTGTTGGCGGCGCTTGCGAAGCGGGCGTTCCCTTAGCATTAGCGGCGCGCCGAAGCCGCATCTTTTCGAACCGAGGCCGGAGGTCGTACAGGATCTCTAACATGGCTTGAAGGAAGTCAATAGCTTCTGCGACGTCCTGCGCGTCGATTTTCTCACTCGTCGCGTGCGCGCCGAGGTTGCCGATAACGCGGAGCTGATCGCCCCAGTCTGAGAGTTCCTTGCTGATGATGCCACTTTCGAGGAGCGCTTTCATCCCCGAATGGAGCGTGCGAGCGGTAGGCTCATACTCCTTCGTGACTGCCTCTAGCGCCCGCCTAACCATCACTGCTGCGGCTAGATGCGCTTTTGCGTTCTCGCATTTAACCGCCTCGTCGTAGGACTGTCGGACGATGTCAGGAAGCAGGAAACCGATGTGGCGTTCGTGTGGTGGCCACAGGCGATAGTAGTTGTCTCCTTCGAATCCATCGCCCATGTCCTCGCGGTAGAATAGCGCCGCGTCCGCGCATGTTTCGCACCTAGCCAGTGTGTATTCTATCGGCGGCCCCGCTTCGGGTTTCACGTGGACGGCCACGTCAATGAAGTTCCGTGTATTATCGCAGGACGTGCAGTAATAGATCATGGCTAATGCGTCGCCTAATTCATGTTAGCGCGTCCTTGGACAAGATTAGGGTTTGGCCACCCTCGCCCACAGGACTGCAATGCCGAGTTCTCAGGGCCGTTTGCGAAGGAATCACTGTTTTAAACCGGCCAATCTGCTTGCCCTTAGATCTGAGCGTAAGCGACCTAAAATCAAGCGGATTGGCCGGTTTCAAAGCGTTTATCTGGTCCAATCTGTGCACGCGCCACATTCCAGAGAAGTTAACGCCGCGCGGG
>DASQZT010000256.1:0-3146 GCA_035638575.1 Bryobacteraceae bacterium
CCTGCGGCGCTGGGAGCGCCCGCCGTTCTCGACCAGGATGCTGCCGTTGGAGGAGAAGCCGCCCACCGGAGTAAGTGCCGACACGCCGGCATGGGTCACTCCCGGAATCCGTTTTAGCCGTTCGAGCACATTGGCGTAGAGTTGGTAGCCGCGCGCCTCATCGTATCCGTTGGAGCCCGGCGACAGGCCGAACAGTACCAGTTTCTGGGGATTGAACCCCAGGGGAATGGCGCGCAGATTGGCCAGGCTGCGAGTGAACAACGTGGCGCTCACCACCAGCACAAGCGCCACGGCGATCTGCACGGCCAGCAGGATTCGCACCGGCCCAGTGCGGCGGCTTCCGCCGGCGGCGAGCCTGTCGTCTTTCATGGCGGAGGAGAGATCCACGCGCGTGGCCCGCATGGCTGGCGCCAGGCCGAACAGGAGCGTGGTCAGGAGGGAAATGGCGGCGGTGAATGCCAGCACGCGCATATCCGGAGTCAGATCGGAAAGCACGCCATTCGACACCGGACCGAGCAGCGACAGCAGGGCATGGATTCCCCAGGCGGCCAGCAACAGGCCGGCCAGCGCGCCGCCGGCCGACAGCAGGATCCCTTCCATCAAGAGTTGGCGGACCAGGCGGAAACGGCCGGCCCCCATGGCCAGACGGAGCGCGATCTCTTTCTTCCGGGCCGTGGCGCGCGCCAGCAGCAGGCCGGCGAGGTTGGCGCAGGTCATCAGCAGCGCGAGGCCGACCACCGCGGTGAGGATGAGGAGCGGGTCGCGATAATCCTGGCGCAGGAAGGCGAGGCCTTTGGCGCCGGATTCGATTTCGATGCGCGGGACGCCGGCTTTCGGGTCCTTCCGGGCTTCCTCCGGCATGTTGGCCACGAGGATGGCGCCGAACTCCGCCTTGGCCGCTCCCGTGCCGGCGCCGGGCTTGAGCCGGGCCATCACCTGGAAGGAGAAGAAATTCGGGGCGAACCAATCGATCGGGTGCTTGGGGTCCTGCGGGAGGCGCTCGCGCACGCGGACGGGGAGAGTGACATCGATCTCGGGCGAGCGGAAAAAGCCGCCCATGGAGACGCCGTAAAAGCCGCGCGGCGCGACACCCACGATGGCGAACGGCGCGCGGTTGATGTACAGCGGCTTGCCGATCACCGACGGGTCCATGCCGAAGGCGCGCTCCCAGAGCCGGTAGCTGATGACCGCGGCCGGGACGCCATCGACGGTGTCGTCGTCGTCCACGAGGGGGCGGCCCAACGCCATGCCGACGCCCAGGGCGGAGAAGTAGTTGCCCGAGACCAGGAGGCCTCCGGTGACGCGGGCCTCGTTGTTGGCGGTGACGTTGAGCCGGTCGGCGGGCGAGAAGCCGAACACGGCCGCGGCGGCCTGGCTGCTGCGGCGCATCTCGGAGAAGATCCGCCACGAAAATACATTGGTGGTGGGGCCGTCGTTGTAGGCGTAGGAGCGGCTGATGCTGTCGCTTCCCGGATCGGCCGACCATTTCAGCACGACCAGCTCCTCGGGATTCCGCACCGGCAGGTTCCGCAGGAGCACGCGGTCCACCAGGCTGAAGACCGCTGTATTGGCGCCGATCCCGATTGCCAGCGAGAGCATGGCGATCAGGGCGAACGCGGGCGATTGCCGCAGCACGCGAACGCCGTAGCGGAGATCGCGGCCCAGGTCTTCGAGCCAGCCCAGGCCGCGGACGTCGCGGCACTGTTCGCGGACCTGCTCCACGCCGCCGAACGCGGCCCGTGCGGAGCGGCGCGCCTGGTCGTCCGGGACGCCTTCCAGCCGCTTCTTGCGCGCCTCCATTTCGAGATGGAAGCTCAATTCGTCGTCGAGATCGCGCTCGGCGCGTTGGCGGGATCGCAGGGCGCGAATCCGCAACAAGAGATCGTTCATGCCCATATCAAGCCATTTCCAACACTCGGCCTATGGCCGCGGTCATCCGTGCCCAGGAATCCCGCTCGGCCTCGAGCTGCGTGCGGCCCGCGGCGGTCAGACTGTAGAAGCGGGCGCGCCGGCCCAGTTCGCTGACGCCCCACTCGGCCTTGATCCAGTCCTGGTGTTCCAGGCGGTGCAACGCGGGGTACAACGACCCCTGGTTCACCTGGAGGACATCCTGCGAGATCTGCTGGATGCGCTCGGAGATGGCCCAACCGTGCTGGGGGCCGGCTTGGAGCGTGCGGAGGATCAGGAGATCGAGGGTTCCCTGGAGTAAGTCGATTCTGCTCATAGTGTCGAATGCCTACAGCAAGGATGCATCGGTTGGTGTCGGATGTCAACAACAATTTCTTGGGGGGCCGCTCATAGCCGGAGGGCCAGATTTTCGGGCGGTTCGGGCGCCGGGCGGGCCGGGGCGGAAGGCGCGGGGCTTTCGACGCTGGAATTAACGGAACGAACCCAATTTATTGGGAAGCCGGGTGTTTCGGCGGCATCAGAATCGAGATCGAAACCGGGGAGGTCCGGGGAGTGGCGCTCCTTCCGCAAGCGCTGCAACTCTTTGAAGGCGCGGAACCAGGCGCGTTCGGCGGCCTCGCGGTGGCGGACCACGCGGTCGAGCATGCGGCTGGCGGGGCTGTTGGCGGCGAAAAGGGCGGCGAGGGGGTACTCGCAGGGTTCCAGCTCGTCGAGGAGGCGGGTCATGAGCTGGGTTTCGATGAGGGCATAGCGGCGCCGGTTCCAGTCGGCCTGAATCAAGGTTTCGACCAGAAAAGTCTCTTCAGGGCCGGAGGGGCGATTTTCCCGGCGATAGTCGCGGGCGAGGGCTTCGAGCCCGGCGGCATCTTCGCCGGGGATGACGGCGGAACGAGCGTCCATGCCGTGCTGGAGAGCGTTGAAGCGAGAGGCGGCTTTACCCGCATCGGAACGAGGTCCGGTGGACTTTTGGGCGTTGAGGAGGTTGGCCGCATTTTGCGCTGGAGTTCCCATACGGCCTCACGGTAGCAGCCGCGCAAGGGGAGCCCGGCAGGGTGGGGCGGCAAGTGGTTGAAACGATGGGGCAAAAGTTTTTGCATCGGCTGTGAACGCCCCAGGGCCGATTCCCGCAGCGGGGGATGAAACGGGCCCGAACAGGCGTATGATTATGCCGTCGCGAACGTGACAGGAGGTCGGCGTCAGTCTGGAGCTTTCTGCCCGCCTGTGAACGTGACCCGGAC
>DASQZT010000257.1:0-17264 GCA_035638575.1 Bryobacteraceae bacterium
GGTGGCGGGATGCTCTTCGTCGACGCGAATCCCGCGGCCCAGGAGGCGCACGGGAAACTCGTACCGCCCGCGCGCGGGATCGCCGCCGCACAATTGCGGAATGGTGGAGGCCTCGAGCCGCGGGGTGTAGTAGTCCAGGTATTCGAGCAGGGCTTCGGTGGCGGTCGAGAATTCCACGCCGGGATGATTCTCGCGGACCCAGGCGAGGTGGCGGTCGAGCTGCTCGAAGGTGCCGCCTTCCAGGCTGCGGAAGGGGTCGGGGTGGCCGGCGAAGAACATGGCGTGGGTGGTGAAGAGAATGCCGTGGACTCCGGGGCCGCGGCTGGCTTCGCGCTCGCGGGCGAACCAGCGGTTCATCTCCTCGGCCGAGGGGAAGCCGCTGTCCATGGTGATGGCGAACTGCGCCAGGCGGGCGTCGCGCAGGTTGGCGATGGGCTGCTGGCGGTCGCCGGCGGCGCACCAGAAGATCTGGCCGCCGGGGGTGGGGGCGGCGCCGGGGCGGTAGGCGTCGGAGTTGCCGCGCAGGCCGTTGGCTTCGTAGGCCTGGGTGCTGATGGCCTGGTCTTCGGCGGCCTTGCCGAAATCGTAGCTGCCGGTGCGGGCCACCAGGGGAGCGCGGCGGTTGGCCTGGAGGCGCGCCAGGTGCAGCATGGTTTTGCGCAAGGAGCCGGCCTTGGTATCGAGCGCGCTCCAGTCGCCCAGGGTTTTGATGTAGGAGATGCCGCGGGCCGATCCGTCCCAATCGTGGTAGCAGTGGGTGGGATTGGTCTCGGGGTGGTAATAATCGTTGGGCAGGATGCCGTCGGTCGCGGGGTCGTAGACCAGGCGCGGCTGCGGGGGCAGCGAAGAGTCGGGCTCGTAATCGAAGTGGATGTGGGGGGCGTACTCGTGGAGTGAGGAGCCGGCGCGCACGGAGGCGTCCATCTCGGCAATCAGACGGTCCCACTCGCCGGTGGGCGATTGGCGGGCGGCCCATTGGGCCGCGAAGCGCTGGGTGGCGGCGTAGAAATGGGTCCAGCGGGCGCCGTAGCGTTCGGCGATTTGGTTCAGGCGGGCGGGTTTCAGGATCATCTGGAAGCGGTAATCTTCCGGGTCCATGAAGTTGTTGTGGTTGCCCAGGGCTTCGGCGCCGCGATAGTTGCCGGTGAGCGGTCCGCCGTCGAAGGTTTCGCAGTCTTCGGTGAGCAGGTAGAAGGTGCGGCCGGGATTCGGATCGGGGACCTCGATCGCGACGCGCACTTTTTCGGCGCCGGCCGAGAAGACGAGTTCCCAGGGCTGGCCCAGGTTGACGGCGTGGGGGCGATCGGCGCGCACCTGAAAGGCGACGCGGCGGCGCTCGCCGGGGGCGAGTTCGAGATGCGCGACGCGCGGGGAATCGAAGGTCAATCCGGCGCCGAAGGGCTCTTCTCCGGCGAGCGTTATGGAAACGGGCTGCGCGGAAGGATTGGCCACCTCTACTTCGACCGCGGCAGTTTGGCCCAGCGGGACGATGCGCGGGGCGCGGCAGGCCAAGCCCCGATTCGCCGGGCCTCCCGACAGCCACTGGCGGGTTGCGCGATACTCTTCCGGGGAGCGGAAGCCCACGGGGATTCCCTGGCGCACGGCCACCATTTGCAGGGTTCCGCGAAACAGGGGACGGCCGGCGAAGGTGCGGCCTTCCACGGCGAAGCAGGCCAGGCGCTCGGAGAATTCCTCGAGGCGGGCGGAGGCCAGGACGGGGTCGTCGGGGCCGGGGGCGCCGGTCCATTGGACTTCCAGCTCGCGCCCGCCCCAAGATGTGTCCGGGCGAAGGGAGGGCGCCAGCACGGCCAGCGCGGCGGTGGCCGGGAGGGACACGGGCACGGTGTAGGGCGCATGAAACGCGGCGCCCAGGGGGCTTTCGAGGAGGGCGATCAGGCCGGGGTCGAGGCGGGCTTCGGCGGTATCGCCGGGGGAGATGCCGGCGGGCCGGCGGCGGCGCACCCACAGTACGCGCGGCCGGGCGCAGACCATACTCCGGATGTTGCCAGGGCCGCTCATGTGCTCTCGAGGAGTCTGTTACGGACGCGGACCACTCCGTTGCACGGAGCGACTCCGTTGCACGGAGCGAGGGGGTCCGCCCCACCTACTGCTGCTGCTTGATCTGGGCTTCCAATTTCTTGATCTCGGCTTCGGTCTGCTGCTTGTGAATCTGCCCGTACTGCAGATTGTCCATGGCATCCTGGTAATCCGGCTGGATTTGCAGCGCCTGCAGGGCGGCCGTGATTCCCTCATCCCACCTTTGCAGCGCCAGGTAAGCGGCGGCGAGGTTGTTGTAGGCCGGGGCAAAGAAGGGGTCCATCTCGGTCGCCTGTTTGGCCGCGGCCAGGCACTCCTCGTACTTTCCGACGGTGCAGAATCCACTGGCAATGTTGACCAGCGCCTGGGGCCCCATGGTCCGGGAAGCGGTGGTAGAGCTGATGGGAGGGGGGGTGCTGGCGTCCTTTTTTTTGGCGGCCAGGGATAACAGCCCGGGCGGCAGCAGC
Source organism: Bryobacteraceae bacterium (assembly GCA_035638575.1). Classification (GTDB taxonomy): domain Bacteria; phylum Acidobacteriota; class Terriglobia; order Bryobacterales; family Bryobacteraceae; genus DASQZT01. The sequence continues at coordinate 2,505 of DASQZT010000257.1, forward strand.
CCACCCAAACTCTCGTTCGCAAAGGCATCCGCGGAAAGCTCGCCGCCGGCGGGCAGGTTCCGGAAGTGCAGAGCCACGGGATCGCGGGGATCCATTTGCAGCGTAGCCTGAATCATCCCGTCAAGCTCCTGCTGCTTATGGTCCTGGTAGTAGAGCTGGATCAGGATGTGGCGGGCATTGATGGCCCGGGGATTGAGTTGCACGGCGGCTTCCAGTTGCGCCTGGGCTTCCGCCAGCCGCAGCTTGCCGGTAAGCCAGTAAGCGTAATAAATATGCCCTTCGATGCCACCCGGGCCAAGCTCCACAGCGCGTTTGTAATGCTCCTCGGCTTCCCGATCGCGCCCCAGGCCGGCGTAGACGACTCCCAGATTGAGATGGCAGTAGTAATAGTTGGGCAGCATACGATCGGCGAGCAGCAGGTAGCGGAGCGCCGTCTGGTAATCGCGGGGGACAAAGGTGATGCCGTAGTTCATCATGCCGCGGGCGTTTTTGGGGCTCTTGACGGTGACGTCGTGCCACAGCGATACCTCGGTGCGCCAGACGATGTTGCGCTGGTGCGTGCCGGCCGCTTCGGCCACCATCACCACCGCCAGGCAGGCGATGGCGCCGCGCAGCCAGGAATGATTGAGGGTGAGGCGGGCGGTCTCCTGGAACAGCAGCAGGCGCAGGGCCCAGAAGACGGCCAGGACGAGACCCACGAAGGGGAAGAACATGCGGTGGTCGTTGGTGACCTCGGCCAGGGGCAGGAGCGAAGTCGGCAGCAGGGCCAGGAAAAACCAGAAGAGGCCGAAGGCGATGGGACGGGTTTCCCGGCGCCGCGCCGTGTAGAAGGCCGCGGCCAGCAAGGCGATGACGAAGAGGTAGCCGGCGATGGCCTGGGGGCTGAACGGATCGACGTAGGTCCAATCGGTATCGGCGCTCAATCCGGTGGGCAGGAAGAAGGACTTGAAATAATGCAGGGCCACCCAGGGCTGGGTGATCCGGTACAAGGAAGCGGAGGCGGCGCCGCCTTCGAACGTGGGGGGCGTCATCTGCGTGGTGAGGATGGCGGCGGCGGCCGTGACCACGAAGGCCGGGATCGTGGCGCGCCAGTGTTTCTCTTCAAAGAGCCACACGTACGCCAGGAGGATGAAGGGGAAGATCAAGGCCGGGGCCTTGGAGAGATCGGCGGCCACCGCGGGAATCAGGTACCAGCCCCAGCGGCGCTGCCCGGGCCAGGTCACAAAGCACAGCAGGCTGGCCACCACGCCGAGGGTGCTGTAGAGATCGGCGCGCTGGACGATGTAGTTGACGGTTTCGGCATTGGCGGGATGCAGGCCGTAGCAGGCGGTGGCGGCCAATGCCGTCCAGGGATTCGAGGGGTGGGGGGCGGCCCGGTCCGTCAGGCGGCGGAAGAGGGAAAACATGAGGACCAGTTGGACTAAGAACCACAGGAAGGTGGAGAGGTGGAACCAGAACGGTTGGCCGTGGCCCAACCAGTAATCGAAGGCCAGGGATGCGGTGGTGAGGGGGCGGTAGGTGGCGGTATCCGGCCGGGTACTCGACATTTCCACGCCGGTGAAGAAGAGCGGCACATTGCGCAGGTGGGTGATGAACGCGTTATCGGCGATGCTGTGATAGTCGTCGAAGTGGAAACCGTTTTGAAAGTGGTTGGCGTAGGCCGCCAGCACGGCCAGAAGGAGGGCGGCCACACCCACCTGGATGGGCTTGGCTGCCCGGATTGGTGGAAACGATTTGCCCAGGATGCGGAGAATGATGCGGAGAATCCCTCCGAAGGCCAAGGTAGCACAGCAAGCAAACAAGGGGGTTGGGGGGGGGTTTGGGGGTTGGGGCTCGCCAAAGCGCGAGGGGCTCCGGAAGGTGTCCAGGGGTTCCAGGACTATCGTACTATAACCTAAAGTTGATGCATTCTGACAGAGGGAGTGAGGCGCAGGCACAAAATCAATACTGTATAATTTTCTTATACAGTTTATTTTTCGTATACAGTAAGTCTATAATCTTCTGTTACCGTACAAGCTTTTTCAACGGTGCGGATCGAAAAAATAGGCCTTTAAGACAAAATTTCCCTTTTCTCTTCAGTTCAACTCGTGGTACAGTTCTACGTCTACTGCCCGGATCGGATCTGCGCATCCTTTTCTCGGCTTAAGTACCGTTGCATAAAAGCATGGGAGTTACATTTGTTGTTGACTACGGCTGGATAGCAGGGTATAAAGGTATGCGATGTCGAACACGTCCGACCGCTTTCTGCCCATGTGCCACGAGCAGAATGACTTCGGATTGGGTGACCGATTCGTCAGGAGACAACTTCAGGAGGAAATTGGTAAATGAGTAGAATTCGAAATGTAGCGTTGCTACTTCCCGCTTTAGTCCTGGCAACAGGGCTAGCCTCTGCGCAACCAGGCATTAAAATATCCCAGGTTGACTCGTCAGGCCAGGTTACGCATTCCACTTTTGACCCGTCCAGCGGGCCGCAGGCGAAGGCTCCAACGCCCGGTCCAAGCGGTACTTTCAAGTACTGGGACGGCCTTCCCGCCACGAACTATTACTTGACGCCGAACTACACCACGTCGCCACCCGCCCCGCAGATCGCGGTTGGTCCGGACGACGTTCTAACGGTCGTCAATCGAACCATTGCCCGCTATCCGAACCCCAATGCGTCCGGACAAACGGGTGCAGGGAATCCTTACACCTATCCCCCCTCGCATGCGGCACTGATCGATGCGTGGCTCGGCATCCAGGGTGGATCGTCTGGCGCGAACGGCGGAACGTCATTGGGGTTTGGCAATCTGTGCCCCACGCACGCCGATAACGTCACCTGTTTTATCGACAACATCTCGATCCGTTACGACCAGTTGCAGGGACGGTTCGTATTTTTGGCCACCGTTACGGACCTGGAAATGCACATGTCGAACTGGGTGCTGTTAGTTTCGAAGTGGGCGGATTTTGCCTGCTCGACCACCCCGCCGCCCAATAACCCGGCGGTATGCGTGGGCACCAGCGACCTCTTCACGCAGCCCATCGTTCCGATTTTCGGCGGGCCTGCCGTCGGTGGCTTCGACGGCAACTGGATCGGTTATTCGATCCCCATCAACGTGGTCATTCCGACCAGCGGACTGCCGACCGGCCAGATCACGGCGGGAGCGCCATTCTGCAACCCCGCAGCCGTGACGGTAACCCCCACGGGCAGCAACCCCGTGTCCGTGATCGGCGGAACGCCCTTTACGGCGCCACCTGCCGGCGGCACCGGGAATTGGAACTTCGGGCCGGGCAATCCGGCCGGCACCGCAACCACGGGTTGCACCAACTATTACCCCACGTCGGCACGCATGGGCTTGGACAACGACAACATCATCCTGATTGCGCCGGTCCTGGACCAGACGCAAACGACCTTCGCCAGCAACGCGAATTGCGCGGGAGTCCCCACCTGTGCCGGGTTGCCCGGAGGCGCATTCGCCGGTACCCGCGTGGTTACCGTTCCGAAGCTGATCGCGTATAACGGAACCGGGATGCTCTACACTCCCGGCCCCTATACGTACCCAGGCACTGTCAACAGCCCCGGCATCGGCGCCGTCAACCTGGCGGATGACATCTGGACCGGAACGCTCACCGGGTGTCCGGCCAGCATAAATATGGGCTTATGCGGGGCCAACCCGATCCCCGGACTCTCTCCGCAGACCGGCCCAACTACTGCCGCGCCGGGCTTCTTCGGCTATAACGAACCCAACTCTACTACCCCCGGCAATTGCTCCGGACAATGCGCGCCGAACGGTGCCCCCTACGCCGGCGTGGTGTCGAACGTTCCGCCGGTGATCTGGGAGCCGGATAACCTCCGCGGCCGCGCCTTGGCGAGCTTCGATTCCCAGGTGAACACAAACGCCCCGACTGCGGGGTCTAACGTCGAGACAGAAGGCGTAATAACCCCGCTGGACTACCTGGTAGGCCTGCTCATCCCCGGCACACCCGGTGGAACGCAAGCCGGCAATTTCCGGGAGGCTTTCTGGGTGCAACCGATCGTCTTCTCTTGCCCGGCGTCCTACATCTTCGGTCCTCCGGCCCTGGTCACCTTCTGCGGAACCTCGGGTGGCAACGGCACGCAGGTTCCCGATCTGCCGGCTTTGGGCGTGTTGAACCAGCTCAACCCGAATGGCGGCTTCCAGCAAGTGCCCCGTACCAATGCCAACCCGCTCACCTACTGGGGCGATCCGCAACTGGTTGGCCAAGGACCTGCCACCTCGGCGGTAGTCGGCGACCCATCACCTGTGGGGGGACCCTCAGGCAATGGCTTCCCGGGACCGGATGTGGTCGGCGGCGGCAGCAGCGCGCAGCTCCGCATGTTTGTGGGCGATGGCCGTCCGCAGCAGGTGATCTTCCGTGAAGGCCTGCTGTACATAGCTCGCGCCGCCATGGAAATGGACACCAACACCAATGTGCTCGGTACCAGCACGGTAGTGTACGACATCCTCAAACAGGCTGGACCGAACTGCCAGACCGGCAACGGCGTCCTTGCAGGGCTGGGCGGCAATGGCCCGTTCTGCACCGTGCCTACCTCGCAGTGCCCGACCACGACCACGCCGGGAAACTGCGTCTCATCCGCGTTTTCGCCCAATGGCGTAACTATCCCGAACCCGGTAACCATTTTGGAAACCCAGTGGTACAACGGGACGACACCCAGCGTCTGCCCGCCGGTTTCCGGCATCACCGGACCTCCGCCGGGCGCCGGCAACACCGGGAACAACTCCTTCGAGCCCCTGTGCGACAGCAGCGGGTTCGGCTTCTACGCGCCGATGTATGACGTTCCGGCCAACGTGATCGGTGGTCTGGCGACCAGCGCCAACAACCCGATCTCGCCCATCAGCCTGTTCCCCTGGCTGGAGAAGCTGTTCGTCGGCATGACCACGGGCGGCACCTCGAACATTGCGGCCACGTTCTCGACCAACAATCCCAGCTTGTGGGATTTCCGGCCGGGCGACGATGCCTACGACTCCAGCGACTTCGGGTACATCGACCCCTTCGACGGCAGGCACAAGACCACCACCAACGATCCATTCTTGTGCAACATCATCCACAATCCGGTGCAAGACCCGCTTAACCTGCAAGCCCAGACAGCTACCTGCCCGGTGATCGCATTCGGTAACCGTGGCGGGGCCTCGACGGATCCCAACGACGGAAGCCTCTGGCTGTATGGCGAGTTTGCCAAGAAGCGGTTCTCGCAGTCCAATTCGGGTCCGGGCGCGTGGGGGACCTCGGTCGCCAACTACGCCCTGGACTTCCCATCCACCGATCCGTATAACAACGACAACTCGTACTTTGTCGATGTTCAGCCAGGCGCGGTATCGGCCACGAATCCCTTCGGCAATCAGTTCTTCACCTGGATCCAGATCGCCAAGAACGTGGGCATCGGCTTCCCGCTGCCCGGCACGTGCTTGAGCGCAGCTGCCTGGTCGGCCACCAACACTTACAACCTGGGCGACCGGGTCACCTTCGGCACCGTCACATACGTAAGTCTTCAGGGCTCGAACCTGAACAACCAGCCGAATATCAGCGCTACCTTCTGGCAAGTGGTGAACGGCAACCCGCCGGTCATCCCGCCCTCCACGGGCAACAGCTCGGGCGGCACCACGCAAGCCACCGGCCAGAGCTGCAACCTGTTTGGCCCGACCAATCTGGTCAGCCGTTCGGAAATGGCCAAGTGGATCATCCTGGCACAGATGGATAACGCCCAGGTTCAGGACTACTTGCTGGCCACCGGCGGCCTCCCCGGATGCACCACCGTGGGTGGTGGCACCACCAAGGGCAACAGCACCCTCTTCCCGGGCTTCACCCTGACCTGCAGCAACAACACGGCCGGCGTCACCACGGCCAGTTCGTTCGGAGATGGCCCTTGCGGCGGCAGCGGAGTCGGCGCCTGCCCCGCGGGCAGCGTGGCGATTCCGGGCTACGCCGCCGCCGGCAGTTATGGCGGCATCTTCGACGATCCCAACCTGGACTACATCGAAGTCATGCATCGGCGTGGCTATACCAGGGGCTGCCAGAATACGGGCGATGTCTCCCTGACCTACTGCCCGACCCTGCCGGTCTCACGCGGCCAGATGGCCGTGTTTGTGATCCGCGCGAAAATGAACAACGTGTTCCCGACGAGTTTGTCCGGAATTCCGTTGCAAGCACCATACGGCGACAATTTCGGCTCGTTCCTCGGACAGAACCCACAAGCGGTTCCGGGCGCGGCCGCCAACGGCGTGTACTTCGCGGATGAACCCAATACCGATCAGTTCTTCATCTACATCCAGAAGATGCGCGAGTTGCGAATCTCCAACGGCACGCTGCCGAACGCAGATCCGAATCACCCCTGCGCTGGCCCGTGCTACAGTCCTTTCCTTTCCATAACGCGGCAAGAAGTAGCCACGTTTATCGTAAGAGCGTTCTTCCTGTAAGTCGAACCTGAAGAGGGAAACGGGGTCCGGTCATCTTGGCCGGACCCCTTTTTTTGTCTTGCGGCGCCTGCTTTGATCTCTCGGCTCCGCTGGAAAGTATCCCGGAACTGATAGGATGAAGTCGGGGTCATCGTATGACGCTGACAATTGAACTTCCGGAGAAGGAGACCCAGGCCCTGGCCGCAAAGGCGCAGGCCCAGGGCATTTCCGCCGAGCAGTACGCTCGGCAGGTGCTGGAGCAAGACCTTGAAGCGGCGAAGCCGCGCCGGCGCCACATCTCCGAGGTGATTCGCGAGAATATGCGTAGGGTGCCGCCGGAAATCCTTGCCGCCATGCCTAAAGACGGCGCCAGCCAGCATGACCACTATATCTACGGGCTACCCAAGAGGAACCCGTGAAGCCGGTTTTTGCCGATACGTTCTACTGGATTGCGTTGACCCTTCCCGGAGATGCCGCGTATGCCCGTGCCGAGCAGATCGCGGACGACATCGTGACGACCGAGGAAGTCCTCACCGAATACCTCACCTTCTTTTGCGCCTCACCCGAGTATTTGCGCCGGGAAGTGGCAAACCCGGGAAGTGGCAAACAACGTGGAGGCCATATTGCATGATCCGACCGTGCGCGTCATCCGGCAGAGCCATGATTCCTTTGTCGCGGGGTTTGAACTTTTTCGGTCCCGCCCTGACAAAGGGTACAGCCTGACGGATTGCATTTCGATGCAGGCGATGCGCCGGGAAGGGATCGGGGAGGTCCTGACGAACGATCGGCATTTTGAACAGGAAGGTCTCCGGGCGGTCTTCCGGGACTCATAAAACCTGACCTTGGTAGTGGAGGATAAAGGCGCGAGATGCGCGGCGGGCCGGAGGCCCATATTTTCATAAGCTACTGGGTGATATTCTGAGAGAGCTGCAACTCGTTGCTCGCCTGAAAGAGGCTGTCCGGTCATCTTGGCCGGCCCCCCTTTTTTGTCTCCGGCGCGTTAAGAAAGACAGGATCTTGACCAGGATCGACCCCAGCGCTACCCTGAAAGAGCCACCCTAAAACCAAAGAGGACCCCGTGCACATCGACATCCAAGACCCGGCCCTGGAGGCCAGACTCCAAAAACAGATCCAGGCGACCGGCGCCGGCAGCGCGGAGGAGGCGTTGAACCGGCTTCTCCAGACGCAGGAGGAACAGGACCGCTGGCTTTTGGAAAACCGCGCTGCCATCAACGCGAAAATCCGGCGCGGGATCGAACAACTCGACCGCGGCGAAGGAATCCCCGGCGATGAAGCCTGGGCGCGGCTCGTAAAGCGCAAAGCGGCCTGGCTGGAGCAGAACCCCGACGCGGAGCCATGAGAGATTTCGACCTTTCGCCGGACGCCGAAGAAGACATCTGGAGCATCTGGCAATATCTGGCGCAGGAAGCCGGTCTGTCCGCCGCCAGCCGGGTTCAATCGACCATCTTCGACAAGATCGGATTTCTCGCCAAGATGCCCGGCATGGGACATTGGCGGAGGGACATCACGGACGAGCCGGTGAAGTTCTTTCTGGTTTACTCCTATCTGATCGTCTACAGGCCTGAGAAGAAGCCCTTGCAGGTCGTCGCCATCCTCCACAGCAGCCGGGACGTCGCGGAGATTTTGCGGGATCGCCTATGAACGCAACCGAACTTATCCCCCATGGCCCTGCAGCGCTTTCCCCCAGCAGGCGTCGCCGGCCGATACGTTCTACTGGATTGCGTTGACCCTCCCGGAGCCGCGTATGCCCGTGCCGAGCAGATCGCGGACGACATCGTGACGACCGAGGAAGTCCTCACCGAATATCTCACCTTCTTTTGCGCCTCACCCGAGTATTTTGCGCCGGGAAGTGGCAAACAACGTGGAGGCCATATTGCATGATCCGGCCGTGCGCGTCATTCAGCAGAGCGACAATTCCTTTGTCGCGGGGTTTGAACTTTTTCGGTCCCGCCCTGACAAAGGGTACAGCATGACCGGATTGCATTTCGATGCAGACGATGGTGGTGGAACAATAAAGGCGCGAGATGCGCGGCGGGCCGGAGGCCCATATTTTCATAAGCTACTGAGTGATATTCTGAGAGAGTTGCAACCCGTTGCTCGCCTGAAAGAGGCTGTCCGCCCGTATTACCTGCGCTGGCTTTATTTCCCGCTGCGGCCCCGGCAGCGTCCCCATTCCTTCCAGGACTGCTGGCAATACCCGTTTCAGAAGATCGGCGATGCGGTGCGCCTCCCGGAATCCACCTCCCCACGCCCCGACCTTCTGTTCTACCCCATGACCGACTGGCACACGCGGATCCAAAGGACGCAGCACCTGGTGCGCGCTTTTGCCGGCCTGGGATTCCGCTGTGTCTACATCAATCCGCACCTGGGCAGGGAGTTCGAAACGGCCCCGCTTTTCGATAAGGCGCACCGCCTGGCGCAACTGGAAAACAACATTTTCGAGCTGCATATCCGGCTTCCCCGGGAGCCGGTCTTTCATGATCGCCTGCTGGGGGCGGACGAAGAAGACATCATCGCCGCGGCCGTGCGGCGCATCCTTCCCATCGGTCCGGCCCCGCCCATCGGTCCGGCCCCGCCCATCGGCCGCCAGCCGGCTCCGGCGCCCCGCGCCAGCGTCATCCAGATTCTGAGTTTCCCGCTATGGCTGGGGGTGGCGCGGCGCTTCCGCAGCGAGTCGGGCTTTCCCATCGTCTACGATTGCCACGACCTGTTATCCGGATTCCGCAACATCTGCGGCGACATGATCACCGCCGAGGAGCAACTGCTGCGGGAGGCCGACCTGGTGCTCTTCTCTTCCCAAGGGCTGGTCGACCGGTACCGCAACGTGAAGAAATGGCTGCTGGTGCGCAACGCCGTGACGGCATCGCAGTTTGAAGCGGCGGGCGCCCGGTTGGGAACCACCGCGGTGGCGGGCTACGTGGGAGCCCTGGATTCCTGGTTCGATATCGAAGCCCTGGAGCAAGCCGCCGCGCTCCACCCGCAGTGCCGGTTTGTGCTGGCCGGCCGCGTGGAATTCGAGCCCATCCGGCGCCTCCAGGCGCTGCCCAACGTGGAGCTCATCGGAGAGATCCCTTACAGCCGGGTCCCGGAGTTGCTGGGCCAGTTCCGGGTGGCGCTCATCCCGTTTCGGATCAATCCGCTGACCTTGATGACCAATCCCATTAAACTGTATGAGTATTTCAGTTGCGGGCTGCCCGTGGTGAGCACCCCGCTGCCCGAGGCGCAGGCCATGGGCGACCTGGTTTACGTGGGGGCAAGCCCCTCCGATTTCGCGCGGCAGGTGACCCGGGCTTTCGCCGAGGACGATGCAGCGCGGCGTGCCCGGCGGAAGGAAGTCGCGGCGCGGGAGAACTGGACCGGGCGGGCGCGGGACATCAGCGAGGCCTTCGGAGAACTTCTGAGCTTGTCTCAATCAGGTGCGGGGTAGGGATATTCCCCGGCCAAAATCGACCGTTCACGTAGAATTTCCCCACTTTCCCCAGATGGGAGCTTGACTCGGTCTCAGCACGGGAATACCATCAGTGGCTCAGGGAAGCGCCACTTCCATGTCTCAGATCGCAGGTCTCCGCGAAGTACCCTACTTGAGTACCGGCCAGGTTGCGGAAATCCTGGGGATCACCAAGAAGACCCTGAAAAACTGGTTGAAGGCCAGCCTGATTCCCGAACCGCAGCGCAATCCCATGAACCGTTACCGGCGCTGGACGCTGCAGGATATCGAGAGCATCCGGAGGATTGTCACGGAGAGGGATCGCGGATGAGCGCGGATACCCAGAGTCCACAGGCCAGGAGGCCTGTGCCACCCCAGACACACAGGCCAGGAGGCCTGTGCCACATGAGACACACAGGCCAGGAGGCCTGTGCCACATGACCCGCCTGGTGATCCTGAACCAGAGGGGCGGCGTGGCCAAAACGACCACCGTACACACGCTCGCCCGCTTCATGGCCGACCAGGGCCGGCGGGTGCTGATCATCGATACCGACCCGCAGGGATCCATGGGAACGGTGCTGGGCCTGAAGCCAACCAAGTACCTGCACGACTTCGTGGTCTACAATCACCTGTTTAAAGACTGTGCCGTGCACGCCTGCCCGGGGGTGGACGTGCTGTGCAGCAATCGGGAGACGGTGAAGACCGAAGGCCACCTGATGGGACAGGTAGCCCGGGAGTTCGTGTTCACCAACCTGTTCGCGCAGGTGGAGACCGATTACGACGCGGTTTTGATCGACGTAGCCCCCTCTATCAATCTCTTGCAGACCTGCGCCATGACGTATGCGAAGGCCCTGCTGATTCCCGTGAGCATGGATCCGCTCAGCCTGCAGGGGGCGGCGGCCAGCATCGAAACGGCCCGCACCCTGAGCTCGTTGATCCGGACGAGCATTCTGCCGATCGCCATTCTGCCGGTGATGGTGGACCGCCGGCTGCAGATTACGGAAGTGGTATCGGCTTCGCTGCAGGAGTTGTCCGCGCGCACGCGGATTCCGCTGCTGCCCTCCATTCGCACCGACACCACCGTGACCAAGTGCAGCCGGGCCAAAAAATTCCTGGTCGACTTCGATCCGCGAGCCAAGGCCCTGGAAGACTATCACCACGCTCTGGGCGCACTGCTGAACCTGTTAGGAGATGGAACGTGCCACCAACGGTAACCTCCAAACGGCATCCGAAGATGGATCCCATCGGCTATGACGAGCTGATGAGCAACGCCGGCATGTCCGGGTTTGTGTCGTTTCTGATCCCTGGGCCGGAATCGCCCCCTGTAGACGGAGCGGCTGTAGCCGCGCCAAAGCCCGCCCGGAAAGGGCCCATCCGGAGGGCCGTGATGGTGGAGGACGGGCACTCGCTGGCCGAGCAGGCGGTCTATGAGTCTCTGTGGGCTGCCGGCGTGCCGCTGGATGGGCCGGGGAAAATGGATGGACCGGGGAAAATGGATGGGTCGGCTAACATGGATGGGCCGGCCAACGAGGACCGGACCATCCGCATTGGCTACCACCGGCTGGCACAGATGACCCGGTTGAGCTGGGTAAGCGTCAAGAACAATCTGCGGTCGCTCGAGAGGAAATTGGCGATTGAGGTCACCGGCAGCGAGAATTCGGCCACACGCGAGGGCAAATGCTACCGGGTATATGCCCGCGCCGCCATCCTGGAGCGCCGTAGAATGGCTGGTCTGGAGTGGGTCCGCAGATCGCGGGGAGTGGAACTGTTAAAAAAGGCCCCCTAGGGCAGTTGGGATCTTGTGCGGGCGAGCAATTCTGCACTGGACGCGGAGGACCAGGATCAGGAGGAAACGCCTATCCCCGGCGCGCACAATTACCCACCCGCCAGATTATTCTACCGGTTTTCTTCACATACGTATACCTTTCTTTTTTCACCCCCTGCGGATTGGGTCACATTTGAGCGGTTTTCCCGGCCGTCCGGGCCGGTGAGATCCGCGAGTTGCGCACGATAGCCCGTCCCGCGGCCTGGCGGACGCGTGGCTGGCCCGGAAAGGTTGCCTGAGGGGTTTGGAGCGCCCGGAATCGGGAACCGGTCTGTTCGTGCGCATCTGCGTAAAACGTAAGGGTTTTGGAAGATCGATAAGGACAGTTATCCTTCATTTAACTAGGGCCTCCGCCGCTCAGATCTACAGTCAAACCCCGATCCCGCCGAATTATTCGGTGTGATGCATATCAAGCGCAACCTGCTGATTGTCTGGATTGCAACCTGCGCCGTGCTGGCTGCAAACCCCGCCGGAGATACCGTTCCCCTGGTGTTCATCGCCAATCGGGGGCAGGCGCCGGCAACCGTCCGGTTCATGGCCAAGGGTTCCGGGCTCACCGCGTTCTTTTCGCCCGAGGAAGCATTGTTTCGGATGGGGGACGCGTTCGTCCGCGTGCAGTTTGCGGGGGCCCGGCCCGGGGTCGAGGTCGAAGGACTGGAGCGGCAGCCGGGGGAGGCCAATTTCCTGATTGGCCCGCAAGAAGAGTGGCGCCTGGGGGTGCCGTTGTACGGGGGCGTCGTCTACCGGGAATTGTACCCGGGGATCGACATGGTCTATGGCGGCCGCCGGCAGGACCTGAAGTCCGAGTTCCTGGTGGCGCCCGGCGCGGACCCCGCGCGGATCCAGTTGCGGTATGTGGGCACAGACGAGCTGCGCATTGATGAAAGCGGCGCGCTGGTGATTGTGCTGGGTGGAAGAAACGCCGGGCGCGAGCTGCGCGAACAGGCGCCCGTCCTCTATCAGCAGCGGGACGGACAGCGTGTGCCGGTGGACGGCCGGTTCACCCTGTCCGGCGGGGTCGTGGGTTTCATCGTAAACGACTATGACGCCGACCTTCCGCTGATCATCGACCCGGTGCTTTCCTACAGCACCCTGCTGGGCGGCTCGAGCTCGGATGCGGCCACGGCGCTGGCGGTGGATGCGAGCGGCTCGGCATACGTGGCCGGGTTCACCGCCTCTTACGATTTTCCGACGGCCAGCCCGGAGCAGAATTTCAATGCCGGGGGCAACGACGCCTTTGTGGCCAAGCTGAACCCCTCGGGAAACGGCCTGATCTACAGCACCTACCTGGGCGGACAAGGGGACGACCGGGCGTACGGGATTGCGGTGGATGCGAGCGGCGCGGCTTATCTCACGGGCTCCACGGCCTCATCGAATTTCCCCGTGGTCCATGCCCTGCAGAGCAAGCTCGCGGGCGCCAAAAATGCGTTCGTCGCCAAGCTGAGCCCCGCCGGAAACAGCCTGGTCTATAGCACCTTCCTGGGCGGCAGCGCTTCGGACACCGGCAACGGGATCGCGGTGGATGGCAGCGGAAACGCGTACGTGGTGGGAGACACGACTTCCCTCAATTTTCCAGCCGGCGGGCTGCAGAAAGCCAACGGCGGGGGGCAGGATGCCTTTGTGGCGAAGGTCGGCGCGAACGGCGGCACGCTGGTGTACAGCAGCTACCTGGGCGGCGCCAACGACGATCACGGGGCGGCCATCGCGGTGGATTCGGGCGGCACGGCTTACATCACCGGCTCGACCTGGTCCACCAATTTCCCCGTGGCCAACGCCTGGCAGGGCGCGATCGGCGGCGGGCAGGATGCCTTCGTCGCCCGGTTCAGCGCGAATGGCAATTCGCTCCTGTTCAGCACGTACCTGGGCGGCAGCGGCGGCTCGCTGGGGTATCCCGAAAGCGGGAATGGGATTGCGCTCGACGGACAGGGCAACGCCTATATCGCCGGCGCCACGCCCTCCGGCAATTTCCCGGTGCTCAACGCATTCGATTCCTTCCTGAGTGGCTCGTCGGATGCGTTCGTGGCCGAGATGAATGCCTCGGGCGTCCTGGTGTACAGCACGTACCTGGGCGGCACGGGTATGGATACGGCGAATGCCATTGCCGTGGATGCCGTTGGCAATGCGTACGTGGTGGGTCAGACCGTCTCCAGCGACCTGCCGGTGACCGGCGCGTTCCAGGCCGCTTATGGCGGAGATTACGATGCATTCGCGGGCCGGCTGAGCCCCGCCGGTGCGCTGGTGTGGCTGAGCTACCTGGGCGGCAGCGCTGCGGATACGGCCACCGCGGTGGCCCTGGACCCGGCCGCCAATGTGTATATCGCCGGGTGGACGCTCTCGTCCAACTTCCCCGTGTTGAACGCATACCAATCGGCCAATGGCGGAAATTACGGCGCGTTCGTCGCCAAGGTGGCGTCCGGGGCGGCCGGCGCCCCACCGGTAGCAGTAAGTGTCGCGCCCAATTCGGGGAGCGGTTACTCGCAGACGTTCAGCTTTCAGGTTTCCGACAGCCTGGGCGCAGCCGACCTGACCACCGTATCGGTGCTCATCAATTCCAGTACGTCGACCACCAACGCCTGCTCGGTGACCTACACCCGGGCGGCCAATACCCTCATGCTGCTGACGGATGGGGGAGCGGCTCCGGGGGGAACCATCGCCCCGGGCAGCGGCAGCCAGCAGAATTCCCAGTGCGTGCTGAATGGCGCGGGCTCGAGCGTATCGGCGGCGGGAAATGTATTGACCCTGAACCTGGCGATTACCTTTCAGGCGGCCTTCGCCGGAGCCAGGAATGTCTATTTGCAGGCGGTCAATCCGTTCGGCTCGATCGGCTGGCAGTCGGAAGGCGCCTGGACGGTGACCGTGGGTCCGCCGGCGCCGGTTTCGGTGACGCCGAATTCGGGGAACGGCACCAGCCAGACGTTCACCTTTGTGTTTTCCGACCAACAGGGTTACTCCGGAATCATAGCCTCCTTGATCTTCAACAGCTCGCTGTCGGGGGGGGGAGCATGTTATCTCGTATACTACCCTGGTAATGTTCTCTACCTGGTGAACGACTCGGGCTCAGGGTGGACGGGACCTGG
>DASQZT010000258.1:0-3431 GCA_035638575.1 Bryobacteraceae bacterium
CGTGTGCTTTCGGCAGGCATGTGCAAACAGTCGGTGCCGCAAAGCTTTGCTTGCCCCCAGGATGAAAAAAAACCAGAGAGGCGGTGAAGCGTGTCGTCGCTTGGCCCACCCGGAGGCACGCCGGATTTCGAGCTGGTGGGAAGTCACGGACTTACCGAGGCGATTGCAGAGCTGCGCCCAAGCCTGAGAGGGTTGTTCGTAGCTGATCGGCGCTGGCCTCACAGCCCGGGGCGCACGGCTGGCCGTTTGGCCCTTTATTGGTCGCGGAGCGTCGTGGCCGGGTCTATTCTTACCGCGCGGATTATCGGCGGAAGTGAGGCCAGCAAGGTCGCCGCCAGAATGGTCAACCACGGAAGTGCCAGCATCGCCGGGTCGGTGGGCTTCACCTGATAGAACAGCGACTGGATGGAGCGCACGGCTGCCATACCGAGCATCAAACCGCCTAATGCTCCCGCCAACACCATGCAGAGGATGCCGGTAGTCACGCGCCGCACGATGTCGCCGGCGGGCGCGCCCAGCGCCATGCGAATGGCGACCTCGCGGCGGCGCTGCAGCACGGAATAGTCGAGTACGCCGTACAGGCCCACTCCTGCGAGCAGCAGAGCGACCATGCCAAAGAAGAATGCTAATCTCGCCAGGAGCCGCTCGCGTACGGTTTGCGACTGATCGATCTCCAACTGGGTGCGGACATTGCTGACGCGGAACTCCGGCCGCGCTCGCGACACTTCGCGGCGAAGGGTGGAGGCCATGGTGAGAGGGTTGGCGGCGGTGCGTATGACGAAGGTTGCCCGTCCGATCGGTTGCAAGGCGCCTTTCTCGTCAACCGATTGAACTGGAAAATACGCCGCCGGTGTGACGGGTTCGCGCACATCCTGATAGAGCGCGTCGGGCACCAGCCCCACAATCTGAACGCGGGGATTTCCCTTTCGCCCGAACCGTCGTCCGACCGGGTCCGCGCCCGCAAAGAACTGCCTGGCAAACTCCCGGTTGACGATGGCCACCGTTGGAGACACGTCTTCGGGGCGGAAGTCACGGCCGTCGAGAAGCGGAATCTTCATGGCGTCCAGCCATCCCGGCGACACGTACATGAAGTAGGCCAGGACACCGCTCGGAGGCGCCCCGTTGATCGAAACGTAGCCGAACGCGCCATTTCCGCTGAGAATTGCCCAATTGGACAGGGCAGCTGTCTCCACACCGGGCAGGTCGTGCAGGTGCTGGGTGACTTGGTCCCAGTACACTGATGGCTGCGGCTGTTGCGCAATGGTATCGAGGGTCAAGAGCCGGTCGGCGGAGAAACCGGCGGGCCGATTCAACAACCGCTGGAACGTGACCATGAAGAGACCGGCGACGAAAAGTACCAGGAAACAGAAAGCCGTCTGCAGCCCGATCAGAGCGTGCATCAGGCGTCGCCGGGAGTGCGGGTCCTGGCCGCCCTTGAGAGCGCTCAGCGGCTGCACGGTTGAGGCGCGCAGCGCCGGAGCCAGACCGAAGAGCAGCATGACACCGACGGTGAGAGCCAAGCCGAACCCGAGCATCCTCCAGTCCGCCGGAAGGAATAGGCGTGCCGGATCGTTTGGCGGATTGATCCTGCTGACGACGAATGGCGCGGACCACCAGGCGAACACGAAACCCACACCAGCGGCCATGGATGCGATCCACGCGGCCTCGACCAGGACCAATTGCACCAGGCGCCGCCGCCCCGCGCCGATCGAAACGCGCAACGCCATCTCCCGCGCCCGTGCTGCCGCTTGAGCTGTCATCAGATTGGCGACGTTGGCGCACGCAATCAGCAATATCAGTCCGACGAGTATCCCGAGCGCCGCTAGCGCAGTGCGGTACTCTTCCTGCATCGGCGAGACGCCCGCGGCTGCCGGTTGCAGCAGGAGCTCTTGGTGGAGGAAATCCGCAATGCGCTGCTTGGGCCATCCGACCAGCGCCTTCGCGCTCTCCTCCTGCACTGCCTGATTGATCGCCGACAGTTTATCTTGCACCGGTTCAAGGGCCACACCCGCTTTCAGCTTCACGAATGTCCGAAACCAGCTCCAGTCGGAATGCGTAACGCCGGGATTCATCATCGTAGGGACAAAAACGTCAATGGCGGTACCCGGCTCCGTGCCGGTGAAGCCTTCCGGACCGACGCCAACGATCTCGTACAGGTCTCTGTCCATGCGAAACGTGCGGCCGATGACTTTCGGATCGCGACCAAAGCGGCTCGCCCAATAATCGTAAGAAAGCACAGCGTGGGGGTGCACACGCGGCGTCGAATCGTCTTCCGCAGTGAGCAATCGGCCTAAGGCGGGCTGGAGTCCAAAGGAATAGAACATCCAGCCGGAGACGAATTGCCGGCGGGCCTTTTCCATCTCCTCGTCCGACCCATAGGTAATATCGGTGCGGTCGGCAAACGAGACGGCGATCAATTCGGCCTGGTCTTTCACGGCAGCGCGCTCAAGTTGAAATGTGGGGTACTCGCTGCTGTCGGTGATCCTGAAGTTACCGGCTGGGCCTACGCCCTGCCGCGTCAAAACGTAGAGCCGTTCGGGATCAGACAAGGGCAACGGCCGCAGCAGCAGGGCGTCGATCAGCCGGAAGGCGCCGGTGCAGGCGCCGATCCCAAGCGCGAGCGAAAGAATGGCTGCCGTTGAAGCCACCTTGTTCTTCTTGAGTTGCCGCAAGCCAAAGATGGCATCGGCGCGCAGCGAATCGAGACACCTGATCAGCCTCACGTCGCGGCTCTCTTCGCGCAGCCGCAGCGCTGCGCCGAACGACCTCCGGGCCTCTGCCGGGTCGCGGCCCTGCTCGATCGCCTCCTCCATGTGTGACTGGAGCTCTTCATCGATCTCGCGGCTCAAACGATCGCCGCGAAATACATTCACGACCCGTGACCATAACGACATATCACACCGTCCTTAGGACCCGATTTACGGCCCAAGTCACCGCCAGCCAGCGCGACTCTTCGCTCGAAAGTTGCTTCTTGCCCGCTGCCGTCAGTTCGTACAGGCGCGCCCGCCGCCCGTTTTCCTTCGTGATCCATTCGGCGCGAATCCAGCCCGCCTCCTCCATGCGGTGCAGCGCCGGATAGAGCGAACCTTCCTCCACCCGGAGCACTTCGCCGGACCTCGCCTGGATGGCTGACATGATGGCGTAGCCGTGCAGGCGCCGCCGCGAAAGGATCTTGAGCACCAGCAGATCAAGCGAGCCTTGGAGCGAATCCGAGTTGGACATTTTCGAACCTCACTTTACATAGACGTCTGGGTACTTGAAGGGTTAGCAGAGAATCTCTGTGTGCATTCCCGAACTTCTGAGCAGTATTACTCACCTGTTGGATCCGGCCGACGTTCACCCACCGGCTATTCCCCCGGTTAACAGCGGGTCCACATCATTAATCTGCGGGTGCGGTTCGCTATGATCAGGATCGAATGTGCCTAGACAGT
>DASQZT010000259.1:0-132785 GCA_035638575.1 Bryobacteraceae bacterium
CTATGCGGCGCTGGATGTCGCTTCGGGGGCGGCGCAACCGACCCTGGGTGCGGGGATTCAGATCACCGACAGCGTGACCGGGCTGTCGATCAGCGGGTCTGGAACGAACGTGAGCCTCAGCGGGGCGGCGCTGGCGCGCAACGGAGTGGGTATCCAGGTGAGCTCCGGCCAGGCGGCGATTGATAGCAACACGTTCACCAACAACGCTCTTGGTTTCCAGGCCGCCACTGGAGCCAAGGGAAGCATCACCAGCAGCACGATGACGACGGCGGCCGGCGGGACGGCGGGGTCGATCAGCGCGGGTTACACCGGAACTCTGCGCGGGAACACATCCACCGGGGCCGGCTTGAACGTCATCAAGGTGCAATCGGGGACCCACGTGACAGGAGCGGTGACGTGGGGAGCGAGCATACCTTATTGGGTGGATTCGGGCGGAGCGCAAGTAGACGCCGGAGGAGCGTTGACCATCGAGTCTGGCGTAATCGTGAAGTTCCGGTACGAGCCAGGGGGCTGCTGCGCCACTTCGGCCTACCTGCGGGTGCAAGGGATTCTGGTAGCGAACGGGACGGCGGCGCAGCCGATCTATTTCACGTCCGATCGGGATGACACGGTAGGTGGAGACTCCAACGGAGATGGGAATGCGACCAGCCCGACAGCGGGCGACTGGTCGGGGATTCGGTTCGAATCGGGGGCGACCGGCTCGCTGAGCAACGTGGTGGTCCGCTACGGCGGCGGCAGCACGTACTATGGGCCGAACTATGCGGCCCTGGACATTGGGACGGGAAGCGCACAGCCGGCGCTGGGTGCGGGCATCCAGATTACGAACAACTTGACCGGGCTGGCGGTGAGCGGGTCTGGAACGAACGTAGGCATCAGCGGCGCCACTTTTGCGCGCAACACTACGGGAATCGCACTGAACAGCGGTTCAGCGGCCATCACCGGCAGCAACTTCACCAGCAACGGGACAGGCATTCAGGCTGCGGCGGGCACTGCGGGAAGCATCACCGGCAACATATTCACCACGACAACCGGCGAGACGGCGATGTCGCTGAGCGCAGGATATTCGGGAACACAAAGCGGGAACATCTCCACGGGGAGCGGCATCAACGCGATCAACATTCCCAGCGGGACAGCTATCACGGGTAATGCAAATTGGGGGCAGGTAGGGATTCCGTACGTAGTCAACAGCGGCAGCCTGACAATCAACACCGGGGCGACGCTGACGATTCAGCCTGGGGTAATCGTGAAATTTCAGTACGAGCCTGGTGGCTGCTGCAACACTTCGGCCTATCTGGATGTAAAGGGAGCGTTGGTAGCGAATGGGACTGCGGCGCAGCCGATCTACTTCACGTCGATTCGAGATGATACGGTTGGGGGCGATACAAACGGAGACGGAGGTGCGACGACACCCACACCTGGCGACTGGTCGGGGGTTCGATTTGACTCGGGGGCAACGGGATCGCTGAGCAATGTGGTGATCCGATACGGCGGAGGCAGCACATACTATGGGGTGAATTACTCGGCCCTGGATATTGGGACCGGAACCGCACAGCCGAACATGGGTGCTGGCATCCAGATCACCGACAACGTGACCGGATTGGCAATAAGCGGGATGACGACGAACCTGAGCCTCGGTGGGGCCACGTTTGCGCGCAATGGAGCGGGTATTCAAGTGAACTCAGGGCAAGCGGCGCTTGACAGCAACACCTTCACCTACAATACTCTTGGTTTCCAGGCCGCAACGGGGGCGAAAGGAAGCATCACCAACAGCACGATCACGACGGTGGCGGGAGATACGGCGGGATCGATCAGCGCTGGTTACATCGGGACTCTGAGCGGCAACACATCCACCGGGGCGGGGTTGAACATCATAAAGGTGCAATCGGGGACCCACGTGACGGGAGCGGTGACGTGGGGTGGGAGCATACCATATTGGTTGGATCAGGGTGGAGCGCGCGTAGACACCAGCGGAACGTTGACAATCCAGCCGGGTGTAATCGTGAAGTTCCGCTATGAGCCAGGCGGATGCTGCAACACTTCGGCCTATTTGGAAGTACTGGGGGCCCTGACCGCAAACGGGACGGCGCCGCAGCCGATCTATTTCACGTCGGAACGGGATGACACGGTAGGAGGAGACTCGAACGGAGACGGAAGTGCGACGAGCCCGGCGGCGGGCGACTGGTCGGGAGTGCGCTTTGATCCGAGCGCAACCGGGTCCCTGAACAACGTGGTGATCCGCTACGGCGGAGGCAGCACGTACTATGGGTCGAATTACGCGGCTCTGGACATCGGGACGGGGAGCACGCAGCCGACCCTAGGATCGGGCATACAGTTCGCCAAAAACGTAACCGGCTTGGCAGTGAGCGGCGCTACCACAAACGTCAGCCTGAGCGGGGCCACACTCATCGGAAACGTGACGGGGATCCTCGTGAATTCTGGTCTCCCCGTCATTTCTGGGAGTACATTAACCGCCAACCAGACCGCCATATCCCTGAATGGAGGAACAGCAACTCTCACTTCTAACTCAATCCTCGCGAATGGAACGGGAGTACAAGCGAGTGGCACCGGCACGAATCCAGTCGTCCTTACCAACATTTTTGCCGGCAACAGTCTGGCGATACATGTCCTAAACAATGCAACTGCGCTGATCCATGGCAACGACATTGCCGGCAACACGTTTGGCGTACAGAACGATTCTTCTGTAATTGTGGAGGCAACAACGAATTTTTGGGGCGCGTCCAACGGCCCATCGCAGGCGGGAACGGGCTCTGGCGACAAAGTCAGCACAAACGTGAACTTCACGCCCTTCCTGACGTTCGCCAACGGAACGACCACCAGTCAATTTCAGATCCTGCTGGTAACACCAAGCCACGGCGGGAACTCAGGCAGCGCGACCCTCCAAGTTTACGGGGCGGGCTTTCAAAGCGGAGCAAGCCTCAAGCTTACCGGAACTGGTCAGCCCGACGTGATCGGCAACAATACGCAGGTCGGCACTCTTGGATTTGTCCTAACCAGCACCGTGAATCTTACTGGGGCGGCACCGGGTCTTCGGGATGTCGTGGTCATGAACCCTGGTGGCTCCTCTACGACGATGTCTGGAGCGTTCACCGTTGACCAGGGCGGTTCGCCCAACATTGCGGTGAGCTTGATTGGCCGGAACGTCATGCGTGCTGGCCAGTCCCAGGTGTATTTCATCAATGTCGCTAACAGCGGAGATGTCGATTCCGGCTCAGTGAGAGTCTGGGTCGCCCTTCCCAACTACGTCCAGTGGCAATCGCCCAGCCAACCCCCGGCGTCATCCGGTCAACTAAATGGTCTCGCGTATGTGGCTTTCAATGTTTCCATCGTCCCCGCGGGATCAAGCACGGAGATACCAGTCATTTTCACGGCGCCGGATAATCCTATCTATGCACATCGGAACATTCAGGTGCAAGTGTGGAGGCAGGGGCAATGAGAACAGGTATAGTATCTGCCTCACTACTAAAACTCTGTCTCGCCTGCAGTTTGTGGCGATCCACAGAAGCTTCAGACATCCTGCGTACTAACATTAGAACCTACAAACATCGACGCCGCCCTCAAACAGAAATGACATTTCAGGCGCCGGTGTGGAAGGAGGGACGTTGACAGAAACTGTGAAAATCGTTACGTGCTTGGGCTTCATGCTGCTGCCGTCTTCGATAGTTTCTGGTGCCTCGCTCAGCGCAAACACATGGCCTTGTGGAATCGTTCCTTATAAATTTGCATCAAACCCGAATTCGAATCTTGATGGGAACCAGAACCCAGCACTTGGTGTATACTTCCAAAATGCCGCTGAGGTTTGGGCGTCGGTAGCAGGTGTACAGTTCGTGAGGCTTGATAACCAGTCGAGCGTGTCTTCAAACTATCTTCAGGTTAGTTTTATTCCACAATTGACCGACCGAAGCGGCTATTCAACCAGTGAGGTCCCCCATGCCTCAATTGGCTTTCCAAATGGTGGGGTACATAATGCGGTGCTTTTCGTAGATGATCTACTTGGAACATATAAATTTATCAATGTTCATGAGTTGGGTCATGTCTTAGGATTGGTTCACGAACATCAAAGGTCAGACCGCGATACTTATATTACAATAGACAGTAGCGCTTCAAATAATAGCAACTATACTGAGTGGGGGTCAGTATACAGTACGCCTTACGACTTCGGGTCTATCATGCATTATCCGATAGGTGTACCACTAATTGCTGGAACTCAGAACCCGACCATTATGTTGAGTACCACAGGTAAGGCATTATTGACACGAGAGGGGGTGGTGGCGGATCAGGTAGGCACCTATGCGCGTTTGAGTACTACAGGTATGGATGCGAGTGGTATGGCGGCGATCTATCCTCCGCAAGGCACGTGCGAGGTGAGCCCGTCACCGGCAGGCGCCACCCTCAATCTTTCAGATATTGGAGCAACAATAGCAATTTCGGCCACAGTTCAGGGGCAGGATCGCAATCCGGGTACGCCTATAACCGACTTCATCTGGTCAAGTGCCGACACGACCGTTGCTTCCGTAGATAACAACGGCGTCGTCAACGCTGTCGGGATTGGTTCTACAACGATCACAGTTGGTCTGGCTGAAATGGCGACGATAACTTCATCTGTCACGATTACGGTTACATCGGAGCCGCCGCCCGATAGGTCCGGCAATTGGTCCTGGGATCCGGCGGCAAATGGGGGAAGGGGCGCGTGGGTTTGGACGGGCCCGATGCCTCCACCTCCGGATAATTCCGGGAACTGGAGATGGGACCCCTACCGAGGCGCATGGGTGTGGATCGGTCCCGGTAGCCCACCTTTAGGCGGTGGAAATCCACCTCCAACGGGTTGTTGGCATTGGGACCCGACTACCCGCAGTTGGATATACGACCTCTGCGGTGGTGGGACGCAGCCGCCACCGGGATCTCCCATCCAGATCATCACCTCTGGCGATCCTAATGACAAGGTGGGGAACGCCGGCGTCGGGTCTGCCCAATACCTTGGGAGCGAACAACCGCTGAACTATTCCATCTATTTTGACAACATCCCAACTGCAACGGCCGCGGCCCAGAAAGTCGTGGTGACTGATCTACTGAATTCGTCCCTTGTTGACCTGACGAGGGTTGCTTTGGGTCGAATCACGTTCGTTGGCAATGTGATAACCCCGCCCACGACTCCGCTCTCTGCAGTCGGTACGTACAACACGAACGTCGATCTAAGGCCATCCCAGAATCTTATCGTGAATATCGTGGCAGCTCTGAACCAGACAACAGGCATGCTCACCTGGACCTACACTTCGCTCGATCCTTCCACGATGCAGCCCACGACCGACCCACTTGCCGGCTTTCTGCCGCCAGGAACCGAGGGCAGTGTCTCCTTCAGTGTCACTCCGAAGGCTGCGGCAACGGGAACCCAAATCACCAATCAGGCAACGGTCGTTTTCGACGTGAACCCGTCGATTAACACGCCGGTCTGGTTGAACACAATCGACAGCACGAAGCCGACAAGCCACGTGAATGCCCTTCCCACCACCCAGACCGCCACGACCTTTTCTGTTTCTTGGGCGGGTTCAGACGTAGGTGCTGGGGTCCAGGACTACACAATCTACAGTTCCGTCAACGGGGGCACCTTCACCCCATGGCAGACGAACACGACCGCAACATCAGGGACGTTTGCCGGGGCTGTGGGACAAACCTACGGTTTCTACAGTATTGCCCGTGACCTAGTGGGGAATGTCGAGACGTCAAAAGCCACGGCAGAAGCCACGACGACCATCAGCAGCGCTGTACCGCCTACGATTCAGTGTACGGGCTGCTACTTCTTGATCAACGGGCTTCGGGCAACCCTGGCCTTCAACGTGAGCGTCATCGGCAGTACGAGCACTTTCACCTACAATTACCGAACCTCCACCCAGACAGTGCAGTTTATCAGCACGACGACCTCCGCGATCGCGATGAACGGCAACACTGCGACGTTCTCCGGCCAAGGGAACCTCAATGGGCAGAGCGGATACGGCTTTTCGGTGACGGCTAAGGACGGCGGCGCTGCCGGCTCTGGTCTGGATACGGTCTCGGTTTCGATCACCGGGCCAAACAATTACAGCTTTTCAGCCCAGGGAAGCATTGGCGGCGGTGATATCATTGTCCATCAATAACGGAGAAACCAGGTGAACAAGGCGATCCTCATTTTCTGCACCACCATTAGTGCCGGTCTGCTGCGTGCGGATTCGGTGACGTATACTGTGGCACCGAACGCTGGACAATTCCTGTACCAGTTCACGCTGACGAACACTGGGGATACGGGCGGCACGTTGTTCGATTTGTTTCTGTCCATGCCAACAGACATAAGCAACATCGACACAAGCATCATCGGGACGCCTGTTGGGTGGGGTGATCCGACGGGCGGACTGCTGTTCTTTGGGCCGGATACTGGTCCAGGTACGGCTTTCATAGAATGGTCTGATGGCGGCCCGGCCTTCGATCTGGGAATCGGTAGTGCACTCTCAGGCTTCTCGTTCAACTCGGCTGTCACCATCGGCCAACCGATCTTGTACGCGCTGAATGAGTCCACCGATCTTTCTACGGCGGAGCCCCAAGCAACCAGTACGCCTGAGCCGGGCACGTTTGCGCTGGTGTTGGCGATTCTGCTGGGGATCGGCTGGCGTGTTCGATTGAGTTTGGCTCACGGATGCGAAAGGCCGTAGTGCAACGGAAGATCAGCTGGTTGCTGACATGCGATAGGCGTTGAAGTCCTCGGATATGCGAAGAGTGAACCGCGGTTCATTCTTGCGTGAAATCTCACCGACTCTCGCCGCTCCATGAGTGCCGAACAGACATGGACAATTGTGCTTGCCCGGTTATCAGTAGGTCAGCCGCGGGCGGCCGCCGGCGCGTCCCGGGATCGGCGAGGTACTGGACCTCTCCCGCTGTCCCTGGAATAATCGCGCGTCACCGGTGTCCTCGTCATGCGGCTACAATTATCTCTCCGGGTCCCCATGTCTTTATCTCCTGGCCGATGGAAGCGCTACGCTGAATCGAATTACCCCCACGAGCGGGAGGCTCTGGAGTACCTTCGGGAGAATCTACCGGATTCCGATCCGCTGCTGATGTACTCCAACTTCGAATTCATCGCGGACGATGGCTCCGTGAATGAAGTCGACGCGTTGGTGGTGACCCGTGCGGGGCTATTCCTCGTTGAGATCAAAAGTCGGGGCGGGAAGATCACCGGGAATCGGCATACCTGGTTTTGGGAGCAGGAGGGGCGCGTCCTCACCATCGATAGCCCGTTGATTCTGGCTAACAGTAAGGCCCGCAAATTGGGCGATCTGCTCGGCGGCCAAAAGGCGTTCAAGGAGGTCAGGCGGCCCTACGTGGAGGCGCTCGTCTTTTGCTCCGATCCCTCCATCAGCACCCAGTTGGCTGAGAGCGACCGCATGCGCGTTTGCGCACGGCTGCCGCTAGAGAAGGCGCCAGGCATCATCCCCGCGCTGCTGCGGAGGGAAATGCCCGGCGTCGTGCCGGTCCTCGGAACCGCTATTGACAAGCCAGTGGCGCGGGCCATCGTGCAGGCGCTGGAGCAGGCGGGAATACGGCATTCGCAGCGGGAACGTCGGGTGGGCGACTACGTTTTGAAGGACCTCATCGAGGAAAATCCGCTCCTGTCGTGTCAGGACTTCGCCGCCGAACACCCGTCCACCAAAACCCCTCGCCGCGTGCGGCTCTACAATATCGCCGCCGCCGAATCCGGCGAACGGGACCGGATCAACGAAACAGCCAAACGGGAATACCTCATCCTGGACGGCCTCGATCACCCCGGAATCGTCAAAGCGCTCGACTTCCGGGAGCACGAACTAGGTCCCGCGATCATCTTCCGCCGTGAGCCAGACGAAGTCCGCCTGGATCACTACTTGGCGCAGGAGGGAGGCCGGCTCACACTGGATCAGCGCCTCGACCTGGTCCGCCAGCTTGCCGAGGCCCTAAAATACGCCCACGGCCGCCGCGTCATCCATCGCGCGCTGACGCCGCGCAGCGTCCTGGTCACGGGCGCCGTTTCAGGCAAGCCGCAGCTCCGCATCTTCAACTGGCAACTGGGCCGGTCCCTTGGGACGTTGTCCGCCAGTCCATCCGGGCGTCCCACGACCCTGCACCCGCAGCAACTCGCGGAGGGCAGCCAGTTGGTCTTCATTGCGCCGGAAGCCCTGCTAGATCCGCGCGGTCGCGGCGAGACTATGGACGTCTTCTCTCTCGGCGCGATCGCGTACCACATTTTCACCGGAACGCCTCCTGCCGACAGCCTGCCGGAACGTGACCAGATTCTCCGCGACCGCCAGGGCTTCGTCCTCTCTGGCGTGCTGGATGGAGTTGCGCCCGAACTTGAAGAGCTGATCCACGAAAGCACCCGCGGCGAAGTCCTGGTTCGCACGGAGTCCGTGGCCAACTTCCTAAAGGGCCTTGATGGCTACGAGGAGAATCTTACCCGACCCGCCGAAGAGCCTAGTGTTCACCCGCTCGAGGCCAAAGCTCGTGACCGCCTGGAGGGCGGCCTCGTCGTGAAGCAACGGCTCGGCGGCGGCTCGTCTGCCATCGCTTTGCTCGTGGACCAGGGTGTACGCGAGCTGGTGCTCAAGATTTCCCGCCGCCCCGAGCACAATGACCGTATCCTTGCCGAACACGCCACACTCGACGGCCTGCGTCACCCACGGATTGTTGCCCCCGAGAAGAAGCTCCTCTCCATCCAGGGCCTGGCCGGTTTCCTGATGGAGCGCGCCGGCGTCGAGACTTTAGCGCAACGCCTCACGCGGGAGGGTCGCCTCTCACTCGACCTTCTCCAGCGTTTCGGCGAGGACCTGCTCGAAGCGCTCCAGTTTCTGGAAGAGCAGGGCGTCTCGCACCGCGACATCAAGCCCGACAACATCGGAATTGCGGAATACGGCAAGAACCACGAACTTCGCCTCAAACTCTTCGATTTTTCTCTTTCCGGCGCCCCGCTGGACCAGATCCGCGCCGGCACGCCGCCCTACCTGGAGCCGTTCCTCCAGCTTAAGGAGCGCGGCCGCCGATGGGACACGGCCGCCGAGCGCTTCGCCGCCGCCATGGTGCTGCATGAAATGGCCACCGGCGCGCTGCCCTACTGGGGCGACCGCCAGAGTGCGCCGCACCTGGTGAACGCCGAGGCCACGATAGAGGCGGAACTGATTGACGCGCCGGTGCGCGAGCCGCTACTCGACTTCTTCCGCATGGCGCTCCGGAGAGACCCCAAGGAACGCTACGACAACGCCGCGGACATGCGGGCAGCCTGGCATTCGGCGTTCGTGGCGGCTGCTGCGCCCGAGAGCCGCCAGCCCGATCCGGGCGCCATGGAGAACGCCGCCAACGCTGTGCAGCTCTCCACGAACCTCTCGGATCTGCCCATCAGCACTCGCGCCCACAATGCGCTTGACCGGCTGGACATCTTCACCGTGGAGAACCTGCTGCGCCAGCCCTCCTCCACCTTCTTCCAACTTCGCGGATTAGGCAACAAGACCCGCCGCGAGGTGCTGGACCTTCTTAAGCTCCTCCGCACCCGCTTCCCCGAAAGTGCCGTGCCGGAACGCGCTCCGGCCCCGCCTCCCGAGGAGATCCCCGCGGAAGTCGCCACGTCCCGCACTATCGATGAACTTGTCCGCGATCTGCTGCCCGCCGCGCGTTACAAGCCCGACCACGCCCCCCGCGAGCGCCTTCTGATGCTTCTTGAACTCGACGACGCCAGCACGGGCGAGCCTTCATTTCCGACGCAGACCGAGATTGGCCGCCGCACCGGCAAAACCCGCGCCCAAATCGGCCAGGATCTCACCCGCGCTCGCGAACGCTGGCGGCGCGCACGATCGCTCACCGAGGTGCGCAATGATATTGCCGCGTTTCTGGGGGCGGAGGGTGGAATTGCCACAGCGCGCGAACTTGCCGAATACCTGCTCGCGGCCCGCGGAGCTGAGGCCGCCGACGAACTTCTGCGCACCCGGCGCGCGGCGGCGGTGGTCCGGGCGGCGCTCGAAACCGAGCGCATCATGGACCAGCCCCGATGGGAAGAGAGCCGGACCCACGGTCTCTACCTGGTGGTCACAGACGAACCGCTGTTCTCCTTTGCCTGGCGGCTCGCCGAAGCGGCGCGGCAAGTAGCATCTGCCGATCCGATGTTCTCACCCGGTCGTGCCCTGGAAATGCTGCGCGCCACGCTGGGGACCCCGGAAGCACTCTCCGAAAACCGCCTGCGGCGTCTCGCGGCGGCGGTGGGCGGCGTTTCGCTCTCGCCGCGGCAGGAACTCTACCCCACGGGCATGCCCGCCCCGCGCGCATTGAAACTGGCGCAGGCCGCCCTCGCTGGTCTCGACCGCCTGTCCGTAGAGGACCTCCGCCGCCGCGTTCGCGACCGTTATCCCGAGGCGCAGCCGCTGCCCGGGCGACCCGACCTGGACTCCCTGGTGAAGGAGTGCGGTCTCGCTCTTACTTGGGACGAGCGGGCGCAGCTCTATGCGGCCCCCCGGCCAGGCGTTAGTTCCTCCTCCCTGAGCCTCCACACTCGGTACACGCCGCGCCCACTTCGCCCCGCCGAAGAGCTTTCGCGCGAGGCGCAAACGGCTCGGGAGTTCGAGCGTGCGCTTGGCGCCGCATACAAAACGCCTTCCTACCTCGTGCTGTTCACAGCCGCGAAGAACGTGCGCCGAGCCGAACAGATCCTGCACCAGCGCTTCCCCATGAACGTCTTCAACCTCGATTCCGAGATCATAGCCGCCATGCGCGAAGCGGCGGGGTGCCTGGGCGCGGATTGGAACGTGGTGCTTCGCGCCGACGCTGCACCGCCCGAGAGCCAGGATTGGCGCCGTCTCCAGCAGTTGCTCCGACAGGCCCTCCCTCTGGTCGAGGAGAGGCTGCGCGTGCGCGCGAGTCCGCTCCTCGTGACCTATCCCGGTCTGCTGGCGCGCTACGGAGAGATGAGCCTGCTGGCGCGGCTCTCCGATGGCCGCCTGGCGCACAGCCTGTGGGTGCTGGTGGCGGGCGACGAACAAACCGGGCGCCCGACGATCGACGGCGTGCCGGTCCCGGCGGCCGGCGCCAACCAGGCCGCCGAAATTCCGGCGGGGTGGCTTACCGAACACAGCGCCTCCGAAGCGGCAGGAGGCCTGCGGTGATTGACGAAACCGCGCTCCGCGAGGGACTCCAAAAGCTACTGGCCGCCACGGAAGCCGACATCCACACGCGTGTCGAGGATGAGCCCGGGCTGAAACAAGCGCTCGAAGCGCGCCACAAAGCCGCCGCGGAGGCAGGCCGCACGGCTCCCGGCGCGTGGCTCGCCTTCCGCGACGAAGCCGTAACTCAAGCGGCCGTTCACTGGCTGCTTGGCTGCGTCTTCGTGCGGTTCCTGGAGGATAACGACCTCGTCGACGAGGTTTGGATCGCCGGCCCGAAGACGGAGGAGCGCGATCGCCTGAACGAAGCACTCGACCGTCGCTCGATCTGGTACCAACAGAACCAGCACGGAAACGATGCGGACTACCTGCTCAATGTGTTTGCCCAGACCGCCGAACTTCCCGGCATGGCCGGCCTGTTCGACCGCGTGCACAATCCGCTCTGGTCATTGGAGCCGACGGGCACGCAGGCGATGAAGATCCTGCAATTCTTCCAAGCCCGCGACGAGGCCACTAGCGAATTGCGCCACGACTTCACGGACCCGGACTGGAACACCCGTTTCCTTGGCGACCTTTATCAGAACCTCTCGGAGTTCGCGCGCAAGCGGTACGCGCTGTGCCAGACGCCGGGGTTCGTAGTGGATTTCATTCTGGACCGGACGCTCACCCCGGCGCTCGACGTTTTCGGCCTGGAGCAGACGCGCCTCATCGACCCGACCTGCGGGAGTGGGCATTTCTTGCTGGCGGCGTTTGACCAACTGTTCGCAAAATGGGTGGAGCACGAGCCGAACGAAAACCCGCGCCTGTTGGCGCAGCGTGCGTTGGATGCGGTGTGTGGTGTAGACCTGAACCCGTTCGCGGTTGAGATTGCGGAGTTCCGGTTGTTAATCGCGGCGCTGCGGGTGTGCGGGGCCAAGCGGTTGAAGGGCGCGCCGAATTTCACCTTCCAGCTTGCGGCGGGGGATTCGCTGCTGCACGGTCCGCCGCTGAAAGGCGAAAGCGCCATTCAACGCCCCACCGGCGACGACCCGATGGAATGCTACTTCACCGCCGAGGATGCGGATGCCCTGCGCCGGATACTCGGCCAGCAATATCACGCGGTGGTCGGTAACCCGCCTTATATCAATGTTGCGGATCCGGCGCTGCGCGAGACCTACCGGCTACGGTACACCTCCTGCCACGGCAAATATCAGTTGAGCGTGCCGTTCACAGAGCGCTGTTTCCACATCGCGCTGCGGGGCGGCGATTGCGCAGACGAGCCGGCAGGCTTTGTCGGGCTGATCGTTTCGAATGCCTTCATGAAGCGGTCGTTCGGAAAGAAGCTGGTCGAGAACCATATT
This sequence comes from Bryobacteraceae bacterium, assembly GCA_035638575.1. GTDB lineage: Bacteria > Acidobacteriota > Terriglobia > Bryobacterales > Bryobacteraceae > DASQZT01. The sequence goes on from DASQZT010000259.1 coordinate 12,497, forward strand.
CCGGTTTGGGACCTGACGCATGTGATCGATACATCAGGTGCCTATCTGCCGGGCCACGGTACGCCCACAGCGATCCTTTTCGGACGGAACCAGCTACCGGTTGCAAACACGGTTCGGGCAGTGCGCGGGATTCGTGGCGAAACCGGCGTGCCGGACGACCCCGCGCACGCGCTGGTGTGGTCAGCGATCGTGGCGCAGGTGGGCAATGCGGGCTCGGAGAGCAAGTGGGTGAGCGTAGCGGACGCCGAGCGGCAGGGTTTTACGAGGCACCCGTGGTCGGTCGGGGGTGGTGGGGCAGCGGAACTTTTCGGGCAACTGAGCGATGCGGCCGCTCAGTGCTTGGGCGCCGTTGCCGATTCGATCGGTATCACCTCTTTCACCCTCGAAGACGATATTTATATCCTTCCTGAGCGGGCGGCCAGGATGCATCGTGTGCGGTCGGAGCAGCTCCGAGGCATGGTTGTGGGCGACGCTGTTCGGGACTGGCAGATCGCTCCGGTGGACCCAGCGGTTTTTCCATACACTCAGGATTTCGTTCCCCTCCCGGAACCCTCGGTGCTCCACTACCTGTGGCCGGCGAGGACTAATCTGTCGCAGAACAGGATGTTCGGCGGAGAGACTAAGATCGAGGCGGGGCTCCAGTGGTACGAATTCGGAAGGCTGACATCAAGCAAGTTGAGGTCACCGCTCTCGATTGTTTTCGCATTTGTTTCCACGGACAACCAATTCGCCCTGGACCGAGGCGGGAGGGTATTCAAGCAAAGTGCACCAGTTATCAAGCTGGCCTCGGATTCGCGTGAGGACGAGCATCTAGAGCTGGTTGGTCTGCTGAACAGCTCAGCTGGGTGCTTCTGGCTCAAGCAGTCCTGTTATCCAAAGGGCGGGGACCACGTTGGTGACGAGGGCGCTCGCGTTCGGCCAGAGATGTGGGACGTGTACTTCGAGTTCGACGGTACCAAACTGAAGCAGTTCCCATTGCCCGCAAAGCGTCCACTGGAGCTCACCAACCTCATCCAGACCGAAGCCGACGCGCATTCAACTGTATCACCAGATCGCATTTGCACGGGGCAGATACCCACTGCCGCGGCGCTCGCCGACGCCTGCTCCCGCGCCGCCGACCACCTCGCCCGGATGATCGCCCTCCAGGAAGAACTCGACTGGCAGGTCTACCATCTCTACGGCCTGCTCGAAGAAGACCTGTCGCTGCTGCCCGATGAAATCCCGACGCTGAAACTCGGGGAGCGTCCTTTCGAAACCGTCATGGCGCGGCAGATGGCCGCCGGGGAACTCGAAACCACTTGGTTTGAGCGGCACGGGTCCACCCCCATCACCGAACTGCCCGCGCACTGGCCGGAACGGTATCGGCGGGCGGTTGAGCGCCGGCTGGAGATCATCGCCACTAATCGCGACATCGCGCTCATCGAGCAACCGGAATACAAGCGCCGCTGGAACCTGCCGAAGTGGGAAGACCTGGAGCAGAAGGCCCTCGAAAACTGGCTGCTGGACCGCATGGAATCGGCGGCGTTGTGGCCGGACCCGGAACTGAAAAGCTGTGCGCGGCTCGCGGACCTGCTGCGGCGCGAACGCCTCTACGATGGGAATCTCGGCGTCACCGCCGACGCGCCGCGCGGCGTACAATAAGCTCTCGCTAGCCGAGAAGTGCATAGCAACGTAAAGGGCTGGCTCCCGAGTGGGCCAGCCGGAAGTGGGTCGGTTTGGCCGACGGCGGTGCATTTCCACAGATAGGCGACTACACGTCCGGATGGAGAGATTCTTGAGCGGCGGCGATCCGCGGTTCAGCGCCCTGTCGCCCGTTCCCAAAGAGCGACACCGCCTGGGGCATCGGCATGACTGCCCCCCGCTCCACCGGTCAAATGAAGGAATCAGTGAACATCCTCGCTTGGCTCCGCCACTCGGCTGACAGGGCAGCGAACGTCGAGATGATGTGCCCACGTGCGGAGCGCGAGCGCTGTCGCAAACGCGCAGACCACGAAAGAGAAATCGAGTATTCTCGCCTCGGGCGAGGCCGCCAGGAGACCTGGAACCCAACCCAAGGCGAAGACCAGCGCCACGTACATCGCCGCTCTGAGCGCCCACCCCACCGCGGCTCCTGGCGCGTACAAAAGCAGAGCCTGCCTGATCTTCGACTTCGGAATTCGAAACCGTGATCGAATCTGCCGTATGACTCCCCGAACATCGGCATCAAAGTGCGCATCATCGATGCGAACCGCCTGAATCCTGGCGAGCTGGCCGATCTCCGTTGGAAGCTGTTGTTGCTTCGGTATCGTTGCGCCCCGAAATAAGAGAGGGATAATCGTCAGGCCGCTTGCTAACGCGATCGAGATCTCGAGTCTTACGAAATCGTCGGGCTCGTCCAGCCGTCGCTTTCCCTCTTGGGTTACCGCGAGCCAGCGGGGGCCGATAGCGATAATGAGCGCGTCGCTGCATTCCAGCCGCCGAACGATCGCATCGTCGAACCGCGATCCGGGCTTGATTGCGGCAACGTCAAGGAAGATATACTGGTTCGCAAAGCAATCCCGGAGCGCCTTGTAAATCCGCGCCACGTCCCCCGGGCAATCATCATGCCGGTATGAGATAAACACTCCAGGCATCTGTCGATTGCGCGCTTACGAGCAGTGGGAGCAGTCGGCGCTTTTCGGCGGCTGACCGCGATTCTTCTTCGAGAGGTAGCACAGAAAACAATTGTACGCCTTCAGCACGGCTGCGCGCTCCCGTTCGTTGCCATTGATCACTGACGCGACCTCCTGCGGGCTGCCTTTGACTAAATATGCTTCGATATCCGACACAGTCCCGGGGAAACGCGTGTACGTCCTAATGATCTCGGTCAACTGCGCGTCGAGAGGTTCAGAAGCGCTGAGCGCTAAATCTTCAACGGCGCCCTCCAGTCCCTTCAGCGCCGCATTAACCTCGCCGGCAGACGCGGCGGCGTCGGCGGCTGCTCGAGTCTTTAGTACCGCCGTCTTAACCTGCTGGAACGCGTCAAGGCGATGCCATAGATGCTCATAGGCCTGGGCTGAGCGATATACGGCTTGTTGTAGCGCGATCAGCTTGCGGGAAGACGGCTTCAGCCTGTCAATCTCGGTCCTCAGAGGGCGGAAGATGTAGTCGTCGATAACGATTATTGTCAGGCGGAGACTCAGAAAGGCTTCTATCTGATTCTTCAAGCTCCGGTTGTCTGGAGATTTACTGTCATTCTGTGGTGGGCTTCCGCATAACATCCCGCGGACCGCATAAAACAACAAAGGCAAGGTACAACCCCTGACAATCGCAACAAGTTCTCGTCTCCGCATAGGCGTTCGCATCAAGTAGCTGTTGATCGTCTCAGTTGCGGTTCCCCTCGGCAGTCCCGGCGATCTCCGTCACCGCCGGGCATGTCTTTCGATAAGGCACGGAGCCAAGATAAGCCTTCCACTCCTCGCTGGTGAGATTGCGGTTCATCCGGGCGCAGGTTTCGTTGATCAGATCTTCGGTTAGAAAGGGCTCGACACGCAGATCGTAGCGTTGGATGTACCGGCCGTCCTCCGTAAAGTCGATATCGCCGCCCTGAACGTTCTCCAGCATCACGTAAGGATAGCCCTTTTCCCACACTCGCAAAACCAGGTTGTCGTCATCGGCGCTTGCCTCAAACCGTGAATCGGGACTCTTTGCCAACCAGGAGCCGGGGCGCACTCTTCCGATATTGAGAACGTCGCCGGGCGCGTGAGGCTTCGCATTAGGCAAAGTGCGGCCAATATATCCCGCGTACACGGTGATCTTGCCGCCTACGGAGACAGCGACGCGCTGAAAGTCGCTACTGGCCGTCGTGCGCTGATTATTCGGGTCGGAAGCTTCAAATCGTCCCTGAAGAGCGCCGGTTGCGGGGTCGTACAAAAATCCTTCGGCTGGATCGAGTAACTGGGAGCCGTCGGACGTCAGGACAGGAGTAGTGCGCAGGAACATTTTGCCGACTGGCTGAACCGTCGAGTCGGTAAGTCGCAATACGATGTAGTAGTCGTCTTCCGCCTCTGCGTCGTTGTTATGGTGCACAACCGCTACTTTTCCGTTGTCGCTGATCGCTTCGGGCAGAGTCCAAAGAAAGCCTTCGCCCAGGGTTTGCAGTCCTCCCGAATAGGACCATGTCTGCAAATGTTCCTTAACCTCGTTTGAGCCGAAGAGAGCGATATCGGATTGATCGTTCGCCAGCGCATAATCGACGGGGTCGGAGCCGGCGAGCGTTATTGGTGGAGCATTGTTGGAGAGATTCCACGCGTCAGCGGTCCGGTCCTTCTTGACTATGAAAATCCAAGCGTCGCCTTTTCCAAAGGTGAAACGCTGTACTCCTTGAATTGTCCGCTTCACCTTCCAGTCCGCCGTTGAGGAAATGGAGAGCTCGTCTGTCGCGGTATACTCGGCCAGCCATCGGCCCCCGTGGCTGAACACGACAGGGTGGAGGCCGGCCTCCCAGGAATCTACTTTGGGCGCTGCATAGGCGAGGCGCGCTACGCGCTTCCCGTCCGCAGCACTCAAGATCTCGGTAGGGCGTTCGCTGCGGTGTACGGCAATCCACGCGCTGTTTGGGCTGAATATCGCGGAATCAGCCGTGAATGTGAAGAGGACTCTCCGCTGCTCCAGACCCCAAAACAAGTAGGATGCGGGCGAGGCCTCTGAAGTCCTGACCAGCAAATAGTGATTATCGGAGCTGATCTGTATCTCGTTTACCTCGGGAAATCGCACGATCTGCTCGACGCGGGGCGCGATGGCATTGACTCTGCCAAGCGCGGTTCGATTTGGCATGTTCGGAACGCGGCGAGCGGATTCAACGGCGAGGAGTCCGGACAAAGTCAGCTTGCCCGACTCCGCCCTGACCCATTCGGAATACGCCGCCAGGCGGTAAGCGAGCAACTCTTCTTTGGGATTTGGTTGGGTGGTGTCGCCGGGAGCGAAGGCCCCATTTCGCGGGACTGAGAGTTCGGGCGTCGTCTGCGCATTCAGCGGGCTCAGATGGAACGGGCAAGCGGTGAATAGGGCAAGGATATAGGAGAGCGCTCTTTTTGGACGCGCCCATTTCGAACCATGAGTCGGCTCCTCGATTGTCAGTTTAGCGTAAAGCGGACTGCGGAAATCGAGGCTTCGCATGGGGGAAGATTCTACCATACCCGGGAGACTTGGACATATCACGCCAGAACCGCCGAACTGCCTTGGTGGCGGGCCCTGAGCGCCGGATTTCAAACTGATCCACTACCGGGCAGCGCCCTTTTTCGTTGGCCCACGGTGTATTCCCCGCTGGCCGCGCCCGGATAATTACTGTCCAAAACACTGTCCACTTAGCGCCGAACAGGCCGTTTCCGCCGCACAAAAGCCAACGCAAGTCATAGAAAACACGTGGTTGCACTTGTATGGGTTTGCCTCCGGAGCAAAAGGTCGGTGGTTCGAATCCACTCGGGCGTACCATCTTTGCTTGCGCAGCGATGCTGACGCCGCTGCCAAGAGCAGCTTTGGCACCTCGTCGAATCGGAATACGGGCCGACGGAGGCAAGTGCGCCAGCAGGCCGTCGACGTACTCAACGGTTCTTCCGCGGTCCTGCTCATCGCGCAGTGACTGCCGGCTCGCGGCATCGGTGGCCGCATCCAGTTGCCGGTCGAGCCGGTCCGACATCCGGACCTCGCGTCGCCGGGGACGCTTGCGCAAGTAATCGCATGCGGCGCAAGCAGGCGGCTGATCGTTCCTACCACCGTCGGCGACAGAGGCGGACCAATTCCGCGAACGCCGCCGGTCGCGATTGCGCGCGAGGCGAATGAGATCGAAACCGATACCGTTGGCAGTGTGGTCGAAAGGCATGCGGTTGGCCTTATCTTATGAAGAACTCCTGACCGTCTCTCGCCCCTTGACACGCGTGAACCTGTGAGTTCCCAATCGGCACACGTCGCGTTTGGGCGGCGTCCAGGGCCGCCGCGCACCTCCAACACAACAAGACTAACAAGACTAACGGTGGAGTGCTCCAACCCAGTCCGCCCTCGCGGGCGTGTTGCTGGGAGAGGCCTGGAGCAGCTTACGGGCGCGACGGCGGCAGATCGGCGCAGCACGCCGAACGCGTGCACCGAAAGATCGTGGCGTACGCGTTTCTGGCGGCCGCGCTGGGACCCATTTCGGCGCCCGCACATCAGTGAAGCCGTTGCAGCCAATCAAAAATCTGTTCCTGCCGCTGGCGCGGAAGACGGGCGAAGTCGAGCGGCGTCTGCAACTCCAGCGCGGTCTCCGCCCCAAGCAGGCGATAGACAGCCCGGGACGCCTCCACTTCGCGCCGCACGTCTTCCACGCGGGCGTACCGGCTGAGAGCCGGGGCGACCACCAACACCGGCCTCGGCGCAATCGACGCCAGCGCTTGATCGAAGTCAAAGGGCAGCCGCGATTCCCTGCCGATGAAGAATCCCAGGCGGGGAAGCAGCCCATGCAGATGAGAGTAGTGTCCTAAACCCTCCGTCCCCTTTTCCGGCGCATCCAGCCGCAGCGGATCGAAACCGTTCACCACCGCCAGGGCCTTGACTCGCGGATCGAGAGCCGCAGCGATCAGGCCGACCTTCGCTCCCAAATCATTGCCGAAGATGTAAATTCTCTGCCGGTCGATGACGTCCAGCTGCGATACCGCATCGATGGCGGCGCGGGTATCCGTCACCATCTTGCCCATGAGAGACCACCGCGGGTACTGCTCACAGAAATAGCGGGCATCGAGCACGCGGTCGCCATACCCCAATTGATCGAACGCCAGCACAGCGTAGCCTCTCTTCGTGAGGGATTCGAACGGCGCCGCGGCGTACCGCGAGTATCCAGTGGCGTAGGAGTAGGAATGCAGCCACACGACCACCGGCCACGGGCCCGGCTTCGGCCGCCCGTCAGTCTCCGCCGGAAAATACAGGTCCGCGCGCAGGCTATCTCCGAAGGGCAGAACCGCAGCGCCCATACCGGGCCGTTTCAGCGGCCGGCCGAAGAGGAGACCCAGCAGATTGTCGCCAGGCGGGCTCGGATCGGGCAACCGAGTCGCGCCCTGGCCTGGCAACCCCGAAGCCTCTTCGCCCAGCGCCCAGAGAATATTCTTTCGGATGGCTTGTCTGGCTTCGTCCCATGCCGCGGCGGTGGACGGGACGAAGTCGCCCACCTTGCGTTCGGGGTATCGCAGCGGATCGATCTTCTCCCCGGACGCCTGGAGCCAGCGCTCGAACGTGTAGTTGTTCACCCAAGTCTCGAGCCGCGGATATTCCTTGCGGCCGAAAACCGTATCGAAGAAGTTGACGAAGTTCTCGATATCCGCGGCCGTGGTGGCGTGCTCGCCGGGTCTCAGGTGCATCCAGAGCTTGTCTTCATGCCCGAGGAAGCGAAACACGCGCTGGGCGGAACGGTAGGCCTGCTCGTAACCGAACGGATTGCCCTCGTGCTCGGCGTAACCCGCGTACATCATCAGAGCGCGCGGCGCCACCATGGCGAGCAGCATGTTCTGATCGACAGGAAGCCTGTCCTCCCGCCCGGCGAAGAACCGCAGCCTCGGCGCGAACCAGTGGGTGTTGTGCGGACCCGACGTGATCCCTTCAATGCTGCCGACCGCGAAGGTATCGGTGGTGTAGCGCCAGGGCAGGCACTCGCCAGTCGTGCCGCTGGAAGCGACCACCGCTGCGATCCGCTCATCGAAGGCCGCCGCCAGAAGCGCCTGTTTCCCGTTGCGGGAATGCCCGGTGATGCCAATTCTCCGCTTATCGACCTCCGGCAGCGTGTAGAGATAGTCCACCGCGCGCATGCCGGCCCACGCCCAGCGCGCCAGGCAAGCGAAGTCATATTCGGGATAAACTTCGATGAACTTGTCGGAGTCGTCCTGATCGCCGTAATTGGGGTCGGTGGCGGAGTAATAGCAAGTGAGATAGCCCCTGCGGATGGGCGTGTACACCCAGGCGCGCTGGTTCGTCAGGAACACCGGGAATGGTCCCTTGCCCTCGGGAATGAATAGCCGCAGCCGCAAGGTTGCCCGGTGATCCGGACCAAACTCCAGGCGCACGTCGCGGACGGTGACGGTCCCCTCTTGGTGGGCGCCGGTGACGACTGCGCGCAGATTGTCCGGCGCTGGAGGCATCTTGCCGTAGACCCACCGCTCCATCCGGGAGCGGATCCACTGGCGCTGCCGGCGCCATTGTTCCGGCGTCTTGATGGGTACGGGGCCCGAATCGAGATGCAGCACGAGCGGATCGGGCAAGCCGGGCGTGGAAGGCATGGAGTCGAAATCCGGCGGCAGTTCACCCGTCCGTTTGATGGCGTCTTCCCAGTCCTTATCAAAAGCGCTGATACGGCCGGTCAGTTGCGTGGAAGTAGTGTGCGGCAGGATCTTCTGCAAAGTCTCCAGATATTGTTTTCTGCGTTGGAGCGCTGCGTCCGAATCGGCGGCCATCGCCCCGGCGGGCGCGAGCATCAGGGCCGCGGCAACCGCGGCAAGCGTGGCTCGGTGGCGAAATTGGAACTTCATGGCAATCGATTAGAGTATAACCGCGTGGGCTGCCGAAATCCCTGCTTCTGGCGGAAGCGTGATAGAGTCGCCATCGAGCGAGTGCCAGCCAATGGGAATCCGCCAGTTGAGGTGTAATACGAAGATGACACGACGGAATCTGCTCGAAGTTGCCGGGGCCGCCCTGGCAACCAGCTTCGCTCCCCACCTGGTCTCCGCTGCCGCGGGCGGCGTCCGGTTCGGCGTGCGTAGTCCCCTTCCGAACACCAGTCTGCGGGAACGGGCCATGCTGGTTAAGCAGACAGGCTTTGATGGCATCGAGCTCGGCAACGAGTGGAGCGACAAGCCGCTCGAGTTCCTGCAAAAGGAATTGGACGGCACGGGCGTGGCTGTGAGCGCGATCGTCGGCTCCATTCAGCTTCTCGAGGTCGACGCGCAGAAGCGCGCCCAGGCCATCGAAACCGACCGGCAACGCCTCCAGTTGGCGAAGGCGCTCAAGGCCGACTGCGTGATCGAGGTGCCGACGTTCGGACCCAACCGCTTTCCGGACCTCTCGCCGGTCATGAACGCGCGCGAGGTGGAGGAGCGGCTGCTGGTGGCACAGCTCAAGCAGCTTGTCGCCGCTGTGGAGAGCAGTGGTGTGACGCTGCTGCTGGAGCCCTGCAACCACAAGGAGACCCACTTCATGTACCAGCAGGGACAGGCCGCGAGTATTATAGAGCGAGTCGGCTCGCCAGGACTGGGAATTCTCAGCGACTTCTACCACATGCAGATCGAAGAGCCGAGTATCCCCGAGACGCTCGGGCTCTACGGCAGGCTCACGCGCTACGTTCACCTGGCCGATGGCGAAAAGCGGACCGAACCCGGCTCTCTGCCCTTCGACTACCGGCCGGGATTCCGCGCTTTGAAACAGTGGGGATACTCAGGCTGGCTGACGGTGGAATCGAAGTTCACCGACACGCCGGAGGCGGCGCTCAGTCGTGCCCTGAAGTACCTGAAGCAGCAATGGGCGCAGGCATGAGAAACGAGGGAGGTCGTAGTGCTTCAAAGCCTTAGCGCCACGGTTTATCATCATATCGACACGGGAGTTGGCGCCGTGACGCGCCTGGAGGTCAAGATGAAAAGGAAAGTCGCAGGATTCTGGCTTGGCGGGTTAATGGGTTTGTGCAGCGTGTTTCTGGTGAACGCACAGACCACCACCACCCTTTACGGCACCGTGAGCGACAAGAGCGGGGCGGTAATACCGGGCGCACAAGTCACGGCGACCAACATCGGGACGAATCTGGCGCGTACCGCGCAGACGAACGCGGAGGGCCTGTACCGCTTCGATTTCATGCCGATCGGCAGCTATTCGGTCGAAGTGACGGCCACGGGCTTCAAGAAGTTCGTGCAAAAGGGCATCGCGCTGGACGTGAACGTGATGGCGAGAGTGGATGTGCCGCTCGAAATCGGCGAAAGCACCGAGCAGATCGAGGTCACGGGAAGCGCACCGGCGGTCAACACCGAAGACTCCCAGATCGGACGCACCGTAGAGAATACGGAAATCACGACCCTGCCGATTGTCGGCCGCAACGTATATACGCTGCTGCAACTGACGCCCGGCGTGGAATCGACCGCCAACAGCATCGTGCTGGGCTACCCGGAGCAGCGCACCATGATCAACGGCGGCGTGGATGGCGGCGCCGGTTCGGTGAACTACTACCTGGACGGCGGCAACAACATGACGGGCCTGCGAAACACGGGCAACATCGCGCCCAACCCCGATGCGGTGGACGAGTTCCGCGTGGTCACCAACAGCTACAGCGCCGAGTACGGACGCTTCGCGGGCGGCGTCATCAACATCATCACCCGCTCGGGCGGCAACCAGTTTCACGGCTCGCTGTTCGAGTTCTTCCGCAACAACGACCTCAACGCTTATCCGTGGCTCTCGCTCACCACCTCGCCGCTGCATCGCAACCAGTTCGGCGGCACCTTCGGCGGCCCCATCCGGAAAAATAAGACGTTTTTCTTTGGGACTTATTCCGGTCTGCGGCAGATCCAGAATTCGTTCCTCAATACGGCGGTGGTGCCCACCGCCCTGGAGCGCACCGGCAATTTTTCGCAATCGAAGATCGCCCCTAAGGATCCCAACAACGGAAACGCACCGTTCCCCGGCGGAATCATTCCCACCACCCGGTTGGATCCCACCGCGATGAACATCGTGAGCAAGTACATTCCGGCGGCCAACCTGCCGAACAGCTTCTGGCAGGGGACCATTCCCAGCCCGTACGACACGGATGAAGTCCTTCTGAAGATCGACCACTCGTTGAGCGACCGCCAGCGCCTGACCGGCAGCTACTACGAGACCAGCGGAAAGAACTCGGTCTCGCCCGGCGGCAACATCCCCTGGTCGACGGAGAATTTCAACTGGCGCCAGCAGAACATCAACCTGAGCGACACCTTCACCCTCAGCCCCACCACGGTGAACCAGTTCTGGCTGACCTACACGCGGAATTTCGGAGGCCGGCTCAACACGCCGCAGATTTCGCTCGGCGATCTGGGGTCCGCGTTCAATCTTCAGGGTCCGGCGGCGCTTCCGCAGATCACCGTGAGCGGATATTTCACGCTCTCGCAAGCCATTGCCGGTCCGGTGGCGGGCACCAATTTCTACTCCACGCGCGACCAGGTGAGCCTTACTTACGGCCGCCACACTCTCAAGTTCGGCGGCGAACTTTCGCTCGATAAGGACATCCAGCAAACGCTGCTGAACGACTACGGGGTCTTCTCGTTCACAGGGACCAAGACCGGCAACGCGTTGGCCGACTTCGTGGCGGGCCTGCCCGTCAGCATGAACCAGGACGCGCCCATCACCGCCATGGATAATTTCTGGACCGGCGCGCTATTCTTCCAGGACGATTTTCACGTTCTCCCGCGGCTTACTCTCAACCTGGGGCTGCGCTATGAATTGCAGCAGCCGCCCACCGATCCGTTCAATCGCGAATCCACCTTCGAGCCAGGCGTGCAGTCGCAGGTCCTGAAGGGCTCGCAGGTCCCCACCGGCCTGCTGGTGCCTGGCGATCCGGGCATCGGCCGCGGGATCGTCTCGATGAAATGGAATCACCTGTCGCCGCGGCTGGGGCTGGCGTGGGATCCCGCCGGCAACGGGAAGACCTCCATCCGCGCCGGGGCCGGCATCTTCTACGGCAGCGTGAGCGGCAATGAATGGAACTCGACATCCAACTACAACCCGTTTGCGGTGCGCCAGACATTTCCGAATGTCGGCACGCTGACCAATCCCTACCTGAATCAACCGGGCGGCCTTTCGCCCTTCCCGTTCTCCTACGATCCTGACAATCCGCGGTTCATCCTGCCGGCATCGATCTACGGAATTTCGCCGAACTTCCAGTGGCCATACACCTACCAGTTCAACCTCTCGGTGGAGCGCCAGGTGAGGAAAGACGTGACCGTATCGGCCGCTTACGTTGGTTCGCTCGCGCACCGGCTGCCGTTCGCGGAGGATTTGAACTACCCGTTCTACAACAGCACCGCGACTACCTCCAACGTGAACAACCGGCGTCCCATCGAACCGGGCACGCTTTCGCAGATCTACTCCGTGCAGTCGGTCATGCAGGCATCCTACAACGGCCTGCAGATCACCGCCGAGAAGCGCTTCTCGCACCACGTCAGCGCCAAGGGATTCTTTACGTTCTCCAAGGACCTGGAAGACGTTGAGCTGGACAACAATACCGTGAATGGCGGCGCCCAGGACTACCATTTTCTCAACCTGGAACGCGGCCGCTCGGATAACGACCGCCGCAAGGCCGCGGTGGCATCGGTCATCTGGAAGATGGACTACTTCAGCCGCGTGAACCCGTTCCTGCGCGCCGTCATCAACGACTGGGAACTTTCCGGCATCGTCACGCTCGAAAGCGGGCCGCCGTTTTCGGTGACCACCGGAACCGATGTCAACCTGGACGGCAACAGCAACGACCGCGCCAACCTGATCGGCGATCCGTTCCTGGACCCGCATCGCTCGCGCAACGACGTTTCCAACGAGTGGTTCAACATCGCGGCCTTCGCCAAGGGCGCCAACGGAACCGACGGAACCGCCGCGCGCAATCTCATGACCGGACCCGGGTCGAAGAACGTGGACATGGGCGTCTTCCGCAACCTGACGTTCCGGGAACGGATGACGCTGCAGGTCCGCGGCGAGTTCACCAACGTTTTCAACCTGGTCAACCTGAGCAATCCCAACGGCGCGCTCAATGCGGCGTCGGCGGCGTTCGGCACCATCCGGAGTGCCGCGGCCATGCGGCAGGTGCAACTGGGGCTCCGGTTGACGTTCTAAGGAGCGGCGGGGCATGAGCCACGGCCGGGCGAACACAGGGGCAAGCTGAAGCAGGCCCCACCAATCTGTGTTTCAATCGTGTTGAAGGCCTATGCCATTTATCCACGAGGATTTTCTGATCGCCAGCAAGACCGGCCGGCGCCTCTTTCACCAGTACGCCGAACCCGAGCCCATCCTGGATTACCACTGCCACCTCCCGCCGCAGGACGTCGCTCAGAACCGGCAATTCGCCGACCTGTTCGAGATCTGGCTCGAAGGCGACCACTACAAGTGGCGCGCCATGCGGGCCAACGGAATCGACGAGCGCTTCTGCACGGGCGACGTTTCGCACCGCGAGAAATTCCTGGCCTGGGCCCGCACCGTCCCGCACACCCTGCGCAATCCGCTGTACCACTGGACGCACCTGGAACTCAAGCGCTACTTCGATATCGACGAACTGCTGGACGAATCCACCGCGCCAGGCATCTGGGAGCGCGCCAACGCGCTGCTCGCGACCGGCGGGCTGCGGGCTCACGGCATCCTGGACAGGTTCCACGTGAGGGCCGTCTGCACCACCGACGACCCCACCGACGACCTGAGCTGGCACAAGACAATTCGGGCCTCGGGACTTCCGACCAAAGTGTTCCCTACCTTCCGTCCCGATAAGGCGCTCAATGTCCACGTGCCCGAGATCCTCAATCCGTGGGTGGACCGCTTGCAGGCCGCCTCCGAGACCAGCATCTCCACGCTGGCGGATTTCACCGACGCCCTCGAGCGCCGCCACGACTTCTTCCATCAGATGGGCGGCCGCCTGTCGGACCATGGGCTGTGCCACCCGTACGGCGAATTCGCCACCGAAAAGGAAGCCTGCCTGATCTTCGGAAGGGCACGGTGCGGGCATGTGGCCACCCCGGAGGAGCACGCCCGCTTCGCCGGCTACATGATGCTGCTATTCGGACGCTGGGACGCAGAGAAGGGCTGGACCAAGCAGCTGCACCTGGGCGCGCGCCGCAATAACAACTCGCGGCGCTACCGCGAACTGGGACCCGACACCGGCTTCGATTCCATCGGCGACTGGCCGCAGGCGGACGCTCTGGGCAACTATCTCGACCGCCTCGACCAGGACAACGCGCTGCCCAGGATGATCCTCTACAACCTGAACCCGGCGGACAACTACGCCCTGGCCACCATGATCGGCAACTTCCAGGACGGCTCCATCGCCGGCAAGATCCAGTTCGGCAGCGGCTGGTGGTTCCTGGATCAGAAGGAGGCCATGCGGTGGCAGATGAACGCTCTCTCCAACTGCGGACTGATCTCGAAGTTCGTCGGAATGCTGACGGACTCCCGCTCCTTCATGTCCTACCCGCGGCACGAATACTTCCGCCGCGTGCTGTGCGACCTGTTCGGCAAGGACATGGAAGCCGGCGAACTGCCGGACGACGAGGCGCTGGTGGGCGCCACGATCGGAAACATCTGCTACGCCAACGCTCGGAACTTCCTGGGGCTGGATGTGATTTGACGCCCGAAGGTTTTTAGATCCTCTGCTCCTGTCTCGAAATATAATGACTAAGGAAGCCCCCGTGCCCGGCTGGCGGCGGCGTCTCCAGTCTGCGGCCGGCGGCGTTGTCTCGAGCCCCGGCTGGAGGTCATAAATGCAGCTACGAAAAACGGTTCTTCTCGCGCTTCCTCTTCTTTGCCTGGTTCCCGTCGCCCGGGCGCAATTCGCCCAGCAGGGAAACAAACTGGTCGGCTCCGGTGGAGTGAACCAGGGTGGCAGCAACAATGGTATAGGCCAGGGCTCCTCGGTTGCGTTATCCGCGGACGGCAATACGGCCATCGTGGGCGCGCTTTTGGATAACGGCTGGCTGGGGGCGGCCTGGGTATTCACGCGTACCGGCGGCGTCTGGAGCCAGCAAGGCATCAAGCTGGTGGGCACCGGCGCGCTCGGCGCCATCGTGCACCAGGGCGCTTCGGTGGCCATCTCGGGAGATGGCAATACGGCCATCGTCGGTGGCTGGGGCGACAACGGCAACACCGGAGCGGCTTGGGTCTTCACACGCTTCAACGGGCTGTGGAGCCAGCAAGGCAACAAGCTGACCGGTACAGGCGCGGTGGGCGCTACGATTTACCAGGGCGCGGCGGTTTCGTTATCCGGCGACGGCAATACGGCGATCGTGGGTGGACCGGGAGACAACGCCAGCTTTGGAGCGGCCTGGGTCTACACGCGGGTCAACGGAGTGTGGCTCCAGCAAGGCAGCAAACTGGTGGGCACCGGCGCCGTGAGTTCCCCGTTGGCCCCGTTCCAGGGGTTCTCCGTCTCGTTGTCCTCGGACGGCAATACCGCCATCGTGGGCGCCCCGGAGGACAACAACAACACCGGAGCGGCCTGGGTTTTTACGCGCACCGGCGGGGTGTGGAGCCAGCAAGGCAACAAACTCACCGGCAGCGGCGCCGTGGGCAGTGTCCCAGCGGAGCAAGGCTATTCGGTAGCGATTTCCGGAGACGGAAATACCGCCATGAGCGGCGGGATCTACGACAACAGCGGCCAGGGAGCAATCTGGGCCTTCACGCGCAGCAGCGGGGCTTGGAGCCAGCAAGGCAACAAGCTGGTGGGCAACGGTGTGGCGACCCTGGCGCAACAAGGTGGTTCCGTGGCGCTTTCCTCGGATGGCAATACGGCCATCTGGGGGGGGTTACAGGACAATTCCCAGTTCGGCGCGGCCTGGGCCTTCAAGCGCCTCAACGGAACGTGGATTCAGCAAGGCAACAAGCTAGTGGGCAGCGGCGGCGTGGGCAACCCGCAGCAGGGCGCCGTGGCCCTCTCCGGAGATGGCCTCACGGCCCTCGTGGGCGGGTATGTCGATAACGGCGGCACGGGCGCCACGTGGGTGTTTGCCCAGGTCCCGGCCGGCCCGGCCACGCATTTTTCGGTCACCGTGCCGTCATCGGTGTCGGCCGGCACACCGTTCAACTTCACGGTCACCGCCCTGGATAACAATAACAACGTCGCGACCGCCTACACCGGCACGGTGCACTTCGACAGCACCGACATCTCCGCGGTGCGGCCGCTCAACACCACGCTGGTCAACGGTACGGGCACGTTCACCGCCACACTGAACACAGCCGGCAACCAGACCATTACGGCTGTCGACATCAACAATGTGGCGATCAACGGCATCTCCAACGCGATCACTGTGACTTCGGCGGTGGGAACGGCCCCCACCGGAGTGGGTCCGGGGTCGGGAAGCGGCTTCAGCCAGATCATGACTTTCAACTTCACCGACCCGCGCGGTTACCAGGACCTGGATGTGGTGAACGTGCTGATCAACAACTTCCTGGATGGCCGCAATGCGTGTTACCTGGCCTACAGCAGGACCGCGAGCGTGCTGTACCTGGTGCCCGATGCGGGCGGCGGGTTGCTGCCCGGACTGGTGCTGAACGGGGCGGGCAGCACCTCCAACAGCCAGTGCGCGGTAACCGGCTCGGGCTCGTCGGCGGTGGGCAACGGCACTACCTTGACCTTGACGTTGAACCTGACCTTCAGCGCCAGCTTTGCGGGCAACAAGGTCGTCTACACGGCGGCGCGGGACCTCGAGGGGGGCAACTCGGGATGGCAGCCGCTGGGCACTTGGGCGGTGCCCGGCGCCGCAACCTTCCCCTCGGTGGGCGGTGTCAGCCCGTCGCGCGGCGCTAATTCGAACCAGACCTTCACGTTCACCTTCACCGATACCAAGGGCTTCCAGGACTTTGGCGTGGTGAACGTCCTGATCAACAACTTCCTCGACGGCCGGCAGGCATGTTACCTGGCCTACAGCCGACCAGCGGGCGTCCTGTACCTAGTTAACGATGCGGGGGGGACGTTGCTCCCGGGCCTGGCGCTGAACGGAACCGGCTCGGTAAACAACAGCCAGTGCACCGTGACGGGCGCGGGCTCGGCGGCTAGCGGAAGCGGAAACAATCTGACGCTGACGCTGAACTTGAGCTTCTCGGCCGCGTTCGATGGGAACCGCGTAATCTACGCGGCGGCCCGCGATTCCACCGACGCCAACAGCTCCAACTGGCAGGCGGTGGGCTCGTGGACCGTGCAGTAACATAAGCGCCGGAGGTGGCGCGGCAGTGGCTGCGCCACGTCGGCTACTTCGTGCTGGTAACCAGTTCGCGCGCCGCGGCCTCCCGCCGCACGATCTCCAGGATCGCGCGTCCGACCTCGTCGGCGGGGGCGGCGCCGTCGATGGTTTGCACAACTCGCTCGCCGTACCACTCCAGGATCGGGCCGGTCTGCTCGTGGTAGGCGCGCAGGCGCCGGCGGATCACCGCCTCCTGGTCGTCGTCGCGCGTGAGCAACGGGGCGCGGTCGTCGTCACACTCCCCGGCGGTTCGCGGCGGCTGGGACAACAGGTTGTAGATCCGCCCGCACTCCGGACACTGCCGGCGGGCCGTCAACCGCGTGACCAGGGCATCACTGGCCACATCGAGGTGGATCACGACGGGCTCGTGCTGACCGGTCTCGCGCAAGAAATTCGTCAGGAACACGGCTTGCGGGACCGTCCGCGGATAGCCGTCCAAAAGGTAGCCGTCGGCGCAGTCCGGCTGTGAAATGCGGCTTGCCACGATGCCGTTCACGATGTCGTCGCCCACCAGGCCGCCCGATTTCATGATCGCGGAGGCCATCTTTCCGAGTTCCGTGCCTTTCTGACATTCGGCGCGGAACGCTTCTCCGGTGGAGATGGCGGGGATGACGAGTCGCTGTGCAAGGAGAGCAGCTTGCGTGCCTTTGCCACATCCGGGCGGGCCAAAAAGTAGGACGATCACTTTTCAGAGTATCATATCCTGAATTAACTTTTCTCGCTGATGCGGCCGTCGGGGCGCAGACGGAGGCTCCGGCCGCGCCAGTCGACGCGGCGCCCGAAGGCGCCTCCCAGCCAGACCGCGAAGCCGAACAGATCGCGCAGCGGAATCATCCAGCAGTCCGTCGCGACGCGGCGGTCTTTCAGGATTCCCCGCCCCACCACGATGCCGGCGGCCATGCGCACCGCCAGTGCCAGCGCGCCGGCCTGCCATTGGCCCGCGGCGAAGGCCACAAGCGCCCACAAGGTGGCGTGAGTCACCACGTATCCGTAATAGCCCCCGGGCCGGGACAGGCGAATGGTGCGCGACCAGCGCAACTGGTGGCGCCAGGCCTGGCCCCAGGACTCGCCGCCGAGACCGGTCTCCACCACCACCGGCGCGAAGGCGATGCGGTAGCCCAGCTCGCTGATGTGGCGGCCAAGCTGGTAATCGTCGGCCAGGTAGCCGGCAATAGCCTCGAAGCCGCCGATCCGGCGCAGTGTATCCGCACGAAAGACCATGGTGGAGCCGAGAGCGAACTCGGCGACCCCCAGCAGCCGCGCCACCAGCACGCTGGGTGCGAATTCCGTGGCGATGCCGAGCGCCTCCGCGCGCGCAGCCCACGACTCGGCCCGCGCCCGGTAGAGACAGGTCACGAGGCCGATGGCGGGATCCTTAAGCGGAGCGGTAACCGCGCGCAGGTAACCGGGCTCCACCGCGATGTCGCTGTCATTCACCAGCAGCAGCGGATGGCGGGCGTGCCTGGCCAACTCCGCCAGGACTCCCACTTTGGCATTCGGCGCGGGCGTCGAGACGGCCTGTACGGTGATGGCGCGGCCGGGAAACTCGCGCTGAAGCCGCTCAATATCGGCGAGCGCGGCGTCGCCGGGATCGCTCACGCCGAAGAGCATTTCGAATTCGGGGTAGTCCTGTTCGGCGTGCGAGCGAATGGCCTGGTAGAAATCCGGATCGCGGCCGTGAATGGGCTTGAGGATAGAAACGGGCTCGGGCCTGCCGTTGGGCGCGGGCGGGCGGCCGCGCCGATACTCGCTGCCCCACCTCGCGGCGGCGACCGCCACGAGCAGGTAGTAGGCGGTGGCTGCCAGGGCGGGAAGCGCCAGCCAGATCACAAGGAAACCAGCGCCACGCCGCAGATCACCAGCGAAGCGCCTGCCCAGCGGAGCCGGTTCACATTTTCTTTCAACACGTACTTGGCCAGCACGGTTTCCATCACGTACGTCACCGCCGTCGCTGGAACTGCAAAGCTCAGTTCGGCGATGCTCAGAAGCCCAATATTCGCGAAGAACGAAACCGCCATGGCGATCACCGAGCCGATCACGAACCGGTTGCGCGCCAGCACCGCCATGGCGCGCCCCAGGGCGCCCGGACGGAAATCGCGGATCTCGCCGTGACGCCGCATGCCCATGGCCTGCATCACTTCGCCCGCCGTGGTCGCCGCCACGATGACGCCGATCCAGACCCATCTCACGGAGCCGCGCTCCCGGCGTGAATCTTAGCCGTCTGCGGCGAGGTGCCGCCGCTGACCAGCGCCACGCCCGCCACAATCAGCAGGATGCCGGCCCAGCGCCTGCCGGTGATCTGCTCGTGGAGCAGCACCTTTCCCACCAACGCCACCAGCACGTAACCCACCGAGGTCACCGGCAGCACGTAGCTCAAATCGGCCCAGCTCAGCAGCGCCATTCGCGAGAGCAGCCACAGGATCAGCAGCAGCACGCCGAGCGATACCCACGGCTCGAACAGCACCGTGATGTATTCCAGCGGCCCGTTCAAACGCGGAGGCATTCCGCGCTTCAGGAAGAAGTTGCCGAACACGTTGCTGAGCACCACCACCGTGGCGCAGATCCAGGTCTTGATCCGAAGCCTCGCCGACTCGGTCTGCATGTGCGGACGTCAGTCGCCGGATGCCGATGGCGCCCCGGCGACCGCAGCCGGCGGCTTGGCAGCCTTCTGATCGGCCACAAACCTCTTTCGCTTGGACCGCAGCGCCATGTATTCGCGGGCCTCTTTGGTCAGTCGCCTGCGCTCGTCGTTGTTGAAGATGGCCTTCTTCACGATTCGCCAGACCACCCGCGGCCGGAAGAAATACTCGCCGTAGAACTGCTCCACGAACTCCACTAGTTCGGCGCGGTCCAGCCCCGGATAGACCACGTTGGGAAGCTGGTGGCCCGTTTCATCCGTCATGGAATCGATGGTGATCAGGTCGTTCTTCTTCACGTAGTCGTAAAACTCGGTGCCCGGGTAGGGGTGCGCGATGGAAACCTGTATGGTTTCGGTGTCGAGCCTCTTGGCGAAGTCGATGGTCCTGCGGATGCTGTCCCTGCTCTCGCCGGGCAGGCCGATGATGAAGTCGCCGTGCACCAGGAGCCCGAGCTTCTTGCAGTTGGCGGTGAAGCGCTGCGCCATATCCACGGTGGCGCCCTTCTTGATGTTCTTGAGGATCTGCGGATCGCCCGATTCGTAGCCCACGATCAGCAGGCGGCAGCCGGCCTCCCTCATGGCCTTCAGCGTGTCGTAATCGGTGGTCACCCGCGACGTGCACGACCACGTGGCCTTCAGCGGCTGGAGCTTGCGGCACAGCTCGATGGTGCGCTCCTTGCGGTAGTTGAACGTGTCGTCGTCGAAGAAGATTTCCTTAACGTTGGGGAACTGCTCCTTGGCGTACCGGACTTCGTTGGCCACGTCGTCTGTGGAGCGCAGCCGCCAGCGATGCCCCGAATGGGTCTGCGGCCACAGGCAGAAGGTGCACAGCGCCGGGCATCCGCGCGAAGTGTAGAACGCGAGGAACGGGTTCAGCAGAAACGGAACGTTGTAGCGCGTCACGTCCAGGTCACGCTTGTAAACTTTGGTGACCCAGGGCAGCTCGTCCAGGTTCTCGATGGCCGGACCTTCCGGGTTGTTGACGATCTGCCCGTTGCGGCGGAAACTGACGCCGGGCAGCTCTTCGAGCGGCTTGCCGTTGGCGTAATCGGCGATCTGGTAATCGAACTCGCGCCGCACCACGAAGTCGATGGCCTTGTTGGCCAGCAGGGTCTTGTCGGGCTCGATGGTCACCGGCGGCCCCACGAACGCCACCTTCAGCTTGGGGTTGACGTCCTTCATCATCTGCGCCATCTTGACGTCGACGTGGAAACCGGGAGTCGAAGTGTAGAGCACCAGCAGTTCGAAATCCTTCCCCATCCGGACCGTCTGGTCGATGGAGATTTTGTGCGGGGGCGCGTCTACCACCTTGCTGTCCGCCAGCATGCCGGCGGGATAACACAGCCACACCGGATACCAGTAGGACTCGATTTCGCGGGAGGCCGGCCAACGCGAGCTGGCCCCGCCGTCGAACCCTTCAAAAGATGGGGGATTCAGAAAGAGCGTTCGCATGCATTCTCCAGTAACGCAAGATCCGGCGACGCGGTCAAGTCCGCCTACTGGCCGTCGTTTTCGCCGGCGGTTCCCCGTTGGTCGCCATCGATCGAGAAGTTGGTGAAATCGATGGTCAGCTCAGCTTTGCCGACCAGGCGCGTCTCCACTACGCTTTGCACCTGCCGCGGCACCGAAAGACCGTCCCGGATTTCGTATCGCCTGACAAACTCGATCCGTTTCAAAACGATGGGGGAGGGATTCTTGACGAGGTATCCGGACTCCTGCACGCGCAGGTAGGTGGCGGTATCGATCCAGATCTCGCCTTTGAAGAGGCCCTGGCGCTTCTGCCGCGGGGTCACCTGAAAGATGTAGGTCGGGCGCCCTTCGAGCCGGCCCGTGCCCTTGTACTTGAATTTGTAGTTGGCCGGCGTCACGGCGAGCGTGGGTGGCTGCTCCTTCTGCGCCTCGGCCTCGGCCGTGAGATATCGTACAATCACCTGGTTCCGTACGGTGTTGTCGCCCTCGAACCGCAGCATTTCGTAGGTGATGCGGCCCAGCGCCGAAATGCGCCGGAGGGCATGCAGGCGGCCCTGCTTCTTCAGCCTGGGGAGAGAAGCCTCCATATCGACGCTCATGGACGCGGCTTTGATCGCCTGTTCCTGGTGAAGAGAAGCGGCGCAATAGCTTTCGACGATGGCATCCGCCGTGTTCGCGCCTTCCTCGGCGGCGACCAGCAGGCAGACCATGGCAGATAGCGATAGAAGGCGTACGATCAATTACCAACCCCGAACGAGATTTGACCTGAATGTCTCAGTCTAGCAGGCCCAGGACCTCCAGGGCAATTCGGGGCCGGTACGCCATTTCGTCCGGCTCTACCCTCGCGGCGGCACGAACGCCAGGAAGTCCCGCTGCACCCGCTCCACGTACTGGCCCAATAAGTCCCTGACCCGCCCGGCGCTGGGCGACTTCACGATCAGGCCCACGTGGTTCGGCCGGTCCATGCGCCACACGATTTCGGGGTCGGAATACGCCGAGGTGTCTGGGTGTTCCTGCCGCGCCAGGCACACCAGCAAGCCGGCGTAATCCTGCCGCGCCTCGGGAGGCGCGTACCCGCCCTGCCCGCCGGCAACCTCCAGTTTGGCCCACTCGGCCCAGAGATTCAGGCCCGTGGCCGCCTCCACCAGTTCCGCGATGTGCGCTCCCCCGACCCGCGCCGAGGTCTCCAGGAAGTAGATCCCGCCGCCCTCCCGCGCCCGGATGAACTCCGTGTGCGACACGCCGCGCACCATTCCGAAAGCCGGCATCACCTGCTGGTTCACCTCCAGCAATTGCCGCGCATCCTCCGAATCGCGCTCCAGGACGCGCGTGGTAAATACGCCGCCTTCGTGCGAAACCTCCATGGGCGGCCGCCCGTATCCGCTGGCGATGGCGAACCGGATCTGCCTCTCGTACACGATGGTGTCCACGTGGAAGATGTCGCCGGGCACGAATTGTTCGAGCAGATAGTTCGACTGCAAGTCGCCCAGCGCGTCGAGGAGGGGCCACAACTCATCCGCACTGTGAATCTTCCGGATCCCCAGAGCCCCGGCCATGGACCGCGGCTTGAGCACCCATGGCGGCGTCACGCGATCGAGAAAGCCCCGCAGGCGGTCGTAATTGAGCACGTGCACGAACGCGGGCACGCGGATGCCCGCCTCGGCGGCCTTCATGCGCATGGCGAGCTTGTCGCGGAAGTAGCGAACGGTGGTCTCGCCCATGCCCGGCACGCGCAGGTGCTCGCGCAGCATGGCCGCCACATCCACGTCGAAATCGTCCAGCGCCACGATGCGGTCGATGGCCCTGGTCCGCGCCAGGAAACTCACCGACTTCAGCGTGTCCTGGCGATTCCATTTGTGGTCGTGGTCCGGCATATAGAAGATCTCGTCGATGCTGTCCGCCGGCCACCGGGCCTTGTCCTTCAGGCTCAACGAAGTCAGCAGCAGCACGCCGCACCCTTGCCGTTTCGACTCGCGCAGGAACTCGTGACCCTTTTCGTAGCTGGCCAGGCACAGGAATGTCATGGATGATCTCCTCCGCTCAGGAACGCCGCCGACGCGCCGACCCACTGCATATGCTTATTGTGATCCACCCCCATCTGCGCGCCGCGGCCCATCCGCACGACAGTGTTCACCGGGCGCAGCCGCCCGAGCCAGATGTACATGATCCGCACCTCCATCTTGGCCGGCCCCGCCGGCGTGTCGATCACCGGGCGGAAATCGACGCGCTCCTGGAGGACGTAATTGTGGCGCTCGCCCGTGGGAACGGCCGCGATCTGGGCCGCCGACGGTCCCACGATCACTCCCACCCCGGCAAACGAGTACAGCGGCTTCAACACGTAGTCTTCCGGCCGCTTGACCTTCTCCACCGTGTCCAGGAATCGCGTCCACGGCGCCGCGGGGTGGCGCAGGAACGGCAGCGAGAATTTGCTGAGCCGGAAGAACCAGTCGGGATGCCCGGCCCATTCCACATCGAGATCGTCGCGCCAGTCGAAGGGAATCCGGATGCGCCGCCGCTCCAGCTCGTCGGCAATCACGCGGTTGTAGATGCGGCGGATTGGCATCTCCCTGCCGGCGCGGTCGTAATACAGCCGGTTACCGCGCTTGCGCACGGCTTGGACATCGACCACCCCGATACCCAGCGTCTCGGCGGTGATCTTGAAATCGTGGCGCGTTTTTTGACGCCAGGGCTCGATCTCGAGCAGCACCACGGTTTCGGGATCCTGGGCGCCCAGGACTGCCTCCCGGAGCAGCGCCTGGTACTCGTCCTCGCCGAGGCCGTCCGGCAGCGCCCGGAGCGCGGCATCGATTCCGTACGCCTCGCGATAAGCCTCGGCCAGCACCGGCTGATACCCGTACAGGGAAGGGAAGCCCTGAATCTCCACCAGCTTCGGCTCGAGGTTTTCATCCAGCCCGAAATCGGCCTGCACGAACAGCGGAACCGGGTTCTCCCGCGGCACCCGGTACGCCGCCGGGATGGCCTCGCCCGATGCGCGCCGGTACTCCGCATCGCCCAGAAGCTGGTCCACCATCTCCACGCCGTACCGCGCCATCCGGTCCACCAGCTCCGCCGGCAGAAAACACGGCGTCTCCGAGTGCGGAAACTGCACCGGCTCGCCGCAGCGCCGGCGCAGCAGCCCCAGGAACGCGGCGTACTTTTCGGGCGACCATGTCTCGTTAAAACGGCGTCGAAGCGAGGGTATCAAGCAGAAAAGCTCCCGCGTGCATGATCTGGCGGCCATCGATCCAGATGTCGAACCGGCGGCCCACCACGTCGATATGGGTCGAGGAATACCAGTCGGCGCCGGTGTGCGCCGCGTAGGGATTGCCGAACGCGATGTGTATCCCCGGAATCTTTTCGTCCTGCAATATATTGCCGATCACGTCGCGCACGGCTATGTTCGTGCCGATGGCGAACTCTCCCACGCGGTCGCTGTTTTCGTCGGTGTGGCAGTACCGCCAGAATTCGTCTTCCAGCTCCCGGTTGGCCGAGTGGACCTCGCGGAGCCGGTTCTCGCGGACGCGAATGGTGAGCGGAGTGTCGCGCAGGTCGCCGTATTTTTCGCAAAGATAATCGCCCACCACGCCATCTATCACGAACGTCCCGTCCACCTGCTCCGGTGCCGTGAAGGTTTCGCCGCCGGGCAGGTTGCCCCACTTCTCGGGGCTGATGATGCCGCTGGTCTTCAGCCATCGGAGGCGCGGCGAAAAGCGGCCCGTGATCTCGGTCCCGGCGGGCGTGGTGGCGCGGATCTCGCGCGCCGCGCTGGCCATTTCAAAGACCCGCGTGCTGATGCGGTCCACCTCATCGAAATCCGCCCGCATGCCCTCCAGCATGATGCGGCGATCGATATTGACCATGTGGGCGTGGCGCATCTTGCGGCGGTTCACCACGTCGGTCATCTGCATGCGCGTGCGCAGCTCGTTGGGCATGGCCTTCACCGCGAAGATGCTCACCTGGCTGGTTTCCATATCGGCCAGGATCGCCGCCGGCATCTCCGCCAGCGGACGCGGCGCCAGCTCCTCCAGAATCCACGCGTGGTGCGGCGCGCCCAGTGCATCCAGCTCGCGCGCCAGGCTCGCTCCGATTTCGAGACACGCGCGGTCGGTGATCAGCGTGACTTTTTCCTCCGGCCGCACGCGGAGGCAGAAGCGCACCGCGTTGCGCGCGCCGGGCAAAAGCTCGGGGTCGAAAGGCGCGCCCTGAAGCAGTCGGGCGCCGCTCATCCGCGCTCCGCCGTGCTGCTTTGGGCCGGCTCGAACAGCCCCGCCTCGGTCTCTTCGATCATGTAGTCCACCACCCTGTGGAGATCGCCCGTCTCGGAAAAGACGCGCAACTGGCGGTCGGCGCCGCTGCCTTCTTCAAGGATGCGCTCGATGTACGCGATCTCCTCGCCGCTCCCCAGCTCGTCCACCACGTCGCTCACGAATTCCAGAATCTCATGGATCAGATCGCGCACCGGGACCTCGGTCTGCTTGCCGAAATCGATCAGCTTTCCGTCCAGCCCGTACCGCGCCGCGCGCCACTTGTTCTCCATGATCAACGCGCGGCTGTAATGGCGGAACGACAGGTTCCGCTCGTGCAACTGGTACAGCTTCCCGATCACCGCCTGGCACAGCGCCGCGATAGCGATGGTTTCCTCCACCCGCATGGGGATGTCGCAGATGCGGAATTCGAGCGTGGGGAAATGCGGGTGTGGCCGGATGTCCCACCAGATCTTCTTGGCGTTGTCGATGCAGTTGGTGTGGATCAGCAGGTTGACGTAGTTCTCGAACGCCGACCAGCTTGCGTACAGATCGGGAATGTTGGTGCGCGGAAACTTGTCGAACACCTTGCAGCGGTACGACCGCAGCCCCGTCTCCATCCCCAGCCAGAACGGCGAATTGGTCGAGAGCGCCAGGATGTGCGGCAGGAAATAGCGCGCCCCGTTCATGATCTGGATCGCCGTCTCGCGGTCTTCCACACCGATGTGCACGTGCAGCCCGAAAATCAGGTTGGCGCGCGCCACCATTTTCAAGTCCTCGACGATTACGCGGTAGCGGTCGTCGGGATAAATCTCCTGCTCGTTCCACCGCGCAAAGGGATGCGTGCCCCCGGCCGCCAGGCGCAGGCCGTTCTCTTTCGCCAGCGTGACCATCTGCCGCCGGATCGAGACGATCTCCTCCTTGACCTCCTGGATGTTCTGGCACACTCCCGTGCCGATCTCGATCACCGACTGGTGCATCTCCGGCTTGACCCGCTCCGCCAGCAGGGTCTTGCCCTTCTGCACGATCTCGGCCTGAATGTGCGACCGCAGATCGCGCGTCCGCGGATCGATGGTCTGGTATTCCTCTTCGACGCCGATGTTGAGGCTCGGCCGCGTTCGATTGAGTTCGCTCATCGCTCGCCTCCCGTCAGAAACGATTGCCACCGGTAGACCGGCGGCCCCGGCGCCTGGCGCGCCCGCTTCACCGCCATCTCCGCCACGGCCTCCACGATCCACTCGAAATTCTCCGCACCAACCGATTCCAGCGCCGCGTCCGGCGCGGGGTTCATGAAGTCGATGGCGTAGGGGACGCCGTCCTCGACCGCGAACTCCACCGTGTTCAGGTCATACCCCAGCGCCCGGCACAGGGTCAGCGCGTCGCGTTCGATCCTCTCGCCGAGCGCCCGCTCCGGCGGCGGATTGCCTGGAACGTACCGCAAATGATGCGGCTGCCCTGGATCGTACCGCATCACGTGCACCTTCTCCTGGTCCACCACGTAGCAGCGGAAATACTCCTGAAAACTCACCGCCGACTGAAGGGTCATGCAGAGATCGCCCGTCTCGTCGTACACCGTGGAGAATTCTTCGGGCGTGCCGACCCTGTAGACGCTCTTCCACCCGCCGCCATCGTGCGGCTTCAAGAACGCCGGGAACCCGATATAGTCGAAGATGCCAGGCCAGTCGAGCGGGTACTCCATGTTGCGCATGGACCGGTCCGTGGTTCCCTTCGGATGCTGCTTGTGCGGCAGCAGCACGGTGTTGGGCACCGCGACCCCCAGCTTTTTCGCCAGCGCGTAGTTGAAGAACTTGTCGTCGGCGCTCCACCAGAACGGGTTGTTGATCACCTTCGTCCCGGTCAGCACCGCGTTTTTCAGGTACGACCGGTAAAACGGAATGTCGTGCGAGATGCGGTCGATGATCACGCCGTAGCGCGTCGGGGCGGCCATCTCCACGCCTCCCACCTTGAGGTGCTCCGCGGACACATCCTCGACGCCCGTGGCGTTGATGCGGTCCACCAGCGCTGGTGGAAACGACTCTTCCATGCCGTACAGCACGCCGACTATCGCCATCTTTCCCTCACGCGAAGAACTTCGCCGCCATACTATGCCACCACGGCCAATCGTGGCCGAATCCGTCCCAAACGTCAAGCAGGTGGGGTATCTGTTTGACCCCGAATTCGTGGGCCAGCTTCACGTTCTGATCGAACAGAGGGTCGGCGTTGCCGACCGCCAGGACGTAGTAGTTCCGCCGGAAGCGCTCCAGATACCAGGCGTCGTGCGTATTGGGAAGATAATCCAGCGGCGAGTGGAAGTACGCGTTCTGGTCGTAGTAACCGTCGAGAAAGCGCTTGGGAATATCGAAGCCTCCCGACATGCTGACCGCGTAGGTGACGAGGTCCGGGTGCCGCAACGCGAAGTTGATGGCGTAATACGCGCCCAGGCTGCATCCCGTGGCGCCCATTTGCGGCCAGCTCGTGCGCTGGCTCACGAAAGGAGCGAACTCCCGGACCAGGTAGGCGTCGTACGCGTTTTCGCGGTCCACCCGATCGGACGGTTGCGCCTGGCGGTTGTACCAGGATTCTCCGGACACCGTGTCCACGCAGAAGACCTGGAGCTCGCCGCGTTCGATCTTGGGGGCCACGGCCGCGATCATCCCGCGGTCCTCGTACTCGT
The DNA here is from genome assembly GCA_035638575.1 of Bryobacteraceae bacterium. Classification (GTDB taxonomy): domain Bacteria; phylum Acidobacteriota; class Terriglobia; order Bryobacterales; family Bryobacteraceae; genus DASQZT01. The sequence continues at coordinate 40,439 of DASQZT010000259.1, forward strand.
GAAAGCGGCCGCCCGAGGTAGGGAAGACCACGATGGGGAATCCGCGATCGCCGAACGCCAGCAGCTCCATATCTTTGTGGAGCGAGGGGCTGTACCACTTGATGTAATCACGCCGCATAGGACAGGCGCCGGCCTGTCCAGCCAGTATAACCGGGTGGCGCGGGCTCGTGCCCCCGCCCGGCCTGCTATACTGGTGTCCGGCATCCCCACCTTGCGTCGTGCGGCCCAGCTGTTCTCCGGCCAACTCACCGTCCGTCCCAGATGGCCTTTGCCAGAAAGGGCCAAAGTCCGTTGACCGGCGGTTCCAAATGGTTTTTCCGGGAACACAACCATGATCGAAGGTTCTAAAGTTGGCAGGGTCGCCTTTCTGGGCACCTACCTTCCGCGCAAGTGCGGTATTGGCACATTTACTTCCGACCTCCTGACTGCCGTGGCAGCCGAGCACCCATCCAGTGAGTGCTTCTCGGTCGCCATGAATGACCTCAAACACGGCTATGAGTATCCGCCTGTCGTTCGTTTCGAAATCGAAGACCAGGACCTGTCGTCGTATTTACGCGCCGCGGACTTCCTGAATATCGGCAATGTCGATGTTGTGTGCCTGCAGCACGAGTTCGGAATATTTGGGGGGCCCGCCGGAAGCCACATCCTGGCGTTCCTGCGCGAGCTGCGGATGCCTGTCGTTGTCACGTTCCACACCGTCCTGCGCGAACCGAGGAGCGATCAGAGACGGGTAATGCAGGAGCTCATAGCGCTTTCGACCCGCCTGGTGGTCATGTCGGCCCGCGGGCGGCAGACGCTCCAGGACATCTATCACGCGCCGCCGAGTAAGATCGACTTGATCCATCACGGCATCCCCGACATACCGTTCGCTGACCCCAACGATCTCAAAGAGGAATTCGGCGTAACCGGGCGGGCTGTGTTGTTTACATTCGGGCTGCTCTCCCCCAATAAAGGCATCGAGCACGTGCTGAACGCGCTGCCCAAGATTGTGGCGAGATTTCCGAACGTGGTGTACATGGTGGTGGGAGCCACACATCCGAACGAGCTGCGCGAGCAGGGCGAAGCTTACCGCGTCAGTCTCGAGATCCTGGCGGCCAGGAACAGGGTGGAGAAGAATGTCATCTTCTACAACAGCTTCGTCGACCTCGACACCCTGAAGGATTTTATCGGCGCCGCCGACGTGTACATTACTCCGTATCTCAATGAAGCCCAGAGCACCTCGGGGACTCTCGCCTACACCTTCGGGTCCGGCAAGGCCGTTGTCTCGACACCGTACTGGCATGCCGAAGAACTCCTGGCGGACGGGCGCGGGGTCCTGGTTCCGTTCGGGAACGCCGATGCCATTGCGGCCGAAGTGAACGCCTTGCTGGGCGACGATGTCCGGCGCAACACATTGCGCGAGAGTGCTTACAAACTGGGACGGGAGATGGTCTGGAGCAACGTGGCGCGCCTCTATATGCGCTCCTTCGAGCTTTCCCGGCTCCAGGCCCTGTCCACTCTGCGAAAGTCCCTTTCCACGAGAACGCTGGACCAGAAGCCGCGGGAGACACCCGAGGTCAAGCTGGAGCATCTCTCGCGCATGACCGATTCGACGGGTATATTCCAGCATGCCGTGTTCAGCGTGCCGAACTTTTCCGAAGGGTACTGCACCGACGACAACGCGCGAGCCTTTATTCTGACGGTGCTGCTCGAAGACCTGGGAGAAGAACCGGAACGCGTGCGCACACTCGCCACAACTTATGCGGCTTTCTTGTGTCATGCCTTCGATTGCCTCACGGGGCGCTTCCACAACCATCTGGGTTTTGACCGGCATTGGCTCGATGAACAAGGGTCGGAGGACTGTCACGCCAGGGCGATATGGGCCCTCGGGGTGGGTGTTGGAGTCTCCTCGCACCGCAGTTTCCAGGTGATGGCCGGCCAGCTCTTCGCGCAGGCTCTGCCGGTCGTGTCGCAATTTGCGTCGCCGCGGGCCTGGGCCTTCAGCTTGCTTGGGATTCACGACTATCTGCGAAGGTTGAGCGGTGATACCTTCGTGACTCAGACCCGCGACACTCTGATCGCTCGCTTGATGGACCTGTACGATCGGACCGCCACACCCGATTGGCCGTGGTTTGAACAAGTGCTGAGTTACGACAATGCGAAGCTCGCGCACGCCCTGATTCTGACTGGCCGCGCCACGGGACAGAAGGCGGTGTTCGATCGCGGTCTTCAGACGCTTCGGTGGCTGGTGCAGCTGCAAACCGCTGAAAGCGGGCACTTCCGGCCCATCGGCAGCAACGGATTCTTCAGCCGCGGCGGCGCTCGCGCCAACTTCGATCAACAACCGGTCGAAGCCCAAGCCATGATGTCGGCCTGCCTGGAAGCCTATCGGTCCACGTCCGATCCCTGGTGGTACGAGCAAGCCCAGCGTGCCTTTGACTGGTTCGTCGGCTCGAACGATCTCGGCCTGGAACTGTACTCGGCCCGAACCGGCGGTTGCCGCGACGGGCTGCACGTCGACCGGGTCAACCGCAACCAGGGCGCGGAATCCACGTTGGCGTTCCTGTTGTCGCTCGCCGAGCTGCGGATGACGCAGAACATTGTCACCAGCTTCAGAGCCCCGATTTTGATCGAGAGTTGATGCCGTCTGCAAACGAACCTCATGAGCTTCGAATCGATTCACATCACACGCACGGCAACAGCCTTGTGTCCGGACCAGTCCCGCGTTCTCCTGCGCCCGTTCAATACCGGCGACTCGCGACGAATCGAGATGATCGTCACGCGGGTTCTTGCGATCCCCGAAAGCCGGGTTTGCCCCCTGGTGAACGAAGTCTTGACGGAATTCTCGGGCCGCCATCCGGACATCGCCGGCGCATTTCTCGAGCGATTCGAACAGATCGATAAGTTGTTGTCATTGGATGGGAATCTGTCCGCGCCGAGGAAACTACTGATCGGCTCCTATTTCGACTCCGAGTTCTCGCTCGAGTCCGCCGCCCTGTTCAATCCGTCGATTGTGCCGCACCCGGACCAGTCGGAGGTGCCATCCGGCGGCTTACGATTCATCCTGAGCCTGCGCGCCACCGGCGAAGGACACCTCTCCTCCATCACGTTTCGTACGGGCATGATCTACCCGGACGGCCGGATCGAAGTTATGAGTGCATCCGGCTGTCTCAGCGAGGCGCGCCAGATCCCCAACACGGTGTATGAGAGCGGTCTCTTCGAACGAAAGCTTCAAGAGCTTGGGCTGGCGAATGAATTCACGCGCCGGACAATCGGCCTCCTCGGGCAGTCGTTCACCCTCGTCCAACTTCGCTGCTGCGTCGAAGAGGAACTGCTTCGGCCCTGTGAGCGCGATGGATATGGTGATACCGCCGAGGCGATGGTGAGGCTGGCCGAGTCGAACTACGAAGTTCAGTTCCAGCCCGAACAGGAACTCTCCGAGCGCATCATCTTCCCCGCCTCTCCCTCGCAGCGGAACGGCATAGAAGACGCCCGGTTCGTCTGCTTTCAAAACGATGATGGCACGTCTGTGTACTATGCCACGTTCACCGCTTATGACGGCAGGGTCGTCATGCCGGAACTAATGGAAACCTCCGATTTCCTTCACTTCCGGTTTATTACACTGAACGGCCCGGCTGCGCAGAACAAGGGCATGGCCATCTTCCCGCGTAAGGTCAACGGCCTGTATGCCATGATCTCGCGACAGGACAATGAAAACCTGTACCTGGTCTTTTCCGATAATGTGCATTTCTGGTATGAGCCCAGGCTGATTCTGGCGCCTACCTTCCCTTGGGAGATGGTCCAGATCGGAAACTGCGGGTCGCCCATCGAGACGGATGCCGGATGGCTGGTCCTCAGCCACGGCGTAGGCCCCATGCGGCAGTACTCCATCGGGGCGTTTCTCCTGGATAAGGATGACCCTGCCAAGGTGATCGGGCGCCTGGCGGAGCCCCTGCTCAGACCCACCGAGTACGAACGTCACGGCTACGTGCCCAACGTCGTCTATACCTGCGGCGCCCTGGTGCACGCCGGCCAACTGATCATTCCGTATGCCTATGCCGATCATGCCACCAGGTTCGCGACCGTAGCGCTCGACGAAGTGCTGGGCGCCATGTGCTAGATAGGTTGCCACGAGTCACGCCATGAAGACCGGAAGGAGAGTCGCGATCCTGTCACCCGTCGCGTGGCGGACGCCTCCCCGGCAATACGGCGCCTGGGAAACGGTCGCCGGCAACATTGCCGAAGGACTGGTTGCCCGGGGCTGGGACGTGACTCTGTTCGCCACTGGCGACTCTGTCACTTCCGCCCGATTGCACGCCGTGGTGGAGCACGGTTATGAAGAGGACCGTTCCATCGACCCCAAGGTGGCCGAGTATCTCCACATCCCGGAGGTCTTCGAGCACGCCGCGGAGTTCGATCTCATCCACAGCCACTACGATTTCATGGCCCTGGCATACACCCGGCTGGTAAAGACGCCGGTGCTGACCACTATTCACGGATTCTCGTCGCCCAGTATCATGCCGGTATACCGCAAGTATGCCGGCGGCTACTTTGTCTCGATCAGTAACTCGGACCGGATGCCCGGGCTGAACTATGTCGGGACCGTGTACAACGGAATCGACCTGTCACTGTATCCTTTTCAGCCGGGAGGCGGTAATGACCTGATTTTCCTCGGCCGCATTCACCCTGACAAAGGCGTTCACCTGGCCATTGAAGTGGCTCGCCTGAGCGGCCGGCGTCTTATCATTGCGGGCATCATCCAGGATCACGCCTATTTTGAGGAGCAGGTCAAACCTCACCTCGACGGCGTCAATATCCGCTTCATCGGGCCGGTGGACGTCGCTGGAAAGAATGAGCTGTTCGCGCGCGCGTACGCGCTGCTTCATCTGAACACGATCCCCGAGCGGTTCGGGCTCGTGCTGGCCGAAGCCAATGCAGCCGGAGTGCCCGTGATCGCGATGGACCTCGGTTCCTGCCGTGAAGTCATCCAGGACGGAGTGACAGGCTTTCTGGCCGGCGACGCCGGGGAAGCTTCGCGGTGCCTGGAACGAGTTCCGCAAATCGACCGAAGCGCGTGCCGGCGAAGGGTAGAGGAGCGCTTCTCCATGGGGACGATGGTCGAACAATACGAACGCGTGTACGGCAAGGTCCTGGAGATGGAGGCGAAGAAACTGCCATGAACCTAAAACGGGATATCGTCAGGCGATACGCGCACAACCCGATTCTGACAAAGAACCGGGTCCCGTATGCCGTGGAGACGGTCCACAATGCGGCGGTGGTGAAGCATGACGGCGAATACATCATGCTGTTTCGATCTCACCTCCGTACCGGGAGATCGATCATTGGTTTGGCCCGGAGTCCCGACGGATTCCGTTTCACAGCCGACCCGCAGCCCTTTCTGGTCCCCGCGCTAGAAGGCCCGTTCGCGGCGTATGAAGAGTTCGGCGTGGAAGATCCGCGAGTGACTCGCGTGGAAGACGACTACATCATCACTTATAGCGCGTACTCGCGGAGCGGCGTGCGGATCGCCCTGGCGAGGACGAAAGACTTTACCCAGGTTGAAAGAGTCTCGCTGATCACACAGGCGGATCATCGCAACGTAGTCCTCTTTCCGGAAAAGTTCGACGGCCTCTATGCGCGCCTCGATCGCCCTCACTCGGAGATCACACCGTGGTCCATCTGGATTTCTTATTCTCCCGACCTGTGCTTCTGGGGACGATCCGAGTTACTCATAAAACCCGAGCCCTATCACTGGGACGAGATGAAGATCGGCCCCGGCGCGCCGCCATTCAAGACGGAACGAGGATGGCTCTCGATCTACCACGGTGTCTTCCGGACCATGGACGGCGCCATCTATCGTCTGGGGGTGGCTCTTCATGACCTCCAGAATCCCGCGAAGGTAATCGGTGTGGGCAACTCCTGGATCTTGCAGCCGGAAGATCCCTGGGAGATGACCGGCTATGTCCACAACGTCGTGTTCACTTGCGGCGCGGTTCCCGAACCGGATGGAACCGTGAAGATCTACTGGGGAGCCGCGGACACGGTGATGTGTGTGGGAGAGGCGAACATCCCGGACCTGTTAGACCTGTGCATTCATGACGGCAGGCCGCCGAAGTAGAACCGGCGCGACTTGGCGGGACCAAGAGGCCCCAAACACCTGTGCCACCCGGGAATCCCTGTGCCACAATCGTAACTGATGCGAAGCCTCATTCTTCTTTCCTGTGCGACTGCTTTCGCCTGGGGCCAGGCAGCGTTGAAATCGCCGGACGGGCTGCTGGAGATGACCATCTCCGCGGACCAGGGCAAACTGGCGTACGCGGTGAACTATCGCGGCAAGGCCGTCATCGCCAAATCCGGGATGGCGCTCGACATTCAGGACCAGCAGAATCTCGGCACAAACGTGCGCATCACCGGCACGCGGCCGGGATCTGTCAACGAGACTTACAACATGCTGCACGGGAAATCCAATCCCGTGCGCAACGTCTGCCAGACCCTTGCGGTGGACGTGCAGGAGACCGGGCGGCAAGCGCGCAAGATGACCATCGAGGCGCGCGCTTACGACGACGGCGTCGCATTCCGCTACGTCCTGCCGGAACAGCCCACCTTGAAGGAGGTGAGGCTGGCTGGAGAGAAGACCGAGTTTCAACTGGCCAAGGACTCCACCACTTACTCGCTGATCCTCGAGAGCTTCCGAACCTCGTACGAGGACGGCTACCACATCATGCCTCTGGGCGACATCCACAAGGACTGGCTGATCGCCCTGCCGTTCCTGGCGGAGGTGCCGGGCGTGGCATGGGTGGCCATCACGGAAGCCGATATCGACAACTATGCGGGCATGTACCTGGTGCGCGCGGGCGGGGGCGCGAATTCGCTGTTCTCGCGGCTGGCTCCCTCGGTGGATGAACCGGGCATCACGGTTCGCGCCGGCACTCCGCTCAACTCGCCCTGGCGCGTCATCATGGTGGGCGCGCAGCCCGGGCGCCTGGTGGAATCCAACATCGTGATCAACCTGAACCCGCCGCCGGCCATCGCCGACACATCGTGGATCAAGCCCGGCAAGACCGCGTGGGACTGGTGGAGCGGCAGTTACGCGGAGGGCGTGGATTTCCGGCCGGGGATGAACACGGCCACCATGAACCACTACATCGATTTCTCGTCCGATGCCAAGCTCGAATACATGCTGATCGACGCCGGCTGGGCGGCGCGCGGCAGCGGGCCCAACGATTCGGGCAGCGACCTGACGCACACCAGCCCCAACATCGACATGCCGGCGATCCTGGAGCACGCTAAATCCAAGAATGTGCGCGTGTGGTTGTGGGCGCACTGGAACGATATCTCGCGCCAGATGGACGAAGCCTTTCCGCTGTTCGAGAAATGGGGCATCGCGGGGGTGAAGATCGATTTCATGGATCGCGACGATCAGTGGATGGTGAACTTCTACCGGCGCGTGGTGAAGAAGGCGGCGGAGCATCATCTGATGATCGATTTCCACGGCGCGTACAAGCCCGACGGGTTGCGGCGCACGTATCCCAACCTGCTGACGCGGGAAGGCGTGATGGGCGCCGAATACAACAAGTGGAGCTCGCGCGTCACCCCCGATCACAACGTGATGCTGGCGTTTACGCGCATGCTGGCCGGGCCGATGGACTACACGCCGGGGGGCTTCAACAACGCGACCAAGGCCGAGTTTCAGCCGCGCAGCCGCCAGCCGATGGTGCAGACCACGCGCGCCCATTCGCTGGCGTTGTATGCCGTCTTCGAGAGCGCGTTCCAGATGGTCTCGGATTACCCGGAGGCTTACAAGGGGCAGCAGGAATTCGATTACATCCGCGAGGTCCCCTCGGTGTGGGACGAAACCCACGTGGTGGGCGGGCGGCCGGGCGACTACATCTCGATCGCGCGGCGGCATGGGCGCGAGTGGTTCCTCGGCAGCATTACCGGCTTCCGCGGGAACGAGGTGGACCTGCCGCTGGAGTTTCTGGGCCGCGGCGAGTTCATCGCGGAGATCTATTCGGACGCTCCGGACGCCGACGAGAATCCCAAGCACGCGGTGCGCGAGGAGAAGCGCGTGAACGCGGCCACGCTGCTGCACGTGAAGATGGCGTCGGGTGGCGGGCAGGCGGTGCGGATTCGGCCGGCGCAATGAAGTGACCGGGCCGCCTAGCGCCGCCGGCAAGCGGGGCACACGGCTCAGTTACAACGTCGATTCCGGCAGCTACCGCTTCACCGTGCACGGCTGCCGGCTGGAGGAACTAGAGATGCAACCCCGTTTGTGGCGCGCGGCGCTCTCGCTGGCGGCGATCCTGGCCGCGGCCGCACTGTCAGCTTTTCAAGAGGCGCAGTCGCCCGCCAAAGAACAGTCCGGCGGCGGCTGGAAATCCATGTTCGACGGCACGTCGCTCCAGGGATGGAAGGAAACTCCATTCACCGGGCGTGGCAAGGTTGGGGTGGCGGACGGCACGATCATTCTCGGCGACGGCGTGCTCACGGGAATCACGTGGACGAGTTCGTTTCCTAAATCCAACTATGAAGTCCGGCTGGAGGCCGCGCGGGTGGACGGCTACGACTTCTTTGCCGGCATTACCTTCCCGGTCCACGATTCCCACTGCTCCTGGATCAACGGCGGCTGGGGCGGATCGCTGGTGGGGCTTTCCAGCCTGAACGATGAGGACGCTTCGGAAAACGAGACTGCCACCACGCACGACTTTGAAAAGGGGCGATGGTATGCTCTGCGGCTGCGGGTGACCGACGATCGCATCCAAGCCTGGATCGGCGAGGAGCCGGTGATCGACGCGTACATTGGAGATAAACAAGTCGGCTTGCGTCCCGGCGAGATCGATCTGTCCCGGCCGTTTGGGATCGCGTCGTATTCGACGACCGCTAAGCTGCGCAAGCTGGAGTACCGGCTGATTTCGCCATCCGGCGATGGAAACGATAAGTAGAGTCGGCGGACCATGCCGGCCGGCCGCATAGACGAAGGTTAGTCTGGGAACCGCGGGACCAATCATGCTACCATCCCGGCAGAATGAGCCTTTTTGCGCGTTTGTTTCGGGCCGCCAGTTGGGCCGTGGCTTCGTGTTTCGCGCTGCTCGCGCTGATCATGCTCCTGGCGCCCCGTTACGACTGGGCCTGGCAGGCGCGCACCAGCGTTACGGCGGCCGTTTTCCGTCCCGCGAAGTTTGCGCCTTTCGCCCGAAGCCGCGACCCGCACTGCTCGCTCGCGGACGCCTGGCGGGAGGCGGTGCCCAAGAGCGCCATCCTTGCCAGGGGTATCGAGCGGAGGATCCGGCAGGTTCAAAGGGACGGGGATCTGGAGGAGATCGACACTCCAGACGGCCGTTGGTGGATTCCCGCCGGTGACCGGTTATCGTTCGCCGAAGAACTGGCGGAGCAGAGCCAGGACGAATACGGAACCGACCTGCGCGGCGTTGTTCCGAAAGACGTAGTGCTGGATTGTGGAGCCAATGCCGGCGTTTTCACACGCCAGGCCCTGAGGCATGGCGCAAGTAAGGTGGTGGCGATCGAGCCGGCACCGTGGGCGCTCGAGTGCCTGCGGCGGAATTTCGCGGAAGAGATCCGCGCCGGCCGCGTTTTGCTCTATCCGAAAGGCGTGTGGGACCACGATGACACGCTCGAGCTGAACATTCCTCCCGGCATGGCGAGCACCGCGGCAACGGTGGCGCTGCAACAGGCCCGAGGAAAGGCCTTTCAAGTGCCGCTCACCACGATTGACCGGATGGCATCCGAACTGAAGCTGGAGCGCGTCGACTTCATCAAGATGGACATCGAAGGCGCCGAGCCCAATGCCCTCCGTGGCGCCGTTCAGACCGTGGGACATTTTCATCCGCGACTGGCCATTTCGCTCGAGCACCGCCCAACAGATCCCGAGACCATTCCTGCCCTGACCCGGCGACTGTGGCCGGACTACCGGGTGGAATGCGGCGTTTGCACCAACATGAAAGAGCACTTGCAGCCGGTGGTGATGTTTGCGCGGCAGTTGCCGAATTCGGCGGCGAATTGATCCCCTCAAAAAAAATCGGCCGCGACCGATAGGAAGGTCGCGGCCGTCTCGGAGTTGAGAGCAAGTGGCTGCGCGCTAATACTCGTAGCTGATCGAGACCATGGGCACGAAGTCGTGCAGGATCTTGCCGAACTTCGCGCCAGGAGCCGGAGCGATGATCTGCTCTGGGAACATGGTGATGTAGTCGCGGAATTCGGTGCGCAGGAAGACTTTTTCACTAAGTGCATAGCGCACGCCGGCGCCAACGCTTGCCATGGGTTTCAGGGCGTGTGTCTGGGTGAAGTAGCCGAACTGGCTCAGCGGCTGATAAGCGGCCTGCTTGCCGGTACCGACGAATATCTTCATCCCGCCGCCCGCCGCGACGAACAACTGCGAGCGCGAACCTTTGCGGTTGGTGTGGTAGATCACATCGTAATGCAGCACATGAGACAGGCCGGAGAAGGTCGCCTCCTGGCCGCCGCTTTCCAGCTTGAGATTGCTCTGCATGAACCCGTAGCGGATCTCGCCGCTGAGGTGCCGGTAGAGATTCTGGCCGAAAAAGGCCTCGACTGCGACGCCCGGCTGAAACCCCGTGGTCGCCGAACCGAAGCTGCTGGTCACCGGCACGCCGGGGAGGAAGGCCGCACCGGCCGATCCGCCGACTTCCCATTGCTGGGCAAAGCAGGCGACGGCCGCAGCCAAAATAAAAAGAGTGAATCGGATCTTCTTCATTCAGTTTCTCCTATCGGACCGCTTTGCTTACGCGTGCGGGTCTGTGCGGGAGCGCAAGGGCTAATTCACGACCCGGACCTCCAGCGTGGTGGACGAGCCTCCCTGATTGATCACCAGCGGGATGTTCATGCCCTCCGGGACCTTGAACGGCACGGAGGCGTTGATCTGGTATACCCCGACTTCGCCGGGCACCAGGCCGGCGTAAGAAAGATTCAGAAGTGCGCCGCCCAAGGTGACCTGCGGGACAATCACCGCGCTCGGCAGCGGATCGGCCGGCGCGGGCAGCCCGTCATCCACCGCCGGCTGGGTGCGGCCCAGGCCCGTGGCGTAAATGACGATCGCATCGTTCGGGTGGATCGGATTGGTGGGCGTGACCACCTCACCGTTGCTGACGCGCACCACGGTGGCGAGGCCAGTCTCGGGACCCGCCGTGCCCGTGCGGAAAATGCTGGGCGCCGCGGGGTAGATGGTGAAATTGTAGTTGTCGCTGATGCCGCCCGGCGTGTGCAGAGTCATCTGAGCGTCGCCATCCACATTATTGGGAAGCTGGCCGTTGATCTGGGTACCGGAAACGAACAGCATCGGAACCGGGACCCCATTGACAGTCAGGCACGATTCGCCGAGCGCCGTAGGCAGCGGGATCTGCTTGGTCGCGAGGTTTACGGGGCTCATCTGCTGGCCGAAGACGCTGATCAACCCGCCCGGCGCCACCGGCGACGTTCCGTCGGCGAGATTGACGATGTTCGAGATCTGGGGCGGCGCCACCGCCGCGTCATAACTCCACGGCAGCACGGTAAAGCCGGATACGGTGAGCGCGATCACGGCGCTGCGGTCGTACAGCGGCGCCACAGAGCGCAACAGCGGCAGCGCGGTGGTTGGCGCCAGCGGGGCTTCCACCATGCGGGTGGGCTTGATGCCAAGGCTTTGCGTGGGATCCACTCGCTGGATCACTCCCGGACTGGTGGGGGCCGGTTCGGTGGTGCGGAATCCCCACTGGTCCACGAAAGCGAATCCCGACGGGGTTCCCGATGAAGTTTCCAGGGTGGCCTGCTGTACCAAGGAGGAATTCAGCAGGTTGTTCCCCACCACGTAGGTGCCGTAACTCGACGCCGCGACGGCGCCCTGCAGCGAGGTGTAATCTTTCCTCGACACAGTGAAGGTATCGGCATTCGCGTCGTAGAGCATTAGATTGCCGTCGGGCGAAGCCACCAGGATGGCCCCTCCGTTGGGTGCGGGCGCCAATACGGAGTCAGGGCTCAAGCTGTTGGTGTAAACGCCGAGGGAGGGCAACTGGGTTGCCTTGCGCGCCAGGAAATCGATGCGATCGATCACCCCCGGCCCGCCTGTGGCGACGTTCCGCACCAGCCCGATCAGAGCCTGCCCGGATGCCGCGATCGAGCGCGGATAATGGCCTGACGGGAAGGTGATCGGAATCTGCTGTTGATAGCTGTCGAGATCGAACACGTAGGCGAACTGGGAATTGTCGTGACCTACGATCAGGTATTGCTGGTCGAACGTGATGGCCAGCTTGGTGGGCGTGGTGGACGTACGCAACGCCGCGACCTGCTGGTAGGTGGTGGCGTCGAACACCAACACCTGATTATGGTCCTGCTGCACCACGTAGAAGCGGTTGCGGACCGGGTCGGCCAGGACGTCGGTGACGACTCCGGGCACGTTGAAAACGGTTCCGCGCTGGTCGGGATTGCGATTGTTGATGAGCAGGCGCACTGTACTTGGAATGTTCACGGCGGAGGAAGACGAGACAGTCAAGGTTGCGACGACCGTGCCGTTCTGGTTCTGAAATGCGTTGGGATCGACGCGCACCTGCACGGTGGCCGGGGTGATGCCCGCAGCCGGCGAGATGGTGACGCCTCCGGTGTCGGAGCTAAGGGAGAAGTCGGTGTTGCCGCCGCCCGGATCGACGATCGTCAGGCTCTGAATAATGACCTGGCGGTTGCAGAAGTTGCCGCTGGCTACGAGGTCGCTCTGCACGGCGGCGACGCGGTGGGCCTGATTCATGCGGCCCACGGGAAAGACCGTCACGCCGCTGTCGCTCACGGCGTAGAGCACGTCGTTGGCGGAGGACAGGACAGCCCTGCCGACGATATTCTCCGGAATCACCAGCCTCTGCCGCACCGTCAGGTTGTCCGCGTCCAGGATGGACAGCACCGGCGGCCCGGTCTGGGCCGCCGGTGTGGAGGAGGTACTGCCTGAGGATGTGGAGGAGGAGTTGGCCGTGAGGATTTGCGCGTAGATAATGCCGGAATTGGAATCGATGGCGCTGCCGCCAATGTTGACCGAGCTGATGGAGTTGGGAAACTGCGCCAGGTTATGCGCGCTGCCATCCAATTTATATTGGCCGAACATGCACCACGAGCCGTCGGCGGAGACGCTGACACGCGGCAGCGGCTTGGGCAGAGCCACGATTCCGAAGGCGGAGAGCGAATGCCTGGTGCTATCGTATTTCAGAAACGCCTGGTACGAGGTGTCGTTGGCCACGCCGTATACCACGGTTTGGTCGGGGGTGGTCGCCAGTTGAGCCGCGATGACCTGCGACGGAAACGTCGCCGGGTCGGTGGGAAGCGTCTTGCCCAGTCCCACGAAAGTAGAGACCACGTTCATGGCTCCGGTAATGGGATCGAAGAGGACCAAGCTGGTGGTAGTGGCGATGAGCGCGGTGCCGTCGGCGACGAAGGCCACGCCAAGGGGCGGGTCGCCAGTGCTGAAAGTCTGGCGCGTGTTGTCGTTCAGGTTGATCAGGGTAATGCCGTTCTGGCCGGCGCCCGGGGTCGTCAGGTTGCCGTAGTTCGCGATCAGCAGAAACTGGTTGTCCGGAGAGAGGGACAGCGCTCCTGGCTGCGCGGCCACGTTCATCGACGTGTGGATAGACCCGTCGGCGGTCGACATGACTTCAATCCGGTTGGCGGTGAAGTTGGCGATATAGAGGACGCCCCGCGATTCATCGAGGGCGATGTCGGAAGCGTGTCCGCCGATCGGAACCACGTTCCCGAATGTGGCGGCGTGCCCGATGGGCACCCAGGGCGCGGCCGAGGCCAGCGCGATCGAGATGACAAAACGGTTCCAGCGCATATAAGTAAGAAGGTCTCCGAACGTTACGATTAAATGCCGGGAGGGGTGCGGGAATCAATGATGGAAATGGCTAATAAGTCCCGCATTACCAAAGTTAGCCGTGCATTTCAGGATATTTGCACTTATACTGCACGCGTGGGAACTGGCAGGAATGCCGGCGCCACAGCCAGGGAACATGCGGCCATGAAGAAATATCGAGTGAAATTCACACGGTTTGTTCTGATTATTCCAATGATTTCGGCGGGGCTCGCACCCGTATCTCGCGCCCAGAGCCTGGGCGCCGCCGTAACGGTCTTCACCTCACCGGCCGGGCCGACCTTCAGCGTCGATGGCACCAACTACACGCAGGCGATGAGCGCCGTATGGCCTGCCGGAAGCAAGCATACGCTTTCGGTACAGTCCACCATCCAGGTAGGGCCGAACCTCATTTCGCGCTTCACGTTCTCCAACTGGCAGACCAACGGCATCGTCATTCCCGGCGGCGGGACGGTTATCGTGACGGCCGACCCGTCGCAGACGCAATATCAGGCGACCTTCTCCGTCGAATATGCGCTGACCATCAGTACCTTTACTTGTGGCGACACGCCGAATTGCACCGCCCCCGGCACGATTTACGTGGATGGGTCGCCGTACGGCTCGGGAACCGCCAATTATTACGGCGCCGGCAGCAACGTTACTTTGATGGCCGTCCCGAACTCGGGATATGTTTTTGGCGGCTGGGTGCCTGGCCCGAACCAGACGATTCAAGGCGCGATCGACACCGTCTCGCTGACCGGGCCGGTCACTGTATATCCGACATTTCAGGTGGCCCGGCGGGTGAACCTGTCGACCGTGCCCGACGGATTGCAGGTACTGGCGGACCGTACACCGGTGAACACGCCGATCACCATGGAGTGGGGATGGAACAGCACGCACAGCGTGGGGCCGGTTTCGCCGCAGATGGATCATCAAGGGGTGTACTGGGTATTCGGCTCGTGGAGCGATAGCGGGGCTTCCACGCATGCCTACCAGGTGGCTCCGTTGAACCAGCCGGATTCGCTGACCGCAACGTACGTGCGCGGCGCGGCGGTGGCCTTCACGACGTCGCCACCCGGATTGAAACTGACGATCGACGGGCGGGACAACTGGCCGTCCTACAGTTTTTTGTGGGGCATCGGCGAGACGCATCAAGCGGCGGCGCCGGCGCGGCAGACGGATGCGCAAGGCCGCATCTACACTTTCAGCAACTGGTCCAACGGAGGAGCGGCGGCGCAGGACATCCAGGTGCCCCCGACCGCGGCCGACACTGGCCTGCGGTTCACCGCGACGTATACCGCGATGGGCCACCTGACGGTGAACAGCCTGGCGCCGGGCCTCAGCGTGGCGGTGGATGGCGTGGCCTGCGCGACGCCGTGCGACGTCGACCGGGCGGTGGGCGCCGTGGTCCGCGTGAGCGCGCCCGGCTCGCTGGCGGTAGCCGATGGCTCGCGGCAGGATTTCAACGGATGGCCGGGAAGCGGCTCGACCGGCACGGACTGGTCGTACACTCTGGGAGCCGACCCGCTGACGGTCAGCTTGAGCTACCACCTGATGAACCGCCTGGCGGCCGACGCAGCGCCGCCCGAGGGCGCGTCGTGGAACATCCAGCCGGGCTCGCCGGATGGATACTACGATTCCCAGGCCGCGGTGACCCTGCTGGTAACCGCCCTGCCGGGCTTCCGCTTCCGCAACTGGAGCGGCGATCTGAGCGGCGCCAAACCAGCGGGCGTGCTGATGATGAATGCGCCGCGCTCGGTGCACGCGCAGTTGGATCGCGTGCCCTACATAGCGCCCGCGGGCGTGGTGAACGGCGCGGGGGGCTCTTGCGACGCGGGTGTCGCGCCGGGCTCGGTGGTTTCCATTTTCGGCCAGAGCCTGGCTCCGGACACGGTGACGGGACCCACCGGCCCCCTGGCGCAGACGCTGGACGGGGTCACGGTGCGGCTGGGCGATCGCCTGCTTCCGCTCTTCTTTATTTCACCAACCCAAATCAACTTGCAGTTGCCGGACGACGTGGCGACGGGCACGCTTCTGCTGGTGGTGAGCAGCCAGGGGCAGCCGGATGTGCAAGCCAGTTTCAACGTGGTGCGAGACGCCCCCGGGCTCTTCCCACAGGTGGTGAACAACCAATCCTTCGCGCTGGCGTTTCATCAGGACGGCACTCCGGTGACCACGGATGCGCCGGCGCTTCAAGGCGAGCTGCTCACGGTCTATGGCACGGGTTTCGGGCCGGCTGACCGCGCGCGCCCCGAGGGCTTCCCGGCTTCCGGCACGCCGGTATCCGCCATCGTGGACGCGATCCAAGTGACGATTGGCGGGGCCGCGCCGGTAACCGGGAACGCCTTCGTGGCGCCCGGAAGAATCGGGATCGATGCCGTGCAGTTCAGCCTGGGCGCCGACGCGCCTTCCGCCACCAACGCGGCGCTTTCGGTCGAAATCGGCGGGCAGAACAGCAACTCGGTGTTGCTGC
Organism: Bryobacteraceae bacterium; assembly: GCA_035638575.1. GTDB lineage: Bacteria > Acidobacteriota > Terriglobia > Bryobacterales > Bryobacteraceae > DASQZT01. Next base: position 56,728 of record DASQZT010000259.1, read on the forward strand.
CCGTGAAGTGAGCAACGGCCACAAGGGCTGGCCCGTTATCATCGCGCTGGGCCTGATCGCCGCGACCCTGCTCGTCTATTCCCAGGCAGGGCGATTCGATTTCATCAATTTCGACGACGACGCATACGTGTATGCCAATGCGCCGGTGCGAGCGGGGCTCACGCGGGCGGGCGTTCTTTGGGCTTTTTTCACCATCGACTACTTTTACTGGCAGCCGCTGACCTGGCTTTCCCACATGCTGGATTGCGAGTTGTTCGGCCTGAACGCGGGACGGCATCATTTGACCAGTGTGCTGTTTCACGTGATGAACTCGCTGCTGGTGTTCTTCGTGTTCCGGCGCATGACCGGCGCGGTGTGGCGCAGCGCCATGCTGGCCGCGCTGTTCGCGCTGCATCCGCTGCGCGTCGAATCGGTCGCCTGGATCGCCGAGCGCAAGGACGTGCTGAGCGGGTTCTGGTTCCTGGCGATGCTATGGGCCTACGCGCGGTACACCGAGCGCCCAAGCAACGGCCGTTACGGGCTGGTGCTGGGGGCCATGCTGATGGGGCTGATGGCGAAGCCGATGCTGGTCACGGCGCCATTCCTGCTCCTGCTTTTGGATTACTGGCCGCTGCGGCGTGTGGCCATCGCCGAGAAGGCGCCGATGCTGATGATGGCGGCGGTATCGGTGGTGTTGACCGCGCTGGGGACCCGGCAGGTCCGCGCCGTGCACGCGGTGGGAATACCGGCGGGACTGCGCCTCTCGAATGCCGTTGTGTCCTACGCGCGGTATATCGGCAAGACGCTGTGGCCGCGGGATCTGGCCATCTTATATCCGTACCCCGCGTCGATTCCGGCCTGGGAAGTGTGGGGCGCGGTGCTGCTGCTGGCGGCGGTCACCGCGGCGGCGTTTTGGCTGGGCCGCTCGCACCGCTACCTTCCGGCGGGGTGGCTGTGGTTCGTGGTGGGACTGCTGCCCACCATCGGGTTGATGCAGGTGGGGCGGCAGGCCCTGGCCGACCGGTTTACATACATTCCGCTGATGGGATTTTTCGCGGCCGTAGTGTGGGGGGCGGCGGCGCTCGTGGGCCGGCATCCGCGCGCGTCAGCGGCAGGCGCGGGAATCGTGCTGGCGGCGTGCGGCATGGTGTCGTGGAACCAGGCGCGCACCTGGCGCGACAGCGTCACGGTGTTCGAGCACGCGCTGGCGGTCACGCGGGATAACAGCCTGGCGCATCACGACCTGGCGGTGGCGCTCGAGGCACGCGGTCAACGGGACGCCGCGATCGGGCACTATGCCGAGGCGGTGCGCATCGAGCCCGGCTACTTCATCGCCCACTACAACTACGGTTCCGCCCTGCTGGCGCGAGGCCAGACGGCCGAGGCGGCCGCACAATTCCGGGCGGCGGTGTATTATCGCCCGGACTACCAGGACGCGCGGCGGCGGCTGGAGGAGTTGAGGCTGAGCGCAGCCCCACGGGAGTAGGGGCGCCGGCGCGGCCCGGTTCGTGGAGTGCGGGCGGCGGGACGGCGATCCGGAGTTACTGGAATCAGAAAGGCCGGGAACTCGAGGAGTGAAAGGGCGCCCGGGTGGACGATGTGGATGCCATGTGGGAAGGGCAGGCGGACCCAAGCGGGTAGCTCCGGCCTGCCCTCCTCAATTCACTCAGTAACGCGCCAGCGGGCGCATGGGGATGGGGAAGCGGACGGCAGGCTCGGGGCGCGGATCCGACGGGCGCTCCAGCACCAGCGAACGGAGACCGGGCACAGCGCCGCGCTGGCCCTTCTCATTGACGGGAAGCTGGCCGGTGGTCAGGTTCTTGAGGCCGAATAAGGCCAGCTCGAAACGGTCCTTCACCCCGACCTTTTGGAAAAGACGGGAGAGGTAGACCTTCACGGTGCCTTCGGAGATCATCAGGGTGGTGGCGATCTCCTTGTTCTTCAGGCCCTGCGAGAGCAGGCTCACGAGCTGCCCCTCGCGCTGGGTCAGAGACACGCGGCGGGCACACAGAAAACTGTCGGTCAGGGCCTTCTCAAACCATAGTTCCCCCGCCTGCACCTTCTGCAGACACTTGACCTGCAGATCGGTGGGCAGGGTCTTCCGCAGGATTCCCCGAACCCCCAGGCCCATCGCCTGAAAGGCCAACTCGGTGGAAATGCTGTTGACCCACAGTACGATCTTGCAGCTCATCATGGCGTGTTTCATTTCGCTGAGGACGGCAAAGGTCACCTCAGGGGTCAGATCCATCAAAACCAGATCTGGAGCTCCTAATGCCACCTGCTCCATCACGCCGGAAACGGTGCAGCAGGTAGGAAGCAGCTCGAAGCCTTCCACCTGCCGCAAAACGGATTCGAGGCCTTTCGCCAGGATCGGCTCGTCACTATAAAGAAGAATTCGCGTCGTCATTCTATTCCTCTACAAGCACCAGGAGAATCCCGGACAGCAGCTCCGAAGACTGCTCCCGAAATAGTGCGCATCACCTGGGTCTTCTTTGGGAATTCTCCGATGATTAACCGGAAATGTCAACTATAAATAACGGTAATTTACCAGAAATTCATCTTGGTAATAGTACGTAGATAGTACTTCTAGGCCTTGTTTAATCACATAATAGGGTATTTTCATCTTAAAATTCAACATGTTACCGGCTCTTCGGAGAAGACTGGGGTACGCTCGGAAATACCTGGGAATTATTTTTGCGGAGAGCATCATTTTCTCCCAGGACGATCGGCCTATGGACAGCCGGAAAAGGGTCCGGCGCGGTCCGTTGATAACGTTGCAGGTTCCTAATAACCTTCGGGAACAACAGGGTATAGCCCATTTACGATATTGATGCGAAGGGATTGGAGCGCTAAATTCGCCAGTGTCGAAGCCAAAAGAAATGAAAAACATAAACCGGCGAGAAAGCCCGCGACTGGAGATCAAGCTTCGGTGCCACGTCACGTCGCCCGCGCTCTGGGCGAGGGGGGACATGACGACGGAAAACATCAGCAGGAGCGGGATTCTAATGCTATGGCGGGGCGACGGCACACCGTTGCCGCTGCCCTCCATCGGGCAGATTCTGACGGTTGAGATCGAATTGCCCGCCAATCACGGCTTCGGCCAGAAGTGCATTCACTGCCAGGGCACGGTGATCCGGATCGCCACGGAAGGGGACTGCCCCAACATCGCCCTGCAGGTAAATTACATGGATTTCCGGTCATTTCACGACCGGATTCGCGCCATGGAGAGTATGGAACCGGTCATGAATTCCTGGATGGCCTGATCGAACATGCCAACTGAACGCCCGCCATTCGCGCTGAAGTTGATGCCCTCGTTCCAGGACTTCGCCTTCCTGATGCCGATGGCATTTTTGTTCGGGCGCATGGACGGCGTCAAGACGCTTTTCAGCGATTGCGACACGGGCTGGCATATCCGGACGGGCGAATGGATCGCGGCCAATCACGCGATACCGGCGCGCGACATCTTTTCGTTCTCCAAAGCCGGCGACCCGTGGTTCGCGTGGGAGTGGCTGTCGGATGTCCTGATGGCCTGGCTGAACGCTCACGGCGGGCTGCGGACGGTGGCGCTGTTCGCCATTTTGCTTTTGTCGGCCATCTTCGTACTGCTGTTCCGGCTGGTGCGCAGGAAGGCGAACCCGGTGGTGGCCATCGCGATCACCATGCTGGCCGCTGCCGCGGCGTCGATTCACTGGCTGGCGCGGCCACACTTGTTTACGATGTTGTTCCTGGTCCTCTTTTGCGGCACGCTGGAGCGCGTCCGCGAAGGTCGAACGCGGATCGGGGGTATTCCCTATCTGGCGATCCTGCCGGTGGTCACGGTGCTGTGGACCAATCTCCACGGCGGATTCTTCGTAGGCGTGGTGATGATCGGGGCCTACGGGATGGGCGAAGTCCTGAAGATCGCGTTCGGCGCAGAAGCGGAGGAGCGCCGGGCCCGATGGGCCGCGGCCCGGAACTACTTCTGGAGCGCCTCAGCCTGCATGGCGGCGAGCCTGGTGAATCCCTACACGTACCACCTGCACGTGCACATGGCGCAGTACCTGCGAGATCCCTTCAACTCGCAGCACATCATGGAATTCCTGTCGCCGAGTTTCCACCACCCGACAGCGATCTTTTTCGAAGGCATGCTGGTGCTGGCCGGGGCCACGGCCTGCTGGAACCTGAGCAAGGGCCGGTTCGCCGAACCGCTGTATCTGTTGGTTTGGGCGCACGCCGCACTGCTGGCGGCGCGGAACATCCCGATTTTCATGATCGCCGCGGCTCCTCCGGTGGCGGCCGCGCTCCAGGAGTGGATCGAGTGGGCGCCGGCATGGAACGTGGCGCCCTGGCTGCGCCAGGCGATGGCGAGGTTCACACGAGTCGGCGCCGAGACCGCCGAAACGGAGGCGGCGGGCCGCTGGCACCTGGTCAGCGCACTGGGGTACGTGCTGGTGGCGGCAATGATCTGGGCGCCCAATCCGCCCAAGAAGTTCCGCGCCGAATTCGATCCGGGACGCTACCCGGCGGCGGCGCTGGCATCGCTCCGCGGCGACGCGGCGGTGCGCATCTTTACCGACGATGAATGGGGCGACTATCTGATCTGGCGCCTGTACCCCCATCAGAAGGTGTTCGTCGACGGCCGTAGCGATTTCTACGGCGACGATTTCGAGGAAAAGTACATCGACGTCCTGGGTGTGAAGTACGGCTGGGAGAAGACCCTGAGCCGTTTCGGCGTCAATGCGATTTTGATGTCTCCCACAGCGCCGCTCACCGGCGCGCTGAAGGAGTCCAGCCGCTGGAGAGTCGTCTACGACGACGGCATCGCGCTGGTATTCCGGCCGGCGGAGACCGCCGGGGAGATAACAGTTTCCGCCGCCACGACCGGCGGCGGAGGAGGCCGTGATCGCGAGGTCACGAAAACAGAGGCACGTGATCAAGCGATCACAGTTATCAAAACCCGAACATAGGAGCGAATCGAAAATGACGTTATTGCGCAATCTGTGGAAAGACGAACAGGGGCAGGACCTCATCGAGTACACCCTGCTCATGGCATTTGTGGCGCTGGCATCGGCGGCCCTCTTCCTGGGCGCCGGCGGCAGCATCAAGGGTATTTGGAGCGTTACCAACAGCCAACTCGCGGCTGCCAACACGTCCGCCAGCTAGTGTACCGTCCCGCGGACACCTGGCTTACGGGCACGGCCCGGAAGCACCGATTCAGAGCGGGCCCTTAGGGCGTCCCGTAAAGGAGCGGTTGCCAGTTTCAAGGCGGGAGAACACACTAGCCGGTTGGAGGGGCGTGCCGCGACGCGCGTGAAGGTGTGGCACGTTCCGCCCGGAGGCTTGATCCGGGATGAGGTTGCAGGGCGATGGATACGTGGAACTGCCGCAACGCGCGCCAATGTGGCGCGCGATCGGGGGCGCGTTGCGGCACGATCCGGGTTTTGTGACGCGGACGCTGGTGTCCGCGCAGGGTGTCGCGCCCAGGCGCGGCGCCCCGGCATGCGCCCCGCTGGAGTGGGGCTCGAAGGCGAGCGAAACGAATAGGGAACGAATATGAATAAGAGATTTGTCGGGGTTCTGGCTTTCGCGTTTGTCGTTGCTTCGGTCGCGAGCCTGTTGCTTTACCGGGTGCTGGTCAACCGTCCGCAGTCGGCCAAAGCGGCCCAGTCGGGTGTTCAGCTCGCCGTGGCGGAGCACGACATCCAAGTAGGAAGCGTTCTGAAGGAAAGCGACGTCAAGCTGGTGGACTGGCCGGGAGCTGTGCCTGTCGGAAGCCTCACCAACCTCCAGGACGTGGTGGGCCGCGGCGTCACCACTCCGATCTTCGCCCAAGAGCCCCTTATCGAATCGCGCCTCGCTCCCAAGGGCGCGGGCGGCGGCCTGGCGGCCCTGATTCCGCCGGGAATGCGGGCCTTCGCCGTACGGGTCAATGAAGTAGTAGGGGTTGCGGGATTCGTGGTGGCGGGCATGCATGTAGACGTCCTCATCTCCGGCAACAAGCCCAATGGGGACGCGCGACTCGGCACGCTCAGCAGGACCCTGATGCAGAACATCGAGGTGCTGTCGGCCGGGCAGGATTTCAAAAAGGACCAGGAAGGCAAGCCCATCGCGGTGCAGGTGGTAAACCTGTGCGTCACTCCCGAGCAGGCCGAGCAGCTCAGCCTGGCCAGCAACATGACGAGCATTCAACTGGTGCTGCGCAATCCGATGGACCGGGAGATCGCCAAGACTTCGGGCACCGCTCTGGAGTACCTCTATACCGGGCAGAAGGGCAAGCCGGCGGAAGCGCTTCCGGCCCCCACCGCCGCTCCGCGTCCGCGGCCCGCGGTGGAACCGGCCAAACCGGTGATCGCCGTGGCAGTCCCGCCCAAGAAAGAGGCCTTCACCATGGAAATCATCCAGGGCACGAAAAAGAACGAAACCAAATTCGAGAACACCGGGGAGGGCAAATAGGTGCGGCGATTTTGTGAAGCGGTAACAATTCTGGCAATGGCCGCCTGCGGCTCGATGATGTGCCACAGGCCGGCGCTGGCGAATGGCGCGGACCCCCCGCGGCCGCAGAACAACGCCAACGCTCCCGGCCCCGCCAAACTCATGGTGACGGTGGGCAAGTCCCTGATCATCGACAGCCCCCTCAACATCATGCGTGTCCTGGTTTCCAACGCCGACCTGGCGGAGGCCGTCGCGGTGAATCCCAAGGAGGTCCTGATCAACGGGAAGACGCCCGGTGAAACGTCGCTGATCGTGTGGCAGCAGAACGGGCAGCGGCTGGTGTACGACCTCACGGTGCGGATGAGCAACACCCGCCTGGATGCGACGCGGCAACAGATCGCCCGCGATTTTCCGGACGACAACATCAATCTCACCTGGGAGAACGACACGGCTTTCGTGCGCGGGACGGTGAAGGACGTAGGCTCGGCCGATCGCGTGATGGCGGTGGCCGCGACACTCGGCAAGGCGGTCAACCTGCTGAGGGTGGAAGTGCCCGCGACGGAGCCGCAGATCCTGCTGCGGGTCAAATTTGCCAACGTGGACCGCTCCGCCAGCCTGGACCTGGGGCTCCACCTGTACAACACTTCATTCAACCAAGCCACGTCCACCGGCACGGGCTATGCGCTTTTTCCCGATCCTTCGGGGCTGATCCCGGTGAAAACGACAACCAACATCCTGCTGTCCCGGCCGGATATCAACCTGCTCGCGGAACTCCAGGCGCTCGAAGCCAAGCGCGCGCTCGAGTTTCTGGCGGAGCCGAACCTGCTTACGATCAGCGGACAGCAGGCCAGTTTTCTGGCGGGAGGCGAATTCCCGGTTCCGGTGGTGCAGCCATCCACTACGGGTTTGACCAGCGTCACGATCATGTGGCGGGAGTACGGCGTGCGCCTGAACTTCGTTCCGGTGGTGACGCCGCGGGGAAGCATCCGGCTGAAGGTCGCCCCGGAAGTCAGCTCGCTCGACTACACGAATGCGGTCACGATTCAGGGTTTCACCGTTCCGGGACTTTCCTCGCGGCGGGTGCAGACGGAAGTCGAACTGGAAAGCGGCCAGAGCTTTGTCATCGCGGGTCTTCTGGACAATCAGACCACCGACAGTTTCTCCAAGGTTCCGGGCATCGGAAGCATTCCGGTCCTGGGCAAGCTGTTCCAGACGAAGAGTGTTGCCCGCAACAATACCGAACTGCTGGTGGTGATTACGCCCGAACTGGTGCGGCCGATTCCGGAGGGGCAGCCCACACCGGACATCAAATTCCCGTCGCCTTTCCTGAAGAACGTTCCCACGGTTGCGCCGCGGCAGCCCGGCATGGACAAAACCGGGCCGGCGGCGGGGAAGCCCGCCGTGGAGAGCCTGCCCTATGAGCGGCTGGCGCAGCCCGCCAAGATGGGACAGACGCCTATGACTGCCAACCCCGGAGAGACGCCCGCGGGGCCGGCGCCGGCTGCGGGCAAATCGGACGCTCCGGCTCCGGCCCCGCCCGCGGCGGGGAGCGGCAAGTGAGCCGAGGCCTGGAGAGCTGAAATGTACCCGTTGACGATTGGGCTGGCGATCGAAAACCGCGAACTTTGGGAGCAGGCGCAGGCGTGTCTGGCCGATCTGCCGTTCCGCGTCATCGTAGAGCATCAGGATACCAGCGATCTGAGCGCCTTCCTGGATCGCCTGGAGCGCATGCGTCCCGACGTAGTGCTGGTGGACATCAGCACCCGGAAGGAGCCGCTGGAGAGCCTGGTCACGGCGGTCCGCAACGCCACCGGCGACCCGATGATCATCGCGCTGAACAACTCGGCGGCGGCGGACTCGATCCTCTCTTCGCTGCGCGCGGGGATCAACGAATACCTGTATCCGCCTTTGAAGGAGTCCCTGAAAAAAGCGCTGGAAAAGCGTTCCATGGAGCGCAGCCGGCGGCGCGAGAGCGGGGTCAAAGGCAACGGCAAGAGCTTTGGGTTCCTCTCGGCGAAAGGCGGCTGCGGAGCCACCACCATCGTCAGCCACGTGGCCGCGGAACTGGGGCGCCAGAACCAGAAAGTCCTGCTGGCGGACCTGGACATGGACGCGGGCATGGTGGGCTTCATCACCAAGACCAAGGCGGTCTATTCCATTCTGGACGCGGTGAACAACCTGCACCGGCTGGACATCTCGTATTGGAAGGCGCTGGTCTCCAACGGCATTCCCGGGGTGGAAATCATCGCGTCACCGCTGGCCCTGGCGTCCAAGCAGCAACCCAAGGACGAACAGGTGCGGCACGTGCTGGCCTTCGCCCGGCCGCTCTACGATTGGACGCTGGCCGACCTGGGCCGCAGCATCAGCCGCGTCGCCATGGCCGCCCTGGAGGAGATCGATGAGGTCTGCCTGGTCACCACACTGGAAGTGCCGGCACTGCATCAATCCAAGCAGATCATTCAGACCCTGGTGGACAGCGGTTATGGGAAGGGGCGCATCCGGCTCATCCTGAACCGCGCGCCCAAGCGTTTGGACATTACGCCGGGCGAGCTGGAGAAGATGCTGGGGATTCCGATCTTCTTCATGATTCCGAACGATTATCCCGAGCTTTACGAGACGTACGCCGAAGGCCGGATGCTGAACCGCAACTCGGACCTCGGCAAAAGCATGAGCCGGCTGGCCACCAAACTGGCGGGGCTGGAAGAAGGCAAGACCGGGAAGAAACGGTTCGCGCTGTTCGGATAAGGAAAAGGAAGAAGACCAAAATCAAAATGCCGGTAATGAATTCCATTTCGAAAACCGGGGACAAGGAGACCGGCTGGGTCAGCCGGCTATTCACCCGCGAGGGTTACACCCCGGAATACCAGGAGCTGAAGTTCACTCTGCACCGCAAGCTGCTGGACCGGATCAACCTGGAAGCGCTCTCGTCGATGGCGGGCGAGCGCGTGCGGGCGGAGATCCGGGCGGCGGTAGCCAAACTGGTGGAAGAGGAGAAGACGCCTCTCAGCCTGGTGGAAAAGGACCGGGTCATCGAAGAGATCCTCGACGAGGTTTTCGGACTGGGGCCGCTGGAGCCGCTGCTGCAGGACCCGACGGTATCGGACATCCTGGTGACCACGCCGAAGCTGGTCTACGTGGAGCGCGCCGGCAAGCTCTACCGCACGCCGGTGGAGTTCAAGGACGACAGCCACCTGCTGCGCATCATTGAAAAGGTGGTGTCGCGGGTGGGGCGCCGGATCGACGAATCGTCGCCGCTGGTGGATGCGCGGCTTCCCGACGGCTCGCGCGTCAACGCCGCGATTCCTCCGGTGGCGGTGGATGGGCCGCTGCTGTGCATCCGGCGGTTCGGGCGCTACGGCCTGAAGGGCGAAGACCTGGTGGCCAAGCTGTCCCTGACCGAGGGCATGCTGGAGCTGTCAAAAGCCTGCGTAAGGGCGCGCCTCAACATCCTGATCTGCGGCGGAACCGGCTCGGGCAAGACCACCCTGCTCAACGCGCTTTCTTCCTACATACCGGAAGACGAGCGCATCGTGACGATCGAAGACGCCGCCGAATTGAAGCTGATGCAGACCCACGTGGCGCGCATGGAAACGCGGCCCGCCAATGTGGAAGGCACCGGCGCCATACACATCCGGCAACTGGTGATCAACGCTCTGCGTATGCGGCCGGACCGCATCATCGTAGGCGAGGTCCGCGCCGAAGAAGCGCTGGACATGCTGCAGGCCATGAACACGGGCCACGACGGATCGCTCACCACCATTCACGCCAACTCGCCCCGCGACGGACTGGGACGGCTGGAGGTGATGGTCGGGATGGCCAATTCCAACATGGGAATCCGCTCGATCCGCCAGCAGGTCGCCTCCGCGGTCAACCTCTTCATTCAGGTGGCGCGGTTCAGCGACGGAACACGCCGCGTCACGCACATCACCGAAGTGGTCGGCATGGAGCAGGACGTCATCACGCTCCAGGACATTTTCGTTTTCGAGAAGACCGGCATTGCCGAAAGCGGCAGGGTGCTGGGACGGTTCCGCGCCACGGGAATCCGCCCCAAATTCTACGACCGGCTCAAGTCGTGCGGCATCACGCTGCCGCCGCAACTTTTCCAAACCGTGGTGGAGATCAACTGATGTACGTGGTAGCCATCTCGTTCCTGGTGGTATTCATCCTGATGCTCTTCGCGGTCAGCATAGGGCTGAAGGTCCTCGACGCGCGGCGCAAGCAGCAAATGGCGGGCATGCTGGACACGGCGGCCGGGGAGCCGGTGGTCACGATCAGCAGCCTGTTGAAGGAGATCGACTCGGAGCAGCCGACGCGCTTGAACGCACTGGTCGCATCGCTGCAATTCTCGAAGCACATGGGGGAGTTGCTGCAGCAGGCCGGCATGACGTGGCCGGCCACGAGGCTTCTGGGGCTGATGGCGGGACTGACAATTCCCGGGTTTGCCCTGGGCCTCATGTTCCCGTTCCTGGTGAACGGCCCCTTTACAGCCATGGTGCTGGCCGCCACCTTCGGCGCTCTTCCGTACCTCTTTGTCCGCCGAAAGCGGACCAAGCGGCTGGAGAAGCTGGAGGAGCAGTTTCCCGAGGCGCTGGATTTTCTGGCGCGGTCCATGCGCGCGGGCCACGCGTTCGCCATCAGCCTGGAGATGGTCGGGGAAGAACTGCCCGAGCCGCTGGGGCAGGAATTCCGCGCGTTGTTCAACGAGCAGAACCTGGGCGCGCCGCTGGATATCGCGCTGCAGAACTTCTCGGTGCGGGTGCCGCTTCTGGACGTGCGCTTCTTCACGTCCTCGGTGTTGCTGCAGAGGCAGACCGGCGGCAACCTGAGCGAAATTCTCAACCGCCTGGCGTATGTCATCCGGGAACGTTTCAAGTTGAAGGGCCAGGTGAAGTCGGCCAGCGCGCACGGACGGCTCACTGCCACTATTCTGACGGTTCTGCCGGTGGCGCTCATGCTGGGGCTGCTGGTGATCGCGCCGGGCTACCTGGAGGGCATGGCGGCGGATCCCGACGGCAAGAAGATGATCGCCGGCGCGATCATCGCCCAGGTGCTGGGCAACATCAGCATCAAGAAGATCATCAATATCAAGGTCTGATATGGAACATCCGATACTTTTCTCGATGTGCGCATTCCTCATGTTGATGGTCCTGACGACCTGGGTGGGATACCGGCTGCTGTATAAGCCGGGACGTTTCCTCAAGCAACTGGGGAACCCGGTGATCAGCGAGCTCGGCGGCGGGCTGGAGCAGGAGGGGGAAGAGCCGCCCCGGCCCGTGGTTACGTTCCTGCAGCAGCTTGGGTCCAAGCTGCCGGTTTCGGAAGCTAACATAGGCACCCTTAAAACCGACCTGATCCACGCGGGATTCCGCTCCGAGCACGTACTGGCGGTGTTCGCCGGAATCCGGATCATCACCACCCTGACGCTGTTCTTCGTGTGCGTCATGATGACGACGCGGATGCCTTCCGCCGGGCCGCTCAGCTTCGCGGTGATCGGCTTCGGCTGCGTGGCGGGCTGGATTCTCCCCCGGATGTTTGTGGAGAGGCGGGCCAAAAAGCGCGCGGAGACGCTTCGGCTGTCGCTACCGGATGCGCTCGACCTGATGGTGGTGTCGATCGAGGCCGGTTTGGGCCTGGACATGGCGATGCAACACGTGGCGCGCGAACTGCAGTTGAGCCACCCGGAACTCAGCGAGGAGATGACGCTGGTCACGCTGGAAATGCGCGCGGGGAAGCGCCGCGCCGATGCGCTGCGCAATTTTGCGGAGCGCACGGGCGAAAGCGAAATCCGCAAGCTGATCGCCATCCTCATCCAGAGCGACCGGTTCGGCACGAGCATGGGGGAGAGCTTGCGCACGCACTCGGATTTCCTGCGAACCAGGCGCCGCCAGGAAGCCGAGGAGAGAGCCGGAAAAGTGGGCGTCAAGCTGGTCTTTCCGATCTTCTTTTTCATCCTGCCTTCCATGCTGTGCGTGGCGGCAGGCCCGGGTATTTTGCAGATTGTCAAGTATCTGTTCCCCATGATGAACGCGATGCATTAAACACATAGGAGAAACGACGATGAGCAACACTGTAATTCAAACCGTGATCTGGCTGGCAGCCGCCGGCGTTTTAATGGTATTCCTGCGGCGGCGGCGCACCCGGAGGACGCAACAGTAACGGCCAGGGCTCCGCCCTCGATATCCCTTCGGGATATTGGAAGTCACAGATCAGAAGAGGAAGTCAGGATTATGGCGGTAACGGTCTAACTGCCAGGCAGGACGGGCCGGGCCAGCCTGCGGGTCCGGCTGTTCCGCCAAACCGGTGGCTTGTTCTACCAGAAAGGAGATTGCAGTGGATCTGGCGATTCAAGGAGCGATGTGGTTGGGTGCGGGAGTGACGCTCGTCATGCTGCTGTCACGCCGACGCCGGCGCCGCGCGCTGCAGTGATTCTCGATCACGGAAAGGCGGACCTGTCCGGACTCTCCATGTCGCTCGAGACGCTCGCAAGCAAACAGAATCCCGATGGCGGTTGGCCGTATGTCCGCGGATGCTCGTGGACCGAGCCGACGGTGTACGCCATTCTCGCGCTGCTGGCGGGCGGCGAGCACCAGGCAGCCAACCGGGGTCTCGGATGGCTTCAGGCGGCGCAAAGGCCGGACGGAGGCTGGCCGCCACAGAAGGGTGTAGAGGAGAGCACCTGGGTCACCGCCCTGGCCGCGTTGCTGCCCGCAGACGTCCTGGGAGCTAAACCACACGCCCGCGCCATTCATTGGCTGGTGGGAGTCTCGGGCGAAGAGACCACCTTCAGCTATCGTCTCCGCGAGTTCCTTCTGGGCAATGCCATACCTCCCGAGCTAGCTCACGCGGGATGGCCCTGGATACCGGGAGCGGCTGCCTGGGTGGGACCCACCTCGGTGGCCTTGCTGGCCCTCGGCATGGAATACCGCCGGGCGCCCACGGCGGCGATCGGCGGGCGGCTGGAAGGCGGGCGGAAATTCCTATTGGCGCGCATGTGCCGGGAAGGCGGCTGGAACCACGGGTCGGTGCGGGCGCTGGGGTACGAGTCGGCGCCTTATCCGGAAACCACCGGCATGGCCCTGGCCGCGTTGCACGGCGTCAGTTCCCCCCAGGTGGATCGGTCGCTGACGGTGGCCAAGGGTTTTCTGAGCCAGTGCCGCTCGGCCGACGCGCTCAATTGGCTGCGGCTGGGGCTGATGGCGCATGGCCAGTTGCCGCCGGATTACAGCCCGCCCTCGGGAGTGTGCTATCGGACGTGCCCGGAAGTATCGCTGGATGCCGTGGTTACCGCGCACGCGGATGGCCGCGGCCAGCTTTGGGGATAAGACATGGGAGCCAGGATGACACGACGGGAATGGCTGGCTCTTTCGGCCGGCGCGGCGCTCTCCGGCAGTTGTGGCCGCAATGCACCCCTCCCGCCTTCGACGGTTTCGATCGTCCGGGCCCCGGCCTACGATCAAAGCCTGTACGACGCGGTGCGCCGCATTTTCCAGGAACACCGGCCCGACTTGCGCGGCCGCAGCGTTGTGCTCAAGCCCAACCTGGTGGAGTTCGAGCCGGAGAGCAGCATCAACACGCATCCCCTGCTGGTGCACGCGGTGTTCGAAGCGGCGAAGGCCATGGGCGCCGCCCGAGTCCGCATTGCCGAGGGGCCCGGCCACCGGCGCAACACCCTGGACCTGGCCGACGCGGCCGGGTACTTTCGCACCGTCCCGGATTTTGAAGACCTGTTCGTGGATCTCAACCTGGACGAGGTCACGCGCGTCCATCCGGGACAGCATCTCTCACGGCTGGACAACCTGTATCTTCCCAATACGGCGCTGGGGGCCGATCTGCTGATCTCCATTCCCAAGATGAAGACCCATCACTGGACCGGTGCGACGCTGGCCATGAAGAATCTCTTCGGAGTGGTGCCCAGCGGCATCTACGGATGGCCCAAGAACGTGCTCCATTGGGCCGGCATTGCGGAGTCGATCGCCGACCTGCACGCCGTGTTTCCCAGGCAGTTCGCGATCGTGGACGGCATTGTCGGCATGGAAGGGAACGGGCCCATTCAAGGCACTCCCAAGCATGCTGGCGTCCTCGTGGCGGGGAACGATCCGGTGGCGGTGGATGCGACATGCTGCCGCATCATGCGAATCGACCCGTACCAGATCGGGTATTTGCGGCTGGCAGCCGAGGAAAGCGAGGGCCGCATCGATGAAGTGAACATTCGCCAGACCGGCGCGAGCCTGGCGGAGGTGGCCACGCCGTTCGCCCTGCCGCCCGACTTTCCGGCCCTGCGACTGGAGGCAAACCCATGAAGGACCACATTGCAGCCGTTTGGCACAGCCCCTACAGCTATATCCTGACCTCGATCGCGCTACTGACGCCGTGCTACTGGCAGCCCCGGCTCCAGGCCGGCGACCTGTCCAGCCACATCTACAACGCGTGGCTGGTGAGGCTGATCGAACAAGGCCGAACGCCGGGATTGGTAGTGGTGCGCCAGTGGACCAACGTGCTTTTCGATTGGATACTGAGCGGCCTGTTCCGCGTATTTGGCGCGGAGGCGGCGCAGCGGATCGCGGTGTCCCTGGCGGTCCTGATCTTCGTGTGGGGGGCCTTCGCGTTCGTTTCGGTGGTGGCCGGCCGCCGCTCGTGGCACCTGATGCCGTGCATCTCGATGCTGGCCTACGGATGGGTCTTCCACATGGGCTTCTTCAACTTCTACCTGAGCCTGGGCCTGTGTTTCTGGGCGCTGGCCGCGGCGTGGAAGTCGACCCCGCGACGCCTCGGCGCCGCCATCGGGATCCTGGTTCCAGCTTTCCTGGCGCATGCCCTGCCGGTAGTCTGGACCATCGGCCTGCTGACGTATGTGCTGGCGGCCCGCCGGCAAACCGCGGCCGGGCGCGTCTGCCTCACGACGGGATTTGTCCTGGCACTGGCTGTCTTCCACGGCATCGTCGGGCATCTGCTGGTGACCCGCTGGTCGCCGGTGCAGGTGACCTTTACCACGGGGCTTGACCAGCTTTGGGTCTTCGACACCAAGTATTACCTCGTGCTGATGGGCCTGCTGGCGGTGTGGGGACTGCTCTTCGCCGGCCTGGTTCGGGGCTCCGGAGTGCAGCAAGTGGCCGGCTCTATCCCGTTTCACCTCTGCGTCATCAGCGCCGCCGTGGTGTTCATCCTGCCGAGCACGGTTCTGATTCCGGGATTCGCTCACGCCCTGAGCTACATCGCCGAGCGGATGTCGCTGGGGGTGGCCGTGTGCATCTGCGCGCTGTTGGGCACGGTGCGCCCGCGCCGGCTGGAACGGTACGCGTTAGTGGCCGTGGCATTCGCCTTTTTCGGTTTTGTTTACAGTGACGAGCGCGCCTTGAACTCGTTCGAAGACCGGATGGAGGACGTGGTGACGCAGCTGGCTCCCGGCCAGCGGGTGGTGAGTCCGATCACCGACACCGACATGCGGACCAACGCGTTGACCCACATGATCGACCGGATCTGCGTGGGGCGTTGCTACAGCTATGCGAATTACGAGGCATCCACCGCGCAATTCCGGCTCCGGGCGGTGAGGCAGAATCCGTTCGTGGCCGCCACCTATCGCGATTCCTGGGACATGCAGACGGGGAAATACGTGGTAAAGCAGGGCGATTTGCCGCTGTATAAAGTGGACCTCGAGAATGACGGAAAGATGGTCGTCAGAAGTCTGAAAGCAGGATCTCCATGCGGAATTACACGCTGGAAAACTTTAGTGGATCTGTTGCCGAATTCCTGAATTTGCCGTCCGCGAGACCGATTCCGTGGCGCCGCATCACCGTGGATGCCGTGGTGATCGTGCTCTTCATCCTCACGTCGTCCTGGTTCGTGCGGGGCTGACGGGAGAGCTGCGAGCCGGCGGGTTTACAATTGCGGCCCCGGCGCGGCCAGCATGACCATCAGATTCCAGATGATCAACCCCGCATACCAATATGTGATCCACCGAATGATATGTTTCTTGCGGGTATAGACGCACAGTCCGCCCAGTCCCAATGCCAGCACCTTGGACGCGGCCACGCCGAACCCCGGGCCTAGATGCATGAGGATGCGGATGAAGGGGCTGGCCTCCGCCGCGCCCATCTTGAAGCCCACGAACGTGGTCAGCAGGTCCAACAATTGCAGGTAAATAAAAATGTAGGTGATGGACATCCAGTTCTAGTCCTGCTAAATCTATCGGTGCTTCCGTGCGAATATATTGTAGCCGGACGCACAAAATTTCTGTGTATTTATCTGTACCATCTGTACCGAACGAAATAAGAAAGTCCTGGTACAGAGCGGTTCGACTCCTATGCACGCGGTCTCCGGCGCCGGTTGAGGGTGGATTTTCGACCCTGGGGATACCCCGGCCGCAGCCCGGTAACACCGCGGCTGTCTGCTAAATTGGTGATCAGTGCAGCAGCCGAGTGAAGCCACATATCTGATCCATGAGGCCGGCGGACGTTGTTTTGACCTGGCCAGCGGGCAATCGTGGGCCATCGGGCGGGGCGATGGCTGCGCCGTCATGCTCGACAGCCGCTCGGTGTCGAGACTGCACGCGCTCATTCAACGGCGGGACACGGGCGACTTCTCACTGGTGGACCTGGGCAGCCGCAACGGAAGCTTCGTCAACAGCCGGCGGGTGAGCCTGCCGGTGGTGCTGAACGACCAGGACCGGCTGGTTTTCGGCGATCAGGAACTGGTGTTCCACAACCAGGCGAATGCCTCCGCGGCCGCCGCCGCACCGGCCACGGATACGCGCAATGCGCCCACGACGGCGCTGCACAGCCACACTCTGACCACCATCGTGGTGGTGGACATCCGCGACTTCACGCCGCTGGCGCGCAGCGTGTCCGAGGCGCTGCTGTCGCAGACGATCGGCACGTGGTTCCTGCGGGTGGGACAGGCCACCCAAAGGCTGGGCAGTTGGGCGCAAAAGTATATCGGCGACGCGGTGATGGCGGTGTGGGTTCACGACAACGCCGCGAGTGTCCGGGGGGACCTGCTGCGCGCGCTTCGCGCGGTGGACGACATTCAAGCGGCTACCGCGGAGATCAGCGGCGCGCTGCCGCTGCCCGGTCCGCTGCGCATCGGCGCGGGCGTGAACACCGGATCCGCCATCCTGGGCGGAACCGATTTCACGGCGCTGGGCGACACCGTCAACGCGGCTTTCCGCCTGGAGGCCGCCACCAAGACCATCGGCTTGGGGGTGGCCCTCGGGGAGCGCAGTTTTCAGGAGCTGGCGCTGGCGGAGGCGCGCCCGTTCGAACGCCACGAAGTGGAATTGAAGGGCTACGAATCGCCGAGCACCGCGTGGGCGATCTCCTTCGAAGACCTGCGCGGTTTTCTGCTCGAAGTGGAGACGAAGCCCTGAGATTCGCGGCTCTGGAACAGGGCGTGCGATCATATTCGAAGCGAGAACGCGAGGCAAACGAATATGAAGAGCCGATTCGTGCTGATGGCCGGATTCGGCGGCCTGTTGCTCCTCATGGCCTTCGCCGGCATCGACAGCCTCCATACCCTGCGGCGGATTCAGACCTCTAACGACGGCATCCGCGAGGATTTCCTGAGGCGGACGCGCCTGCTGGAGCAGATCCGGGCGGACCTGTACGTCTCGGGCACTTATGTCCGCGACTACCTGCTGGAACCGGAGAGCGGGCGGGCGGAGGGACACCGCTACAGTCTCCTGGAGACACGGAAAGACATGGAGACCGCGCTGGGAGAGTATCGCACGCTGCTGACGGCCGAGGAATCGCAGCCCTTTCAATTGCTGACCGGGGCGTTGGCGGGGTACTGGAAGGTGCTCGAGCCGGTGTTCGGCTGGACAACCGGTCAGCGGAAGAGGGACGGCTTCCCGTTTCTTCGCGACGAGGTGTTTCCACGGCGCCAGGCCATGCTGCGGATCGCCGACCAGATCGGCGCCATCGACGAAACGCAACTGAATACCGCGAAGGTGCGGGCGGAGGGGACATTTTCGCAATTCCGCCGCCGGCTGACGGGCATCATCGGGCTGACCATCGGGCTGGGACTGCTGCTGGCCATTTTCAGCATTCGCAAGATCCTGGGCCTGGAGACGGAAACCGCGGCCCACTTTCGGGAGATGGCGCGGGCACGGGCCAAATTGCAGCAGTTATCCGCGCGCCTGGTGGCGGCGCAGGAGGACGAGCGGCGCTCGATCTCACGGGAACTGCACGACGAGGTAGGCCAGGCGATGACGGGGGTGCTGGTGGAGATGGCCAACCTCTCCGCGCTGATTCGTGCGGGCGATCTGGACCGTGTGGCGGCCAAGGCGGGCGAGATCAAGCTCCAGGTGGAGAACTCCATCAGCGGGGTACGCAACATGGCCCTGCTGCTGCGGCCGTCGATGCTGGACGACCTGGGCCTCGTGCCGGCGCTGGAGTGGCAGGCGCGCGAAGTCGGGAGGCGCAGCGGAATGTGGATCAAAGTGGATGCCGGGCAGGTCTCCGAGGAACTGCCGGAAGAGCACAAGACCTGCGTCTATCGCATCGTGCAGGAGGGTCTGCACAACATCGTGCAGCACGCCGGCGCGCACCATGCGAGTGTCATGGTGCGCCAGGAGGCGGAGTGCCTCATGCTGGCCATCACGGATGACGGCAAGGGCTTCGACGCGCGGCGGCAGCGCGGCATGGGCCTGCTGGGAATCGAGGAGCGGGTGAGCCACCTGGGCGGCACATTCACCGTGGAATCGCAGCCGGGGCAAGGGACCGTGCTGCGGATCACGCTGCCGCTGGTGGAGACGGTGGCATGAAGCCGACACGAATCGTCCTGGCCGACGATCACACGGTGGTGCGGAAGGGCCTGCGGCTGCTGTTGGAGAGCTACCCTGGTTTCCAGGTGGTGGCGGATGCCGCCGACGGCCGCCAGGCGGTAGCGCTGGCCGAAGAGCATCGGCCCGACGTGGTGGTGTTGGACGTGGCGATGCCGATTCTGAACGGGATCGAGGCCGCGCGCCAGATTTCCGCCAGGCTGCCGCGCGTGGCGATCGTGTTCCTGAGCATGCACGCCGACGAGGCCTACGTGCTGAAGGCCCTGAAGGCCGGCGCGAACGCCTATCTGCTCAAGGACTCGGCCGAGCACGACCTGATCGACGCGGTGAAGGCCGTGGGCGAAGGCAAGGCTTTCTTCAGTCCCGCGATCAGCAAGATGCTGGTGGAGGACTACATGCGCCAGATGCGGGAACGCAAGGTGGAGGACAGTTACGAGCTGCTGACGACCCGGGAGCGCGAGATCCTGCAGTTGCTGGCGGAAGGCAAGAGCAACAAGGAAGCAGCCACGCTGCTGAACCTGAGCCTGTACACCGTGGAAACGCATCGCGGCAACATCCTCCAGAAGCTCAACCTGCACAGTACGGCGGAGCTTATCCTGTACGCGATCCGCAAGGGCGTGATCCGTTGAGTTTGCCGCCAGGAGCCGAGGACGCCGGCTATCCGGGTTACAATGCGTTTTCCCGCATGACACCCGCCGCCGAAACGCGCATCCGAGTGCGCTATGCCGAGACCGACCAGATGGGGGTGGTTTACTATGCCAATTTTCTGGTTTGGATGGAAGTGGGCCGTGTGGAACTCTGCAAGGCATGCGGTTTCAACTACCGCGACATGGAACGCGACGACGGCATCCTGCTGGCGGTGGCCGAAGCCAACTGCCGTTACTCGGCGCCCGCCCGATTCGACGACGAGGTGATCGTCCGAGCGTGGATCAGCCAGGCCGGCGACCGGATGGTGACGTTCTCCTATGAAATGCGGCTGGCCGAAAACGACCGCAAACTGGCGACCGGTTATACGCGCCACATCTTTCTGACGCGGGACCTGCGGCGCACGCGTCTGCCCGAAAAATACCACAAGTTGTTCGGGATCGAAAGACGGGCGGGACCGCCGCGTTAATTCGATGGCTCATCGCATAGTGGGCTCGAGTTTCAGCGGCTCGGCCGGCGCGGTGATTTTCCCGGCGAGGTAAGGCACGTACTTGGTATCCGTGTTCCGAATGTGGTTCGTCAGCCAACCCTGCAGGAATTGCATAAGTTGGACGGTCAGCATCACCTGCCCGTTATTGTAATCGGCCTCGAACTGCAGCACCTGTTTGGTGAGCGCGTCGTGCTGGGCTTTGTGGGCGTCGAAATCGGAGTAGTGGCGCTCGCGCATCAGGCGCTCCTCATGCGAAAAATGCGACGCCGTATACTGGACCAGGCGGTTCAGCACTTTGGCACAGGCGGCTTTGCCCTGTCCCGCTGCCATGGCGGCGTGCAATTCCCCGGCAATCTGAAAGAGGACGCGATGCTGGGCATCGATGGAGACTATGTTAACGCTGTATTCGTCTTTCCACTCAAACATACGCAATTGATCGGCAAAAACGAGGGGAAGCTTTAGGCCGGCGGTAAAATCAAAATATGCGCATTCTGCTTTTCAGCGGTAAAGGAGGGGTCGGGAAGACCAGTCTGGCCGCCGCCACCGGCCTGCAACTTTCCCGTTTGGGGTACCGAACCCTGGTGATGAGCGTCGATCCCGCCCACAGCCTGGCGGACGCCTTCGACCTCGAAACCGACCTGTTCCACTCCAAGACCGGCGACCCGTACCCCATCGACGGCCACCTGGCCATTCACGAAGTCAATATCCAAAAGGAAATCAAGCGCCACTGGCGGGAGATCTCCTCCTACGTCATTTCGGTGCTGCGCACTACGGGGATCAGCGACGTGGAGGCCGAGGAGCTGGCGATCCTGCCGGGGATGGAAGAGCTGAGCGCCATGATGTACGTCAACCAGTTCCGGCGCGAGCAGCGCTACGACGCCATCGTTCTGGATTGCGCGCCCACGGCCGAGTCGATGCGGTTTGTGAGCATGCCGACCACGCTCGAATGGTACATGAAGCACATTTTTCCGTTCCAGCGGGGAATTCTGAAGGCGGTGCGGCCGCTGGCCAATCGCGTTTCCCCGGTGGAGCTGCCGACCGACAGCTACTTCGCCAACATCCAGGACCTGTTCGGCAAGCTGGACGGTATCGGCGAGCTGTTGGAAAACCCCAAAATCACCAGCGTCCGGCTGGTGACGAACCCGGAACGAATGGTGCTGCGCGAGACCCAGAGGGCGTTCGTCTATTTCTCGCTGCACGGCTTGACGGTGGACGGGGTGATCGTCAACCGCGTTCTGCCGATGGCGGTTACCGACGCCTGGTTCCAGGAGTGGCGCCTGTCTCAGGGCCGCATCCTGGAGGAGATCGATTCCTACTTTTCGCCGGTTCCGGTGAAGCGGGTGCCTTTGTTCACCCACGAAGTGCTGGGCCGCGAGCGCCTGGACGAGCTGGCCCACGCGTTGTACGGCGAGAAGGAAGATCCGGCCGCGGTGAGCCGCACCGAGGCGCCCTACACCTTCAGCAAGCGCGACGGGCATTACGAGGTCCGGCTGCAATTGCCGTTTGCCGTGAAGGGCGAAATCGGGCTGTTCAAGAAAGGCGACGAGCTGGTGGTGGAGATCGGGACGCTGCGGCGCCACATCGGGCTGCCTACCTCGATGACCGCCCTTTCGCCCAGCCGGGCAAAGTTGGAGAATAGAGTTTTGACCGTGGAGATGAAGGAGAGCTGACATGGAAGACAAGGCCACCGTCGCCGGGGCGGAGCAAAAGCCCGGATGCTTTTTTTGCACGACCGCCATGCCGCTGTTGGAACACTTGTGGTCGGAAGTCGCGCGCGACCACTTCCGGAATTCCCGCATCGAGTTTCTCAAGGGATTGCGCAGCCTGATCGATGAACGCATCGCGCACCTGGCTCGCGAGGAGGCCAAGGGCACGCACGTGCCCGTCGAGTGACCCAGCCGGCGCTGCGCTATCGCGCGCTGCTGCTGGCCGCCGCCGTGCTTTTTTCCACCGGCGGGGCGGCCATCAAATCGGCTACTCTGACGGGCTGGCAGATCGCCTGCTTCCGCTCGGCGGTAGCGGCCGCGGTGCTGCTGCTGGTTTTGCCCGAGGCTCGCCGCGGGTGGAGGTGGCGGATCGTCCCGGTGGCGGCGGCGTACGCGGCCACGTTGATCACGTTCGTCCTGGCGAACCGGCTGACCACCGGGGCCGACGCCATTTTCCTGCAATCCACCGCGCCGCTCTACCTGCTGCTGCTCGGTCCGGTGCTTCTCGGCGAGCCGGCCCGGCGGGCGGATTTCCTGTATATCGCTGCCGTGCTGGCGGGGATGGCGGTGTTCTTCCTGGGAAGCGAGCCGGCGCTCGAGACCGCTCCAAACCCGGCGAAAGGCAACCTCATCGCCGCCTCCAGCGCACTGGCTTATGCTTTGATGCTGGCCGGGCTGCGGTGGCTCGCGCGGCGGGGCAATCGGGACGCGGCGGTCGCCACGGTTGCGCTCGGGAATGTCCTGGCGAGCGTTGCCACGCTCCCCCTGGCATTGCCGGTGGCGGCCGGAGCGGGAGCCGGGACCGGGCACAATCTCGCGATCATTCTGTATCTGGGGGTGGTGCAGATCGGGGTGGCGTATTTCTGCCTGACGCGGGCCATGGGCCACGTGCCGGCGCTCCAGGCCGCCACCTTGCTGATGGCCGAGCCCGCCCTGAATCCGCTGTGGACCTGGCTGGTGCGCGGGGAACGGCCGGGCGCCTGGCCGCTCGCGGGCGGCGCCGTCATCCTCGGCGCCACCCTGGCCAACACCTGGCGGCAGAGCAAAGAAGAAACTCGGTGAGGGGCTTCAGCACGTGGAATCGCCGGATGCCGGGTCCGATGTGCTCTCCCTGAGACGGGCGGCCTGGGTGATGAGGTAATTCCGTTCCGGCAGGCTCGTCGTACGGCCGGCGGCGGTCCGGTAGTGCGCAATGGCGGCCTGACGGTCTCCGGCCAGCTCCAGCAGATGGGCACGAACCGCATCGAGTCGGTGATGGCCGGCCAGCCGTCCATCGGCGTCGAGCGCATTCAGCAGCTCGAGTCCCGCGGGCGGGCCGTGCACCATGGCCGCGGCGATGGCGTGATTGAGCGTCACCATGGGATTGTCCGACATGCGTTTCAGGAGGTCATACAGCGCCAGGATCTGCGGCCAGTCGGTATCTTCGGCCCGGGCCGCTTCGTCATGAACGGCGGCGATGGCCGCCTGTAGCTGGTACGCGCCAACCGGCCCCTTTGGCAAGGCGGCGGTGAGGAGCGCGATGCCCTCGGAGATCTCCTTCCGATCCCACAGGGCTCGATCCTGTTGGGTGAGCGGGATCAACTCGCCGTCGGGCGAAGTTCGCGCCGCGCGGCGCGCATCGGTCAGCAACATGAGCGCCAGCAATCCCGCGACCTCGCCATCGTCCGGGAGCAAGTCGTGAACGGACCGCGTCAGCCGGATCGCCTCGCCGGACAGCTCGGGTCGCTGCAACTGTGGGCCGACGCTCGCCGTGTAGCCTTCGTTGAAGATCAGATAGAGCACGTGCAGCACGGCGCGGAGCCGTTGGGCCCATTCCTGGCTGGACGGCAAGCGGAATGGCACGCCGGAAGCCTTGATGCTGTGCTTGGCCCGGCTGATCCGCTGCGCCATGGTCGCCTCAGGCACCAGGAACGCGCGGGCGATTTCGGCCGTGGTCAAGCCGCCCACTGCCCTCAGCGTCAGGGCGATGGCCGACGACACAGTCAGCGCTTCGTGACAGCACATGAAGAGCAGGATGAGCGTATCGTCCTGATCCGTTTCATTTTCCACGCCGGCCGCAGGCGCCAGGTGGTCGGGCTGCATGGCAGCGCCGGTTTCCCGGCGCCGGCGGGCCATTTCGCTGCGCAGGTGATCGGCCATGCGCCGGGAGGCGACCTGAATCAGCCAGCCGCGAGGATTCTCGGGAAGGCCGTCCCGCGGCCACTGAATGGCCGCCCCGACCAATGCCTCCTGAACGGCGTCCTCGGCGGCGGAGAAGTCGCGGAAACGGCGGACAACCGCGCCGAGCACCTGCGGCGCGAGTTCGCGCAACAGATGCTCGGAACGGTCGTCCAACAGCCTCGGCGTCACAGGAATTCTTCGGGCGGCCCGCTCATCACCTGGCGCACTTCGATCGGCATGTTCATCGGCGACCCGCCCGGAGCCGGCGCCGCCGACGCTCGGGCGGCGATCTCATAGGCTCGCTCCGGACTCTCGACGTCCACGATCCAGTAGCCGGCGAGGAACTCTTTGGACTCCGGGAACACTCCGTCGGTGATCGGTGCGCCGTCCTTTCCAGCTCGCACGCGCTTCGCCTCGTTCGGGCTAGCCAGGCCTTCGGCAGACACCAACTCTCCGGATTTGCGGAGAGCCTTGTCCAAATCACGCATGAACGCGATGTGCGCCTGGATGTCCTTTTTCGGCCAGGCGCCAAACGTGTCATAACCCGACTTCGGGCAATTCATCATCAAAATGTACTTCATGTCTTCCCGCTCCTTTCGATTTTCGCACGCGTTTGCGCGCTTTCATGAGTCAGTCGGAGCACGCGGCGCAGTCTCGACATCCCGGACGACGATTTCAAGAAAAATTGTAAGGGAGCGCCCCGGAGATAGTGGCGCCAGGTCAAAACCACGTCCTGGGGGGCGGTTCCTCGAGATTTGTCGGGTGCAGGGCTAACGGCGGCGCGTCCTCCAGCCGATATACCTAGCGTGAAAGGGACGAAGTCGCTTCGCCGGATGGTAAGCCTCGCTGGTGAGAGGCGGCCGGCGTTCGGCGTACACCGGCGATGGGCGTTGCTGGTGTTCTGCGCCGCCGGTCTTTTCTCCGCCCATCGGGCCGAGGCACAACGCTACTCGTTCAAGGAATATGCTCAGGAGCACGGCCTTTCCAACGTGGCGGTAAACAGTATCGCTCAAGACAAGGAACACTACATTTGGGTGGGAACCCAATCGGGGTTGTACCGGTACGACGGGCTGCGTTTCCACCAGGTGGGCGATGCCGCATTCTTGGGCAGTCTCGATATTCAGGCGCTGTCGGCTGCGCCCGACGGGTCCGTTTGGATCGGGACGCGGCGGGGTCTCGCAGTGGTCCACGGCAATCGGCTGGAATCACCCGAAGGTGTGGCGCGGCCGGAAATCATGGGGAATTCGAGTCTGGTGGTAGACGGGCGGGGGCGAGTTTACGCAGCGTCGGCACTCGGCCTGCTCCGGCTCGAGCGCGATTCCGCGGGGAAGATGCGCCAGGAGTGGCTCAGCCGCCTGCCGGCAGCGGGCGTCTACATCGACCGCACGGAAACAGTGTGGTTCGGCTGCGAGCAGGATCTGTGCCGCCTGCCGAATGGCGGGAGCGTCGAACAGATTGGCTCGCGGCTGGCGTTGCCTCCGGATTCCTGGAACAGCGTGCTGGTGGATGGGCGCGGGGACACGTGGATCCGCAGTGCCCGGCGGCTGTACCTTTGGCGCCGGGGCGCGTCCCGCGTGGAAACGATGAGCCAGGGAGTGCCGTTCTCGAACGTTGCCGCGGCGCGGCTGGAACTGTTGCCCGCGGGCGAGGTCGCCGTACCGACCGACGAAGGGTTGATGATCTTCGAAGGCGGGCGCGGGAGACTGATTACGGCCGGCGCCGGTATGGTCAGCCAGTCGGTCGCCGGCGTACTGGTGGACCACGAGGGATCCATCTGGATGGGGATACGAGGCGGTGGTATTTCCCGATGGCTGGGATATGGCGAATGGGAGGCATGGACCAAAGCTGACGGCCTGTTGAATGACACCATCTGGGCCGTCCGCCGCGACCGGTGGGGAGGTCTCTGGGTCGGTACTGCCGGAGGGTTGAGCATTCGCCCCCGGGGTTCCCCCGAGTGGAAGAACGTTTCGCCGAAAGACGGCCTGCCGGGGGCGCGCGCGAGGGCCATTGCGACGGCCAGCGACGGAACCGTCTGGGTGGGGACAAGCCCCGGAGGGCTGAGCCGGTTTGATCGAGACGGAGCTTTGCGCGAATCCTACGGGCCGGAATCGGGTCTGAAACAGACCGTGATCCAGGGAATCGTGGAAGACCGGGACGGGACGCTCTGGGTCAGCGTGACTGGAGCCTTGTATCGCGGCTCCTCAGATCGCGGGCGGCTGCGCTTCGAGCGCGTGCAGATTCCGGGAAGCGTGCCGAACGAACGCTACTACCAGGGGTTGGCTGACAAGCAGGGACGGCTCTGGATCCCGGCTTCGGAAGGCCTGCTGCTGCGGGAGCGCGGGGTGTGGAGACGGTTCGGAGTTCAGGACGGCTTGCGCGATGCCGGGGTGCTGGCCATCGCCGAAGCACAGGGCAGCTATTGGATCGCGTACGCCGAACCCCACGGGATCTCGCGCATTTTCGAATCCGGCGGCCATCTTCGCGTCGAGCACTTCGACAAGGGTCGAGGGATGGGGTCGGACAAGGTCTACTCCATCGGGCTCGACCGGCGCGATTGGCTCTGGGCCGGCACCGATGCGGGAGTGGACGTATTCCACGACGGCGGCTGGACGCACTACGGCCGGAATTCGGGACTCATCTGGGAAGACTGCGACACCAACGGATTCTGGGCGGACGAGGATGGCAGCGTCTGGATCGGCACCAGCCGCGGCCTGGCCCATCACCTGACGCCGGCCACGGACTCCCGCAATGGCGATATTCGGACCATTCTGACTGCCGTGCGCCTGGGAAACCGGGCTTTCGAGCCGGGGCGTCCCGCGCGGGTTTCCCACCGGGAAGGAACCTTGCTGGCGAGTTTCAGCGCGCTGACCTACCGCTACGAGGATTCCATCCGGTTCCGCTACAGGATGAGGGGCTTGAACGATGCGTGGCAACTGACGGATCAGCACCAGGTACAGTATGCCAGCCTTCCACCGGGGGACTACACCTTCGAGGTTCAGGCGGCCGATGAAACCGGGGCTCTCCCCTCATCGCAGGATCAGTTTTCGTTCTCCGTGGATCGGCCGTGGTGGATGACCCCCTGGGCCTTCGCGCTTTTCGCAGCCTGCCTGGCTGCGTGTGCCCGTTTGGGCTGGAAGTGGCGGCTGGGCCTCGAGCTGGCGCACAGGCGCGAACTGGAGCAGGCCATTAGCGAACGCACCCGGCAGTTGGCGCAAGCCAAGGAAAAGGCCGAGCAGATGAGCCATTTCAAGAGCGGCTTCCTGGCCAACATGAGTCACGAGATCCGCACGCCCTTGAATGCCGTCGTGGGCATGACCAGCCTGCTGCTGGACCGGAACCTGCCTCCCGAAGAGCGGGACTTTGTCGAGACCATCCGGCTCAGCAGCGACAACCTGCTGACCATCATCAACGACATCCTCGATTTCTCCAAGATCGAAGCTCACCGCATGGAACTGGAGAACCTGCCGCTGGACCTGCGCCACTGTGTCGAATCGGCGGTCGACCTGGTCACCAGCCAGGCGTCGCGCAAGCGGCTCGAGCTCATCCATCACGTCTCCGGCGAAGTGCCCAAGGCGGTTCTGGGCGACGTCACCCGACTCCGGCAGGTGCTGGTCAACCTGCTCGGCAACGCGGTGAAATTCACGGAGCGCGGAGAAGTCGTTCTGATGGTGACTGCCCATCCCCTCGATGACAGCCGGCACGAGATCGGTTTCGATGTTCTCGATACGGGCATC
Organism: Bryobacteraceae bacterium; assembly: GCA_035638575.1. Lineage (GTDB taxonomy): Bacteria > Acidobacteriota > Terriglobia > Bryobacterales > Bryobacteraceae > DASQZT01. The sequence continues at coordinate 84,628 of DASQZT010000259.1, forward strand.
GGCATACCCGAAGACCGCGTCGAGAACCTGTTCCAGGCGTTCACCCAGGCGGACTCTTCCACCACGCGCCGGTTTGGCGGCACAGGTCTCGGCCTGGCCATCAGCCGCCGTTTGGTGGAGACCATGGGGGGATCGATCTCGGTGGAAAGCACGCTCGGACGGGGAAGCGCTTTCCGCGTCCGGATTCCGATGCAGGCTGTAGAGATCACCGAGGCCCCACGCGTGCTGGATTGCGCACTGTCGCTGGCCGGACGCCGGGTGCTGGTGGTGGACGACAACGAAACCAACCGCAAGATCCTGCAGTGCCGGGCCGGTTCCTGGGGCATGATCGCTGCGGTTGCCGGGAGCGGGCGCGAAGCCCTGGCCTGCCTCGGCGCCGAAGCGCCCTTCGACGTGGTTCTTGCCGATATGCACATGCCCGGACAAAACGGCCTGGAGCTGGCGGAAGAGATCCGGCGCCGCCTGGGGAGCGAGGCGCCTCCGGTGCTGCTGCTGACCTCGCTCGGCTCCGTCGGCGAGGCCCGGGGGAATCCCGCGGTCAGAACTTGTCTGGTCAAGCCCGTCAAGGAAGAACCATTGCGCGACGCCATGTTGGAGGCGCTGGGGCAGGCCCCGGCACGCACCGTGGATCGGATTCCGGCGCCCGAGGCGCTGACCGGGGAGCGCCCCTTCAGTCAGTTGCGCTTCCTTCTGGTGGAGGACAACCACATCAATCAGAAAGTGGGCTTGCTGCTGCTCCAAAGGTTGGGCTGCCGCGCGGATCTCGCCGGAAACGGCCTGGAGTGTGTGAAAGCCCTCGAAGGCCGGGACTACGACGTCGTCCTGATGGACGTGATGATGCCCGAAATGGACGGGCTGGAAGCCACGCGGAGAATCCGCCAAGCCCTGCCGCCAAGGCGCCAACCAGTGGTGATTGCTCTCACGGCCAACGCCATGCGTGAAGACGTGGACCAGTGCTTTCAAGCCGGAATGAACGACTACCTGAGTAAGCCCATGCAGTTGGCCCAGTTGGCCACGGTCCTGGAGCGTGCCTGGAACCTCCATTCCAACCCGGTGGCCGCGGCCGGCTCCCGGCCGCCGTAATCCGTCCCGCCGGAGACTTGCCGCTTTGACTACCGGCGGCACACGCCACGCGATATATTGCGGGTTGTGAGCAGACGTCTCTTCATCCTGTACCTGGCGCTGATTGGCGTCTCGCCGGCTGCACCGTCAGTCAACAAAGTCGAGCCTCCCAACTGGTGGGTCCGCCACACGCGCAACCCGATTCAGATCCTGTTGACCGGCGCCGATCTGAAGGGCGCCGCCGTGTCGGCGGCCAAAGGCTTCCGCATAGAGGTGCGGCACGCCTCCGATGACGGCCGCTATCTGTTCCTCTACGTGACTATCGATCCGTCCGTTCGGCCCGGCAGCTATCGCTTCGCCGTGAAGAACAGCCAGGGCGCCGCCGGCTTCGATTTCCCGCTGGACGCACCCCCGGACCTCAAGGGCCGTTTCCAGGGCTTCAGCGCCGCCGATGTAATCTACTTGCTCATGCCCGATCGATTCGCCAACGGCGATCCCTCCAATGACAGCCCGCCCGAATACGCCCGCCCCGCCGACCGCAGCGCGGTCAACGCATTTCACGGCGGCGACCTCCGTGGCATCCGCGATCATCTCGGCTACCTGATGGAACTCGGCGTCACCGGCATCTGGGTGAACCCGATCTACAAAAACTCCTCGCCGGGGGCCAGCCCCTATCACGGCTATCACACCGTGGACTTTTACGATGTCGAGCCGCGGTTCGGAACCATGAAGGACTTCCGCAACCTGGTCGATGCGTGCCATCAAATGGGAATCAAAGTGGTGCAGGACCAGGTGGCGAATCATAGCGGCCCGCGCCACCCCTGGGTGTCTGACCCGCCGACGCCGACGTGGTTCAACGATCTTTCCCGCACGCCCAAACCGCGCAACAATTTCGATATTCCCGCTCTGGCCGATCCTTATGCGCGGCCCAAGCGCCGCGACCTGCCGTTGCGGGGCTGGTTCGCCGGAAACCTGCCGGACTTCGACCAGACCGACCCGCTGGTCAGCGACTACCTCATCCAGAACGCCCTGTGGTGGATCGGCATGAGCGGCATCGACGGCATCCGGCAGGACACCTACCCCTATGTGGACCGCCCCTTTTGGGAGAAGTGGCAGACTGCCATCGACCGCCAGTATCCGGACCTTGTGGTGGTCGGCGAGATCACCGCCCCTACGCCGGCCGTGCTCTCCTTTTTCGACGGCGGTGTGCGCCGGTTCGGTGTCGACACGCGGCTGAAGAGCATGCTGGATTTTCCGCTGGAGGGCGCCATCCGCAGAGTGTTCGCGGAGGGCCAGCCAATGTCGCAGCTCACCGACATCCTTTCCCAGGATTTTCTGTACCAGCACCCGGAGATGCTGGTCGCGTTCATCGGGAACCACGATCAGCCGCGCTTCCTGACCATCGCCGGCGGTGACGTTTCCAAGCTGCTCATGGCGCAGGCATTCCTGCTGACCACGCGGCGCGTTCCTCATCTTTACTATGGCGACGAAATCGCGATGGGCGCCGGCGCCGACCGCACGGACCGCAGCATCCGCGCCGACTTCCCCGGCGGGTTCCCCGGCGACCCGGTGAATGCGTTCGTTCCGGAGGGGCGCGGGCCGGACGCCACCCGCGCTTTCAACTGGTTGCGCGACCTGCTGCACGTTCGCCAGGCCCACCCGGCGCTCCGTCAGGGAAATCTCGTGCAACTGCTGGTCAATAAAGACCAGTACGCGTATCTGCGAAGTTCTCCGGAGGAACGCGTGCTCGTCGTGCTCAATCGCGCGGGGAACGCAAATCCGATCGCGCTCGACGTGGATGATCTGCGCCTGCCCGAAAGCCTGAAATTCCAAACCCTCCCGGGATCCGGCCCGGAGGTGAGCGTCACCCAGGGAAAGATTACGCTGCGCGACCCGAAAGAAGTCGGTATCTACTGGGCGAAGTGACCCGGGAGCGGCGCGTCCCGCCGCGGCATACTATAGGAGCGGGCGGAGTCCGCCGCGGCAACCGCGGCCGCGCGCCCGGCCGCCTTTCCGAACCCATGACCGAGTTTCGCAAGCTCATCGCGAATCTGAAGCGTCACTACGGCCAGGCGGAGCTGCCTCCCGCGCGCGGGCCCTTCGAGCTGGTGATGTGGGAGAACGCCTGTTACCTGCTGCCGGACGAGCGCCGCGCGGCCGTGTTCGAGGGGCTGCGGGAGCAGGTGGGGCTCAATGCCGAGGCCATCTGGAAAGCGGACAAGGCTGTGCTGCTGCCTCTGGCCAGGATGGGCGGCATGCGTCCCGAGACCCGCGTGTTCCGCTGGCGCGAGATCGCCCGCATCACCCTCACACAGTTCGAAGGCGGCCTGGACCGCATTCTCGACCTGCCCTATGACAAGGCCAAGAGGGCGTTGAACCAATTCCCGAACATCGGCGAACCCGGCGCCGAAAAAATCCTGCTCTTCTGCGGAATGGGCGCGAGCCTGCCGCTCGAATCGAATGGGCTGCGCGTGCTCACCCGCGTGGGCTACGGCCGGCCGCAGAAGAACTACGGGGCGGCTTACCGTTCGGTACAGGAGGACCTGCGAGACGAGCTGCCGGACCGGCCGCGGGACCTGGCACAGGCCCACCTGTTGTTGCGCGAACACGGCAAGACGCTGTGCAAGACCAATGGGCCAGCGTGCGGCGAATGCCCGGTGGCGGGGATGTGCGCCTATGCCTTGAAAGGCGCCGGCGTGGAAGCCGGCAAGCCGCCGCTTGCGTGACGCCTATGCGCCAACCGTGGCCCGGCGCGGCCGTCTGCCTGATCCTGGCGCTTGCCGCCCGCGCCTGGCAAGCCCCCGCCACTGGACCGCTTCTCCACTCCGACGATTTCACGCACGGCCTCGCGCAGTGGACCGCCGAACTCGAAAAGCCCGGCAAGGTTCAAGCCCGCGCTGGCGCGCTCGAGATCGATGTTCCGGGCGGCTGCACTTTGTGGTTCCGGCCGGTGCTGAGCGGCCCGGTCCTGATCCGCTACGACGCCACTCCGATCCAGGCCGGCGGGCCTAACGACCGCGTCTCGGATATGAACGCTTTCTGGATGGCCACCGACGCCCGCTCGCCCATCGACCTGTTCGCTCCACCAAACGCTCGGGAGCGTTCGCCGACTACAATCAACTCCGCGCCTACTATGTGGGCCAGGGCGGCAACTCCGACACCACCACGCGGTTTCGCCGCTACATCGGCGATCCGCAACTGCGTCCGTTGCTGCCCGAGCACGATCTGCAGAGCCGGGACACGCTGCTCCAGCCCAACGCGCGGCGGAGGGTGCAACTGCTGGCCGATGGAAGCCGCATTCAATATTACTGCGACGGCCGGCTGCTGTTCGACTTCCGCGACCCGCAGCCCTACACCCGCGGCCGTTTTGCCTTTCGCACCGTGGACAGTCACTTCGAAATCCGCGGCTTCCGCGTGTACCGGCTGAAGTAAGCGGTCGGCGCGGAGGGCACCCCCGCTGGTCCTACCTGCTAATGTATTGGTGTCGATGATCGGGGCGCTCCGTTCGCTTCTGCGATTCGCCGGGAAGGGCGAAACGAAGGTAGCGGCCGTCTTTGGGTTCAATCCGGAAAGCTGCTATCGCGCGGTGGCATACCTCCGCGAAGGAGCGCCCGGCGTGCCCATCTGGCTGTTCTCCCAGGCCGCGCCATCGGAAGAGACCGCAGCGCTGTGCCAGGTCGTGTGTGTGAACCGCAGTTCGCTGGCACTGCTGCTGGAGGCGGAACGGCGGCTGTGGCCGCATTGGGTGGCAATCGGCGTGGCCACCTGGACGGGCGAGCGCGGCAAGTGGCCTCTGAAGGTGGCGCCGTTCCTCATTCCGCCGTTCCGCGCGCTGGTGTTCAACGACAACGGCGACTTCATGGCCGGCACACCGCCGCGCATCCTGGGTCACTGCGTCCGCAGGCTGCGCGACGCGCTGGCGTGCGCCTGGGGGCGCGTGTGCGATCTGGCCAAGGGGTGCTGGCTGCTGGCCTCGTACCACATCTGGCGCTCCGGTCCAGTCACGAGAGTGAAGGACGAGGCCACCGGCGTCGCGTTGTGGCTGGCTTCGCTGGTGCTGCGGATGCTTTCGTTCTCGCACGGCGGGCTGCAACATCGTCTCTTCCACCGCATGCATGGCAGCGAGCCTCTGGAAGTTACGGCCGCGCCGGCGGAGGGCGGTGAAGTCATGCGCTTCTGCCAGAAAGGCCCGCACTGGAGCCCGGCCAGGCTGGAGCGAGCCGTGCGGGCAAGCAACGCGCGCTGGGTGCTGTGGAGGGAAAACGAGCAGGCGCCCGACGCCATCGAGGATATGCTGCCGCTGTTCGCCCGGGAGCGCACCTTCGCCGTATCGAGGCAGACCCATTTTCGCGCCTGGAAGCCGCTGCTGTTTCCGGCGGCGCCGTTCCGCACGCTCCAACCCGGTGAATCCAGCCAGGTGCTGGCGCCGCTTTCCTCTAGCATCCTGGTGGAGCGCGGCATGCTTCTGGCGCTCGGCATCCCGCGTTGCAGCCTGGCCGGAACCGCCTGGATGATCCTGTTCTGGAAGGCCGCCGCCGCGGGTTGGCGCTCGTACAGCGCCGGACAAGCCGGCGCGCTTCGCGAGCAGCCCGATCTGCCGATGCAGGAGACGGGATTTCTGGCGCACCTGCTATGGCACAAAGCGGTGCGCCGGCTGGGACCGCGCGAACCCGACCTTTCGCGGGGGTCGATCGCTTTCAGCGCGGCGGGGCACTGCAGTGGGTCCGCGTCCCTGAAGGTCCTGATCGTTTCGCCGTTTCTGCCGTACCCGCTGTCGCATGGCGGGGCCGTCCGCATTTACAACCTCTGCCGCGCTCTGTCCGGGCGCGTGGAATTCGTTCTGGCCGCGGTTCGCGAGAAAGAGGACGTGGTGCGGTACGACAAGCTTCGCGATGTCTTCCGCGACGTCTACGTGGTGGACAAGGACGAGCGGCCATCCGCCGATGAACACCTGCCGGACCAGGTCCGCCAGCACGAATCGCGCAGCCTGCGAGCGCTGGTCGCAGAGGTCGCCCGAACGTGGAAGCCGGACCTTCTACAAATCGAGTATACGCACCTGGCGGCGGTGCGGGACGCTGCGCCGGAAATTCCGGCCATTCTCGTGGAGCATGATCTCACGTTCAGCCTCTACCGCCAGCTTGCGGATAAGAAGGGCGCCGGCGTGGCGGCACAGCGCGAATTCGAGCGCTGGCTGGAATTCGAGCGGCGCTGGCTGGGCGTTTACGATGGCGTCTGGACCGTCTCGGAAGAGGACCGCGAGTCCGCCATACGGGAGGGCCGGCGCCCGGCGGAACGCACGTTTGCCATCGCCAACGGTGTCGATATCGAGCGCTTCCAGCCACGCGACGAGGCCACGCCCGTTCCGGAGATCTTTTACGTAGGCTCGTTCCGCCACCTGCCCAACATCATCGGCTTCGAAAAGCTCCGGCAAGAAGTCATGCCGTGGTTGTGGAGCAGCTTCCCGCACGTGCGCCTCCGCGTGGTGGCCGGGCCGCAGCACGAGGAGTTCTGGAAGCGATTTGCGCGCCAAAGTGCGCTGCCCCAAGACGACGGCCGCATCCAAATCCACGGCTTCGTCGAGGACTTGCGGCCGTTGTATGCCACGGCGGCCGTAGTCGTGGTGCCCCTCGAAGTCTCCGCGGGCACCAACATCAAGGTGCTGGAGGCGATGGCGTGCGGGAAGGCGGTGGTGACTACCCCGATCGGATGCGCTGGCCTGGGCCTGCGCCACCGGCGGGATGCGTTGATCGAAGCGGACTGGGCGGCCTTTGCGCGCGCGGTTGGCGAATTGCTGTCGGACGGGGCCCTGCGGTCGAGCGTGGCGGCGCAGGCTCGCCGAACGGCGGAAGAACGGTTCAGTTGGACGGCGATTGCCGGCGCGGCATACGAGAGTTATCGGACACTGCTTCGCCGCGCGCCGGCTAACCCCCCCGCCGCTCCCGCGTCTACAGTTTGATGGGCCGGCTGCTTTTCGATCTCCAGTTTGCGCTGCGCAACCTGCGGCGCAGCCCGCTGTTCACGCTTGTGGCGGTCACCTCGCTGGGGTTGGGCATCGGGGCGAATACCGCTATCTTCACGCTGATCGACCAGTTGCTGCTGCGGCTATTGCCGGTGCGCAGTCCCGGGCAACTGGTGATGATCTGGTCCACCGGACCGAACATGGGCAATAACCGGGGCAGCCGGGCGGCATCGTATCCGATGTACCAGGATTTCCAGCAAAAGGCGCCGGCCTTTTCGTACGTCTTTTGCCGGTTCCTGACGCCGGCTTCCATCAGTTTTGCCGGACAGACGGAGCGCGTCGACGCGGAACTCGTCTCGGGCAATTACTTCGACGCTCTGGGGGTGAGGCCCGCGCTCGGCCGCGTATTTTCGCCGGAGGAAGACGATCGGGTGTACCAGGGGCATCCGTCGGTGGTGTTGAGCCACCCGTATTGGGTGACGCGCTTCGCGGCGGATCCCGGCGTGCTCGGCAGGAAGATCCTCGTCAACAATTATCCGATGACCATCGTGGGTGTTTCGGCCGCGGGGTTTAACGGTCTCGATCCTTCGAATGCCCCGCAGATCCGCGTGCCGATCCAGATGAAGCCCATCATGACGCCGGGGTGGGACGCGATCGGCGACCGCCGCAGCCAGTGGATTCACATGTTCGGGCGTATGAAACCGGGCTACACGGTGCAATCGGCTCAGGCCTCGCTCCAGCCGCTGTTTCTCCAGATCCTGCAGGACGAGCTGACCAAGCCGGAGCTCCGCGACCTCTCGAAGTTCAGCCGCGACCGCTTCCTGGGACGGAAGATCCGGATTGAAACGGCCGCCGGCGGATACTCCGAATTGCGGCAGAGCTACAAGACGCCGCTCATCGTGCTGATGTGCATGGTGGGGCTGGTGCTGCTGATCTCCTGTTTCAACGTCGCCAACCTGCTGATCGCGCGCGCCGTCGCCCGGCAGAAGGAAGTGGCCGTGCGCCTGGCGGTAGGAGCCTCGCGCCGGCAGCTTGTGGGGCAACTGCTCATCGAAAGCCTGCTCCTCTCGGTGGCCGGGGCGGCGGCGGGGCTGGCGCTCTCGGTGGCAACCATCCGGGCGCTGTTGAGCTTCCTGCCCGCGAGCGGTTCGCCGCTGATGCTCCGCGCCGTTCCTGACCTGCGGATCCTGGCCTTCAACGCAGCACTGGCGTTACTCACGGCGTTGCTCTTCGGCCTGGTGCCCGCGCTTCAGGCAATGCGCCTGGATTTGTGGAACACGCTGAAGGACGTGGTGGGAGCGGTCACCGGCGGCGGCGGCTCCGTGATCCTGCGCAAAAGCCTGGTGACGGCGCAGGTGGCATTCTCCTTTCTTCTGCTGGCCGGCGCGGGCCTGTTCGTCAGAACGCTGGCCAACCTGAAGCAGGCCGACGCCGGATTCCGCGATGTGGACAACCTGGTCACCTTCCAGATAGATCCCGCGCTCAGCGGCTATAAGGTCGAGCGGGTCATCGCCTTTTACCAGCAGGTCCTGAACGGTGTCCGCTCGCTGCCCGGAGTGAAGTCCGCCGGCTATGCCATCGTGCCGGTGCTGGCCGGCGGCGAATGGGACTCTTCCATGTCGGTGGAAGGACACCAGGCCAAGGACGGCGAAGACATGCAGGCCTTCATGAATGCCGTCTCGCCCGGCTACTTCGAGACCATGGGCGTGCCGCTGCTCGAGGGCCGCGATTTCGATCACCGGGACGACGGCGGCAAGGTCCGGGTGGCGATCGTGAACCGGAAGTTCGCTACGCATTTCTTCGGCGACAAGAGCCCCATCGGCCGGCACGTGGGCTTCGGCGGCGGGCTGCGCGCCAAGCTGGACATCGAGATTGTGGGCCTGGCGGCGGATTCGTTGTACGAGGGCCCGCGCGAGGGCGTGCATCGCCAGGCGTTCGTGCCCTTCGCCGAGTCCGACTTCCCCGCATCCGCGTCGTTCTACGTTCGATCGTCGGTGGGCTCGAAGCCCCTGTTCGCGGCGGTGCGCCGGAAGGTGCAGGAGCTGGACCGTTCGATGCCGATTTACGAGATGAAGACGCTCGACAACCAGCTCGACGAAACGCTCGGCACGGAGCGGTTGATCGCCTCGCTCTCGGCGGCGTTCGGGGTGCTGGCGACACTGCTGGCGGCCATCGGCCTGTACGGCGTCATGGCCTTCGTGGTGGCGCGGCGCACCAGGGAGATCGGGCTGCGCATGGCGCTCGGAGCCGCGCAGTCCGCGGTGGTCTGGATGGTGATGCGGGAGGCGCTTCTCATGCTGGCCATCGGGCTGGCCGTAGGAGTGCCCGGCGCTTTTCTGCTGAGCCGTTACGTCTCCTCGCAACTGTTCGGCGTCCAGCCGCACGACGTTCTGTCGGCGGGCTGCGCGCTGGCGGTCCTGGCCCTGGTCGCGGCGGGCGCCGGATTCCTGCCGGCGCGCAGGGCCAGCGCGATCGATCCCATCCAGGCGCTGCGGTACGAGTAAAACACGGTCCCTGGTATGATGACCCCATGGACGCCACCTACAGCCGCGCGGTGGGTCTCGCCATTCCGGTATTCTTCGCGCTGATCGCCCTGGAATTCGCCGTCGACCTGGTACGCGGAACCCGCTACTACCGCCTGGCCGACGCTCTGAACAGCCTGAGCTGCGGGATCATCAGCACCGGCATGCGCGTGTTTTTTGCATTCCTGGGCCTCTTCGCCTACGAGTGGGCCTTGAACCATGCCGCCCCCATCCATCTGGGAGCCAACCAGTGGACCACCTGGGTGTTCGCATTCGTCCTCTACGACTTCTGCTATTACTGGCAGCATCGCTTCGGCCATACCGTCGGCCTGTTCTGGGCTTCGCACGTGGTCCATCACCAAAGCGAGGAGTTCAACCTCACCACGGCTCTGCGGCAGCCCGGCACGGGCGCGCTGCTGAATTGGATTTTCTACGTTCCGATGGCGCTCGCCGGTGTTCCGATTGGCGTGTTTCTGATGGTGGGGGTGGCGCAACTTTTTTACCAGTTCTGGCCGCACACGCGGCACATCGGGCGGCTGGGCTTTCTCGACCGCTGGATCCAGACGCCTTCGAATCACCGGGTACACCACGCCCAGAACGACATGTACCTGGATAAGAATTACGTGGGCGTGTTTCTCATTTGGGACCACTGGTTCGGGAGTTTTCAGGAGGAACGGGACGACGAGCCGCCGATCTACGGGATCCGCGGGCAGTTGAAGAGCTGGAATCCCGTGTGGGCCAACCTGCACTACTATTGGGCGATGGCGCGGGACTGCCGGCACGCGCGATCGTGGGGCGACAAGCTGCGCGTGTGGTTCGCGCCGCCGGGATGGCGCCCGGCCGATGTGGCGGCGCGATTCCCCAAGCCGGAGTACGATCCGCGCCGCGATTTCGCGCAGTTCGATCCGCCCCGCAGCGTGGCCATGAGCGCCTATGCGCTGTGCGAGACCGCCGCGCTGATCGCGGCCGACTACCATTTCCTGGCGGTCCTGCCGAAACAGGCTGCGTGGCTCAACGTGCTGTATTTCCTTTTTATCCTCTCGGGGCTGGTGACGCTGGGAGGAATTCTGGAGAACCGGCGGGAGTTCGTGTGGCTGGAGGCCGGGCGGATGGCGGTTACCGGCGCCGCGCTGCTGGCGCTCGGCTCGTGGTTCGGCGGCGTTCGCGACCCGCGCGTGGTGCTCTCGTTGGAGAGCTTTGTGCTGCTCAGCGGGACGGGCCTCCTGGCGTGTTTCTACCTGGCGCAAATGGCCCCTGCGGCCCGCGCACGGGGCCGGCTGGAGACGCAGTGAACCGCCGATGCATCGGCGGTCACCGACGCACAATCCCTTTAGTTTCAATAGATCTCGCGAAGAAACCGCCGATTCATCGGCGGTTTTAGGCGAAGATATGGAAAAGTAATCAAAGGCTCCCGCCGCCTGTCCTCACGGCACCGAGACAGATCCCACAGCCTGCCAGTTGGAATTCGCCGTATTGCTGCGCGCGGCGAGGAAGAACAGCTGGTTGCCCGCGAAGCTCTGGCTGAACGTGATCGGCAGGGTCAGCGTCAGGGTGTTTCCGCTGCCGCTCACGGAGGCTCCCGCGCCCGAAATGGAACACTGACTGTTGCTCACGGCGCCCGATCCGGGCAACGCCATGCCCGAGTACGGACCCCCGGCATCACCCGCATCGTCCACCAGCAGAAGCGAATTCGACGATGGCACGAACGCCAGATAGCAGCCATGCCGGCCATCGATGGCGGCGTTGATCAGAATGTTGGCCACGGAGATGTCCTGCCAGCCGTTGGTGTCGGTGAAGGTGAAGGTATAAGTGGTGGGACCCAGGCTGTTGCTGCGCGCCGGGTTCATCCCGCTCACCCACGGACCAGCAGGCGCAGCGCCCGGAACGCTCCAGGTGCCCAGCGCCTGCCATCCGGAGTTAGTGGACGACTTATCGCCTGCCGACGTGTAGACGACCTTATTGCCGGTAAAGCCGGCGCGGAAGGTGATGGAGAGCATTAGGGTGAAGCTGTTGCCGCTGCCGTTGACGGAGCTGCCGGCGCCATTGATGGTGCACTGCCCGTTGCTTACCGTGCCGCTTCCCGGCAGCACCATCCCCTGGTAGGGACCACCGGCATCGCCCGCGTCGTCGATTAGAAAGACCGAGCCGCTGGTGGCGGTGGAAGGAACGAACGCGATGTAACAGGCATGGCGGCCGTCGAGGGCATTGTTGATCAGGACGTCGACCACCGAGAGGTTCTGATAGCCGCTGCTATCGGAGAAGGTGAAGGTGAAGTTCTGCGAGTTGCTGCTCCCGGAGGCGGGAGCGTCAGACGCGGGAGCGGGCGTGTTAGCGCCGAGTTGAAACGTCGCACCGAGAAATGGGCTCCAGGTGCCGCCTTGCTGAGCCATCACGAAGTCCGGCCCATTGCTTCCGCTGAAGCGCGTCACCGCGATCGCGGTGGTGGAAGACCCGGACGAGAAATGCACGGCGGGTTGAAATGTGCCATCGCCATTGCCCAGCAGGTACGAGCCTTCGGACTCGAAGCAGCAGCTCAGAAGGACCAGGTCGAGCTTGCCGTCGGCGTTCAGATCCATGGTCGCGGCTACGGTGCCGTCCGTTACGGACAAAGCCGGCCCCTCGCTGAACCCGCCGGCGCCGTCGCCCAGCATGATATCGACTTGCGGAGCGCCGCCCGTCGCGATATCCAGCTTGCCATCGCCATTGAAGTCGCCGATGGCTATGGAAACGAGGCCCTCGCTCGTACTTTGCAACGGAAAGGTGCGCGCTGCCGCGAACGTGCCGTTGCCTTGACCCAAAAAGACAGCGAGGGTTTGGGGCGCTCCGAAGGTGCTACCCAGCACAGCGGCAATGTCCAGTTTGCCATCGCCGTTGAGGTCCGCTGCCGCGACCGCGGCGGGATGCAGCCCTGCGGCCGGCAGGGAAACCGGTGGTTGGAAAGTCCCGTCGCCCTTGCCCAGCAGGACCAGCAGCGCTCCGGGATCGGAACCGGGTTCGCCCGGCAGGGTTCCATATGCCGCGACCGCTAGATCCGGCTTTCCGTCGCGGTTGAAGTCTCCGAGCACAATGCTTCCCGTGTTTTGATTCACGACCGTGCTGAGAGGGGCCCTGAGCGTTCCATCGCCATTTCCCAAGAGAACGTCGATTGAGCCCGGGCCGGAAGTGGTGGGATATCCGGCACCTGCATTGGCCACGACCACGTCGGGTTTGCCGTCCCCGTTGACGTCGCCGATCGCCACAGCTTGCGGCCCCGGCGAGCGTTGACCGAGCGAATAACCCACGGGAGCTTTGAATTGCCGCGCGTTTTGTGCCAACACGACCGAGATGTCGCTGGAACCGCCCGTGATCACGATGTCGGGAAAGCCGTCGCCATTCAGGTCGGCAGTGGCGATTCCCGTGGGCGACCCGCCAACGGAATATAGCGGCGTTGCGTAGACAATCCCCTGAGGCGAGACAACGTTGACCAGCACTGTGCCGGCTATGTCGTCTGCGGTGAAGATTATGGTATTTCCATCGCCCAGCGGCAGCAGATGAAGCGATGTGGGGTACGAGCCAGTCGCGTAAGCGGCCGGCGTCTGGAAGGTCCCGTCCCCTTTTCCGGAAAGTACAACGAACGCGTTTGCAGTCCGGCACGCCACCACAAGGTCGAGATTGCCATCGTGATTGAGATCGGCGTATGCCAGGTAGTCCGGTTTGAAAGGGAGCAAAGTGGAGACCGGCAGGCCGAACTTTCCGCCGGCGTTGATCAAAGTTGTGACGTTGCCCTGCGTGCCGTTGGCCGCTACGTTGGCAATGGCCAGGTCGGGTGCGCCGTCGCCGTTAAGGTCCAGCGCCAGCAGCGAAATCGGATAGCCCTGTCCCGCGGCATATGTGGCGGGCGCGGCGAACGTTCCATCGCCGTTGCCAAGCAGAATCGAAACCGTCGTGGCGGCGTTCGTGTTGGTATTGGCTAATGCGATATCGATTTTGCCGTCGCCGTTGAAATCGGCGGCAGCGATGGTTTGCGCATACACTCCCGCCGGAGTTAGCTTGGGAGCTCCGAATGTCCCGTCGCCATTGCCCAGCAGGATGGAGACACCGCCGGCGCCCGAATTGTTGGAGTAGGTGATCGCCAGATCGACCTTGCCATCGCCATTGAAATCCGCCGCGACCAGGTGGCTAGTGTTAATCCCGGGTGTGAAACCAACCGGAAATGTCTTGGTCGAACTCACGGCGCCGCCCCGCCCCAGGAGCCGGATCGTAAGGCCGTTCGGGCCCAATATAGCTTCATCCCCGAATCCATCTCCGTTGAAATCGGCCAACACGACATCCTGGGAGGCCTGTCCGCTCACGCTTGTATACTGTACAGTTGCATGCCGGCGGGCTGGGTTAAGGTCTGAGGATTGATAGTCCGAAAGCCCCGCGGTATAGGGTTGGACGTTGGTTAATCCCATTATAATCCCTCGTGCAAAAGTTGCGTCGCCCTCGCACAAGTCTGTTATGACGCCAAGGAGAGTGTTGCCAGCGGGGTCGAGCGGGTTGAAAAAGGGGTCGGCAGCGGGACCTTGGAAGACAAGGAGGGGCGGGCCGTTACCACCTGGGTTGGTCACGTAGAGTTCCGCCTCTCCTGCCACAAATTGTACCTGGTAGGTGAACTGCACGTTGCCATCGTTAACCGTCACGAATTGATAGGGACCTATTTGGCGACACTCTCTGACATTTTGGCCAGTCGCCAGCGGCGCGCCCGCGAGCACCAGAAACACTGCTAGCCCGACGAGTCGTTTCAATTTGAACCTCTCTCCTTGTGATTATGGCACGCTCACCGATCCCACGGCCTGCCAGTTGGAGTTCGCCGTATTGCTGCGCGCGGCCAGGAAGAAAAGCTGGTTGCCGGCAAAGCTCGGGCTGAACGTCATCGCCAGCGTAACCGTAAGGATATTCCCGCTGCCATTGATCGAACTCCCCGTTCCGGTGATCGAGCACTGGCTGTTGCTGACGGTTCCGTTGCCCGGCAGCACCATCCCCGAATAGGGGCCGCCGGCATCGCCCGCATCGTCCACCAGCAGCACCTGCTGCGACCCCGGCACTACCGCCAGATAACATCCGTGCCGGCCATCGATGGCGCTGTTGATCAGGATGTTGGCGACCGAGATATCCTGCCATCCATTGGTGTCGGTGAAGGTGAAGGTGTAAGTGGTTGGACCCAGGCTGCTGGTCCGCGCCGGGTTCATCCCGCTCACCCACGGACCCGCGGGCGCGGCCCCGGGCACGCCCCATGTGCCCAGCGCCTGCCATCCCGAGTTGAGCGACGACTTGTCGCCCGCCGACGTGTACACCACCTTGTTGCCGGCAAAGCTCGCGCTGAACGTGATCGCGAGCGTGAGCGTCAGGGTGTTGCCGCTGCCGTTCACGGAGCTGCCGGTGCCGCTGATGGTGCACTGCCCGTTGCCGACCGTGCCGCTTCCCGGCAGCACCATCCCCTGATATGGGCCGCCGGCATCGCCCGCGTCGTCGATCAGAAAGACCGAGCCGCTGGTTGCGGTCGAAGGAACGAACGCAACGTAACACGCGCGGCGTCCATCGAGGGCGCTGTTGATCAACACATCGACGACGGAGAGGTTCTGGTAGCCGCTGCTGTCGGAGAAGGTGAAGGTGAAGTTCTGGCTGGAGGCGCTGCCGAAGCCTGGGCCGGTGGAGATGGGTGACGGCGTTGCGCCATTCCCCGCGACAATACCAGCTACCGGCGTCCATGTGCCGCCCTGGTTCACAATGACCAGGTCAGGGCCGGGAGTACCGCTGAAGTGTGTCAATGCCAGTGCCGTTGGAGACGCACCGGAGTAGATATGCTCTTCCGGTTGAAACGTTCCGTCACCGTTGCCCAAGAGGTAGGTTACATCGGATTCTCCGCAACAGTGAGCGACCACAAGATCGAGTTTGCCGTCGCGGTCGAGGTCCGTCATGGCTAGTGCCACCGGTCCGAATTCTGTAGGGGGCAACACCGCGGCCTCTTGAAATCCTCCGGCGCCGTCGCCGAACAGGATCTCCACCTGCTGGCCTCCGCTAATCAGGGCGATGTCCGGTTTGCCGTCGCCGTTCAGATCACCGATGGTCACGCCGCCTGGAGCTAGAAAAGTGGTCGATTGCAGGGAGAAGGTCCGTGCCGCGGCGAATGCGCCATTGCCCTGTCCCAGGAAGATCGCCAGTGTGGCCGGCTGCCCGAAGGTTCCGGTATCCATGAGGACAGCGAGATCGAGCTTGCCATCGTTATTCAGATCGGCGGCGGCGACCGCCGAGGGATGCAGTCCGCCAACCGTCAGGGTCACCGGCGGTTGGAACGTGCCATCGCCTTTTCCCAGAAGAACCACTACCGCACCCGGGTCCGAGCCGCCGTTTGGCGTTCCGTGCGCCGCCACCACTACATCCAGCTTTCCATCGCGATTGAAGTCTCCGAGCGCGATGCTTTCCGCGGACTGATTCACGGTCGTGCTGGTGGGCGGCTTCAGGGTGCCATCGCCGTTGTTCAACAGAACGCTGACCGACCCGGGTCCCGATGAAAAGGGATTGCCGCCATTGGCCACAATTACATCTGGCTTGCCATCGCCGTTCAGATCGCCGACCGCCACAGCCTGAGGGCCCGGCGAGTTTTGGCCCAGAGAGTAACCGACGGGCGCTTTGAACTGCCTTGCGCCTTGCGAAAGCACTACCGAAACATCGCTTGAGCCGCCGGTAATCACCACGTCCGGGAATCCGTCGCCATTCAGGTCGGCGGCTGCTATCCCGGTGGGGCTGCCACCTACAAAGTAAAATCGAGAGGTCCCGATCGTGCCTTGGGAAGACACTAGAGTGATCACTGTGGCGTAAGTAAGATCATCCACCGTGAAAATCATCGCGGAGCCATCGCTTGCCTGCATGATTCCCAGAGATGTGGGGATATTGCCGACTGGGTAGGACGCTGCCGCCTGAAACGTTCCATCTCCCTTGCCCAGCAGAACGGTCAGAGCATTTGATGTCCAGCCGGTGACAAGCATATCGAAGTTACCGTCGTGATTCAGGTCGGCGAACCCGAGGTACGAAGGGTTGAAGGGAATCGAGGTTGCGATGGGCTGTCCTAGTTTTCCGCCCTTATTCAAGAGGACAGACACGCCGTAGCTGCTGCCGCCGTTATTTATGGTTGAGACCGCTACATCGGGAGCGCCATCGCCGCTAAGATCCAGTACGACCATCGAAGAGATCGCAAGAATTGTACCCGCCGAGTAGGCAATGGGCGCCCCGAACGTCCCATCGCCATTACCGAGGAGGATGGAAACGGTAGTCTCATTGGCGACTGCCAGGTCGAG
Organism: Bryobacteraceae bacterium; assembly: GCA_035638575.1. Lineage (GTDB taxonomy): Bacteria > Acidobacteriota > Terriglobia > Bryobacterales > Bryobacteraceae > DASQZT01. The sequence goes on from DASQZT010000259.1 coordinate 101,487, forward strand.
TTTGCCGTCGCCGTTGAAATCGGCCGCCGCCAAGTTTGAGGTGTAAACGCCTCCGGCTGGAAAGAGTTTTGGAGTTCCGAACGTGCCATCACCGTTGCCGAGGAGAACGGAGACCAGGGCGCCCGATCCCGAACTGTCGCCCGGATAAGTGACTGCGAGATCGAGCTTCCCATCGCCATTGAAATCCGCAGCGATGATGTTACTGCCGTCTCCGGCTCGAGAGGAGAGAGCCGTCGGCGGCTAGGAGTTCGACGACAACCCCGGAAGTACCGATACTTGCACCGTCGAGGTTGCCATCGCGGTTGAAATCACCAAGCACGAAATCTTGAGAAGCCTGGCCTGAGGCGGGTGCGAGCACCGCCGCGCGTGGGGCGTCAATCCCAGGCGGAGGTGCATCGCCGGGCGAGAGCCAGCTCGGCACGGTGGGAAGATCATTGAAAAGCGGTCCATTTGGCTCTCCGGGCCAGTATTTTTCAACCCAGTCATCACCGCAGTATCCCGACCGGAACATCAATGCACTCTGTTGAGTGCCCTCGAACACTGGATAATAATCCGTGCCCCCATCAGTCGGATAGCGGATAGAGATGGCGGTTTGGGAATTCTTGTCAGAGGGGTCGACGACGGTGATACTGATGCCAATAGGCTTCGTTTTCTTCGGCTTGTCCTTGAGGATGTTCCAAGGGCCATATGGGCTCATTTGGAATGGCTTTGGGCAGTCGACCGCGAAAACCGGAGCTACTGTGATTAGCTCCAAAATGAAAAACGCTCCAACGATCCGGTACATAGTCTCCCTCGCATTGATACCGGTCAGTGGACCGGTTCTGTTCACGCATCACCCTCCAGGGTCTGACGGTAGCCTTCCCGCGCCGAGGTAACCCCAAGCCTGCGATCAGCCCCACCACTACCAACCCTACCATCCCCGGGCCGGAGACGCCGTTGTACCCGTCCCCGACCTGTCTTCACGGCACCGAGACCGTCCCCACTGCTTGCCAATTCGAGTTTGCCGTATTGCTGCGCGCGGCGAGGAAGAATAACTGGTTGCCCGCGAAGCTCGGGCTAAACGTCATGGCCAACGTGACGGTGAGCGTGTTCCCGCTGCCGGCGATCGAACTTCCCGCTCCGGTAATCGAGCACTGGCTGTTGCTGACCGTTCCGTTGCCCGGCAGCACCATTCCCGAATAGGGACCGCCGGCATCACCGGCATCATCCACCAGCAGCACCTGCTGCGCCGCCGGCACGATCGCCAGGTAACATCCGTGGCGGCCATCGATGGCGGTGTTGATCAGGATGTTGGCCACCGAGATATCCGGCCACCCATTGCTGTCGGTGAAGGTGAAAGTGTAAGTGGCCGGACCGAGCGCGCTGGTGCGCGCGGGATTCATCCCACTTACCCATGGACCCGCGGGCGTACCTCCCGGCACGTTCCATGTGCCCAGCGCCTGCCATCCGGAATTCGCAGAAGACTTATTGCCCGCCGAGGTGTACACGACTTTATTGCCGCTAAAACCGGCGCTGAATGTGATGGAGAGCGTGAGGGTGAGATTGTTGCCGCTGCCGTTGACCCCACTGCCCGTGCCGTTGATCGTGCACTGGCCGTTGCTGATAGATCCGCTGCCCGGGAGCACCAGGCCTTGGTAGGGGCCGCCGGCATCGCCTGCGTCGTCGATCAGAAAGACGGAGCCGGAGTTTGCGCCCGACAGCACCACCGCCACGTAGCAGGCGTGACGGCCATCGAGGGCATTGTTGATCAGCACGTCGACGACGGAGAGATTCTGATAGCCGCTGCTGTCGGAGAAGGTGAAGGTGAAGTTCTGGCTGGAGGCGCTGCCGAAGCTCGGAGTGCTGGTGATGGGCGCCGGTCCCGTGGCGCTGGTGAGGTTGAGATTGAGGGAAACCGAAAACATTCCGAAAGGCGCGGCCGATCCATTCCCTTGCACCTGTCCGATAATCGCCAGATCCGGTCTGCCATCGCCATCCAGGTCGGGAGTCGCGATCCCCACCGGGCTTGGCCCGGAAGGAAATTGGAGCTCCGGCTGAAAGGTTCCATCGCCATTGCCCGCGAAAAAGCTGGCCTCGCTCAGGAGGCAGCAGTCGGCCAGCAACAGGTCCTGCTTGCCATCGCCGTTGCGATCAACGATCACGATTTGCGGGGGCGCGGTGTTGGTTTGCGTGAGAATCGGCGCCTGGAACGTCCCGTCCCCTTTTCCCAGCAAGACCACGATCTGACTCGGGGGAGATAGCCCGATGGCAGTGACCACATCCGGTTTTCCATCACCGTTCAGATCTCCCACCGAAAGTGCGGTCGGCGCGCTCGAGGATGACGGGAGCAGCGGGCCGGGCAAGGCCGTGATGATCGGAGCCTGGAATGTCCCGTCTCCTTTCCCCAGGAAGACGGCAATCCCGCCGGCCTGCGTCAAGTCGGTGGGACGGAACACCACAACCAGATCGGGCTTGCCATCGCTATTGAAATCGCCGCTGACGGCCGAAAGCGGAACCGAGCCGCTGGCCAGGCTCACCGTTCGGCCGTTCTGAAAACTGCCATCGCCATTGCCCAGGAACAGGGAAACGCCGCCGGCCGTCGCATTGGCGGCGGCGACATCGGGCTTGCCGTCCGAATTGAAGTCCGCGATGGTCACCGAATTCAAGCTTCCGCCGGCGGCAACGGTCCGCACCGCTCCCAGCGTGCCGTCTCCATTTCCCAGCAGGACATCGATGCCGGTTTGATCCGCCGCAATCACATCCGGCTTGCCGTCGCGATTGAGGTCCGCGATGGCGAGAGCCGCGGGCTGGGAGCCCAGCGAATACGTCACCGGATTCGGATACGGTCCGCTGGTGGGGGTGAGAACGACGTAGATTTTCCCGCCCGCGGGGTCGGAAATCACCAGATCGGGATGATGGTCGCCGTTCAGGTCGGCGGCGGCAATCGCATACGGGGACCGGCCCAGCGAGTGGAGATGCGGGCTGACCACCACTCCGGCGCTGGTCACAAACATCGTGAATTCATTCGAGCTGGCGTTGTCGGTGGTAAGAAGCGCGGTGCTTCCATCTCCCAGCGGCAGCGGAGCAATCGATACCGGTTGGGCGGCGACGACGTATTGTGTCGCCGCTTGAAAGGTGCCATCGCCATTGCCCGTCATCACGGACATGGCGCTGGTGTACTGATCGGCGATGATTAAGTCGAGTTTCCCGTCGTGATTCAGGTCGGCGTAAGCCAGATTGCCCCAGATCGTTCCCGTCGCGGTGGAGACCGCCGGCTGGAATGTTCCGTCTCCGCGGCCCAGCAGCACCCATACTTTGCTCACGATGCCGGTGGCGTTGTCCAGTGCCGCCAGATCGGGTTTGCCGTCGCCGTTGAAATCGGCCGCGACGATCGTTCCGGGATAAGGGCCGACGGTATAGTTTACGGCCGCGCCGAACGTTCCATCCCCTTTCCCCGGCAGCACCGAGACCGTGCCGCCGCCGGCGGCGGTGTTCGGCTCATTCGTTACCGCCAGGTCGGGAATTCCGTCGCCATTGAAATCCGCGGTCTCCAGATAAAAGGCATAGAGCTGAGAGACCGGGAATTTCGTGGCGGCGCCGAAGGTTCCGTCGCCTTTTCCCAGCATGACGATTACGTTGCCCTGGCCTGAGGCGTCGTCCTCGGTGAACGCCAGATCCAGATGGCCATCGCGGTTGAAGTCGGCCGTGAGGATGCTCTGAGCGGCGTTGGGCACACTGTAACTCGCGGTGGACAGCGTGCTGCCATCGGCTTTGTTCAAAGTGACGAGGACACCGGACGGGGTGACGCTGGCGCTGTCTGGCACGCCGTCGCCGTTGAAATCGCCGACCGTCACCCATTGATGCGCCTGACCTGCCGGCGCCTGCGCGGACGCGGCGTGCGCGATGGCGTGGGCGGAGAACGTCGAGAAGGGCAAACCGTTGCATCCGGAGATTATGAGCACATTCGCGTCAAAGGCGTCGAGGTTTCCATCGGGCACGCCATCAACTGTTTTTGAGACGAGATCCTCGCTTCCCTTTTTGTACGAGTAGTCCGTAATGAAGCCATTCCTGCTGACGACTACGTGGTGGGTAACCGTCCCAAAAATGGGCACCTGGAATGCCTGGCCAAGAACCACCTCGAGTGGAACGGTGTCATACTCAATGCAATCCTGGCCGTACGCCGGCGCCGCCAGAATGCAAGCCGCCGCGCCTGTCAGAAAAATCGTCTGAAGTCTCATGGCTGCGCCATTCTACCGCACTCTCGGGGTTCCATCGACTGCCAGTCCGTGTTGTTGCCGCCCGCCGCGTCGCGGCTCACCACCACACGATGCCGCCGCAGTTCAGCACTACGCTGCCGGCGAAGGGGGAAGCCCTACTTGAAATGAAGCAGCGCGAAATCGCCCACACTCGGGAACAGAGCGCCTCGTTGCGAAAAGAGCTGCGCCTCGTGGACCTGGTGTTTCTGCAGGTGCTGCTCATCGTGGGGCTGCCGTGGGTGGGATACGCCGCGATGCTGGGCGGCAGCCACGTGGTCGTGTGGCTGGCGGCCATCGCGCTGTTCTACCTTCCGCTGGCGGGGACGGTGATCTTTCTCAGCCGGAGAATCCCGCTCGAAGGCGGCGTCTACCAGTGGGCCAGGCTGGGGCTGTCGCCCTTCGCGGGGTTTCAGGCGGCGTGGAACTACTCGTTCTTCCTGATCCTCTTTTACGCGGCCAGCGGCTCGCTGGTGGCCAACTCCGTTTCGTACCTGCTGGGACCGGGCGCGGCGTGGATGACCGCCAACAAGCCGCTCATCCTGGCGCTCAATGCGAGCTTCTTCGCCGTCGTCTACGTAGTGAACGTGCGCGGGCTGCACCTGGCGAGGTGGGTCACGAGCGCGGGCGGGATCCTGGTGATTGCGCTTTACCTGCTGATCGTGGGGCTGCTGGCGCGCGGCGAACCGATGGCCCAGCCGCCCCTGGCGCTGGCATGGCCGGCCTTCTCGCTGCTTACGGTGAACCTGTTCAGCAAGATGGCCTTCAACGCCTTGAGCGGTTTCGAGCAGGTGGCCATCTTCGCCGGCGAGTGCCACACGCCGGAGCGAAACATCGCGCGCTCGGTGTGGATCGCGGCGCCGGGCATCGCGCTGCTGTACATCCTGGGGACCTGCGCGCTGCTGGCGTATACCGATCGCGCGCACATCGATCTCATCGCGCCGATCGCGCAGATTCTGGGCGCGTCGCTGGGGGCGTCGAGGCTGACGGCGGCGCTCAACGGCACGGCCATCCTGGCGCTGCTGTTCGCTTACTTCACCCAGACGGTGGCGTGTGTCGCTCAAGTGTCGCGGCTGCCGATGGTGGCGGGGTGGGACGGGCTGCTGCCGTCATGGTTCAGCGCGCTACACCCGCGTTTTCGCACGCCGGTGCGGTCGCTCGGCGTGGTAGTGGCGGCTTGCCTGATTTTTGGAGCGGCCAGCCTGGTGCAGGTAGGCGAGCAGGAGGCGGCGCAGATTCTGATCGCCGCCGGCATGGCCTGTTCGGGGCTGTATTACCTCACGATGTTCGCGGTGGTGCTATGGGGCCGGTGGGAAAGCGAGGAGCACGCTCCCTGGTGGCTGCGGGTGGCGGCGTGCTCGGCGGCGGGTGTGACCGTGCTCTCGGTCGGAATGCAGGTGGTGCCCATTCTGGACGTGGCGCGGCCGTGGCTCTTCGCCCTCAAGGTGGGCGGCGCCGTGGCGGCGATCAACCTGGCGGGCGCGTGGGTGTACCGGCAGCGGCGGTAGACCCGGTCACTGGCGACCGTTGCGGCCGTTGCGCATGGAAGCCAGGAAGGCCTTGAGCGCCTTGGAAGTCTCGGCCTGCTGGCGCTGGAGTTGCACCATCATCTTCATGCCCTGCTGCACGAGCTTGGCGATGGCCTCGATGCGACGGTCCAGCTTGGCCATGCGGGCCTCGTGTTTGGCCCAACGCTCTTCGCTCTTGGCTTCAAGCTTGGCCAGGCGCGCCTCGTGCTTAGCCTGCTGCGCCTCATTCCTGGCCTGCTGGGCCAGAATGAACTCCATGGTCCGCTCGACGTCCATGGCTCCAGAATATCCTATTTCTTCCGGCGTGCCACCACGCGCACGCGACGCGTCTGCGAGATGGCGCCGGGGGTGAGCGCGTCGTTGACGATCTCGGCCTGCTCCTGCTGGTGGCGCTTGCCGGAGCCGGTGGCGGGACTCGCGCTTTCGGGGCGGCCCACGTAGAGCAGCTCACGCCGCGTGGCGTCGAGCAGGGCCTGGATCAGCTCGCGCACGAAACGCCACGCGCCCATGTTGCGCGGCTCCTCCTGCACCCACGCCACTTCCGCGGTCTGGGGATAGCGGGCCAGAATGTCGGACGCCTGATCGGCGGCGAACGGATATAGCTGTTCCACCCGGATCAACGCCACGTGATCCGTCTTGCGCTCGTCGCGCCCGGTCAGCAGATCGTAGTAGACCTTGCCGGAACAGAACACCACGCGCGAGACCCGAGAGGTATCCGCGGCGCCCGCGTCGTCCAGGATTTCGACGAAGCCGCCGGCGGTGAAATCGTGCGGCGTGGAGACGGCGCGCGCGTGGCGCAGCAGGCTCTTGGGCGTAAAGACGACGAGCGGCTTGCGTGTGCCGCGGCGGTCGCTGCCACCGTACATCTGGCGGCGCAGCACGTGGAAATATTGGGCCGGCGTGGTACAGTTGACCACCAGCATGTTGTTTTCGGCCGAGAGCTGGAGGAAGCGCTCCACCCGCGCGCTGGAATGCTCCGGACCCTGCCCTTCGAAGCCGTGCGGCAGCAGCATCACCAGTCCGCTGGGCTGGCCCCATTTCGACTCGCAGCAGGAGATGAACTGGTCGATCATGATCTGGGCGCCGTTGGCGAAGTCGCCGAACTGCGCTTCCCAGATGACCAGGGTCAGTGGGTCGGCCACGCTGTAGCCGAACTCGAAGCCCAGCACGGCGTATTCGCTGAGCGAGCTGTCGAACACGTCGAAGCGCGCCTGGTCGGGCGAGATGTGCTGGAGCGGGATGTAGCGCTTGCTGCTTTCGAAGTCGTAAAAGGCGAGGTGCCGCTGGCTGAAGGTCCCGCGTCCGGAATCCTGGCCGCTGAGGCGCACGGCGGTTCCTTCGAGAACCAGCGTGCCGAAGGCCAGCGCTTCGCCGAAGGCCCAATCCATGGGGACGCTCTTGGCGATGGCGTCGCGGCGCCGGTCGACAAAGCCGCGCAGCTTGGGGTGCAGGTGGAAATTGACGGGGAAGTTGGTCATGCCGCGGACCACGCGTTCCACGACCGCGTGGTTGACCGCGGTGCGCGGGCAGAAGCTGCCGATGTCTTCAGTGGCGACGGCGCTGAGTTCCTGCACCTCGTAGCGCTCGGAGCGCTGCTGCGCGGCGTCGTATGCCTGGGAAAGGCGGTCGGAAACACCCTTGCGCATATCCTCTACCTCGCCCGCGGTGAGGACTCCCTCGCGCACCAGCCGTTCGCCGTAGAGCGTCGCCACGGAGGGGTGCTCTTTGATCTTGCGGTATAAGATGGGCTGCGTGTAGCTGGGGTCGTCGCCTTCGTTGTGGCCGTGGCGGCGATAGCAGATCATGTCGACGACCACGTCTTTCTTGAACTCCTGGCGGTAGTCGAAGGCGATCTGCACCACGCGCACGGCAGCCTCGGGATCGTCGCCGTTGACGTGGAAGATGGGGGCCTGCACGCCGCGCGCCACGTCGGTGGAGTAAGGCGTGGAGCGCGATTCGTCGGGCAGTGTGGTGAACCCGATCTGGTTGTTGATGATGACGTGGATGGTGCCGCCGGTAGCGTAGCCGTCGAGCTGCGAAAGGTTGAGGGTCTCGGCCACCACGCCCTGGCCGGCGAAAGCGGCGTCGCCGTGGATCAGCACCGGGATCACGCGCGCGCGGGCGGTGTCGCCGAGGCGATCCTGCTTGGGGCGCACGATGCCTTCGACCACGGGATCGACGGCTTCCAGGTGGCTGGGATTGGGCGAGACGGAGATCACGATCTCGCGTCCGTTGTCCATGCGGCGCACCGCGGTGGCGCCGAGGTGATACTTGACGTCGCCCGAGCCTTGCGTGCTCGAAGGATCGATTGCGCCTTCGAACTCCGAGAAGATCTGCTTCACGTCTTTGCCAACCACGTTTGCCAGGATGTTGAGGCGGCCGCGGTGGGCCATGCCCGCGACGATCTCGTGGACGTCGTTGTCGCTGGCGCGCTCCACGATTTCCTCCAGGATGGCCATCGCGGTTTCGCCGCCTTCCAGCGCGAACCGCTTCTGCCCGACGAAACGGGAGTGCAGGAAGTGCTCGAACTCTTCGGCGTCGATGAGGTTGCTCAGGATGCGGACGCGCGTGGCGCGGTCGAGCGGCCAGTTGTTGCTCCGCGGCTCCATGCGCTGCTGCAGCCAGCGCTTCTGCTCGGGCACCTGGATGTTCATGTACTCGCAGCCGATTTTTCCGCAGTAGGTCTGGCGCAGCGTTTCCAGGATTTCGCGCAGGGTGGCGACCGGCTTGGACGCGCCCTCGCCGATGGCCTCGCCCAGCGAGCCGGTGAGAAATTCGCGGTCGAGGTCCCAGATGGTGAGGCCGTAGGTTTCCGGGTCCAGCTCGGGGTGGTAGCTGGGCTCGGCGCCGAGTGGATCGAGGTCGGCGATGAGGTGGCCGCGCACGCGGTAGGCGTTGATCATCTGCATGATGCCGGCCTCTTTGGCGATTTCCGCGTGGCGGGCGGCCATTCCCGGGATGAGGGCCTGGCGGTCCTTTTCCCAGCGCACGGGCTGGTGCGGCATGCGAAGGTGGTTGAAAATCTCTTCGTAGTAGCCGTCGCTTCCGTCGAGCAGCGACTGGACCTTACCGAGGAACGTGCCCGATTCGGCGCCTTGGATGATGCGGTGATCGTAAGTGCAGCTGAGCGTCATCACTTTGGAGATGCCCAGCACGGCGCGGGTCTCTTCGGCAGCGCCCTGGTATTCGGCGGGGTAGTCGATGGCGCCGGCGGCGATGATGGCGCCCTGGCCGGGCATCAGCCGCGGGTTCGAAGACATGGTGCCGACGGTGCCGGGGTTGGTGAGCGAGATGGTGGTGCCCTGGAAATCGGCCGGCGTAAGTTTGCCGCCACGGGCGCGGGCCACGAGGTCGTCGAAGGCCGTGAGATATTCCTGAAAGTTGAGTGCGCCCGCGTTCTTGATGTTGGGGACCATGAGGCTGCGGGCGCCGTCTTTGCCCGCGACGTCGACAGCGACGCCGAGATGGACTTGTGAGCGGACGACGCGGCAGGGCTGCCCGTCTTTTTCGGCGTACGCGTGGTTGAGGCCGGGAATCTCTTCGAGGGCCTTGACGATGGCCCATCCGATGATGTGGGTGTAGGAGACTTTGCTGCGGCCGAGGAGGGTGCGGTAGTGGTTGATGATGCGCCGGTTCTCGTCCATCACCTTGACGGCGATGGTGCGTTGCGAGGTGGCCAGCGGGATGGCGAGCGAAGCGGCCATGTTCTCGGCGATGCGGCCCGCGGCGCCGCGAAGCGGCTGCAGTTCGCCCGCGGGAGCGGGGGCGGGCGCGGCAACCGCGGGCGCCGCCTGCGGCGAGGGCTTGGCGGATTGGCCGCCGTTGGCCTCGAACAGGTGCTTCCAGCTTTCGTCGACCGTGGAGCGGTCGTGCAGATACTGCTGATATAGCTCGTCCTCGAACCAGCTATTGATACCCATATCAGGATCGGATTTCGAAGGCATGCGGGTGGTGCTTTCTCAGTTCATGATAGCGTGCGAGGCGAGGAGTCATCGCTTTGGGTTCTCCCAATGTCTGTGCTCTTCGCCTATGAAGTATCGGACGATTTCGCGATAGAGCCCCTCCACGAAATCGGGGCTGAGGCCGTGTTGCCCGGCCCACTGGCGCCGGACCGCCAGCATAGCTTGAAACCGTTCCGGCGCGGCGACCTCGGCCGGACTGCTCTTGAACCTCGCCGCGGCTTTGACGTAGGATGCCCGCTCCGCCAGCAGCCGGAGCAGGTCCTGATCCAGCCGGTCGATTTCCGTTCGTACGTCGGTCAGCGAATCGCACTCTTGAGGTGTCTTCACGATAGTGTGTCTCCCATAGCGGCTGTCACGGCGCCAGCCACGCCCGTCACCGGCGGGTGCGGTGAGTGTCGCGGCCGAGGGCCTCGCCCGTGAACAAGGCGCTCATTTCATGGGCCACGGCTTCGACGGTTTTCATGCTGGCGGCCATCCCCATGCGGTTGCACTCGACGGCTACCCGGTCGGCGAGGCCCAGCAGCGGGCTCGCGCGGCGGACTTCCCAGGCGAAATCCAGAATCTCCCGGGCGTAACGGTCGGCGCGGAACTCGCTCTCGGCGTAGAATCGGGCCGCGGCGCCAACGTTCTCGCGCAAGGCTTGATCTTCCAGAAGGCGGGCGAGATCGATGTGCAGCTCGCTTTCGCGCTCGGGGTGAATCTTGATTACGGAGCCGTCCATCAGCTCGCTGTAAAAGCCGGTGTCGGTCACGATTACCGGCTTGCCGAAAAGCATCTCTTCGATCACCGAGGCGGAGGCGCCCTCGGTGACCGGATAGCGGAGATTGATGCAGATGCCGGCGTGCGACAGGTAGGCGTGCAGCACGTCATCGGGCACCTGCCCGAGAAACCGGACCACTCTCTCCAGATGATTCCTCCTCACCGCGGCGTTGAGCGCTTCCTGGTACTCCGGAGAGCAGGGACCGAGGATCGCGTAGACCACGCGTCCGGTGGCGGGACCGAGGCGCCCGAGAGCGTCGATCACCGCCTCGATGCGCTTGTTGGGATTGACGTGGCCCACGGTCACGATGAGCACCTGGTGGTCCTCGAGGCCGAGATCGCCGCGCGAGAGGTGCGGCGCGCTTCGGTCCGCATCGTAGGGCAAGGAAATGCGCCTCACCGGGCCGGCAAAGCACGCCTCGACGTGCTTCTTCAAGAAGCCCGAATGCGCCACCACCCCGGCAGCGCCCCGAATCACCTCCTCAAACAACGGAAACCGCACCACCTCATCGGTCTCCCACAGCCTCGGGCCCCGGCCCGAGAGAACCCGCTGCGCGGCCGCGGTCCCTTCTTCGCCGTAAAGGCGCTCCATCAGCAGCGAATACGCGGCCGGGTTGCGCTGATCTTCGAAGTAGTACGCCGCAAAGAAGTGGTGCATGACAAAGTCGTGCAGGATGCAGATTCCAGGGTGGCGGCGGGAAACCAGAAAGATCTCACGATGGAACGGGAGGTGATTGCCGAAATTGTAAATGGCCAGGTCGTAGTGGTTCAGCGTGCGTTCGTCAACCGCCGCGGCCGATGCAAAGCGCTTCACCGGAACGGAGGCATCGCGGACATCGCCGTTCTCGAAATGAATCAGGTTCACGTCGGCGAGCTTCGCCAGCTCCGTGACGATGCCGGCACTGGCCCGCGCAATGGCGCTCTTCTTCGACAGCGGAGTGAACCAGGCGATCTTCATTTAGTCAGCTTCTCGATCACGGTATCCCAGGTAATTCTCAGGGAGTGGACCAGCTCGAGCCCCGCCTCGCCCATGCGCTGCGCTTTCTGCTTGTCCAGAAACAGTTGATCCATGGCTTCGGCCAACACGCGCGGTTCGGGAGCCACAACCCGGCCCGTCGATCCTTCCCTGGCCAGCGCCTCGATCCCGCCCGAATCGCTGCAAGTGATTACGGGTTTCCGCGAGAGGTAAGACTCCAGTGTCACATACCCGTACGAGTCTTCATCATAGGGAATATACGCGCAGCCCAGCGACCGGCCGAACCAATCGACTTTCTCCTCCTCGGAAATGAACCGATTGACGAACTGAACTTTCTTCTCCAGGCCGTTCTTCCGGATGGTGGATTCGATAGCTTCGGCGTCTTCCCGCGTTTCGGCGCAGCCCGCCACCAGTAACTTGACCCTGGTCCGGCAGTGCTGCATGGCCTGGACCAGAAGTAACTGGCGCTTGGTGGCATTAACCCTTCCGGGGCAGAAGATATAGTCGCCGTATTCCGCGCACGAGTACTGGCTGTGGGTCAACAGCGGGGGATAGAGCACTTCCGAATCGAGCCCGTTGAATTTCTTCAAGCGGCCCGATGTTACTTCCGAGTTAGTATAGATTTTGCGGGCTTCGGGAAGGTAGGAGTTATCGCCCCGAATAATCAGTTCGCGGATCTCACGGCCTTCCGGCGAATCGGCGAGGCCCTGAAAACGGGTGCCCCAAAGGTCGTAGGCCTGCCGGAACTGGTGGAGCAGCCAGAGAACCTTGTCAGGGTGGGGCACGTAATAAGCCGGAAACTTGAAGGCGATCACACGATCGACCCCGGGAACGCGCATCAGCCGGCATGCCAGCATGTGCTCGACGATTTTTTCGGGCGGTGCCCAACGGAAGGGGATGCGCACCACTAGGGCCTTGTGGCCGTGTTCGACTAGCTTGGCGGCGAGGGCGTCGGCCAAGTGCTCGGCGCCACCTCGCAGGAACGGAACGCAGTTGTTGAGCACCACGATTTTCATGCGAGCAGACGCTCCATCACGTTGTCCCAGGTGATTCCCAGCTCCTCGATCCGCTCGACGCCAGCCTCGCCCATGGTCCGGGCTAACTCCTTGTCGCCGTACCACTCGTCCATGGCGTGCGCGATCAACTCCGGGTCGGCTGGAGTAATAAAGCCGTTCCTGCCATTCACGATCAGCTCGTTGGTGCCGCCGGAATCGGTGGTGGTCAGCACAGGCTTGCGGGCGGCGTGGGCTTCTAAAGAAGGATATCCGTATGAGTCCTCATCAAAGGGAAAGTAGATGACTCCGAGACAACCGGCGAAAAGCTCTATCTTCTCCGGCTCCGGGATCCAGCGCGGGAGTATGGTGACACGGTTTTTCAGCCCGTACCGTTCCACCAGGCGAAAAAGGTCGTCGACATAAGGCTCGGCGCCGGGATCGGCGCAACCGGCAATCATCAGCTTGACCGGCGTGCGCGTCGAGCTTAGGGCCTCTATCGCGAGCCATTGGCGCTTATGATGAGTCAGCCGGGCGAAGTACAGCAGGTAGTCGCCGTATCCGGCGTTGTAGTACTGATCGGGAGAGAGAAGCGGCGGATAGAGGACGTCGGCGGTAACTCCATTGAACTTACTCAGGCGGTCGCGGACGACTGCGGAATTGGAGAATAGCTTGACCGCCTCGCGCAAACCGACGTTGTCGGCGGCGATGATGGCCTCGCGATAAGCCGATCCTTCGGGTGTCTCGGGGATGTTCTGATACCGGGTTCCCCACAGGTCGTAGGCGCTTCGATAATGGTGGATAAACCAGACCACTTTGTTGGGGTGCTTCAGGAGGTGCGCCGGGGTGCGGATGGCGATCAGGCGGTCGCCATGGCTGCTGAGGTCCATGAGCCGGAACGCGAGCAACTGGTCCAAAAGCTCCGGATAACTTTCCGACACGGGAAAGGGAAGGATTTCCACTTCATGCCCGCGCGCCTGAAGCTGATTCCCGAGCCAGTCCACGATGAAAGTGGAGCCTCCCTCAACGAAGGGGGCAACACTGGTGGCGACTATGATCTTCATGGTGGCTCAGGGGCCGGGGTGCTTCGACCAGTGGGCGATGCGCCCGGCGATATAGGTCACATCATCCTCACCGAGCAGGCCGTGCATCGGGATCGAAAGACCCCGGCTGGAAAGCCTGTCGGCCACGGGGTAGCGCGCGTCCGGCTCGCGGTAGGGTGGCATGACGTGCATGGGGTAGAAGACCGGACGTGTCTCGATTCCGTCGTCCGCCAGCCGCTGCATGAACTCGTCGCGGTCCAGGCGAACCGAGTCGCGGAGCACGATGACGTAGGACCAAAAGGCGTGCCTGGCCCAGGCTTCCTCGCAGGGCAAAACAAGAAAATCCTCGAGGGCCGCCAGAAGGGAACCGTACCAGTGGGCGATGCGGCAGCGTTGTTCCAGAAAAAGGTCGATCTGCTGAAGCTGCGCGACGCCGATGGCCGCGCAGATATTGGTCATTCGGTAGTTGTATCCCACCACCGGGAACCAGTAGCGGCGGCCAGGGTCCATTCCCTGGCCGCGCAGGATGCGGAGCTTGTCCGCCAGATTCCGGTTGGAGGTGGTGACCATGCCGCCTTCCCCGGTGGTTACGATCTTGTTGCCGTAGAAGCTGAACGTGGCCGCGTCGCCGAGGGAACCGGTCCTGCGCCCGCGGTAGAGCGCGCCATGCGCCTCGGCGGCGTCCTCCAGGACGAACAGGCCATGTTTGCGGGCGATGGCCGAGATGTCGTCCATGGCGGCCGGATGGCCGTACAGGTGTACCACCACGATGCCCTTGGTTCGCGCGGTGATGCGCTCCTCGATCCGCTGGGGATCGATCGCCATGGTGCGCGGCTCGGAATCGACCAATACCGGGCGCGCGCCGCAATAGTGCACGGCATTGGCGGTGGCCACGTAGGTGAGGGTAGGGACGATCACTTCGTCGCCGGGGCCGGAGCCCAAGGCCGACAATGCCAGGTGCAGCGCGGTGGTGCCGTTGTTGCAGGCCACCGCGTGGCTGGCCCCGCAGTAACGCGCGAATCCTTCTTCGAAGAGGGGAATGAACCGGCCGATGGAGGAAATCCAACCGGTCTCCATGCACTCTAGGACGTTTTTTTTCTCGGCGTCGCCAATGACGGGGTGAGCAACCGGAATGGTCTTGCGTTCAGTCATGCGTCTCGGGGCCGCCTTGCCGTCTCTTGACGGTGGCCGGAACTCCCAAGGCTAACACGCCTCCGGGCAGGTCGGCGACCACGGCCGCTCCGGCGCCAACCGTCGTCCATCGGCCGATGGTGATGCCCGGAATCACGCTGCTGCCAATGCCCAGGAAGACTCCCTCGCCCAGGCGCACGCACCCCGCCACCGCTGTTCCGGGCGAGATGTGGGCGCACGCGCCGATGACGCAATCGTGATCCACGGAGGCATTGGTGTTGACGATCACGCCGTCTCCCAGCTGCGCCTCGGCGTTGATCGCCGCGCCCGGCATGATGGCGATGCCTTCGCCGAGCCGGGCTCGCCGGGAGATCGCGGCTCGCGGGCTGACCGCGTTGACCAGGCGGAATCCGCGCCGCTTCAGGGATTCGATGCACGCCTTTCGCCGCCGGTTATCGCCGATCGCCACGAACGCGGATCGAAGCCCCGATTGGAGCGTGGCGTCCAGAACGTCGTCCGTGCCGAGCCAGCGATATCCAAAGAGCCCGCCGGGGCTTGCGGCCGCGGCGATGTACCCGGCGATCTCGACTTCGGCCGCCTCTTCCAGAATGTCGGCGACCACCTTGGCATGGCCGCCGCCGCCGAGAATGACGACGCGCTCTTTCATGCGGACGCCGGGGTGGCCTCCGGCACGCGCCCCAGCTCGAGATTGGCGGAGAAGCAGGAGAGCAGCTCTTCCCGCCGGACTTCCAGCAGCTCGCCGGTCTCATCGTGGATGCGGCGGATATCGAACCCCGTTGCCGCGATCTCATCCATAAACGCGGCCGGCTCGACGCCCGCGCGCCGGAGAAGCGAAGGCGCGAACTCCAACAGGATGCGAATCCCTGGACTGCGCTCCACCACGCGGCGCATGCCGCGCAAGACCAGCGGCTCGGATCCCTCCGCATCGATCTTGACCACGTCGACGCGAGGCTCGCGCTCCAGGATCTGATCCAGCGTCAGGGTTTGGACGCCGACCCGCTCGCACTCCTGGTCCCAGAAGAGCGTGTTGTGGCCCGAATCGCCGGCAAAAACGGCAAGCTGCGCGCATCCCGCTCGATCGGTGACGGCAGCCTGGTGCATCTCCACGAGTCCGGTCTCGAGGTATCCGTTGACCTGGACGTTTTCGTGGAGCAGACGGAAGGTTTCGGGCGCCGGTTCGAAACTGTAGATCTTGCCGCGGCCCTGAAGCAGCCTGGCGGCGTAGAGCGTGTAGATACCGACGTTGGCTCCCACATCGACGACTACCGCGCCCGGCCGGACCAAAGCCAGGAAGCGCGCGGTCACGCCCGGTTCGGGAACGCCGCGAAAAGCGTGGTATGCGGCCAGGCGCCACTCCGCTTCCGGCAGGCCCAGAATGAAGCCGTCCACTTCCGTGGCGACGACGTTGTGGGCCGTCAGGATCGCGGGTTGACGGTGGCGGCGGAGGCTGTCGACCTCGGCCCTCAGGTGGCCGATGGATTCCGACAGGAGTTGCACGGAGTCGCTCAGGCGCCCATTGGATTCCCGTTCGCGCGTCACCGCCTGGGTGAGATGCTCGACGGCCTCTCCCACGTGCTCGACGGCGTCCGCCACTAGGGCGGCCGCTTTGGCGTTGGCGGTGATTTCGGCATGCAGGGCGTCGCGCATCTGCAACTGCTGTGCTTCGACATCGGCCACGTAAGCGTCGAGCTTCTTCGAAACCGTCCAGAGCACTTCGTCGCTTCTGGCGGAGAGCCCGTCGCTTCTCACCGCCACCTCGCGCAGCACAAAATCGAGCTTGTGATCGATAGCGTCGAACCGGCTGTACAACGGTCCCCGGAGAAGCTCGCGAACTTGTGCCAGCACGCTTCCGGCGGCCTGGCGGAGAGATGCGGCCAGGCCGCGCCGGTGGCCGCCCGCGGCGGCTTCGGGAATGCCGGTGAAGCGCACGCCGCTGCGCCGGCCCTCGTCGGAATTGATGAGCTGGAGCGCGACCACGCGGCGGGGAACGTGGCGGCGCAGGATCTCGAGGTAATTGACGAAGCCCGAGATGTCGCACTCGCGGCCGAGGATGCGCCGGTACGCCTCCTGCAGAAATTGCTCGTCATCGATGATGGCCCACAGGCCGCTCAGATCCACCGGGGCCTTGCCCGGATGATCCTGGGCGCCGGGCGCGCCCTTGGCAGCCTTGGCCGGGAGCAGGGCGGCGATGCGTCTTTTGAAGAGATCCTCGGAGAAGTCCACGTCCTAGCCCGCCATTACGCCCGCGGAAGGACAATTCTGCGCTGCGAGATCGGCGGCAAGCATCTCGTGGACCAGCTTGTGAAACACGGTCTTGCAGGTCCAACCCAATTCGCGTGTCGCCTTGCTTGCATCCCCGAGCAGCAGGTGAACTTCGGCCGGCCGGTACAAGGAAGGATCGATCACCACGTGCTCGCGCCAATCCAGATCCGCCGCGGCGAACGCGATCTGGGCGAACTCCTCCACGGAATGAGTCTCGCCCGTCGCCACCACGTAGTCCTCGGGCCGCTCCTGTTGCAGCATGAGCCACATGGCTTCGACGTATTCGCGGGCATGTCCCCAATCGCGGCGCGCTTCCAGATTCCCCAGGGGCAGCTTGGATTGTTTGCCGGCGACGATTTTCGACACGCCGGCGGTGATCTTCCGGGAGACGAATTCGTAACCGCGGCGCGGCGATTCGTGGTTGAACAGAATGCCGTTGGAGGCGAACATGCCGTAAGCCTCGCGGTAATTGCGGGTCAGCTCATAGCCGGCCACTTTGCTGATGCCGTAGCAGGATCGGGGCCGGAAGCGGGTCCTTTCGTTCTGCGGCGTCTCCTCCGCCGCGCCGAACATTTCGCTCGAGCCGGCAAAATAGAAGCGGCACCGGGGCGCCAGGCGCTTCACCGCGGACAGCAGGTAGTGGGTGCCGTTGATGTTGGTGTTGAGCGTGGAAAACTCGTCGTCGAACGAGTAGGTAACGAAACTCTGCGCGGCCAGGTGGTAGCACTCGTCGGGTTGGGCCGCATCCACCACGCCGTGGATGCTGGCATAACTCTCCAGCGACGCCGCGTGGAGCGTCAGGCGGTCCTGGATGTGGCGGATCCGGCTCAGCCGGTGTTCCGGGTCCTCGATGGCCACGCGCCGCACCACGCCGTGCACTTCGTAGCCCTTGGACAAGAGCAGTTCGGCCAGGTAGGAACCGTCCTGACCGGTGATCCCGGTGATAAGGGCCCGCTTGCTGCTCATGGAGAAGTGACTCCATATTCTAGCGGATTTTAGGTGGGGGCGCTGATTGGGAAGACCGCGGAGCGCTTTACTGCACGGTCCACGACCCCAGGGCCTGCCAGCCCGAGACTGGCCCCCGGCGTCCAACGCTCTGGGCGGGCGCCACAATCGTGCGCGGGTTGGTTGCCGCGCCGTCCTGCCAGGAGTTGAAAACGAATTGCCGGCCAGCGCCGCCGCTTGCAGGCGAAACGAAGGTGACCGTGCAACTCGCGCCCGGCGTCCAGTTCAGCGCCTGCGGCGCGGTGTACCCGCCGGCGCTGCAACCGCTGCCATCGGCAGTGAAAACCTGTGCCGCGGGGTTCGAGAGGATCGTTACGGAAACCGCCGCCGGCAGGCACCGCACAGCCAGGAGGGCCGGCGCCATAAAGCGAAGCATGAGACGCAATCCGGGCATGGCGATTCCAGCCTACCATGGCGGAATTTCAAAGGAGTTACACATCGCGGCTCTCAATATCCTAAAATCGAGCTTTGGAGGGACCGGCCCGTCCGGCCCCGATTGGAGTTTTGGCATGACCAGCAGAGAACGGGTTCTGGCCGCTTTGTCGCATCGGGCGCCCGACCGCGTGCCGATGGATTTCGGCAGCACGGGCGTCACCGGGATGCACGCCAGTTGCGTGGCCGCCCTGCGCGACTACTGCGGGCTCGAAAGGCGCCCGGTGAAGGTCCATGAGCCGTACCAGATGCTGGGCCTGATCGAAGACGATCTCCAGTGCTGCCTGGGCCTGGATGTGGAAGGCGTTTTTCCGCGCAAGACCATGTTCGGCTTCGCCAATCACGACTGGAAGCCCTGGCGCATGCCGGACGGCCTGGAGGTGCTGGTGTCCCGCGATTTCCGCTTCACCACGGACAACGGCGACATCCTCATGTACCCGGAAGGCGACCTGGCCGCGCCGCCCAGCGGCCGCATGCCGCGCGACGGTTATTTCTTCGATACCATCGTGCGCCAGGACCCCATCGACGACGGCCGCCTCGACCCCGAGGACAACCTCGAAGAGTTCCAGCCCATCACGGAAGAAGACATCGAGTATTTTCGCCGGGAGGTTCACCGCGCGGAAGCCACTGGGCGCGCCGTGCTGGCCAATTTCGGAGGCACGGCGTTCGGCGACATCGCGCTGGTGCCGGCGCCGTTTCTGAAACGCCCTCGCGGCATACGCGACGTGGCCGAATGGTACATGTCTACCAGCTCGCGCCGCGACTACATCCACCGCATCTTTCAACGCCAGAGCGAAATCGCGCTTGCCAATCTCGCCCGGATCCACGACGCCGTGGGCGACGCGGTCGACGCCGTATTCCTGTGCGGCACCGATTTCGGCACCCAGACCTCCACGTTCTGCTCGGTGGCCACCTTCCGCGAGCTGTACTTCCCGTACTACCGGAAGCTGAACGACTGGATTCACCGCAACACGCGGTGGAAATGCTTCAAGCACTCGTGCGGCTCCGTGGAGCGGCTGGTGCCGTCCTTCATCGAAGGCGGCTTCGACATCCTCAACCCCGTGCAGTGCTCCGCCGCCGCCATGGGGCCGGCGCACCTGAAGGAGACCTACGGCGACCGGCTGACGTTCTGGGGCGGCGGCGTGGACACGCAGTTGACCCTGCCGTTCGGGTCGCCCGGGGAGGTCCGGCGGGAAGTGCTGGCGCGCTGCGAGATCTTCTCGCGGAGCGGCGGGTTCGTGTTCAACTCCATCCACAACGTGCAGGCGCGGACGCCGGTGGAGAACATCATCGCCATGATGGACGCAGTACGGGAATTCAACGGAGTGCCACAACATGTCTGAGCTATACGACGCAATCCTTCACGGAAATGCAAAGGCGGCAGTCGAGGCCACCCGCGCGGCGCTGGCCGCGGGCTCGCTCGCGCTCGAACTGGTGAGCCGCGATATGATACCGGCCATGGACGAAGTGGGGCGGCTCTACCACTGCGAGGAGTATTTTGTGCCGGAGCTGCTGCTCGCTGCGCGCGCCATGAAGGGCGCGCTGGAACTGCTGCGGCCGCTGCTGGCGGCCGGCGGCGCCGAGCCCGTGGGCCGGGTGGCCATCGGCACGGTGAAAGGCGACCTCCACGACATCGGCAAGAACCTGGTCGGAGCGATGCTGGAGGGCGCGGGCTTCGAGGTCATCGACCTGGGCGCCGATGTTTCCGCCGAGCAGTTCGTGGACGCGGTGCGCTCGCGGAATGCGAACCTGATCTGCCTCTCGGCGCTGCTCACCGTCACCATGCCGGCCATGAAGACGACCATCGAAGCGCTCAGCGCCGCGGGGGTCCGCGGCCAGGTGAAAGTGCTGGTCGGCGGGGCGCCGGTGACGCAAAAGTTCGCCGACCAGATCGGCGCCGATGGCTTTGGCGAGGATGCTACGGCGGCGGTGGCGCTGGCGCGAAGGCTCGCGGATTGAAGGGGCGGCGCTCCTCCCGCCGTGCGCCTACAGGCCCATCAGCTCGTCCGCCAGCTTCGTAGCGCCGTAGAGCTTGCGCAGCACTTCGGTCATCGCGCCCGTGTGCACGGCCACCGCGCGGTTCGTCCGGCCGTCGTACACGAAGTCTCCCACCAGCGATTCGATGTTGCCGTCGAATATCAGGCCCACGATCTCGGCGTTGCGGTTGATCACCGGAGAGCCGGAGTTGCCGCCGATTATGTCGTTGGTGCTGACGAAATCGAGCGGCGTCGAAAGGTTCAGCTTGTCGCGGTTCTCCAGATACCGGGACGGCAGGTAGAAATCTCCCCGGTAGTCGAAGCTCGCGGCGCGGTCGTACAGGCCGAAAAACGTGGTCTTGTAAGGCGCCTGGGTGCCGTTCATCGGGTAGCCCATCACCTGGCCGTAAGAAAGACGCAGCGTGAAAGTGGCGTCCGGATAGGTCGTCTTTCCATAGGCGGCGAAGCGCGCTTTGCCAAGCTGCTCCCCGGCGCGCTGCTCCACGCTCTGCACGTTGTCCTCCACCCACTTGATGATCTCGCGGCGCATCGGGTCGAGCTTGCGGGCCAGCACGATCATGGGGTCGGTGGAAGCCGCCACGGCCGCTTCGCCGCCATCCACCAGAGTCCTGCGGAGGGCGGGGTCGGCCAGCTTGCTGCCGTTTACCAGCGTCGCGGCCGCGTCTTTGGGAGCGCGTCCGTCGAGCATCATCTTGAGGGAGGGATCGTTCGGCCCCATCTCGGACAAGTCCAGTTCGAGCGCGCCGGTGATGCGGGCGATCTCCATCCCCGTATAGATCGGCGCGGGGGAGAACATGCGGAACCGCAGCGATTCCAGTTGCGCCTCGTGGTAGCCCGGCAGGCGTTCGGCGTCCGGCTTCTTGACCTCCGCCACATACTGCACGATGCTCATCGCCAGGGTGGCGAGCTGCGAATCGAGCGCGCGATAGAGCCGCTCCTGGATTCGCGTCAACTCCTTCTTCTCCGCTTCGGCGATCGCGCTCCAGGCGTTGCCGTAAGCGGCCCTCCATTCGGGATTGGCCATTACCTTGGCCTTGAAATCCTCCTCGTCCTTCTGCTTGCCCGCCATCACGTTCTTGTCCAGCAGGCCCTGGTACCGGCCTTCCGCCGCCTTCAGGCTGTTGGCCAGGCCGAAGATCATCGACGCCGCCTGGCGGGCCTGTTCCGGACCCTGCGCGGAGTACCGCTCCAGCACCCCGATGCGATGCTTCAGCAGCTTGATGGTGGCCGGCTCGAACACGTCACGCACAGCTTCGAGCTGCGCCAGGGTTTCCAGCCGCTCGGTGGCGCCCGGATGGCCGGTCACGAACACCAGTTCCTTGTCGCCGGCGCCCTGGGGATTCCACTTCAGATAGTCTTTGCTGTCGAGCGGCTTGCCGTTTTCATACACGCGGAACAACGCGAAGTCCACGTCGTAGCGCGGATAAGTGAAGTTGTCCGGATCGCCGCCGAAGAAGGCAATCTGCGCCTCCGGCGCAAACACCAGGCGCACGTCGGTGTACTTCTTATAACGATAGAGCCAGTATTCGCCGCCGTGATACAGCGTCACCACGTCGGACCGCAGTCCGGTCTTCTGCTGGCTGTCGCGTTCGATGCCGGCGATGGCCGCACGGCGCGCCGCAAACGCCGCCTCGGCCGATTTCGCACCGGCCACCGCCGCCGTCACGCGATCGGTCACGTTCTCCATCGACACCAGGACGTTGACCTCGAGGTCCGGCGACTTCATCTCCTGCTCGGAAGTAGCGGCATAGAAGCCGTCCTTGATGTAGTCCTTCTGCGCCGTCGAGTTCTTTTGAAGCTGGCCGCGGGCCACGTGGTGGTTGGTCAGCAGCAGCCCGTGCGCGCTGACGAATGAGCCCGAACCGCCGTCGTTCAGGCGCACGCAGGACAAGCGCACGTGATCGAGCCACTGCTGGGTGGGCGTGAATTGATACTTTTCCTGCAACTGCCGGGTGGGTGGATTGTCGAAAGTCCACATGCCCTCATCGGCGCGGACCGGAACCAGAATCAGAACCGTGGTGCACGATAAAATGGCCGCGAACGGCCGGACAATCTTGGATCGAGTCATGCGGAGAATCTCCTTCAGAGACATGTCCATATCGGATGTCACGAGAATTCATTGTGGCACAGCATCCCCGCCGGTGTGCAGCGCCGCCGGCAAAGCCTTATACTTTCCACATGACCCGACGCGAGATAGTTACCCTGGCGGCCGCCGCGCCCCTCGCGGCCATGGCCGGTCCCGCCCCCGTCCCCGGTCCCGGTCCTGCCGCGGCCCCCGATCCCGCCCCCGGCCCGGCCCCCTTCCCCGCCCCCGGAGTGAAGTTCGGCGTCGATCTGTTCAGCCTGCGCTCGCAGAACTGGTCGCCGTTCGAGCTTCTGGATTACTGCGCCGCCCGCGGCGCCGTCGTCGTTCACTTCTCGGAGATCCGCTTCATCGGCAGCCTGGAGCCGGAAAACCTCAAGCGGGTGCGCGAGCACGCCGCCAAACTCGGAATCGAGGTCGAGATCGGGATGCGGTCCATCTGCCCCACCTCGAAGATGTTCGATCCCGCCGCCGGCACCGCCGAGCAACAGCTCTCGCGCATGATCGACGCGGCCGGCGTCGTGGGATCGAGGATCGTCCGGGCGGTATTGGGCAGCTCCGAAGATCGGCGGCCGGGACCCATCGAGAGCCACATCGAAAGCACCGTCAAGGTCCTGAAGAATGTCCGCTCCAAAGCCGTGGACGCCAACCTCAAGATCGCCATCGAGAATCACGCGGGGGACATGCAGGCGCGCGAGGTGAAGATGCTGATCGAAGAGGCCGGACGCGATTTCGTGGGCTCCTGCCTGGATTCCGGCAACCCGCTATGGACCATCGAGGATCCCCACCTTACGCTCGAAACCCTGCATCCCTATGTGCTCACCAGCCACCTGCGGGATAGCGCCGTCTGGCTGGTTCCCGAAGGCGCCGCGGTGGCGTGGGTGCGCATGGGA
Organism: Bryobacteraceae bacterium; assembly: GCA_035638575.1. GTDB lineage: Bacteria > Acidobacteriota > Terriglobia > Bryobacterales > Bryobacteraceae > DASQZT01. Next base: position 124,804 of record DASQZT010000259.1, read on the forward strand.
GAGGGCAACGTGGGGATCGACGATTTTGTGCGCCAATACGCGGCGCTCTGTCCGGGCCGCGCCCTGTCGCTCGAATCGATCGTGAACGGGCCGCGCGTCTTTCCCTATCGCGACCCCAAGTTCTGGGAGCCCTACCGCAACACGCCGGCCTGGGAGTTCCAGCGTTTCATCGCCCTCGCCGAACGGGGCAAGGCCCGCGGCAATCCGCCGCGGGCGTCGAGCCCCGAGGAGTCGCGTGCGCGGGAACGGGAGGATTTGGAGGCCAGTATCCGCTACACCCGCAAACTGCTCGAGATGTGAGCGGGCATCAGGCACGCCGGCAAAAGGTTTCCACCACGCCCGGCGCCGGAGCCAGGTTGGCGTGGAATGGGGCGGATGCCGGCACGCGCGCGCCACCCCCGGGCCGCGCCGCAGCCTCCGCCCCGCGGCCCATCAGTGGACGTTTGCGGTGACGATCGATCCGATTTTGTTGAACACGTTGTTGACAGTGGCGCTCAGGGCCGGCATGGCCGCCACCGCGGCGACGGCTACCATGCCGGCCGCGAGAGCGTACTCCACCAGGTCCTGTCCGTTGGTATCTTTCCAGACTCTCAGCTTCAGAATGTGATGATTCAACCAGTTCATTGAAGAAAGCTCCTTTTTTAGTTTTTGGCCAGCCGGCGAACCGGCGCCTTTCGTTTATTGGTGACCCGCGGGCGGCCAAACTCGGCGCCCGCCAAATCCCGTCCGGGGCGGACCGGAACGGTATCGCGGCAACACGGGCAGGAATGCCCGTGCCACTTATTGAACGCTCGAATTGACGATCGAGGCGATTTTGTTGAACACGTTGTTGACCGTTGCACTCAGGCCCGGCATCGCGGCCACCGCGGCCACCGCCACCATGCCGGCGGCGAGCGCGTACTCCACGAGGTCTTGCCCTTGCGTGTCACTCCACAGTTCCTTGAGGAATCGTTTCATTGTTTATTTTTTCCTGGCAGATTCTGGGAAATGCCTTCGTTACAGAAGGTATCAGCAGTGGCGCTTTGCGAACATCGGCAGGAACGCCTATATTGAGAGCTTTTTCGCCTGAATCGGATGCGTCAACCCCGCGCGGGGAGCAGTCCAAAAAATGCCGCTCGCTTTTTGATCGTTTTTTCCTTCCCCAGCAGACGCTCGCCCAGCGTGCGGACCCCGACCGCCAGCGGCGACCCCGGCGGCAGCGGCTTGCCTTCCAGCAGGGCCGTCTGCACCGCATCCCAGTCGTTGCGGAGCAGGGCGTACGGCTCCATCTTCAATGCCGTCTCGACCGCCTCCCGTTTGAGCCCGAAGGCCAGCCCGTAACGGTTGACCACCAGCTTGATGCGCGCCGGATCCACCATTCCGCCGCCCAGGCACTCCAGGCTCCGCCGGGTGGCATGCAGGGCGCCCAGTTCGTTGGTGGTGACCACCAGGACGGAATCCGCCAGGGGGGCGAACTCCGAGCCTCCCGCGTGCGCCCACGGCACGTCCAGCAGGATCGCGTCGTAGTGCTTGCGCCAGAAGGCCAGCAGCCCCACCGCCGCCCGCGGATCGATTTCTAGCCGCGTGGCGGGATTCTCCGGGGCCGGCAGAATGTCGATTCCCTGGCACGGCAGCGCCAGCCGGGCCCACAGGTCGAGGTCCATACGGCTCCAGTCCCGGATGGCGTCGCCCAGGTGAAAAGCCGGCTTTAACTTCAGCAGGAATGCGATGCTGCCCGACACCGGGTCGGTGTCCACCAGCAGCACTTTGGAGACGCCGGCGCGCTTCATCTCGATGGCCAGGTAGGTGGCTATCGTGCTGGCGCCCGACCCCGGCTTGCCCGGTATCACGCAATACGCCACCGAGTTTCTCTGCGGCTCGGCCGGCGAATGCTGCCGCTCCAGCCGCTCCAGCACATCGCGCACCTGCTCCAACGACGGATCCGAGAGGAACTCGCACGCGCCCAGCCGCAGGCACCGGAGAATCAGGTCGGCGTCCTTCTGCGGGTTCAAAACCACCACCGGCAGGGTGGCGGCGGCTTCCGGTATCAGCCCCAGCGCCTGTTCCGCATGCGAGGCCAGCTCCAGGAAGCAGACGTTCGATCCATGCTGCGCCACAACTCCGGCAATCGCCCCGGTGCGGGGATACTGCGATAAATAATGGATATCTTCCAGGCCGAGTTCGTTCAACGTGGCCCGCACGCGCAGCGCCAGCGGCGCGTTCGGACAGATGAGCAGCGGCTTCCACCCGCGTGGTTGCATCTCATACCGTCCAATCGGCAGCACGGCGCAAAAACCTTAGCTGGCCGTGGAAGATTCCCCGTCTTTACCGAGCCGCGACCGTGAGGGAGTGGCCTCGCCGAGCTCTTCCGCAACTCTTAGGGCAGACTCCACGTCGCCCCTAAGTCCAAAAACCTCTCCGAATGCGCCGGCCCGCCTATAGAATGCCGCCCGCCTGGCCGATTACAATCACGACGGAGCTTTTCAGTATGGCCGGATTGAGGTTTGGAAATCGGTTCCGATGTCTCCGGCCCAATCGCCGTGGCCGGTGCGGCGGGAGACCGGTGGGTCGTGAGCGGGGATTCGTTCTGGTGACGATGATGCTCGCGACGGCGGTGTTGCTGGAATGCATCGGCCTCGCGATAGACGCCGGCTACCTTCAGTTCGTCAAAACGCGGATGCAAACGGCCGCCGATGCCGCGGCGATCGGCGGCGTGCAGGAGCTCCGGATGAACGGGTCCAGCGGCCTGGCGGTCGCGGCCAAGGCCGATTCCGCGACCAACGGTTTCACCGACACCGTGAACTCCGTATCGATTACCGTCAACAATCCGCCCGCGAGCGGCTTTTACACCACTGATTCGACCGCGGTGGAGGTCATCATCACGCAAAGCGTGGCGCCGTTTTTCCTGCAATTGCTGGGAGTCGGCTCCACCACCGTCAAGGTCCGGTCGGTTGCCCGGCAGGGTTCCGGCTCGGGCTGCCTGTATACGCTGGATCCCTCGGCTTCCAATGCTTTCTCCGTCAGCGGCGGCGTCAACGTGCAGGTGGGCTGCGGCATCATGGTCGATTCCAGCAGTGGGACGGCTCTGTCGGCCAGCGGAGGAGCGAAGGTCACCGCCAGCTCCATCAATATCGTAGGCAGCTACTCGTCGAGCGGCGGAGCCACCCTGTCGCCCTCGCCCAATATTCACGCTACCGCCCAAAGCGATCCCCTGGCATACGTCCCCGCGCCGTCGGTGGGCGCACCCAACTTCAACAATTTCAGCGTCTCGGGCGGAACCGTCAAGACGATTTCGCAGGGAGTCTACGCCAACGGAATCTCCATCAGTGGTGGTTCCAACGTAACGATGAACCCCGGCACTTACATCCTCTTGGGCGGAGGCCTGTCGGTTAGTGGCGGTTCCACCCTGACCGGAACCGGCGTCACGTTCTACAACACAGCGGGCTCCGGCCATAGTTACGGTGCAATCTCCCTCAGTGGCGGGACCAACGTCCAGTTGAGTGCTCCCACCACCGGTTCCCTGGCCGGAATGCTGTTTTTCCAGGATCGGACCATCGCTTCCGGCGTCGGGAGTTCCCTCTCCGGCGGCGCCAGCACGGTATTCAGTGGCGCGCTGTATTTTCCAACGACTTCGCTGAGCTACTCCGGAGGCGCGGGCAGCACTTACACCATCATCGTCAGCAAGACCATCAGCTTCTCGGGCGGCGCCACGTTGAATGCCAATTACTCTGCGCTGCCGGGCGGGTCGCCCGTGAAGGGTGGCGCATCGTTGAGTGAGTAGCCATGCCAACTGCTTCGCCGCATTCCGTTTCCGCCGTGCCGACACTCCGCGGCGTCCGTCCGGCCAGACACGGCCGGCGCAGTGGAATCGCGCTGGTCGAATACGCCCTGGCCATGCCGCTGCTGCTTCTGATGCTGGCCGGCGTCCTGGATTACGCCCTGGCCCTGCGCACCGCAACCTCGGTGTCCACGGCGGCGCGTGCCGGCGCGGCGTACGGCAGCAGCGACCCCTCCCATACGACGGACACACTGGGTATTCAAAGTGCGGCTGTCAACTCCTCGCCGGACGTGCAAAGCATGACGGTCACCTCTTCCCGGTCCTGCCAATGCTCGGGTGGCAGTACGGTGAGCTGTTCCGGGAGTTGCACCGGCGGCAAGATGCTCATCTACGTCCAGGTCACCGTGACGGCGACCTCCTGGGACATCTTCAGCTATTCCGGGCTGGGCTTTACCGGCAGCACGTCGGCCCAGGCCAGCATGCGGGCGCAATGAGGAGGCGAAACCGATGACGGTCCTGCGCAGCCGCTCCGCCGCCCGGCGCGGAAGTACGTTGATCGAATCCGCACTTACCCTGGCGTCGTTCGCCATCCTGATGGCCGGCATCATGGAGTTGGGCTTCACCGGGCTGGTTTCCAATTCCATCTCGTTTGCGGCCCAGCGGGCGGCGCGCTACGCCTCCGTGCGCGGCAGCGCCAGCGGCCATCCGGCTGCTGTCTCGGACATTCAAGCAACGGCTCAGCAGTACGCCAGCCCGCTGAATCCCATTGACCTTACCGTGACGGTCACCTGGACGCCCAACAACAATCCCGGGAGCCTGGTCGAGGTTGACGTGTCGTACTCGTTCACTCCGACGCTGCTTCCACTGTCCGCCACCGCGCTGACGCTCAAAAGCAAAGCTCGCCAGGCCATCGTGCAATAGGTCAGGCGAACGGCCCCGTTTCCGCCAAAAAACCTCCCACCCGCTCGATGGCCGCCCGCCGGACCTCAGGCGCGTCGCCGAATCCCTTCAGCCACACCAGCCCGGCCTCCCGGCGAAACCACGTGATCTGCCTTTTGGCATATTGGCGCGTGTTACGCTGCGCGTAAAAAACCGCCTCGCGGAGACTCAGCTCCCCCTGGAGGAACTGCATGGCCTGCCGGTAGCCGTGCGATTCGAACGGCTTCGAGCCGGCGGCGAATCCCAGCGCCAGGATGTGCCGCACCTCCTCCACCAGGCCGTGTTCGAACATCCCGGCCGAGCGCAGGTCGAGCCGCTCGTAAAGGGCGTCGCGGTCGGGCAACAATCCCAGCTTGAGGACCCGGTAACCCCGCAGGCCATCCCGCCCCTGGCGGAACAGTTCGCTCACCGGACGCCGCACCAGCAGGCACACTTCGAGCGCCCGCATCACTTTGGGCACATCGTTGGCGTGAATCTTCCGCGCGGCGTCGGAATCCAATCGGGTAAGAATACGGTGGAGAGAGCCGGGACGGCGCGCCTCCCGGGCAGCCAGGCGGTCGCGCAGTTTCTGATCGCGTGTGGGGCCTTCGAACAGTCCGTCCAGCAGGGCTCGCAGGTAGAAGCCCGTGCCTCCGGCCACTACCGGAAGGCGGTGGCGCGCCGTGATCCCCGCCAGCGCTTCCCGTGCCAGCCGGGCATATTCGCCGGCAGTAAATAATTCGTCGGGATTCACAACATCCATCAGGTGGTGCCGAATCGTACGCCGTTCCGCCGCCGGCAGCTTGGCCGTGCCGATATCGAAGTGCCGAAATACCTGCAGCGAGTCGCAGTTGACGATTTCTCCGTTGAACTCTTCCGCAATCGCGAGAGCCAACTCACTTTTTCCGGAGCCGGTGGGCCCGGCCACTGCAACCAGGGGGGCGTCCGGTGCGTCATCGAGTACAGGCGCGTCGGGAGTGGAGTGGACTTTTTTGTCGTCGCCGAGCTGTTTCGAGTCCGTTGCCATGGGGCGTCGTTATACAATGAAAAGATGACCTTCGATCGGTCCTGGGTGCGTTCTGGGTGCCTCCTGGCGGTCGAAAGAAAGTAAAGGTTCCATGATTCGCTTAGCCAAAGCGCTTCTGCTCGTAGTTGCCGTGGGTTCCGTGCTGCTTGCGCAGACTCCGCAAATCCCGGCGGACACTGCCAACGCTCCGGACAACAAAGCCGGCGCCTACTTTAACTTTGCCATGGGCCGGCTGTACGCGGAACTGGCCGCCAACGAGGGTGTCCGCAGCGAGTACGTCACCAAGGCCATCCAACATTATCAGGAAGCGCTGAAGCTCGACCCTTCCGCCAGCATTATCTTCGAGGAGCTGACCGACCTCTACATTCAGACCGGCCGCCTGCGCGACGCCATCAGCCAGGCGGAGGAGATGTTGCAGCAGAACCCCGACAACCTGGACGCCCGGCGCATGCTCGGCCGCATCTACCTGCGCTCGGCGGAAAACCAGCAGGGCCGGGTGGATGAAGCCAACGTCAGGCGCGCCGTCGAGCAGTACCAGAAGATCACCGAAAAAGATCCCAAGGATGCCGAGAGCTGGGTGACCCTGGGGCGGCTGTACATGATCTCGAACAATTCTCCGGAAGCCGAGAAGGCGTTCAACGCCGCGCTCCTGGCGGACCCCGATAACGATGAGGCGGTCACCCACCTGGCCGCCCTCTACGCCTTTCTGGGCGACAGCAAGCGCGCCATCGAGAAGCTCAAAGCGGCAACCGCCAGGAACCCCACCGAGCAAACCCTGTCGGCCCTGGCCGAGCAGTACGAGCAGATGAACGATTTCAAGAACGCCGCCGAAGCGCGCAAGAAGGTGATGGAACTGTCCCCCGACGATGGCCGCAACGCCCGCAGCCTCGCCGCGGACCTGATGTACTCCGACCAGCTCGATGAAGCCCTCAAGCTGTACGAGCAACTGGCCACCGAGGAGCCGCGCGATGGCGAGCTCCTGTTGGATATGTCGAAGATCCAGGTCGCCCGGCACGACCTCGCCAAGGCCCGCGAGGCGCTCAACAAGGCCCGCGCTCTCGATCCCCAGAGCCTGTCGGTGCGCTACCAGGAAGTCAAAATCCTGGAGGCCGAGGGCAAGGCCCCCGAGGCCCTCACCTCCCTCAAATCCATCCTCGACGACACCGCCCGAAAGACCTATTCCGATGCCGACGCCCACCGCCGCGCCAACCTGCTGGATGAATACGGCGTTCTCTTGCGCAACGGCGAAAAGTACTCCCAGGCCGTCGAGGTCTTCCGCCAGATGGGGGCCCTGAGCGCGGACACGGCGCCGCATGCCGCCGCGCAGCTGGTGGATACCTACCGCCAGGCCAAGGATTATGACAATGCCCTTCGCGAAGCCGAAGCGGCCATGAAAAAGTTCCCCAACGAGCGGACCCTCAAGGTGGAGCACGCCACCGTGATTGCCGATCAGGGCAAGGTGGATGCCGCCGCCGCGGAGCTGCGCAGCCTGCTCAACGGCGACCACGACCGCGAGACTTATCTGTCCCTGGCGCAGCTCTTCGAAAAGGCCAAGCGCTATCCGGAAATGGGCGCGGCTCTCGACAACGCCGAGAAGCAGTCCGCGGACAACGAGGACAAAGAGCTGATCTACTTCATGCGCGGCGCCATGTTCGAGCGGATGAAGAGGTTTGACGCTTCCGAAGCCCAGTTCCGCAAGGTTCTCGAGTGGAATCCCGAAAACGCCGGCGCCATGAATTACCTCGGCTACATGCTGGCCGACCGGAATGTCCGCCTGGACGAAGCCTATCAACTGGTGAAGAAGGCGCTCGATATGGAGCCCGACAACGGCGCCTATCTCGACAGCTTGGGCTGGGTGTACTACCGCCAGGGAAAGCTGGACGAGGCCCAGTCGCTTCTGCAGAAGGCCCTGGACCACATCGGCCAGGATCCCACCGTGCACGATCACCTCGGAGACGTCTTCATCAAGATGGGCAAGACCAGGGAAGCGATCGCACAGTGGACGGCATCCCTGAAGGCCTACCAGTCGGGCTCGCAGACGGATTCCGACCCGGATGAGATGGCCACCGTCACCAAGAAGCTGGACGCCGCGCGGGTCCGCCTCGCCCAGGAGACCAAGCAGAAGTAGATCAGGCCGGATGTGGGGCAGGTTGGCAACCACTGGTGTCCAAATTAGACACGTTCAGCCAGACTCCACGTGCCAAACAATGGACATAGGCCCCCGTTCCGGCTGATTGGAAAAGCAGGTTGGTGGCTGTCGTCGTCCCGCGGGATGTCAGT
>DASQZT010000260.1:0-72046 GCA_035638575.1 Bryobacteraceae bacterium
GTGACCGTGGGCGCCGGCCTGCTTTCCCAGACGTTCAGCTTGCCGACCTCGGTCGTAGCGGCGCTGGCTTCGGTGACGATCACGGCCTCCTACAACGGCACTTCCGTGACCGGTTCGGCGCTCTCGGTGCTTACGCCTCCGGGTCCCGGCAAAGCCAGCTACGTGAGGACCGACACGACGACCTCCGGCTCCTGGAAGGGCGCGTATGGGGCCGATGGCTACAACGTCATCGGCGACAGCGCCAGCTATCCTTCTTACGTGGTGGTGACGCCCTACGGGCAGTCGGATTACGCGTGGGCTTCCTCCACCAGCGTCGGGCAGGCGTTGCAGAAGGCTTCGTCGGCGACCGACCGCATCGCCGCCTGCTGGTTCGCCCTTGCTTCTTTCACCGTCGATCTGACCTTCGGCGACACGAATACGCACCAGTTGTCGCTTTATCTCTTGGATTGGGAGGGCGGGCGCAGCGAGAACGTGGACATCCTGGATGCCGGCAACAACGTGCTGGACACGCGGACGGCGAGCAGTTTCGCCAACGGCGAGTACCTGGTCTGGAACGTGAGCGGCCACGTGGTGGTGCGCATCACCAGCAACTCGAGCCGCAACGCCGTTCTGAGCGGGATCTTCTTCGGCACCGGGACTGCTTCAGCGGACAACCCCACACCGGCGGTCACATCGTTGGCGCCGGCGAGCGAGACAGCCGGCGGAACGTCCTTCACCCTGACGGTGAACGGGACCGGGTTCGTGAGCGGCAGTTCAGTGGTGCGTTGGAACGGGGCCGGGCAGGCGACGACTTACGTGAGCGCCACCCAACTCCAGGCGGCCATCAGCGCCTCGGATATTGCCACCGCCGGAACCGCGCAGGTCACGGTCTTCAATCCGACACCGGGAGGAGGCACGTCGGCGAGCTTCCCGTTTCCCATCAACTCAGTGTCCACGGCCGCGGTGGGAGTCAGCCCCGCATCGGGCAACGCCTTCATCCAGACCATGACATTCACTTTCGCGGACGCGCGCGGTTACCAGGACCTCGATGTGGTCAACGTCCTCATCGGCAACTTCCTTGACGGCCGCAATTCCTGCTACCTGGCGTACAGCCGGCCGCTCAACGTGTTGTACCTGATCAATGATGCCGGTACGGCCCTGCTGCCGGGGCTGGTGCAGTTCGCGGGAACGGCCAGCAACAGCCAGTGCACGGTTACCGGGGCAGGCTCGTCGGCCACCGGCAGCGGGAACACCTTAATGCTCGTGTTGAACATGAGCTTCAGCACGGCATTCGTTGGTAACAAAGTGACTTACATGGCTGCGCGGGACCTCGAAGGCGGCAGCTCGGGATGGCAGGCATTAGGGACGTGGGGAGTGCCCGGTGCGACACCGTTCCCCTCGGCCGGCGGCGTGAGCCCGGCCAGCGGTGCAGGCTCCAGCCAGACCTTCACGTTCACTTTCACGGATCCGAAGGGCTATCAGGATCTGGGCATAGTGAACATCCTGATCAACAACTTTCTGGACGGCCGGCAGTCCTGCTACCTGGCGTACAGCCGGCCGTTGAATGTCCTGTACCTGGTCAACGATGGCGGCACGGAACTGCTGCCGGGCATGGAGCAGTTCGCGGGAACGGCCAGCAACAGCCAGTGCACGGTGACGGGGGCAGGCTCGTCGGCGACCGGAACCGGCAACACTCTGACGTTAGTGTTGAACATGAGCTTCAGCACCGCATTCAACGGCAACAAAGTGATTTATATAGCGGCGCGGGACTCGATCGACGCCAACGACTCGGAGTGGCAGCCGTTGGGTTCGTGGACCGTGCAGTGAGTCTCGGGCGGCGCCCTATCGCACCCCCGCCAACTGGCGCGCGGCGCGCAGTCCCCCGGCGCGCTGGATGTCCGGCACGAAGAAGTTGTCGATGAAATCCTGGTCGGCGCCGGCGAAGCGGCCGGGATCCGCCTGGAGATCCACCGGCTGGCGCGAGACGGCGGCTGCGAAGAGACACCACACGGCGGCCTTCCCGAGGCCGGCCAGACGCGTCTTCGGCGTGTTCAGCCAGGCCAGTGCGGTGAGGATGTCCTGCACCCGGTTGGCGTCGTCGGACTTGTTGAAGGTCAGGAACATCTTCACCGAGCGGTCGCGCGGGGCCACCGCGCTGCCGGTCTGGAAGGCGTCGATCATCAGCACGGAGCGGCCGGACTGCACCAGGCGCGCGACCTCCGGACTCTTGCGCGCGGCCTCGGCGCCCGCGGGATCCACCACCAGCGCCGGCGGGTTCGAACCTTTGATCCAGATGCCGGAAATGCGGTCGCCCTTGCCGGGCCGGCCCAGCAGGATGCGCTCGCCATCGATGCTGCTGAGCACTTCCGACGGCCACTCCGCGGCGAGTGCGCCGGCGAGGCGCTCGCGCGGATTTTCGGTCTGCGCCTGGGACAGGCGAATCCACTCATCGAAAAGTTGCCCGAAGGAGAGGGCGTTGTCAGGCAGCTTGCGATTGTGCAGCGCCAGCATGTCCTGGAGCTTTTCGATGCGGATGGACCGCTCCTTGAAGCGCGCCGGGTCGTCGATGCCCAGCACGTGCTTGCCGAAAAAGGCGTACATGGCTTCGCGGTTCGGCTGGTTGTAATTGTGGGGAGCGTCGAGCAGCAAGGTCGCCACGCTGCCGCCCTGGCCATAGAGGTCGTAGATGGCGCGGACGGCGGGGTACTCTTCGCTCAGCATGTTGCGCGTCCAGTCGCCGGTGGCAGCGGTCATCAGCATGGGGCGCGGCGCCATCATGGCGGCGACCTCCACGTTGTTGGTGTCGAGCCGCAAGTTGGGCGCGTTCTCGCACAGCCCACCGCCCTGCATGATGAGGGAGACCATGTTGGCGGGGGCGGAGAACTTGATGCGGTCGTCGATGGCGGAGATCATCAGCGTCTGAGTGGCGCCGCCGGAGGCTCCCGTCGCGCCGATCTGATTGCGGTTGACGCCGGGGAGTGACTGGAGGAAGTCGATGACCCGGATCGAATTCCACAACTGGAGGCCGAGCGGGCCGAAGCCCCAGAGCTGTTCTTTGGGAGTGTCGCCGAAATCGTGCGGGGTCTGGATGGTGTCGTTGTAGCCCACCATGTCGTAGGCGAAGACCACGTACCCCTGGCGCGCGAGACTGATGGCACGGGCGGGGACGGAAGCGATGGTGGTGTGCTCCAGGCGGCCGTAGTTCCAGTGGCCGTGGGGCGAGAGCACGCCGGGGAAGCCTTCGGGCGGCGCGGGCTTGAGCGGTCGGTAGAGATTGCCGCCGAGGTAGTAGCCGGGGAGCGTTTCGAGCAGCACCTTCTCGATGGAGTAGTCGCGGTTTTCGATGCGCCCGAAGATCTGCGGGCGGAGATCGTTCTTGGGGAATAGCGGGTCGAGGCCGGCGGCGGAGAGAATCTGCTTGCGGAGAAGTTCTTTGTGGGCCTGCCATAGGGCGAGGGTCTGGTAAGTTTTGGGGGCGAAGTGGGTATCGGTGTTGGGCGGGTTGAGATTCCGCGCGTCCTGCGCGGGAATCTGGGCCTGCACGCCGAGGCAGGCGGAGAAGACAACGACGAGGATCCGCATGGTTATAAGGTAGTACAGGGCGGGGCCTCAATACACGGCCCGGCGCGGTGCTTCTTCCATGGTAGCGAGCGAGAAGCGCGGCTCCTCTTCTTTTCCGGCGAGGATGCGGGCGGCGGCGTACTCGCCCACGGCCGGCCCGTGTTTGAAGCCGTGGCCGGAGCCGCCGCCGGCCAGCCACAGGTTGTCGAAATCGGGGTGGCGGTCGATCAGGAAATCGCCGCTGGATGTGCATTCATACTGGCACACGCGCGATTCGGCGAGCGGGGCGCCGCGAAGCGCGGGGAAGCGCTCGGCGAGGAAGCGGCGCGCTTCCGCTACGCCCTCCTCGCTGATGCGGCGGTCGGCGGTGTCGGGATCGATGGCGGGGCCGTGGCGGTCGAACGCGAGCTTGAAGCCGCGGCCGTCGAGAGACGGAAATCCGTAGGGGCCGCGGGGATCCGAGAAATCGATCCACACGGGCAGATCGGGCGGAAGGAAGCGCCCATCGCCGGGCGGCGGGGCGAAGAAGAAGACCTCCTGGCGGGTAGCGCGGATGCGGTTCGCGAGGAGCGCGGGGAAGAGCTTCGGAAGCCAGGGCCCGCAGGCGAAAACGAAGATGCCGGCGTGCAGCTCTTCTCCCGGCAGAGTCCGCACCGCAGCCTGCCGCGACTGGCGGGTGGGCGGCTGAACCGCCGCGGCGGCGAACTCCACTCCGTGGCGAAGCGCATCGTCCACCACTGCGGCGACCGCGCGGCGGGCCATCAGGGCGCCGCTCTCCGGCTCGAAAATGCCGTACGCGCGCGGGTCGGGGAGGCGCATTTGCGGATAGCGCGCGGCGAGCTCGCCGGCCGCCAGGATCTCCATGGGCACGCCGGCTGACTGCAAGGTCCGGCACGTCGCGCTGCTGTAGGGGTCGTCCTGGCGCGCGATCCAGAGCACGCCGGTGCGGTGAAAGAGGGGCTGCCCGGTGCGCGCGGCGAGGTCCCGCCAGGTTTCGAGCGAGCGCACGGACATGCGCGTGTAGATCTCGTCCGCGCCGTAGCCCATGCGAATGATGCGGCTTTCGCCGCCGGAGCTGGACAGGCTGTGGCCGGGGCTCCACGCGTCCACCAGCAGCACGGAACACCCGGCGTGGCGGAGCCGCCATGCACAGCACGCACCGAACACGCCGGCCCCGATCACGGCCACATCGTAGTGTTTCAAAACCCGATCATACATCGCCGGGCTGTCCACGATCGAGGCGGGCGGCGGCTGTTTACAGAATTGGCTTTCTAGTGGTATCCTGACCCCATTCCACGTTTTGAATAGAGTTGGTCTAACTGCATTTAGGGGGCTTTCGGTAACGGAGTTCAGGTGTAGCGTTTCGCCACTTCAGTTGCCGCCTGACCGCCCCTGAACGGAAGGGGGATTTCCAGATGCATTCTCGGGGTACTGTGATTCGACTTCTATTCGCGGCGTTGCTGCTCGTCTCTGCGCCGCTGGCCTTCACTCAAACGCTCACCACCGGCGATCTGACCGGCGTGGTGACCGATTCCACCGGCGCCGTGGTTCCCGGCGCGGCCGTCACCATCAAGAGCGCCGATAACAACCAGACCCGCACGGCCGTCTGCAACGAGTCCGGGCAATACCGTTTCTCGCTGCTCAACCCGGGCGACTATACCGTCTCGGCGCAAACCTCGGGCCTGAGGTCCAACTCCGCAAAAATCGCCATTCAGGTCGGCCAGGAACAGACACTGGACTTCACCCTGAACGTAACCGGTACCCAGGAAGTCATCGAAGTGAAGGCCGAAGCCTCGGTCGTACAAACCGAGAATGCGAATCTGTCCACCGCCGTTTCCACGGTCCAGGTGGTCAACCTGCCGATGAACGGCGGCGACCTCACCACCGTCGCGTTCACCGTGCCGGGAGTTCGCGTGAACGTGGGCGGAGGCAACGGCAACCTGAACGCCAACGGCATCCCGCTCACCTCGGTTCTGTTCACCATCAACGGCGCCGACGTGATGGACCCTTACAACAACCTCAACAACTCGGGGGCCAGCAACAACCTGCTGGGCGCCAACGAGATTGCCGAGGCCGCCGTGGTGCTGAATGCCTACAGCCCGCAGTACGGCCGCATGGCGGGAGCGCAGGTGAACCTGGTGGGCAAGACCGGCACCAACGGCTTCCACGGGAATGCCATCTACAACTACAACGACGCCATCCTGAACGCCAACTCGTTCTTCGCCAACTCTTCGAACACCCCCAAAGGGCGGTCGGTGGCGAACCTTTACGGCGCGTCGGCCGGCGGCCCGATCCGGAAGAACCGGACGTTCTTCTTCGTGGACACCGAAGCCCTGCGGTACGCATTGCCCAAGTCCGGCGTGGTGTCGATACCGTCACCGGAGCTGGAGCAATACGCGCTGTCGCATGCGGTAGCCTCGGCCATTCCCATTTATCAGCAGGCCATCGCGCTGTGGAACAATGCGCCGGGCCTGAACCGCGCGGTAACGGTGACCAACGGCACCGGCCAGTTGCAGGACTCCAACAACCACCTGGGGTGTGGGACCCACACCTTCACCGGCACCTACGTGAACGGGACCAGCGGACCGCGATTCGGCATCGACGTGCCCTGCGCGCGGGCATTCGGCAGCAACACTTCCAGTGTCAATGTGGAGAACCTGTTCATCTCCAGGGTGGATCACACCCTGACCGAGAAGCAGAAGCTCAGCTTCCGCTACGAGTACGATTGGGGGCTGCAAGCCACCAGCACCAGCGCCATCTCGCACCTGTTCGACTCCAAGAGCAGCCAGCCCCAGCACCTGGGACAGATGACCTACACGTACATCGTCAATCCCACGCTGGTGAACACCTTTACCGGCCAATCGAGCTGGTACACCGCGATCTTCGGCGTGCTGGATTTCGCCGGCACGCAGGAGGCGATTCCGGTGCGCCTGAGCCTGGGCGACGGCGGCGCCAAGGGCGGAGGCTTCGCCAGCCTCGGCGCCAGTTTCCCCACGGGCCGCAACGTCGGGCAGTTGCAGTTGATCGACGACCTCTCCTGGGTCAAGGACAGGCACACCATTAAGGCGGGGGTGAACTACCGTTTCAACCGGGTGACCGACACCAGCCCTTCGAGCAGCACCATCGCCGGCCTCTACTCCTTCAGCGACCTGACCGACTTCGCCACCGGCATCGTGAACGGAACCAACCAGGGCAGCACCTTCTCGCAGTCCTACCCGTTGCTGGCCGCGGCGCACATTCGCGTCTACTCGCTGGATTTGTATGTGACCGACGAATGGTCGCTGGCCAAGAACCTGAAGATCCAGTACGGCATACGCTTCGAGCGCGACAAGAACCCCGGCTGCGTGGATAACTGCTTCTCGCGCATGAGCACCGAGTTCCTGGCGAGCGGCTACCAGGCGGGAGCCGACGTGCCCTACAACACCACCATTCAGAACGGCCTCGGCACCGCTTACAAGAGCAGCGAGCCGGTTGTACCGGAGCCGCGCTTCGGCATCGTGTGGTCGCCTGTGGGCCAGGGCAAGACCGTCGTCCGCGCCGGAATCGGACTGTTCTCCAACCTGCCTTCAGCCTCCGTGGTGTCGAGCATTTTCAACAACCCGCCGGACAAATTCTCGCCCAGCGTGCCCTTCGGCAACGTGGGGCTGGGAACCGACGCCTCCACCTCGCAGGCCATAGCGGCGGCGTCCTTCCAGATTTTCGAAAGCTCCTTCTCCCAGGGGCGCACGCTGTCGCAGATCCGTTCCGACCTGGGGAAGATCACGTTCGCCGCTCCGAGCTACTACTCCCCCGCGGCGGACTTCCGCCCGCCGAAAGTCACCGAGTGGAGCCTGGAGATCGAGCAGCCTCTCAACCAGCGGAATGTTCTGGCCATTACGTATGCCGGCAATCACGGCTACGACGAATCCATCTCCAACACCGCCCTGAACAATTACATCGCCACGCCCAGCCGGTTCCCCAACGGGTTCTCAGGCCTTCCCACCGTGCAGCCCGATCCGCGCTTCGCCTCGGTCACGCAGGTCATGCTGAACGGTTACTCCAACTACAACGGACTTTCGGTTCAGTTACGCCACGCTATGAGCCTCGGCTTCCAGGGCCAGCTCGGCTACACCTGGAGCCACGGCCTGCAACTGGCCAGCGTGATCGATCCTCGCAACCTGAGCTTCGGCTACGGCAACAGCGGCCTCGACAACCGCCACGAGATGACCGCCGACATCATCTGGGACATGCCGCGGCTGCATAACAGAATGCTCGAGAAGGCGGTCGGCGGCTGGACCGTCGGCGCGAAATTCTACGCATACAGCGGACGGCCTTTCTCGGTTACCAACAGCCAGCTCCCCGGCCAGATTTACTCCAGCTTCGGCGGCACCATCTACGCCGACTTGCTGGATACGAGCCTGCTGGGAATTCACTGCGGCGCTTCGGCCGTGGACAAAGCCTGCTTCACGCAATCGCAGTTCGTGGTGGCCAGCACGGCGAACCCGGGCTTGCAGACCAACTACGGCAACATACCGCCAAACAGCTTCTATGGTCCGGGCTATTTCGATATCGATACCCAGGTCACCAAGAGCATCCGGTTCCGCGAGCGGGTCAACCTCCAGGTGGGAGCCAGCGCCTACAACACTCTGAATCACCCGAATTTCGGCCAGCCCAGCGGGACCGTCACGTCGGCAGCTCTCGGCACCATTTCGAGCACGGTGAGCCCGCCGGTCAGCATTTACGGATCCGGCCAGGGCGCCATCGTCAGCGGGCGGGTGATCGTGGCGACGGCCAAGTTGACGTTTTAGAAACCTATTATTGCACCGTCCAGGTGCCCATGGACTGCCAGCCCGTATTGTTGCCCTCGGCGGCATCCCGGGCCGCCATGTAGAATATCCGGCTGCCGCCGAAACTCCGGCTGAACGTGATATTCAGCGTCAGGAGCAGATTGGCGCCGTTGGCGGCGGCCGGCGTACTGCTCCAGGTGACGGTGCACTGGCTGTTGCCGAGCGCGCCACTCGCGCTCAGAGGCCTTCCCGGCAGCAAAGCGTCGCCGTTGTCGTTCACCAGGAACAGCGTATTGGAGGGTTGCGAGTAGGCCAGGTAACAGGCGTGCCTGCCATCCAGGGAATCGTTGACCAGAATATTGAGAACGCCCAGATCCTGGTAGCCTTTCGTGTCCGAGAAACCGAACGCGAATCCGTAGGTCTCCATACTGGTGCTGCCGCTTCCGCGAGCCGGCGACACGCCTGCCACCGAGGTGGTCGTAGTTTGCGACGATCCCGGAATCCCCAGGACGCCCATGGGCTGCCATCCGGAATTGTTCTCCTCCACATCGCGCGCCGCCAGATAGACGACCTTGATCCCGGCGAAGCTCGTATTGAAACCCAGGGTCAGTGTCAGCGCCAGCGTGTTACCAGCGGTGGCAACCGGCGAACTTCCCCAACTTACGGTACATTGACTGTTGCCGGCGCTGCCGCTGGCATTCAGGACGGACCCCGGCAACAGCGCCCCTCCCGCGTCGTCGACCAGGTACAGAACATTCTGCGGCCGGCTATAGGCCAAATAGCAGGCCTGGCGGCCGTCCAGGAAGTTGTTGATCAGAACGTCGACCACGTTCAGGTCCTGCCATCCTTGCGGATCGTTGAAGTAGAACGTAATCGGCACACTCGATCCGTTGAAAATCGGGGGATTGACCCCCGCCGGGTTGGGGACCGCGCCCTGCTGCCACAGTGTTACCGTAAGCAGGGCTTGTGCGTTCATGTTTTTTTGAGTCACTCCGGTTCCCATCGCCACCGCGCCTGTCAAGTAATAAGTACCGGTGTTCAGCGGAGTATTCCCGTTGCGCGTCAGGCTGATGGCACTGTCGGTGGAGAAGTCCGATAAGAGGTTGCCGCCGCTGAGCGCGGGAGGACTCCCGAGGCGGCCATAGAGGTTGAAGTGGTCCGATATCTGAGTGACGCTCACGTCCATGCGCACGACGGTGTCCGGCACCGTGATGTAGTAATTCCCTCCTTCTAAGATGACGCAGTTCGTGAGGGCCCCTGCCAAAGAGCAGGTATACGTGCCGGTAACCGAGAGCGCCGCGGCGCCTCCCGAGATCAAGAGACTATAACCCTCGAGAACTGGCGACAGGAACGCCACCGCCGCGAAGGCGATCATCACACTGGCCGTTTTCATAACCGGATTTCATTGTAGGACACGCGTGTCCCGGCCGCCGGGGCATCCTGTGCGATCCTGAAAGTATGGCGGACCGGGCGCAACGCCTGCCCGACAACGTGGAGGGGCCGTTCTTCGTCGATTCGAGCTGCATCGATTGCGACACGTGCCGGCAGCTTGCCCCCGCCACGTTTGGCGACACCGGCGAGTTCTCCTTCGTCGCGGCGCAACCGCGCGACGCCGTCGAGACGCGTGCGGCCTTTCGCGCGCTGGTCGCATGCCCAACCGGATCCATCGGCGCGGAAGACAAGCGCGGCGCCGCCCGGGCCGTGGACGATTTCCCGCTCCCGCTGGCCGGCGGCGTCTCGTACTGCGGGTTCAACTCCCGAAAATCGTTCGGCGGCAACAGCTACCTGGTGGAGCATCCCGCCGGCAACTGGCTCATCGATTCGCCGCGCTTCGTCGAACGCCTGGCGCGCCGCATGACGGAGAGAGGCGGCATCCGCTGCATCTTCTTGACGCATCGCGACGACGTGGCCGATGCCGCCCTCTACGCCGAACGATTCGGCGCCACCCGCATCATCCACCGGCTGGAGCTTTCGTCTCAACCCGACGCGGAACGGGTAATCGACGGCTTCGAACCGGTGGAGCTGGCGCCCGGCTTCCTGGCGATCCCCACGCCCGGCCACACGCGCGGCCACTGCGCCCTGCTGTACGAAAACCGGTTCCTATTCGCGGGCGATCACATCTGGTGGAGCCGCGTCGACGGCCGCCTGACGGCCTCGCGCGACGTCTGCTGGTATTCGTGGCGCGAACAGGTGGAATCAGTGGCGCGCCTGGAGCGATACTCCTTCGAATGGGTGCTGCCCGGACACGGGGAACGGGTCCGCTTGCCACGCGAAGAGATGCGCCGCCAGGTGCGAATGCTGATAAAAAGGTTCTAGACACCTTTTCGCGAGACTCGAAAGATTTGGGGATTTTAATGAAACCTTATGAATTACGTTCATCTCGATATGCGTCAATGTAACCAGAGGTCGATCATGTTGCGAAGAGCAGGACTTGTTGCGGTACTCATAGCGATTGCGGCTGCTACGGGGCTGGCGGACGACGGGGATCCACCCTCGCGCGTGGCGCGTCTCGATTACCGCAGCGGATCGGTCTCTTTCCGGCCGGGCAGCGTGGAGGAGTGGACGGACGCCACCCTCAACTTCCCCCTGACCACGGGCGATCATCTCTGGACCGACCCCGGATCGCAAGCCGAAATGCACATCGGATCGACAGGCATTCGACTGGCGCCTCAGACCGCGATGTCCTTCCTCAACTTGGACGACCGGACGATCCAACTGAGCGTGACGCAGGGTTCGCTGAATATCCGCCTCCGCAACCTGGCGGATGACGAGACCGTCGAGGTGGACACTCCCAACGTCTCGATCACGCTGCTGCGGCCCGGCGATTATCGCATCGATGCCGATGGCGATAACGATGTGTCCACCGTCACCGTGCGGTCGGGCGACGTGGCGGTGACCGGAGGCGGCGCGGCCTTTCCGGTGCATGCGCGGGAAACCGCGCGCATCAGGGGCGTCGATACGGTGGCCCAGGAGATCTTCGGCGCCCTTCCCCAGGACGGGTTCGACCGCTGGTGCCAGGACCGCGAGATGCGCCTGGACCGGTCGGAATCCGCGCGCTACGTCGGAGCGGAAATGACCGGCTACGAGGACCTGGACGACCACGGCGTGTGGCGCGAAGACCCGCAGTACGGGTGGATTTGGATTCCGCGCGTGGAAATCGGATGGGCCCCGTACCGCTTCGGCCATTGGGCCTGGGTCGACCCCTGGGGCTGGACTTGGGTGGACGATGCGCCGTGGGGTTTCGCGCCCTTTCATTACGGCCGGTGGGCCATGGTGGCCGGCGGCTGGGTGTGGGTGCCCGGGACGCGGGTGGCGCGGCCGGTGTACGCTCCGGCGCTGGTGGCCTTCGTGGGCGGACCGGGCTTCGGAGTCGCGCTCGGGGTCGGCGGTGGTGGCGGCGTGGCGGCCTGGTTTCCCTTGGGCCCGCACGAGGTGTACCGGCCGGCCTATCACGTGAGCGAAGTCTACGTGCGGCAGGTCAATATCACGCACGTCACGAATATCAATGTGGTCAACGTCCGCTACGTGAACCAGGCCGTGCCGGGCGCGGTGACGGCGGTGTCGCAGGACACTTTCGTTTCGGCGCGGCCGGTGGGGCGCGGTGCGATCGTGGTGAACGCCCGGGCGATGTCGCAAGCGCAGGTGGTCGGCGCCACGGCGCAGGTGGCCCCGCGGCGCGAAAGCGTTCTGGCCGGGACCGTGCGAGTCGGCGGCGCGCCGGCACGGTACACGGAACACACCGTGGTGGCCAAGACTCCGCCCCCTCCGCCCCCGGTTTCTTTCCGCGCCCGGCAGCGGGCTCTGGAGGCCAACCAGGGCAAGCCGCTCGAGCCGGCCGAGATCGATCGGATTCGCGGCAACGCGCCGGTGCCGCATCCCATGGTGCGGACCGTGACGCCCCAGGCCGGCGGCGGGAAGCCGAACCCGGCGGTGCAGCGCAACGTGGAGCAGCCCGCGCCGCGAACCCCGGTGTTCGAGCGGACAGCTCCCCCGGTGCAGCGCAACGTAGAGCAGCCGCAGGTGGAACGTCCGCCTCAACGTCCCGCCGTGGTGGAGCGCCCGGCGCAGGAAGAGCGGCGCGAAGCGGTGAAGAAGGACGAAAAGAAGAACCCCAAGAAGAAAGAAGAAGAGAAGAAGCAGGACCGCTAAGATACAAGCCGGAAGGTCTATGTCGCCGTGTCCTCGAAAACCCACTTGATGCGGGTGTAGGCGATGCGGAAGCCCTGCCGCTCGGCGTTGCGCTGCGAGGCGCTGCCGGGCTCCGCGCAGATCATGGCCAGATCGCAGCCGGCGCGCGCCGCGTATTGCAGGCGGCTTTCGAGCAATGCCCGCTGCGCGCCGCGCCGGCGCCACTCCGGGATTGTGCTCGCGCCGGCCAGCAGTGCGACGCCACCGTGAATGGCCAGGGCGCCCGCCGCAATCGGCTGGCCGCCCAGTTCCACCAGAAAAGAGACGCCATCCTCCCTGGCGGCGGAGACCTGCATCAGGTCGTCCATCAGGCCGGCGCCTTCGGTGAACTCGCGCCAGCCCTCGATGGCCGTGCGCGCCCATGCGCCCTGCTCTTCTTTTCCGGCAATCCGCACCGTGAGGGATTCCGGCCGATCCGCCGCCGCTGGACGCTCGGCGCCCAGCCGAAGGTACATCACGCTTGTGAGTTCCACCGGCCGATATCGGCGTTCGTTGAGCATGGGCAGGAGCGCCTTATCCGCGAGCGGGCTTACTTCATGTAACACGGGCGCGCCGCGATCCCGGAAGAACGCTTCGATCCTATCCATGTCCGCGGCGGCCGGCATGGCAAAGAGGCCGAGGCCGAAAGTCTGCGTGCAGGGCGAGCGGGGGCCGTCGAACATGGCGTAGGCGCCCGCAACTTCGATCCACTCCGCGCGCGATTCAGGCTTGACCCGGGCGCGGGCCTCGACGAAGCGCGCGCCGGCCACCCCCTCGGCGCGCTCCAGCCGGCGGGCCAACGAATGGTCGGCGAGAAGTTCACACACGGGAGTCACCGTGAGGGCCGGCGGCCCGCCAATAGCGGCTTACTGTTTCTTGGCATCGGGCTTGGCGGGAAACTGGAATAGCGAATCCTCGATCGGGATATTCACTTCCACCTTTTCGATGACCATGTTCAGGACCGGCAGGGTTCCGATGCGCTGGTCAATCGAATGCGGCATCAACACTCCCGCCTCGGGTTTGAAATTGCCCTGCAGGGCCGTCACATCGAATTCCTGCCCTCCCCGCACCACCTTCGTGATGACCTTGGTCTCCAGGTACGTTTGCGCGTCCAGGAAAGTGTAGATGGAGGTTCCTTCCCTGGTGGTGATCTTCAGCTTGTAGGCGGGCGACCCTTCGACGTCTTCCTTACCCTGTAACTCGACCGTGCTGCCTTTGGCCTTGTAGTCCACCAGGGGCCCGTCCAACTGTGACGCCGCCCTTTCGCGCGCGTTGTTGGAGTCCGCTTCGCTGGCATATGCCGGATCGCCGCTTCCCATCAGCGGATTGATCGACCAGGACTGCTTGCCATCGAAGGCCTGCACGATGCTCTCCCCTTGAACATTCGATTCGGAGCGCACCAGGCCGGGGCGTTTGATATACAGCGTGATGGGCACTTCCTGCCCCTGCGCCATGCCTTTGCCGGTGATCTTCATCGTGCGGATGGCTTTCAGCTTGTCGGCGCCGCCGATGGCGGTAAGGTGCCTGGCGACCAGGTCGTCCACCGACGGCGCGGTTTGTGCAAAGACGGCGCACAACGACACCGCGAGCACGGTAAGACTGAATTTGCGAAGCATGGGATGACCTCTACAAGTTCTGATTTTCCCATACCACGGGCCATCACTCTCTTCCCAGCCGGTCGAGCGCGTCGATCTGGCGCTGGAGCCTGCCGGCGTGGCGCCGATTCAATCGCCCCACCCCGAAGAACACCAGCGCGACGACCACTCCATACCTGGCGACAAAGAGCTTGGGGTGCGCCATGCGGCTGGGGTTGGCCACCAGGCCCGCCAGACCGATGACGGCCATGCCGGGAATCATCGGCCCGAGATACCAACGCCAGACAGAGCGGAGGAGGTCCCGCTGGCGCTCCAGTTCCCGGCGATGGAACTCCAGGCAACTGGTCAACGCCAGGTCTTCCGGAACGGCCCTGGCCGATCCTCCGCGGTGAAGGTGATATGCCACGTACAGCATGGCGGCGACACACAGGGCGGCGCCCACGCGCCTCAGCGGGTCGCCGGCGCTCACGGCCTGGAACGTCATGACGGCAGCCACCGCGGCCGCCGCCAGATACTCCCTGGCATTTCTGCGCCATATTTTTCTCTGGTACCGCCGGGCTTTCTTGCGAATTTCCTCCAGCGACATATTGACAGGCTCCGCGCTCTGGCTCCGCCAGAGACTCTGCAAATCGTTTTTGGGAGGTTCATTCGGCATGACGCCCTCCTTCATGAAACCGCCGGGCCAGAATGTTCTAGATCCGGTGAACTCGCCGATGGCCGCGGCAAATCCATGCCTTCGAGGTACGACAGGATGACCTGGCGGTCGAGCGGCTCGAGTTGTTGAATCAGCGCCAGCAAGCGCTCCAGCGCCAGGCGCTGGTCAGCGGCAAGCGCGATACCGGCGGATGACGTACGTGGCGGCCGCGTTATGCGCCACGCGATACACCCAGGTTCGCGAAGAGCAGGGTCCATCGAATCGTTCGAAACTGCGCCACAGCGCGAGGTGGATCCTGGAGAAGATCGCGGCGTTTTTCCGGGTCGGCTTCGTAGCAGCGTGCCAGCCGGTCGAGCGCCGCGCCATAGGCCGCCGCGGCTTCGTGGTACAGCTCTTGCTGCTCCACATCCGAGATAGTCACGGGCCGCCGCACTTTCATACAATGTATTTCGCTAGCCGGCGAGCGTGCGCCACTGTGACATAATTCTGACTGTTGCCCTCACGATTTGGGCAAATTACTGATGACCTCACGAATTGCGGTTCCGGTTGCACTGGCCGCGCTGATGCTGGCGTCCGGGTCCGCGAAGGCGCAGTTCGCCCAGCAGGGCGCCAAGCTGGTGGGCACCGGGGCGATGGGCCCGGCCAACCAAGGCAACGCTGTCGCGCTGTCCTCCGACGGGAACACCTTGGCAGTGGGCGGGTCCGGCGACAACAACGGGCTGGGAGCGGTCTGGGTCTTCACGCGCATCAATGGTGTCTGGAGCCAGCAAGGCAGCAAGCTCACCGACAGCACGGCAGATCCCTTTACGAACCTGGGCCTCGCGGTTGCGATTTCGGCCGACGGCAACACCGTGATCGCGGGCGGGCCGGGCGAGGGCATGTTCGGAGCGGCCTGGGTCTTCACTCGCGCCAACGGCGTCTGGAGCCAGCAGGGCGACAGCCTGGTGGGCACGGGAAGCGCCGGCACTTCCAATCAGGGCCTTTCCATCGCGCTATCAGCCGATGGGAACACGGCGGTTGTGGGTGGGCCGACCGACGGCGCGGCCGGAGCGGTCTGGGTCTTCACCCGCGCCAACGGGGTCTGGAGCCAGCAGGGCGGCAAGCTGACCGGTACCGGCGCCCAGGACGCGTCAACCCAAGGCGATTCCGTCGCGCTCTCCGCCGACGGCAACACCCTCCTGGTGGGTGGGTCCAGCGACAACGGCGGCCTGGGAGCGGCGTGGGTCTTCACGCGAAGCAACGGCGTCTGGAGCCAGCAGGGCGGCAAGCTGGTGGGCACGGGAGCCGCCGGCAGCTCGAATCAGGGCATTGCGGCCGCCCTCTCCGCGGACGGGAATACGGCTTTGGTGGGTGGAGACCAGGACAACAACTCCGCGGGTGCGGCGTGGATCTTTACGCGCGCCAACGGCGTCTGGACCCAGCAAGGCGGCAAGCTCATCGGCACGGGCGCACAGGGCGCTGCGGATCAAGGCTTCGCCGGCGCGCTGTCCGGCGATGGCAACACGGCCGTCATGGGCGGCTTCAGCGACAATTTGACGGGCGGTTTCGATTCCACCGGCGCCACATGGATATTCACGCGCACCAACGGGTTCTGGAGCCAGCATGGCGGCAAACTCGTCGGCACTGGTGGAGTGCACGGCGTGCTTTCGGGCGGAGTTCCCGACGGTCCGGCGCAAGGCTATTCGGTTGCGCTTTCGTCCGACGGAAGCACTCTCGCGGTGGGCGGGAATGGTGACGATAGCGACGCGGGAGCGACGTGGATATTCGTTCCGCTGCACTTCAGCGTTTTGGCGCCGTCAACGGCCACCGGCGGCACGCCGTTCAACTTCATGGTCTCGGCGCTGGATGCCGACAACGTGCTGGTCCCGGCCTACACCGGGACGGTGCATTTCACCAGCAGCGACGCTGCCGCCGTGCTGCCCGCCGATTCCATGCTCTCCGCCGGAGTACGGAACCTTTCGGCGACTTTGAGAACCGGCGGGAACCAGACCATCACCGCCACCGATGCCGCGAACTCGGGCATCACGGGAACCTCCAGCGCGATCGCGGTGTCCGGATCGACCATCCCGCCGGCGGCGGTGTCGGTGAGCCCGGCGGGTGGGAACACCTCCAGCCAGACCTTCACTTTTGTCTACACCGATCCGCGCGGATTCCAGGACTTGGGCGTACTCAACATTCTGGTGAACAACTTCCTGGACGGACGGCATGCGTGCTATCTGGCCTACGTAGTGCCGTCCAATACGCTGGTGCTGGTAGACGATGCCGGCGATGCCGCCGGGCCGTACGCCGCGGGCATTCAGAACAGTCAATGCGCGGTGACCCTGGTGTCGGCCGTGGGCAGCGGCAACAATCTGACGCTGACCTTGACGATCGGATTCACCGCTGCCTTCGCGGGCGACAAAATCGTTCAGGTGGCGGCCCGGGATGTTTCCCAGAACAACTCGGGGTGGCAGCCGCTGGGAGTCTGGCGAGTGCCGGGAGGCACGCAAACGACGACCACAGCCGTGGTGGCGGCCATTCCGTCGCGGGGAACCGGGACAGGGCCGGCGCAGTTCACCTTCACCTTTTCCGACACCAATGGATTTGCGGACCTGGGAGTGGAGAACATCCTGGTGAACGGTTCGCTCGACGGCGGCCACGCCTGTTACGTCGCGGTCTCCCGCCGGGCAATGTGCTGTACCTGGTGAACGACAGCGGGAACGGATTGTCGTCCGCCGAGAGCCTGGGCTCGCCCGGCGGCGTGAGCAACAGCCAGTGCACGGTAAGCTGGGGGAGCGGCGCCGTGAGCGGGAGCGGCAGCACCCTGTCGCTCACTCTGAACCTCACCTTCAACGCGGGGTTCGCCGGCAACCGGGTGATCTACGTGGCCGCACGGGATGTCAACGAAGCCAACAATACGGACTGGCACGCGATGGCGACATGGACGGTACAGTAAGACAGTGACTTCGCCAGGACGCGTTCCGATTCCCTTCCTTCCCGCGGTGCTGGCCGCGGTCCTCTGCTGGCCTGCCCATGCCCAGTTCACGCAGCAGGGCAGCAAGCTGGTGGGCGCCGGCGCGACAACCGCGGCTTTCCAAGGCGATGCGGTCGCGCTCTCCGGCGACGGCAACACCCTGGTGGTGGGCGGGTACGGAGACAACAACGGCCTGGGCGCGCTGTGGGTGTTCACGCGAAGCAATGGTGTCTGGAGCCAGCAAGGCAACAAGCTCACCGGTACCGGCGCGGTGGGCACAACTCCGCAGCAAGCCGTCTCCGTCGCTATCTCGGCCGACGGAAACACTTTGATCGAGGGCGCCAACCTGGATGGCGCCGATAACAACACCGGAGCCGTGTGGTTCTTCACCCGCGCAAACGGAACCTGGAGCCAGCAAGGAGCCAAGGTGGTCGGCGCCGGAGCCATCGGCAGTGCCAATCAAGGCTTCTCCGTGGCGCTTTCGGCCGACGGAAATACCGCCATCGCCGGCGGGTACGGCGATAACAGCGGCGTGGGAGCGGCGTGGGTCTTCACGCGTACCAATGGAGCCTGGAGCCAGCAGGGCAAGTTGGTGGGCTCGGGCTCGGTGGGCGCATCCCAGCAAGGGAGCGCGGTCAGCCTCTCCGCCGACGGGAATACCGCCCTGGTGGGTGGCTGGCATGACAACAGCGACCAGGGAGCGCTGTGGATCTTCACGCGCTCGGGCGGCGTCTGGAGCCAGCAGGGAGCCAAGGTGGTCGGCGCCGGCGCCGTGGGCCCGAACGTGTATCAAGGGTGCGCCGCCGCGCTTTCGTCCGACGGAAACACCGCGATCTCGACTGGATATGGCGACAACCAGAACGTCGGAGCGGCATGGATCTTCACGCGTGCCGCTGGTGTGTGGACCCAGCAGGGCGCCAAACTGGTCGGCGCCGGCGCGACGACGGCGGCATTACAAGGCTTCTCCGCCGCGTTGTCCGCCGATGGCAACACGGCGATCATCGGTGGGCGGGCCGACGGCTATACGGGCGTGGGTTACGATGCCACCGGAGCGGCGTGGGTTTTCAAGCGAAGCAACGGCGCCTGGAGCCAGGTGGGGAACAAACTGGTCGGCACGGGAGGGGTACACGGCACGGTGGGCGGTACCGCGATCGGCCCGCAGGAAGGGTACTCGGTGGCGATCTCGGGCGACGGGACCACGGTCGCGCTGGGCGGGTACCTCGACAACACCCTGGTGGGAGCCACGTGGGTATTTGTGCAGCCGCCGCACTTCAGCGTTCAGGCGCCCTCCACGGCCACCGCCGGCACGGCGTTCAACTTCACCGTGTCGGCGCTGGATCCGAACAACGCCCTGCTGGCGAGCTACGCCGGAACGGTGCACTTCACCAGCAGCGACCCCGCCGCGGTGCTGCCCGCAGATTCCACTCTATCCTCGGGCGTGGGCAGCTTTTCGGCGACCTTGAGGACCACCGGCAACCAGACCATCACCGCCACCGACACGGTGACTTCCGGGACGGGAGCCTCCGGCGCGATCGCCGTGTCCCTGACGACCGTCCCGCCGGCTCCTGTGTCGGTGAACCCTTCGAGCGGCGGTGCATCCAGCCAGACCTTCACCTTGGCCTACACCGATCCGCGCGGCTACCAGGACATAGGCGTGGCCAACATTCTGGTGAACAACTTCCTGGACGGCCGCCACGCGTGTTATCTCGCCTTCGTAATGGCGTCGAACACGCTGATCCTGGTGGATGACGCGGGAGACGCCGGCGGACCCTATGCCGGATCAGTCGCGCTGGGCAACGCCGCCGCGATCCAAAACAGCCAATGCGCGGTGAACCTGGTGTCGGCGGTGGGTAGCGGCAACAATCTGGCCTTGACGCTGGCCATCGCCTGGACCACCGGTTTTGCCGGCGACAAGGTCGTCTACATGGCGGCCCGGGATATCGCGCAGAACAACTCGGGGTGGCAGCCGCTGGGAGTCTGGCGCGCGCCGGGAGGCACGCCGGCCACGACCACCGCGGTGGTGGATACTATTCCGTCTCGTGGAACCGGGATGGGGCCCGCGCAGTTCCTCTTCGACTACTCCGACACCAAGGGATTTGCGGACCTGGGGGTGGAGAACATTCTGGTAAACAGCTCGCTCGACGGCCGCCATGCCTGTTACCTCGCGATTTCCCGCCCCGGCAACGTGCTGTATCTGGTGAACGACAACGGGGACGCCTTGTTGCCCGGCCAAAGCCTGGGCGGGGCCGGCAGCGTGAACAACAGCCAGTGCACGGTGACTTGGGGGAGCGCGCCGGTGAATGGCGGCGGCAACAGCCTGGCGCTTACTCTGTCGATCGCCTTCAGCGCGGCGTTCGGCGGCAACCGGGTCATCTATGTGGCAGCCCGCGATGTCAACGAAGCCAACAACACGGACTGGCACGCCATGGGGACATGGACCGTACAGTAGCACCCGCCTCCGGCCCCTGTATAATTGATTGCACAGGAGAGCCACTCAGTCATGATGCGACGATACACCACGCTGCTGCCTATCCTTTTCTGCCTGCCGGCGGCGCCGGTTCTGGCGCAACCAGCCATCGGCAGCAGCCCCTGCAATTCCTCGACTCTGAATGGGACCTATCAATTGGTCTTGAACGGGCGCCAGCAAACAGCTACCGGGATAACCACGAAGCTGTTCCAGGCGGTCGGCACTGCCACCTTCGACGGACTCAGCAAAGTCACGTTTACCATGACGGCCAACACGGTCACCACCAGCCAGTCGTTCGGTTCGCCGCTGGTGTATTCGGGGTCTTACAGCCTGCAATCCAACTGCCTGGGAGCGATCAGCATTACCAGCGGAGACGCTGCTACGTTCACTCTGGAGTCTTATTACCAGGGAAAGTCGTTCGCGGTGACCGGGTCGGACGCCAACTACGCTTACAATGGGACCGCCAACGCGCAGCCGGCTTCCTGTCCCACCACGCTATCCGGCGTGCACGAATTCAGCGCCAACGGCAGCAGCCTTTCCGGCCCGTCTCTGACCGCCGTGCTCGATGTCGCCGGTGTGCTGCAATTCGACGGGCAAGGCAACGTGACCGCTCAATGGACCCAAGTGTCGAACCTGACCACCACCACTATCAACGCCACAGGAACCTACTCGCTGAACTCCACATGCCTGGCCTCGGCCACGGTCACCGACACGTCCAACAATAAGTATGCGTTTTCCTTGAGCATCTATTCCACGGCGCCGGACTTCGCCCTGACTGTTACAAGCCCACAATTGCTCTTTAGCGGATACGGTTCCGCGGCGCAAGCCGCCACCGGGACGGGGTGCGCCGCTTTGCAATTGAGCGGGCCCTACGAGTTTTCCCTGAGCGGGCGGCTGGCCCCAGGGGGAATCGCCACGAAAATCCTGTCGGCCGTAGGCGCGGCCACGTTTGACGGGCAGAGCAAAGTCACTTTCACCCTGACCTCCAGCACCGTCAATGGGAGCCAGGCCTTCGGAACGCAGGTGGTGTACTCGGGGACGTACTCTCTCGCATCCAACTGCCAGGGATCCATCAACATCACCAGCGGAGACACCGCCACCTTCGCGGTAGTGGCTTATTCGATTGACGCCACGACCCAACAGGCAAGAGCATTCACGCTCGTCGGGACGGACGCCACCTATGCCTACAGTGGAGGCGGCAACGTGCAGCCGAGCGCCTGCGCGGCCAGCACGCTGTCGGGAACCTGGCCGTTCAGTGCCGTCGGCAACGCGCTTTCCGGGTCCTCCATTACGGGAGTCGTCGATATCACGGGCGTAATGCAGTTCGATGGGCAGGGAAATGTGACCGGCAACTGGACCCAGGCCTCCAACACGGCCACGGCCAGCGTATCGGCGACGGGAACCTATTCCGTTACGGCAGCGTGCCTGGGAACTCTCACGCTCACCGACGCCGCCGGCACCAAGTACGCGGGGTCGGTGTCGGTCTTTGGAGCGGCGTCGCAAACCTTTCAATGGGTGACTACCGACCCGCAGCTGATCTTTAGCGGCGCGGGGCGCGTGGCATCCGTCAATCCCGGGCAGGTGGTGGAGAACGCGGGGAGTTTCCTTCCCGACAAGACACCGGCAGGGAGCGTATTTGCGATTTTCGGCGTGAATCTGGCAACCGGGGAGGGGCAACCCACCAAAGTCCCGTTGCCCACGACGCTCCTTACCACCACAGTTACGGTCAATGGGGAGCCGGCGCCGCTGTTTTACGTATCCCCGACTCAGATCAACGCGCAGATGCCCGAGGACATCAAGCCCGGAGTGGCGACCGTGATCGTGAAGAACGGGTCCTCCACCAGCAACGCGGCGGCCGTCATCATCCCGGCCACGGGCACGCCGGGGATCGTGGTGTACGGGAACAATCGCGCGGTCGTGGTGAATCAGGATGGCAGCGTAAATTCTCCCACCTCGCCCGCCAAGGTTGGCGACGTCCTGGTGGCGTACTTCACCGGCGGCGGTCCGGTGAACGCCGCGGGGCCGCTGGTGACCGGGGCTGGCGCACCGGACGGGCTTTCGCCGGTGTCCGGAGCGAACACGGTGAAGGTAAGCGGAGTCGACGCCACGGTCAACTACATGGGCTTGACCTCCGGTTCCATCGGGTTATACCAGGCCAATTTTGTGGTTCCGAAGGTAGCCGCCGGGGACCACCCATTGTTAATTACCATCTCGGGGCAAAATTCGAATAACCCGTTGATTGCGGTGTCGAACTAGTCCGGACCAACTGACTACCCGAGACCAATGTAGATTCGTTTCGCCGGCCACTTGATGGCTGTCGATGTTCCAGCCGGGCCCGTGTTCCGGGCAGGCCACCCACAGCGCCATTCAAGATGACGGGGCAAGCAACGGGGAGGCTTGGAGCGTGCTTCGCCGTGACGCCGGACCCGAAGCGCTTCCTGGTCGATCGAGTGCCAGAGAAAGCGCCAACCAAAACGTTCCGTAACCATCAACGATTGGTTCGACGATCTCCGCCGCCCGCGTGCCCGTGAAGCACTGAGACGAATCCCGTTCACCAACTTCGCCCCCTGCGAGCGCCGATTCAGGCGATCCACGGCGAACAATAGGCGAACCAGCCGGGGCTGACAACGGCTGATAAGGCTGACAAGCTGACAAGCCCCCACCACTCAAATCCGCTCCAAAGTCCCGATCTCTGCTTCGTGGAACTTCCGAAACTCCTGCCTGACAAGGCTGACAAGACTGGGGCTTGCTTGAATCGGCATCTTAGAGGTATTATGTTGCAGCCCGGAGGGAATCATGCTGACCCTGAGTCGCCACCGTTCTAGTGTCCGGTCCGCTCCAATTCTTTACAATCCAGGGCAGCCGGAAGCCGTGGTCCGGAATTGCGGCGGACAGGAGACTGGCAGCCGCCCGGGCTGTGTCTTCGGATCTGTGCTGGTGTTTTGGAGGAACTCAACTATGCGTCGTATTTTTTCAACAGTGGCATTGGTTTTCGTAATCGCTGCGTTCAGCGCCGCGTCGGCGTACGGAGCCGTGGTAAACTACTACTTCACCGGCACGTGCGGAACCGGTTGCACGGGCACAGTGACGGCGACAATGGTCGTGTCCGGTTATACGCTGGGCACTTCGATCAACCCGGATGTTTTGAGCTTCACCTACCTCTCTTCAGACATCAGTTACACTACGGCGGGGTTTTGGATCTGCTGCGAGGTGGGGAGCTTGCCGGCGACCCTGCCGGCTCCGGCAAATATCATCGTCCAAGGATATTCCGGCAGCGGAACCAGTTTCCCGGTTGGCGACTTCTTTTCCGATAACACATCCACCGACCCATGGACCGTCGATTTCAACGCTAGCGTGTTCGTGGAGGACGACGGCACGAACGGTTGCTGGGCCACCGCGCCAGGCGGTGTTTGCTCGTCCGCAGCTTCGACGCCCGAGCCGGGATCGCTGGCGCTTTTCGGGGCTGGACTTCTTTGCACGGTAGGCGTGGCGCGACGGAAGTTGCGCGATCGCGTACCCCGCACAAACATGTAGCTTCCCCGAATCGCCGCTCCGTGTTGCCCGTAGGGACCGTTCAGCACGGAAGGCGGTGATCAAGCTGCTGGCGGACCGGAAGCTGGAGCCATTGACGCCGACCACGACGGAAAGCAAAACGGCCGCCCCCTGACACCGGGCGCCGTTACCGAGACGCGACCGAAGCGAACGGTCGCAGCAAGAGGCAAACACCATGAACCGAAGAGACTTTCTCCAAAATGCCGCCGCGGGCGCTTTAGCCGCCGCGGCTCAATCCGGCCGGGCCGCGCCGGTCACTTCGAAGATGATCGGCATCCAGGTGGGCGCCGTCTCGTTTGTCGACGAGGGCGTCGACAAGGTGCTCGACGAATTCCAGCAGGACGCGCAAGTCAACACGCTGTTCGTCGCCACCTTCACCTACGGGCGCGGCATCGCCGGCCGGCAGGTGCCCGGCTCGCCGCTGCCCGATCACGGCAAACAGGAATACGACAACGGCAGCGGGCCAGGCACGTTTCAGGGCGGCAGCTACACCAAGGTCCATCCGGAGTATTACAAGGACACCGTGCTGACCGATTTCCGCGCGCCCGATTTCGGCGATTACGACGTGCTGGAAGCCGTTCTGCCCGCCGCGCGCAAACGCGGGATCAAAACCATCTGCTGGTTCGAGGACGTGTGGAACGACCGCGTGCGCAACGTGCGGCAGGCCCAGGAGAAGCACCTGGACGGCTCCAACGCCGGCACCTTGTGCTTCAACAATCCCAACTACCGCAACTGGCTGCTGGGCACGGTGGAAGACTACGCCAGGTCGTACGAAATCGACGGCATCATGTGGGGCTCGGAGCGCCAGGGAGCGTTCGCCAACGCGCTGGGCTCGAGCCATGGCGGAGGGGCGCCTTCGGGCGTCCAGCGGGTCACTTGTTTCTGCGAATTCTGCGAGAGCAAGGCCAAGGAGCGCGGCATCGACGTGGCGCGCGCCCGCACGGGCTTCGAAGCCCTGGGAAGATTTCTTCAGGCCGCGCGCGGCGGCAGACGGCCGGTGGACGGCTACTACGTGACGATCTGGCGGCTCATGCTGCGCCACCCCGAGTTGCTGGCGTGGGAAATGCTGTGGACCGACAGCCTGCGCGAGACCTACGCCGCCATGTACAACAAGGTGAAATCGATCAAGCCTTCGCTCGGCATGGGGTGGCACATCTGGCACAACAATTCGTTCAGCCCCATCTACCGCGCCGAGCAGGATCTCTCCGAGCTTTCCAAATATTCGGATTTCCTGAAGATGGTGATGTACCACAACTGCGGCGGGCCGCGCATGGCGAGTTACATCCGCGCCGTGGGATCGACCATCTACGGCGACGTGCCGCAGCAGGAGCTGCTCGATTTCCATTACCGCATCCTGGACTATAAACACGAAAAGAACCTGGCCGAGATCCCGCAAGCCGGCTTTTCCGCGGATTACGTGTACCAGGAAGCCAAACGCGCCAGGGAGGCGCTCACCGGCGCCAAGACGCAACTCTGGCCGGGCATCGACATCGACATCCCCACCGGCGCCAACCAGAGCAAGTCCACGCCCGATGGAACGAAGCAAGCCGTGCTGGCCGCGTTCCGCGCCGGCGCCGACGGCGTGCTGCTGTCCCGCAAGTACTCGGAGATGAAGCTGGCCAATCTGCGTGGCGCGGGCGACGCCATCCGCGAGCTGAACCTCGCCTGAGGCATTTTATTCCGACAGCACGCACTCGCCGATTTCCCGCTCCGGGCACAGGTAGGCGTTGCGTGTCAGGAAACGGGCGCAAGCGTTCCAGCGCAGGAGGGAATCATCGTTGCCGGCGGGCCGCAGTGCTTGCGCCGTCTCATACCACTGCATGGCAACCTGCAACAAGGCGTGGATCGGCTGGCCGGCGCGGAAATCGCCCTGCCGGAAAAGGGCGAGGGCCCGGCGCTCGTGAACGATGCCGGAGTAGTAGGCCCGCTCGTACTCGTCGCTCAACCTGGCGACGATTTTCAGCGCGTCCTGCGCGTTGATGCCCTGCCCGAACTGGTCGGTCAGCGACAGCAGCAGCATCACCAGGGCCGGCCCGTTGGACGGATCGGCGGCCAGGATGTCGCGGCAGATGCTCTCGGCCTGCATCGGCTCGTGGAGCAAGCGATAGCGCTCCGCCTTGGCGAGCGCGCCGGGGATCGCCTCCATGGACAAACGCTTCAGTTCGAACATCGGAAACCCCTCCTACCTATCCGGCAAGACTACGCCTGTCGGTGAGGAAAAGCAAGACTGGGAGTGCCACTGAGTACCGCTGGCTACCCCGCCGCCACGCCGGGGTCCGGCAGATCGAGCAGCGTAACGCTCTCCTGTTCATTGGCGTCGGTGCGGGCGATCAGCCCCACGCAGGGCGCCGTTTCGCTGGCGTTGTATGGCAGGTGCGGCGTGTTGGCCGGTATATACAGGAAATCGCCCGCGCGCACCGCCACGTGCTCGCGCAGGCCTTCGCCGTACCACATGCCCGCGTCGCCGGAAAGCACGTAGATGGCGCTCTCATGATGTTCGTGGAGGTGCGGCCTGGCGCGCCCGCGCGGCGGAATCGTGACCAGGTGCATGCATAGGCCCACGGCGCCCGCCGACTGCGCCGAAATCCCGGCGAAATAATCGAGATCCTGCTTGCCGTGGTACATCTCCGCCCGCGGGATGACCACGCACTTTGCTCCGGCGGCGTCCTGCATACCACCTCCTCGCGAACCACATTAGCAAATCCGCCGGAGACGGAAAGGCGCCGGCCCGCCGCATAGAACGGCGCGGGGCGTGAGCCGGCAACGCTACTTGACGTATTTCTTGACGTCTTTGGGGCCGACTTCGGCGCCGTAGACGTTGCCTCGAGCGTCGGCCGCCACGCCTTCGGCGGCGCTCGTGATGGCCGTGCCGGCCGAGGGATCCGGGATGAACGCGGTTACCGAGCCGTCTTTGGCGCTTCCGATGCGGATGCCCCTTCTCCAGCCGGGGTTGTATCCGTAACCTTCCTTGTCCGTTGACTCGGAATCGGTCACATACATCACATCGTTCGGATCGATGAAGATTCCGCTGGGCCGGCTGAACTGCTTCCACTCGGCCAGAAACTTGCCGTCCTGATCGAAGATCTGGATGCGATTGTTGCCGCGGTCGGCCACGAACAGGCGCCCTTGGGAGTCGAACGCGAGAGCGTGTGGCATTTCGAACTGGCCCGGAGCCGAACCGTGGCCGCCCCATTGCTTGATGAACTTTCCGTCCTTGGAAAACTTGCCGACGCGTGCGTTGCCCCTGCCCACATTGTGGCCGTCGGAGACGAAGATGTCACCGTCGGGAGCAATGGCCACGGCGTTGGGTTGATTGAACGTGTCCGGGCCGTCGCCGGCGACACCGGCCTTGCCCAGGGTCATCAGCACTTTGCCTTGCGGACTGAACTTGAAGATCTGGTGGCCCTTGCCGTCCCGTCCCTGGCCGTCGGTGATCCAGAGATTCCCGCTCTTGTCGATGGTAAGGCCGTGGGGAAAGATAAACATGCCCGCGCCAAAGCTCCGGAGCAGCTTGCCGGACGGATCGAACTCCAGCACGGGTGCCAGGTCGGAGCCGGCACAGGAGTTGGCCCCGCATCGCTCGGCGACCCACACGTGGCCGTCGGCGGCCACCGCCACGCCGCTGGTGGATCCCATGGTCCTTCCCTCGGGAAGCTGGAACCAGTGTTCGACAGTGCGGTAGGGATTTGGCTGCGCGGAAGCGCAGGCGCCGGACAGCGCCACGATGGCCACCGCGGCCAGGCACCTGCAGTCTGAGCTTGGCATGACGACCCTCCCTGAAAACCGGCGCAGGGTCGATTATACACGAGGCCGCTCCCGGCGCGTCTGCTTACTTCCGCGTGGTGATGTCCGCGGTCCCTTGGGACAGGCCTTCGGATGTCGCCGCCACGTGAATCCGGCCGGCCTGGCCCGCCTGCGAGCTGACGATCAGCAGCGCCATGCCGCTGAATGCCTTGCGATGGTCGGCGTGGAACGGCTCTTCGCTGGCCGCCTTGCCGTTCTCCACGGCGCGGATGCTGCCGGCGCCGGTCACGTTGAACTTCACCAGGTTGTCGGCGACCGGGCACAGGTTGCCGTCCTTGTCTTCAATCCGCACCGTGACGAACGACAGGTCGTCGCCATCGGCCGTGATGGTGGCGCGGTCGGGAATCAGTTTCACGCGCGCGGGAGCGCCCGCGGTGCGGACCTCGTCCACGGCTACCTGCTTGCCGCCCTGGTAGGCCACCGCTTTCAACGTGCCGGGCGCGTAGGGCACCTGCCACATGAGGCGGAACTTCGTGGTGAACTTCCGGTCCTGGCTGACATTCTGCCCCACCGGCAGCTCGACGGGCTCGGAGAAGCGCTTCTTCCGTCCCAACGATTGGCCGTTGAGGAACAGCTCGGTCTCATCGGCATTGCTGTAGCACATCACCGGGATGGTCTGGCCTGCCTTCCAGTTCCAGTTGGCGGGCACCACGTGCACCATGGGCTTCTTCGACCACACGCTCTGGTAAAGGTAGAAGCGGTCCTTGGGGAAGCCGGCCAGATCGACCATGCCGAAATAGGAACTGCGCGACGGCCAGTCCGTCTGGTCGGCGTTGCGGCCGCCGAAGTAGGGGGTCGGCTCGCCGATGTAGTCGAAGCCGGTCCACACGAATTCGCCGAGTACGTTGGGCAGCTTGTCCTGATAAGTGATTTCCACGTCCGGCATGTAGGCCCAGGAGGGCGCGATGATGTCGTAGCTGGTGAGTTCCAGAGACGGATGCTTCTCGTACTTCTCGAGCGGCAGATGGTAAACGCCGCGCGAGCTGACACACGATGCCGTTTCGGAGCCCAGCAGGATCCATTCGGGGTGCTCTTTCATGATCTGCTCGTACATCCAGGGCCGGTAATTGATGCCCACCAGGTCCACGGCGGCCGCGAGCCCGTTGCGAATGGCTGGCGTGGGATTGTTGAACGCGGAAGTGGTCGGGCGCGTGGGGTCCTCCTGGTGGAAGAAGCTCACCAGGCGCCGCGCCATCTCTCCGCCTTCGGGGCGGCTCTGCTCGGGGATTTCGTTGCCGATGCTGTACATGATCACGCTGGGATGATTGCGGTCGCGGTGGACCATGTCGCGCACGTCGCGCTCGCTCCACTCGTCGAAGTACTTGGCGTAGCCGTTGGGCACCTTGGGCTGGCGCCACATGTCGAAGGATTCGTCCATCACCACCAGGCCCAGGCGGTCGCAGAATTCGAGCAGCTCGGGAGACGGCGGATTGTGGCTGGTGCGGATGGCATTGACGCCGCCGGCCTTCAGGATCTGCAACTGGCGCTCGGTGGCGCGGCGGTTTACGGCCGCTCCGAGGGCGCCCAGGTCGTGGTGGTTGCACACGCCCTGGAGCTTCACCGCGCGGCCGTTCAGCAGAAAGCCCTTGGCTTTGTCGAAGGCGATGGAGCGGATGCCGATCGGCGTGACGTAGCGGTCCATGGATTGCTTGCCGTCGGTGACTTCGCTGACCAGCGAGTACAGGTAGGGGTGGTCGATGTCCCATCGCTGCGGCCGGGTGACGGTGAGGTCGACCGAAGCCGTCTGGGTGGCGCCGGCGGGGATGACCACGTTATCGGCGCTGTGGCTCACCACTTTGCCCGCGGCGTCCAGGAGGTTGGTCTGAAGGACGATCTTTGCCTCGCTGTCGTTGCGGTTGCGCACCTCGGTCTTTACCGTTACGGTGGCCTTTTCGTCGGTGACCTCGGGCGTGGTGACGTAGGTTCCCCAGCGGGCCACGTGGACCGGGCCGGTGACATCCAGCCACACGTTGCGATAGATTCCCGCGCCGGGATACCAGCGCGAGGAGCGGTCCTCCGGGGTGAGCCGCACGGCCAGCACGTTCTCCTGCCCGCCGAAATGCAGGTGCGGGGTGAGATCGAACGCGAAGCCGATGTAGCCGTAGGGACGGCCGCCCAGTTCCTCTCCGTTGATCCAGACGCGCGCGTTGGACATGGCGCCGTCGAACTCGATGCTGAAGAAGCGGTCCTTGGCGGCGGCGGGCAGAGTGAAGGTCTTGCGATACCAGCCGGTGCCGAAGATGGGCAGCGCTCCGGTGTGGGGGTTGAGCTTGGAATCGAACGGACCTTCGATGGCCCAGTCGTGCGGCAGGCGCAGCGCGGTCCACTGGGAATCGGCGAAGCCGGGCTTTTCGGCTCCGGGCGCATCGCCTTTGAGGAAACGCCAGCCGTCGTCGAAGTTGAGACGGCGCTCGCTGCCGATCTGGATTGGGGCGGCGGCGGCAAACGCGGCGGATGCGACAAGCAGGGCGGCGCCGCCCAGGAGGCGGGGAGACAGATGGATCATTCAGGGCTCCTTAAGATCTGGTACTCCTTTATCTTAAAGGAATGGAGGCTCGCCACACCGCTCCTTTGGTCGCGGCTCGGCAACGGCATGCTAACATTCAAGTCTGAGACGATATGACCGACGCATCTTGGACGGAGCGCGCGGTGCTGATCGTGCTGATCGCCGCGTCGCTCGGGCTGTTCGGGTGGCGGTTCCGCGGAGTATTGGATGTCATCCGGCGCTCGCGCGCCACCCCCGATTTTGAAGTCAAGCCCCTGGGCCCGCGAATCCGGCAGTTTCTTTGGGAAGTGGCGTTGCAGGGAAAAGTGATTCAACAGAGGCCCCTCCCGGGGCTGGCCCACGCGTTCGTATTCTGGGGCTTCTGCGCATTCGCATTGATCACCGTCAATCATGTGGCATCCGCTTTCGGCGGACGTTTTCTTTCCCCGGCCGGCGGCTTCGGCCGCTTCTATTTCCTGTTCGTCGCGGCGTGGGCGGTGGCCGTCGCGGTTTCCATCGCGGGACTGTTCATCCGCCGCTTTGTGGTTCGCCCGGTCTGGTTGGGAAAAGTGTCGCCCGAATCGGGAGTCATCGCGTTTTTGATCTTCGCCCTGATGGCCACCTACCTCGCCGGATTGCAGCTGAGCGAAACCGGCATTGCGGGCAGAGTAAACTGGTGGGCGCACACCCTGGCGCTGCTGGCATTCCTGCCGCTGATCCCGCACACCAAGCACATGCACCTCGCGCTGAGTCCCGTGACGGTGTTTCTCCGGCGCGCGGGCTTCAGCCGGATTCCGCCGCTCGCCGGAGACGAAGATTTCGGCCTCGACACCGGAAAGGACGTGACGCGCATCGACGCTTTGCAGGCGTACACGTGCGTCGAATGCGGACGGTGCACCGAGCACTGCCCGGCCAACAACACGGGGAAGACTCTCAACCCGAAGGAAATCATACTGGGCCTGCGCCAATACCTCAACGATTTCGGGCCGGGTGGCGCGGAGCCGCTGTTGGGCAAGCACATCTCCGAAGCGGCGGCGTTCGAGTGCACCACCTGCGGTGCTTGCGAGTTCCAATGCCCGGTGGGGATCCAGCATCTGCCGGTGATCGTGGGGCTGCGGCGCGGCGCGGTGAACACCGGCAAGTGGGAAGACGATTACGGCACGAAGCTGTTCCTGAACCTGGAGCGGAACGGCAACGCGCTGGGCTTCGCGGCCAGCGAGCGCCAGAAGTTCATCGAGAAGAACGCGCTGCCGTTCTACGACGGCGCCCAGGAGTATTGCCTGTGGCTCGGCTGCATGGGCGCGTACGATCCGCAGGGACGCGAGATCGTTCTGGCCCTGGCGCGCGTTCTGCGCCACGCCGGCGTGACCTTCGGCGTCCTGCGCAAGGAGAAGTGCACGGGCGATCCCGCGCGGCGGCTGGGAAACGACCTGGCGTTTTCGCAGGTGGCCGAGGCGAACATCGAAACCCTGCGCGCCGCCAAGGTGGGCAAGATGGTCTCGATCTGCCCGCATTGCGTGCGCACCATCGGGACGGACTGGCGCGAATTCGGCGCGACGTTCTTTATCGAGCACCATAGCGAGCTTCTGGCGCGCCTGGAGTCGCGTTTGCCGGCGGCAGGCGGCACGCGGGAGCGGGTGGTGTTTCACGATCCGTGCTATCTCGGCCGGTATCGCAACATCTACGACCAGCCGCGGGCCGTGCTGGCGCGGACGGCCGACGTGGTGGAACCGCGCCGCGCGCGCGAGCGTTCCTTCTGTTGCGGCGCGGGCGGCGGCCAGATGTTCCTCGGCGAGGAGAAGGGCAAGCGAGTCAATGTGGAGCGGGCCGAAGAGCTGGTCGCGACGGGTGCCGCGGTAATTGGCACGGCGTGTCCATTCTGCCAGACCATGTTTCGCGATGCGCTCGGCACCATGACCCAGACTCCGCCGAAGCTCCTGGACATCGCGCAACTCGCGGCGGCTTCGATTTCGCGCGAGGAATCCGCTCCAAGAACGTGACAGGCGGATTCGGAATGTTATAATCGAGTGGCAACACACGGACGGGCGCGTAGCTCAATTGGCAGAGCAAGTGACTCTTAATCACTAGGTTGCAGGTTCGATTCCTGCCGCGCTCACCAGCAGAATCAGGCAGTTGCGGTTCACCGGCGTCGCCTTGGTTCTTCAGGCCGGCCAGCGCCGTCACCTCACCATGCATCGCCTGGGTTTTCCAACCCAATTCCGGGCGTCCTTTTTCCCGGTCCTACGAAAATATACCTGGCGAAGACGATTGATGAATTAGGGAGTTAGCCTCAATGGCGGGGTGGTGTTTGCAGATAACTCCGCGCTCAATGCACTTGCACGGCCGTCCCCTCCCTCTCTTGGGCCGTGCTGGTTCCGGCGGCCAGGGCGTTCACAGCACTTCCAAAAAAAGTCCCCGCTGATTCTAAACGGCTTCTCCCCGCCTCCCGCCCGAACCCCCTTGTCGCCGCGCTACAGTATGGTCGGAATTGACATTATGTCGACCATCCATCAAATCGAGGCCAACCGCCTCAACGCCCAGAAATCCACTGGCCCCCGCTCCGTCGAGGGCAAAGAGAGTGCTTCCCAAAATGCCCTGAAATCCGGCATCGACGCCAAATCCATGATCATCCGCGGCGAGCACCTCGCCGATTTCGAAGCCCTCTCCGCCGAGTACCACCAGCGCTTCCAACCCCTCTTCCCCGAAGAGCGCCACCAGGTCGATAACATGGTCGCCGCCGAGTGGCTCCTCCGCCGCCTCCGCAAGGCCGAATCCGAGATCTGGGAATCCGAGTTTCAGGACTTCGACAGGCGCACCTTCAAAAATACGGATGTTCCTCTGTCCGAGGCCTTCAACGGTGAATCCAAAGAGATGGACCGCCTCCAGCGCCGCCTCGATTCCCTCCAGCGCTCGCATCAACGCGCCCTCGAAGCCCTCCACCGGCTCCGTTCCGCCCGATTCCAGCCCGCTCCCCATCCCGAAGCCCCGGCCGCACCGGAACCTGCCCCCGAACCCATTTCCATAAGTCCTTCAGTTCCAACCAAAATTGGGTTCGTTCCTTCAGAATCCCCGGTGCCCGAAGTCCCCGGCGGTCCTGCCGGGCCCGTGCCCGCCGCCCTCCAGGGAGGCGGATTTTCCCCGAGGATTGCATCTTGAAGATCTGCGTTTATCTGTGTTTATCCGTGGCCCGATTTGATTTTCGTCGCCCATCCGGCCAATTACGCCCATCTGCCCCGGCCGTTCGCCTGCACCGATCCCGCAATTACGTTGCTTTCCACTACCCGTCCGGCTTAAAATGTACCGCAACGAACAACGGCGTGAACTGGCCGGTTCCGCGCGGTGAACCGGGCGGCTCGCGAACGGCCGGCTGGCCGGCTGTGGTGTGGGTTACTTGATCGACTTAAGAACCGCGGCTTCCAGGAAGAAGGGAAAGGTAACTGAAGGAACATGCGTATCAGCATTTTCGGTCTCGGATATGTCGGCTCCGTTGCGGCGGCCTGCCTGGCGCGTGACGGGCATCAGGTGATCGGCGTCGATGCCGATCCGGTCAAGGTCGATCTGATCAATCAGGGCACCAGCCCTATCGTCGAGCCTGACCTCCGCGAGCTCATTGCGGCCAACCGCCAGGCCGGGCGCCTCGAGGCCTCCACCGATCCGGCATATGCCGTGCTGAACTCGTCCATTACCTTCTTCTGTGTGGGCACCCCCAGCCGGGAGAACGGCAGCCTCAACCTCGATTACGTGAAGCGCTGCTGCGAGCAGATCGGCGAGACCATCGGCCAAAAAACCGACTTCCACGTCGTGGTCGCTCGCAGCACCATGCTGCCGGGAACCGTCCGCACCCTGGTCATTCCCACCCTCGAGCGCGCTTCCAGGAAACAGGCGGGAATCGATTTCGGCGTCTGCGTCAACCCCGAGTTCCTCCGCGAGGGCACCGCCATCTTCGACTTCGATAATCCCCCCAAAACCGTCATCGGCTCCACCGACGAGAAGAGCGCCGGCATGCTCAAGAGCCTCTACGCCCGCCTGAAGGCCCCGCTGATTCTCACGCCGGTGGACGTGGCCGAAGCCGTCAAGTACACCGACAACTGCTGGCACGCCGTGAAGGTCGTGTTCGCCAACGAGATCGGCGCCATCTGCAACAGCGCGGGGGTCGATGGCCAAGCCGTCATGGACGTCTTCTGCCAGGATCGCAAGCTCAACATTTCGCCGGCGTACCTCAGCCCCGGCATCGC
The DNA here is from genome assembly GCA_035638575.1 of Bryobacteraceae bacterium. Lineage (GTDB taxonomy): Bacteria > Acidobacteriota > Terriglobia > Bryobacterales > Bryobacteraceae > DASQZT01. Next base: position 34,220 of record DASQZT010000260.1, read on the forward strand.
ATTCGGCGGATCGTGCCTGCCCAAAGACGTGCGCGCCCTCAGCCATTTCGCCCGCACCCAGGACGTCGATGTGCCCATGCTGAACAGCGTCCTCGCCGCCAATGAAAAGCAGGTCGAGCGCGCGCTCCATCTGATCGAGGGCAAGAAGCGCCGGCAGGTCGGGGTGCTCGGCATCAGTTTCAAGGCGGGCACCGACGATATGCGCGAAAGCCCGGTGGTCAAGATCGTGGAAGCCCTGCATGGCAAAGGGTATGACATCAAGGTGTACGATCCCTACGTCAGCATCGCCAGCGTGCGGGGCGCCAACCGCAACTACATTCTCAACGTCATTCCGCACATCCGCAAGATGCTGACCGAGGACTTGCAGGAGTTCCTCGATCATGCCCAGACCGTCGTGGTGGGCAACCGCTCGCCATTGTTCAAAGGAATTCTGAAGAAGGTTGGAACCGACCGTGAGGTGGTCGACCTGGTGAACCTGATTCCGCCCGGCCGCCGGCATTCCAACCGGATTGAAAAACCGCGGCCGAAAGCCCGCAAGGCCGTGGCCGGTTAACAACCCGAACACGGAGATGCTCATGTCCGCAGTGCCTGTCATTTACGAAACGCCGTCCCGGAGGCAGTCCTTCCGCGTGAGTTCCCCTGCCGAAGTCACCATCAGGGGCCGCCGGTATCGGACCAAGGACTGGAGCGCCGGCGGCTTCGCCGTCGAGCACTTCGACGAAGTCGCCGCGCCGGGCGACCGCCTTTCCACCGTCACCTTCGCCGTGGATTTCCAGGGATTCGCGATTTCGTTCTGCTCCGAAGCCAAAGTCATCCGGGCGCAGGACGGCCTGATGGCAGCCGAGTTTCTGGATCTCGGGGAACGCGAGCACAACCTGCTGGGCTACTTCACCTCGTCGCTGATCAGCGGGCAGATCGCCCCGGTGGATGGCGTGCTCAAGAACCTTGACCGGCCGGTCACCAAAATCGCCATCAGCCCGCCCGCGCCGGCCAATGCGCCTGCGCGCCGGATCTACCGCCGCATCATCGCCGCCGTCCTCTACCTCGTGATCGGGCTGGCCATCCTGGGGTTCGCCGGCCTCATCGTCGTCGGCCACGTCACCCAAGTCAACGTGGAGACAGCCGTTACCAGCGCCACGCTCGAGCAGGTGGTCTCCGCCGACGTGGGCACCATCGCCGAAATGTACATCCAGCCCGGCATGCAGGTCAAAGCCGGGCAGCCGCTGTTCCGCGTCGATAGCGAACTCTCCGCGCGGGCCGTCGAGCAGGCCCGGCAGGATCTGGCGACCGCGCAGATCGCGCTCAAGCAAGCAACCGCCACTCGCGAGGCTGAAGAAACCAAGCTGCGCGTCTACCAATCCGTCAGCAACGACCAGTTGGCCGTCCGCAAAGCCGAGATGGTGTCCCTGGTTGCCGCGCGCGACCAGGCCCGGGTGGAGCTGGAGCGGTACAAGAAGTTGCTGGAGTACGGCGTCATCAGCCAGCAGTTGTTCGACACCCAGCAGGCCACCTACGATGAGCGGGCGGCCCGCGTGGAGCAGGAAATCGCCGAGGAGAAAATCACCGAATCCTCGATCCAGAGCACCGTCAACGCCAATTTATTCTTGGATAATGCCAACCGGCTGGTGGGCGATCTTGCCATCGATCGTGCCGCCGAAGTTGCCGCGCGCGACCAGGTCAAAATGGACCAGGAGGCCGTTGACGTGGCTCTCCGCCAGGACTCCAAGCGGATGTACCATGCGGCTTTCCCGGCCGTCGTGCTGAAGATCTTCAAATCGCGCGGCATGACGGTGGATCGCGGCGAAGCGCTGGTGGTGCTGCGCCCCGCCGCGCAGGATCCCTACATCGACGCGTACCTCACTCAGGATGAAGCCGCGCAGCTCGCCGCCGGAGCGCGCGGCGTGGCCACCATCACCGCCAACGGCAAGCGCTACGCGGTCGAGGTGGTAGCGGTGGACCGGACCGCCGGCTTCCTCAAGGACATCCAGACGCCCAAACTCCAGGAGCCGGTCTTCCAATGGCGCAGCATCGAGGACCGGTCCGCCTATGCCAAGCTGGCATTCGTGGGGCTCGGCGCCGCCGAACGCGATGCCATCACTCCGGGGCTGCCGGTGTTCGTCAGCATTCCCCGGAAACGCTCCTTCTTCTCCGGCCTGGTGCCCACCGTGCACGCCGCCTCTCCCGATGCCCCGCACCTTTGGCCCGCCGACAGCCCGCTCTTCACCGGCGCCCGCGTGGCCGATCCCGGCTTCGAACCCGTGCGCCGCCGCATCCTCGAGGCGGCCGATGCAGCCCTGCGCGACGCGCCCGCGCCGGTCGAAACCATCCACAGCGCCGGCGAAACCGACCAATCTGACCCGGAGTTCCAGGCCAGCCGCCGCGCCTTCGAGGATGCCGACCATTTCGCGGCCCTGGCGCTCGCATACCGGCTCACCGGCAAGAAATCCTATGCCGATGGCGCCCGCGCCATAGTGGCCGCCTGGGCGCGCGTCAACCGGCCCACCGGCATGCCCATCGACGAAACCCGCTTGGATGCGTTCCTCTGGGGGCTCGACCTGCTGGGCGCCGATGCCCGCGACCCCGCCGTGACCGCGTGGCTCGAGCGCTGGGCGTCCGCCAATCGCAGCTACAAATTCGGACCCATCACCGCCACCAATAATCACAAGACCCATCACCTCAAGATCCTGGTCATGCTCGACCGCCTCCTCGGACGCGATGCGGATTACGCCAAAGACCTGGCCGCCGTAGAAGAGCAGCGCAAGGCCAACCTCCCTTCGTCCGACGGAAGGTCCATCGACTACGAGCAGCGCGATGCCATGCACTATCACATCTTCGACCTCGAAGCCTGGCTCGAAATCTCCCTGGTCACCGGCTGCTGCGGCGATTCCATGGACCGCTCCTTCCGCTTCTTCGGACGCTCCATGGCCGAAAACCCCGGCCATCTGGAATTCGCCAAGAGTACCGCCGCCATCGACAAGAAGCGCGCGGCCGGCGGGTTCGAATACGCCAAGGCGCGCCCCTACGACATGAAGAAGGCCGCCCGCGCCGTCTTCGCCTATGGGACCCTTCCCGGCCGGCGCGTGGACCGTGACCTCTGGAGATCCGCCACGGCGGGCGAACAGCACGACAATCTCCTCTACGAAGCGAGGTTCTACCTTTGGAAAGGCCGCCAGTAAAGTGGACCGCCGGCGAGGCGGTCAAGCAGTCTTTCCTGCTGGCCGTCTGGATCGGCGCGTTGGTGTTGGTCCTCACCTATCTCCCCAACCGCATCTGGGACGAGGGGGCCGCCACCATGGTGGTCTCGCTCGGCGCCATCGCCGCGTGGCGCTACGGCTGGTGGGCTCTCAACCTGGTGCGGTCCATAATCTACGCGCGCCTGGTATTTCCGCGGCTCCGGCGTCGCGCCGATGCTCTCTGGCGGTCCGGCTGGCGGCCCCGCATGATGCACTTCATGGTCACCACTTTCAAGGAGAAGCCGGAGATCACCCGGCTCGTGATGGAGAGCATCTTCGACGAGTGCCGGTCCACCGGCGTCCCGGCGCGCGTGTTCGTGGGCACCGGCGACCGCTCCGATGAGCTGGTAATCGAAGATTTTTGCAAGCGCACCAGGGACGTGGACGCGCAGGTTTACCTGCTGCGCCAGAACATTCCCGGGAAGCGCGTGGCCATGGCCCTGTCTCTGCGCTCCATGTGCCGCCACGGCGTGGAGCCTGACGACATCGTGGTGTTCATGGATGGCGATTCCATCATTCTGGCCGGCGCCATGGAGAAGTGCGCGCCGCTGTTCGGCAAGAATCCTGAGCTGGGCGGCGTGACCACCGACGAATGCGGCATCGTCAACGGCCCCAAATGGATGGGCGACTGGACCGACATGCGCTTCGCCCAGAGGCGTATCGCCATGCAGTCGCACGCGCTTTCCCGAAAGGTGTTGACGCTCACCGGGCGCTTCTCCATCTTCCGCGGCGGCGTCGTGACCCAGCCGGAGTTCATCCAGACGCTGGAAGCCGATCACCTGGACCACTGGCTGTGGGGACGATTCCGCTTCATGTCGGGGGACGACAAGAGCACCTGGTACTCGCTGCTGAAAAGCGGCCACGAGATGTTGTACGTTCCGGATGCCTTCGCGCTGACCATCGAGAACATCGGCCCTCACGCCCTGGAGCGCGTCAAGGCCAACCTGATGCGCTGGTCCGGCAACATGCTGCGCAACGGCTACCGCGCGCTGGCGCTGGGTCCGCGCCGCGTGGGGTTCTTCATCTGGTGGTGCGTGCTCGACCAGCGGCTCTCCGTGTGGACCGGTCTGAGCGGCCCGGCCATGGCGCTGGCCACTTCCCTCCTCTTCGGCCCCAAAGTGTGGGTCGCCTATTTTGTCTGGGTGGCGGTCACTCGCACCATCCTGTCGATCGTGCTGTACTTCTTCGCCGGCCGCATTTTCGTGTCGTTCCCGTTTCTGCTCTACGGCAACCAGATCCTGGGCAGCGCCATCAAAGTCTACCTGTTGTTCCGGGTCAACAAGCAGCGCTGGCTGAACCGCGGCGACCAGAGGCAGAAAGCCGCGAGCAGCCGCCTGCTGCCGTTCCAGCATGCCATGGCCTCGTTCCTCACGCTGCTGTATATCTCGGTGTTTTTTCTGGCGGTCTGTTTGAAGACCGGTGTGTTAACGCTGTCGGCGCTGTCTGACGCCGCCCACGGGCTTCTGTGGCGGCCCTGACCTTCGGCCATCAGTTCGAACTCAACGGGACCCGGCGCCGCAGTTCGTCGAAGAAGTTCAGCAGGAATATCACCCGGTCATGAGGCTCTTGCGGAGTTTCGGCCGGCATGAGTGCGACGATGCTCTTGCCGTCCGGCGCCGGATCATAGGTCCTCGTGGTGCCGAAGCTAACGAGCCCTTTTTCAGGCCAGGCGCGCGGCGTATCCGCCACAAACGAATCTCCGCGCGCTTTATACGCCGCAACCATAAGCCGCTTGGCGCCGTATTGCCAAAAGAACAGCTCGTCAACCTTGCGCGACCACGCCGGATAACCACCGGGATCCGTCGAGATTTGCCGCTTGCCCCCTCTGTCCGGAAACCCCTGCACGTATACCCTGTATGTCCCCGACTCGTCCGACATGTAGGCGAGCCACCGCCCGTCCGGCGAGAACATCGGGCATCTCTCGTGGAAGGGAGTTTGGAGGAAGACCTCAGGCTTCCCCGCTCGAAGCCCCGGGCCACCGGCTTCCACAGGCAATGTCCAGATGTCTGCCCCGGTTGCCGGATTAATTTCCACAAACGCCAGCCGCGTGCCATCGGCCTTAAAGGACCAGGGGGTTTGCTGATTGTCGCTCTGAGTCAAGACCTGCGGTTCAGCCGTTCCGTCGGCGCGGATCCACAACATGCCGCGCGCCTTCCGAAATACGATGTAGCGGCCGTCGGCAGTCCAAAGCGGATTGCCGTAACCACCGCCGAACGTCAGCCGCGTCATGCTCCCGCGCCCCAATTCGTACACCCAGATATCTCCTGCTGAAGTCATCGCCAGCCGACTCCCGTCCGGTGATAGCGTTGGAGACAAATAATTGCCAGGAACCGGGAGCAGCGGCCGGGTGTCGCCCGAGCCGTCCACCCATTGCACGGTCACCAAACCACCTCCCACCTTGCCGCTCCGATATACGAGCGTACCGGTCCGAGAGAAATCAATCTGGGCGGAACCAAAGGCCGCGCTGTACGCGACCTCCTCCAGGACCGGCGTGGGCGTGCCATGCACTTCCAACCGGTCCGGGTCAAAAGGAACGGCAAAGAGCGTACCCTTGTTGATGTAAACCAGATGGCCGCTAGTCAAGTACCTGCCCCAGGCGCCGCCGCGCACGAGCGTCTTCCGACGGCCATCTCTCAGTGTCAACACTTCGATGGTAGCCCCATCCAACCCGGTCATTGAGCTATAAGCGCTGAATAACACCGCCTTGCCACCCGGCAGGATCTGGGGCCAGCGATGGACGATTTCTCCTGGCGCCAGTTGCGTCACTGGCGCGGGTTTACCGCCGGCGGAGGGAACCCGGGAAAGCCACAAATCGAAGGCCGCGACAATGTTGCCGTCCTCGCCCCAACTGCCGCCGCCGCCGAGGGGGACCTCGCATAAGGCGATCGCCGGGCCACCTTGCAGGGAAATCTTTTTCAGCTTTCCGTTCGCGAAGAAGGCAACCCAATGCCCGTCTGGTGAGAAGAAAGGATCCCGTGCACCATCCGTCCCGGGCAATTCAGCGGCGTTGGGCCGATCGAGCTGCCGGGTGAACAGCTTCGAGCGGGACACGTACACCAGCCGCGCACCGTCGGGCGAGAGAATGGCGTTGGCGCCGTGATCAGAGACGGGCGACACATCGTTTCCCAGGTCAAGATCCAGGCGCATCAGAGGCTGGAAAGGCGCTACGGAAGGCCGCACCCCGCGCCTGTAGTACCATGCGCCCGCCCAGAACATGAGGACGATAGTGGCCAGCAGAACGGGGACAAAGATCCGGGGACGGAGATGCAACCGTGGGCTGCGCGGGGCCGGCTCTGCCTGCCGATTTGTCAGGCCATTTTCGGGGATGACGGCGACCGGTTCGGCCTGGGCCGGACGATCAGCGGTCTCTGCCTCGCCGATGAAGCGATAGCCCCGCCGGGCGAGGGTCTCGATATAGCGGGGTTTGTCGGCCGAGTCCCGTAAGGCATCCCGCAATCGCTTTACCGCGGAGTTGATACTATGATCGAACTCGACAACGGTGTCGTCCGGCCAGAGGCGCTTCCGAATCTCCTCGCGCGAGATCACTTCGCCGGGGGATTCGAGGAGCATTCGGAGTATTTGGAAAGGTTGTTCCTGAAGCCGAATCCTGCGCCCAGCCTTGTGCAGTTCTCCCCCTCGAGGATCGAGCTCAAATGGGCCAAAACGCACATTTAACGTCGGGTCGGCCCTCCCTCCGGGATGCGCTCTCTTTTCCATCTCTGGATGCCTCCAGTTTTGGAGCCTGGAGGAGAGTTTAACATATCCGTCCAAGCGGATCCCGGATGGCACAAAGTAACCCGTCATCAGTCGATTAGCGCGTGACCAACATTTTAGATCCGGGTGACTCCGGTTGCATGGAATTTCGCCGTGAACGGATGTCAGACTCAGTTCACGATGCTGCCAGCGAGGGGCTCTCAAAGCCGCAGAACAGATAGGGCAAGCGGAATGGAGCACGCGAATGATGGAAACTGGGATCCGAGCCAACCCTGGGTCGGCCACGGTCGCCCCTAAGAAAAAGGCGCCGTTTCGTCAGGCCTCAGGACCGGTGAGTCTGTGGACGAGGCAGAGCGCAATCGTGTGCCCCACCAGCCTGGACAACGGTCCTCCTGAGGTCCTGATCGCAGTGGCGAAGGCGCATAGCGGCAGCCGGCTGGCGGCGCGGCAACAAACGGAAAACATCAGAGGAGAGATGACAATGAAAAGTCTAGTCAAAAGACATACCAAGGCGAGTCGCCTCGTTTGCGGTGGCGGCCCTTATGGCCGCAGTCACCACAGGCGCGGTTTCTGCAACAGAGTGGACGGCCTTGGTGGGTGCGCAGAGCCGGGACCTAGGGAGCCAGGCTCTGGCCTTTTTGCCGAACGAGCTTTGGATCCATGCCGGCGACAGCATCCGTTGGACACATTCCAGCACTGAGATCCATACCGTAACCTTCCTAACACCAGGCCAGATACGGCCGCCCAATTTCGGGATGACTTTCGGCGTTCCAATGGGGTGTCCGGGGAGCACACTGGACGGAGCCAGCTTCGATGGCTCGTCGTGCGTGAATTCCGGCATCTTGGGTCAGGACGGAAATGTTGGCTCGGGCTTGCAAACCTACAGCGTACGGTTCCCGGCAGCCGGTAACTTCAAGCTCGTTTGCCTGGTTCACACGGATATGACGGGAACGGTCCACGTGCTGGGTCCGTCCGCGACTCTTCCGCACGATCAGGCATTCTATAACGCACAGGCGGCGAATGACGGGGCGATCGTGGTTGCGGAAGCCTCCGGCCTGCCAGGTCGTGCGTATTCTGAAGACGAAGATGAGGCGCACGCCGCCCGAGTGACCGCCGGCGTTGGCGAAATCGTCACGACGACTGGAGCGGGATCACAGACCGCGTCTCTGAGTCGCTTTCTGCGGGACGTGATTGTCGTGCGGGTAGGGGACACGGTGGAGTGGACGAACCACGACCCATCGACGCCCCACACGGTTACATTTGGACCCGAGCCGGCCGACCCGCGCGCACCCTCCCTAAACGTAAGCCCGACTTCGGACGGCGCGAGGCAGGCCGTAATCAGCTCAACTACAGAGAGCGTGAACTCGGGGCTTTTGGTGCTCGGATTCCAAGACAGGCCAATGCTGGCCCAGTCGGCACTGGGTATGACGCGGTTTCGGGTGACGTTCACAACGCCGGGCACTTTCAATTACATCTGTAGCCTTCATGACAACCTCGGCATGAAAGGGACGGTAATCGTTCACCAATAGGCGCCTTACATGAAACCACGATTCTTCTCTCTCCTCCCGATCTTCGCATCTCTCGTGCTGGCCCAGCAGGGCAGCACCGTCAACTACCGAGGCGGCCTGGTCACGCCGCCTCTGCCGAAGCCGAAGTTCGTCCTCTCCGATACTTCCGGCGCGGCATTCGATTTCCGGCAGAGGACCGATGGTTACGTCACGCTTCTGTTCTTCGGTTACACGTATTGCCCCGATCAGTGTCCGATGCACATGGCGAATCTGGGCGCCGCGCTGAAGAAAATGCCCGCCGGTATTGCGGATCAGGTCAAGCTCGTCTTCGTGACCACCGATCCCGCGCGCGATTCTCCGGCCGTGGTGCGCCGCTGGCTGGATCTCTTCGACCGGCATTTTATCGGCCTCACCGGAACGGAATGGGCCATCGAGGCGGTCGAGCGGGCCGCGGGTGTTCCTCCGGCCACAAAAACGGGACCGGCCAACGGCAACTACGGAGTGTCGCACGCCAGTTTTGTCTTGGCCTACAGCAAAGATAACCTCGCGCACGTCATCTATCCTGGCGGGGTAAGTAAGGATGATTGGGTGCACGACCTGCCTCTTTTTTAACGAGGGAGACGTGGTCCCGCCCTTAAGCTGATCATAGGCCCCGCCGTATGGATCGCGATATCAGGAAATTGATTCAAAGGCTCTCAATCGCCTCGGACACGCCGGTAGTGTGAGTTTCGCCTATATTGATAGCTGGGCGAGAGGAGGGTTGGTGCGATGAGTCTCATTCGTGTGGCCGCCGGTTTTCTGTTACTGGGCACCGCTGTTTCGGCCCCGGCGGTAGCACAGCAGTATGTGATCTCGACCTACGCGGGCGGTGCGCCGCCTCCGACGCCTGCGCCGGGGCTCCACATGTGGTTCGATTTTGCGCAAGCGGTCGCGCCGGATCCGGCGGGAAACGTGTACTTCAGCGCCCTGAATTGCGTGTTCAAGCCGGACTCGGCGAAGCGGCATCGTCACGCGGGTGGCGGGGACAGGGCCGCCCGGCTTCTCAGGCGACGGCGGACCCGCCCCAAGCGCGCGACTGAACGCTCCCGTTGGGCTGGCGGTGGACGCCGCGGGGAACCTGTTCATCGCCGATTCCGGCAACGACCGTATTCGCAGGGTGTCACCGGACGGGATCATCACGACGGTCGCGGGCGACGGCAGCTTCGGTCCATCGGGCGACGGCGGACTCGCCACCAGCGCACAACTCGGCATGTCGTGGCCCTCCCTGGGCCCGCCGGCCAGTCCGCCGAATTTCGTGGCAGTGGATGGCGCGGGCAACCTGTTCATCGCGGATTACGGGCGGGTGCGCAAGGTATCGCCGGACGGAATCATTAACACGGTGGCGGAAAACGTCTCCGGGCCGCTCGCGGCGGACGGGGCGGGCAACCTGTTCGTCGCTAGTAATAACATCGTCGTCACGGTTGCACCGGACGAGACCATGACCACGGTTGCGGGCGGCGGGCCGGTGAGCGGGAACACGCTCGGATGGACCGGAGTGAGTGGATCAGCTTGCATGGATGACCTCTCGGGCGACGGCGGACAGGCCACGCAAACGGGCCTCTGTGCGCTCACGGGCATTGCAGTGGACGGAGCGGATAACTTATTGGTGGGCGAAGATTGGTATTACGGTCCGGGGGCCGATAATTGGGCTTTCGTCGTCCGCAAGGTGTCCCCCGATGGAATCATCACCACCGTGGCCGGCAACACCCATGAACAGGCCATCGATGGCGGCCCGGCAACGGCCGGGCTGATCGACTGGGGCGGCGCGGTGGCAGTGGACGGCGCGGGGAATCTCTTCATAACGGATGATGAAGACATCCGCAAGATTTCGCCGGACGGAATCATCAATACCGTGGCGGGCCGCAGTGTGTGCGCGCAGGGCGATAGCGCTTGCGCACAGGGCGATCTCGCATGGAACGCGCAGCAGCACTTCTCCGGGGATGGCGGCCCCGCCACCAGCGCGATCCTGAATCAGCCCGCAGGCGTGGCGGTGGATGGGACAGGGAACCTGTACATCGTGGATCGACTGAACGGGCGTGTGCGTAAGGTGACGCTGGACGGGATCATCACGACGGTAGCGGGAGGCGGGACGATGCCGGGTTCCTCTGCAGACGGCGGGCCGGCAACCAGCGCGAATCTGTCGCCAGGCAGCGTGCTGGCCGTAGACGGCGCGGGCAGCTTGTTTCTCACCGATGGCGATCGCATCCGCCGGGTTTCTACCGACGGGATCATCACGACGGTGGCGGGTGGCGGCACGCTAGAGGCGGCCTCGGCCGACGGCGGACCGGCGACCAATGCGAAGCTCTCCGGCATGGGCGGGCTCGCCACGGACGGCGGCGGGAACCTGTATCTCGCCGAGACCAATACTAATCGCGTTCGCAAGGTAACTCCGGACGGGATCATCTCCACGTTCGCGGGAACCGGCACCAAGGGAAACTCGGGTGATGGCGGACTCGCTACGCGGGCGCAATTGGCCTATCCGGTCGGCGTGGCCGTGGATGATGCGGTCGACGTGTTCATCGCGGTGGGCTACGGCGTGGGCTACGGCTCGCAGATCCGCGAGGTCACGCCGGATGGGTTCATTTACACGGTGGCCGGGAAGGGCGAGCCCGGCTTCTCCGGCGATGACGGCCCTCCGGCCAGCGCAGCGATCAACATGAACGCCATCGCGGTGGACGGCATGGGCGACTTGTTTATCGCCGAGGCGGGCACGCCGGGCATTCGCGAGATCACGACCGACGGAATCATTAACACGATTGCGGGCATAGGAACGTGTAGCTTTACCGACTTCACACTGGGGAACTGCTTTGGCTATTCGGGCGACGGTGGCCCGGCTACTGACGGCAGATTTTCGATGACGTCCAGCGTTGCCGTGGACCGGGCGGGCAATGTTTACGTCGCGGATACGTACAACAACGTAGTCCGTACCTTGAGGCCCGTGCAATGAAAAATGCAAGAGCAGTGATCGTTGTCCTCTACATGGGAGCGCAGATGTTTCCGAGAAAAATCCTTGCCATCCTGATCCTCGCAGGCGCGTTCGCGTGCTCCACAATGGCGCAACCGGTGGTGACGACTGTGGTGAACAAGGCGTCCTATAGCGCGGTTGTCTCGCCCAACTGCTGGGTGGTCATTGCCGGTTACAATTTCGCGGCTAGCTCCTTGCCGGCTCCGGCCGGTTCGTCACCTACCACGCTGGGCGGAGTGTCGGTCACTGTTGCGGGCCTTCCGGCGCCGTTAGTTTACGTCTCCCCGAATGAGATCGACGCCCTGATTCCCCCTCAGGCAGCCATCCCTCAGAACACGGTGGCGCCCCTGGTAGTAACCTCCGGGGCCGGCAGCGTCACATATAACATCCGGCTCACGCGTAACTCCCCGGCGCTCTTCACCAGTCCGGACACCGGCCAGGCCCTGGTATTCGACGCCGGCTTCCGGCAGGTCGACACGGTTGGGCCGCAGGATACGCTGATTCTGTACGCAGCGGGACTCGGGCCGACCGACGGCTCAGGCCGCGTGGTGGATAACGTCGAGGTCTACATCGGAGAACGAAGCGCGCCAGTGCTGTTCGCCGGCCTGGCCCCGGGGCTCCCGGGCATTTACCAGTTGAACGTGACGGCTCCAACTCCGGCGACCGACCGGATCTATCTTCGCAGCGGGGGGTGGCAGAGCAACATCGTGAACATCGGCATCCGCAGCGGGACGAATACCGCGAACGTCAAGGGCAGCATCGACGGGCTGTATCCTTCGAGCGATCCCGGTTACCCCAATACTCCACTAAGGCCCTGCGTGGGTGACAACGACCCAGGCCCATGCGGCCCGGCGGGCGTGTTCGCCAGTCTCTCCATTATGCTGCATGCCGGCACATTCACAGTGAGCTTCGACACTGTTCCCGGCGCTGGTCCTTTTGCGGTCGCAGCGGTGGGGGAGGCCGGCGGCTCTATCATTTCGATCGACCCGGCGGCCGGCACGTACACGGCCTCCGTCACTACGCTGACACCGGCCTCTGCATCGGGAGACTTTTCCAGCTCGACAGTGCCCCTGTGGGACTACGGCAGTTGTAACTGGAAGAGCGGGGTGTGCCAGCCGTTTCCGGCGAACATTGTTCCCCCTAGCAGGATCGACCCTTACTGGGTGAGAGCGATACAAACGCTTCCGGCGCCCAACATGACAGCGGTGGCAAGCCCCAACACGTTGCTGCAAGTTTCGGGCAGCCTCAGCGGGTCCCGGTTTGCCTTGGACGCTCAGAACAACAGCTCTCTCGCCACGTTCGGCGGGATTGTTCAGGTCCCCTACGGCCCGTTCGACCTGGGCGTCTCCACGTTCAGCCTGTACGTCGATGGCAAGCTGATCGCTTCGAAGGGTTTGCCCTACCTGTTATTTCAGCGAGCGCCCGCAAGCTTCGGGCCTGGGGATTTCTAGCGCGGGTCCAGCACGATATCCGGCATCGCGCGTCATACAAACAATTCCAGATAGAATGGCTAAACAGTATGTGTCGTTCCACCCGTGTGTTTTTGTGGAGCAGCTCCGGTTCGTTCACAGGTGCGGTGGTTCTGACGCTTGCGCTTGCCGCGCACGCCCAGAGCAGCCGCGGCACGGTCACCGGCACGGTGTCGGACCAGTAGGGCGCAGCCATCGGCGGCGCGCGTGTAAGCTTGATCGGCGCCGATACGGGCGTCAATCTCTCCACCGAGAGCAACGATGCCGGGGTTTATCGTTTCGACGCCGTCGACCTCGGTGTTTACGAGCTACAGGCCGCACATCCGGGGTTTCGAAACTATTTCGGCACTGGAATCAATGTGGAGGCGAATCGCACCACGACATTCGATCCGCGGCTGGAAGTGGGAACCGCCGGGACCAGAATCGAAGTGAGCGCTGAATCCAGCGAAATGCTGGTGAAGGACAGCCCGCTGCGGGGCGGAAACTTCCAGCCGCGCGAGGTTCGCGATTTGCCGTTGCCTCTGCTGAACCCGCTCTCGCTGACGCGGACATTACCTGGCGCGACGGAGGCCGCAGGCAGTACCCCTACCAGCGGCGTCGGGGCGAATGGCGCGATGTTCTCGATCAACGGCCAGCGGCCGCGCGGCAATAACTTCATGCTGGAAGGGACCAGGGATCGGCTTCCCGGATGGCGCCACGGCCGGCCGCAATACCCTGCATACGGGCGGCACGAATAACTTCGACCTCGATCTCACAAAGTCGATTCCACTGGGAGAGAAGAGGCACTTGGAATTGCGATGGGAAGCGCTAAACGCATTCAATCATCCGCAATTCATCCAGGTTCCACCAAACGACGTCAATGGCACGCCGGCCGGGCGCTTCCTGAATCGCGATTTTACCGATAGCGGAATTCGCAGCATGTGGGTCCAGGCGAAGGTGTTTTTTGAAAGTTCCTGGGGTGGGCGCGTCCTGAACTAATCTTCCACCACCGACCGCTCGGCCAGGTCGCCGAACAGCGGCAGGGAGTACGCCTCGTTGTGGGCGGCTTTTACCATCATGAAAATCGACGCCACCAGGAGCACCGTCTGGATGATCTGGCCGAGGTGCAGATGCGGCATCATCACCAAGGCCATCGGCCGGAACACCCAGTCTTCCATCAGCCAGGCCACGAACAGGTACAGGCCCTGAAAGGCGTGGAACCGGACGGTGCGGTCGCGGCGGAACCTCTGGGAGGCCAGCACGATGATCGCCGCGATCCACCCGAGCCCGGGCACGTAGCACAGGATCGACGCCGTCCGCGGGTTGACCTGGGAAAGCGGGTCGCCGGGCGCGACCGGGGGCGGGGGAGTCACCGGCTGCGCCGCGCCGCACCGGCCGCAGAAGGCGTCGGCCGTTCCCACGTGGTTTCCGCATTTGCTGCAAAAGGGCATCCGTTCATAGATACGTTATTCGAGATCGGGGTGTTCCGGCAACTGCATCGGGACCGTCATGCTACTATTCTGACCATGAGACCCCTGCTGACCGGTGCCCTTTTCCTGGCCTGCGCGGCCCTGTTGCCGGCTGCCAAGAACCTGGAGGTGTACTCCATCGACGTCGAGGGTGGGCAAGCCACCCTGTTCGTCTCGCCGAACGGCGAATCCATGCTGGTGGATACCGGTTGGGCCGGCTTCAACCACCGCGACGCCGACCGCATCCTGGCCGCCGCCAAAGACGCCGGCGTGAAGAAGATCGACTACCTGGTGACCACGCACTACCACGCCGACCATGTGGGCGGCGTGCCCCAGCTTGCCGAGAAAATGCCCATCCACAACTTCGTGGATCACGGGCCAAACACCGAAACCGGCAAGCCGGCCGAGATCCTCTTCAACGCCTACACCGCCTTCCGCGACAAGGGGAACCACATCCAGGTGAAGCCCGGCGATACCATCCCCGTCAAGGGCCTGGACGTGCGGGTGCTCACGGCCAACGGAGACGCCATCGCGGCTCCGCTCCCCGGCGCCGGACAGCCCGATCCCGAGTGTTCCAGCTTCCAACAGCGCGCCGTCGACACTTCCGAGAACGCGCGCTCAGTGGGCACCCTGATCACCTACGGCGATTTCCGCATGCTGGATTTGGGCGACCTCACATGGAACAAGGAATTCGACCTGGTTTGCCCGGCGAACAAGATCGGAACCATCGACGTTTACCTGGTCTCGCATCACGGCATGAACCTGTCCGGCTCGCCGCAACTGTTGCATGCGATCCAGCCGCGCGTTGCCATCATGAACAACGGCGCGCGCAAAGGCGGAGCGCCCGAGACCTGGCAGACGATCCGCGATACTCCGGGCCTGCTGGACCTGTGGCAACTGCATTTTGCGGTGGCCGGCGGCAAGGAGCACAATTCGCCCGATACCTACATCGCCAACCTGGATGAGAAGTGCGAAGGCAAATGGATCAAGCTGACCGCCATGAAGGACGGCTCCTTCACGGTGTCCAACGGCCGCAATCGGTACGAGAAGAAGTACCCCAAGAAGTAGCCGGCGTGCGTAATCTGACACTCTCGGGCCAATTCATTGGCATTGGCATACAATCCGGAAAAGGCAGCTTCGAGGGGTCCAAAGAAGCGTAGGCGGCGACTTACCCGATTCCCAACTCGTCGATCCGCTCGAGCGGCGTGCCACAGTCGCGACAGATCAGCGCGTGGCAGTCGCCGCAAACGAGCGGATCGGCCACCGGCCGGGCACAGGCGGGACAGTAGAACTCCGCGGGGCGGGCTTCCTCGGACTCGGCCATAAGGATATTATCGACTGCCGCTCGGTAGCGGGGCGCGCAGGCCGGCTTACTGGGCTTCGATCTTGGCTACTTTGATGGTCTTGGTCTTGGCGTCGACAGCGCCCGTCACGGTCACCTTCTTGGCGGCGAACTTCGCGGGGGTTTTCTGGTCGCTCAGCGCCCAGGTGTCCTTGCCGTCCCAGAGCACGTATTTTCCGTTCATGCCTTTGACGCACTCGGTGACACACTTCTCGTCCGAGGCCATCTTCATCTCCGTGTGGTCGGCTTTGGCGCACATGTCGTCGGTGATGATGCCGGTGACCTTCTGCGCATCCGCTCCGAACATCAGGGCCGCCGATGCGAACACAATGGCAATCTGCTTCTTCATTATTGGATCCTCCCGTTCTTCTTTTCGATTTGAAGCCAGAGGTCGTTATACCTGGCTTCCGTGATGGGCTGCTTCAACTGAAAGTTGAACCCTTTTTCCAGCGTGTTGATGGTCAACTGGAACCTTCCGGAACTGCTGATGCTGTCGATATCGGCGTAGCGCCAAGTGCGCGACTCGCCCTTGGCCGCCGTGGCGTAGACCACCGAATCGGAGGCGAAGGCCAGCGTGCCCTCGGAGCCGGCGATGCGGCCGAGATGCTTGACGGGCGCCGACCAGGCGGGCTGGCCGGGAACTTGCGCCGCTTCGAATACCAATCGCTGATCCATACGAGCCGCCAGGAAACCGTATAACTCGTCGGCCGGTATTTTTCCGGTGAACCCATAAGCTTTGTCGGCTCCCAGCCGGAGCTTGCTGTCCCGATATGTCAGTAGATGAATGCCGCCGGGTCCGAGCTTCAATTCCTGAATGTCTTCGAACTTCCAGGTCCAGGAATCTTTCCCGAGACCGCGGAACGATACGCCATTCTCGTCGATGGTCATGGTGCCTTCGCAGACCTTTCGAACATGAGTGTGCCGTACCGGGAACTGCGCGGCCGACAGCCACGCGGCGCCGGCCAGAATCAGGCTGCCTGCCGTTTTACCGATTGCCATTTCCAAACCTCGTAGATTGCCGGGTAGACTACCAGCTCCAGTAAGAAAGAAGTGAAAATTCCGCCGATCATCGGCGCGGCGATGCGCTTCATCACGTCCGCGCCGGTTCCCGACGACCACATGATGGGCGCCAGGCCCACGAACATCGTCGCCACGGTCATGAACTTCGGCCGGATGCGCTTCACCGCGCCTTGCACGATGGCGGCGCGCAGGTCCGACAGGGTGTGCATCCGGTCCGCGAGACGCCGCTCTTCGAAAGCCAGGTCGAGATACAGCAGCATGAAGACGCCGGTTTCGGCATCCACGCCCATCAGCGCGATGAGCCCCACCCACACACCGATGCTCATGTTGTAGCCCAGCATCCAGAGCAGCCAGATGGCGCCCACGGCCGAAAACGGCACCGCCAGCAAGATGAGCAGCGTCTTGGCCGTCGATCTGGTGTTCATGTACAGCAACAGGGAAATCAGGAACAGGGTCAGGGGAAGCACCACCTTCAGGCGCTCGCGCACGCGCTCCATGGCTTCGTACTGGCCGCTCCAGGCGAGCGTGTATCCCGGCGGCAGCGCCACGCCATCGCGCACCGCGCGCTTGGCCTCGGCGACGTAGCTGCCCACGTCGCGCCCCGCCACATCCACGTACACATAGCCGCACAGCATTCCGTTTTCGTTGCGCAGCATGGAAGGGCCGGTGGCGAGCTTCAGGGTGGCGATCTGGGCCAGGGGTACCTGCATCTTCCCGCCCATGGCGGGCACCAGCGCGCGGCCCAGGCGGTCGAGCGAGCTGCGGTAATCGCGGTAGTAGCGCACGTTGATGGGATACCGCTGGAGGCCCTCGATAGCCGTGCTCACATTGTCGCCGCCGATGGCATTCATCACCACCGCCTGGGCATCGTCCACGCTGAGGCCGTAGCGCGCCAGTTGCTCGCGCTTGAGGTCTACGTCCAGGAAGTAGCCGCCGCCCACGCGCTCGGCGAACACGCTGCGGGTGCCGGCCACGGCGGGCAACACATGCTCGATCTCTTTGCCGATGCGCTCGATTTCGTTGGCGTCGGCGCCGTAGACCTTGATGCCGACCGGCGTGCGGATGCCGGTGGTCAGCATGTCGATGCGATTCTTGATGGGCATGGTCCAGGCATTGGACACGCCGGGAATCTGCAACTGGTCGTTCATCTCGGTGACGAGCTGGTCGGTGGAGAGGATGGACTTGCGCCACTCGGATTTGGGCTTGAGCTGGATGATGGTCTCCATCATGGAGAAGGGCGCCGGGTCGGTCGGGGTTTCGGCGCGGCCCGCCTTGCCCAGCACGTGCTCGACTTCGGGGAACTGCATCAGGATGCGGTCCTGGGCCTGCATCAGCTTCTGCGCTTCCGCCACAGAAATGCCGGGCATGGTAGTGGGCATGAACAGCAGCGTGCCTTCATCGAGGGGCGGCATGAATTCCGAGCCGAGCTTTTGATAGACCGGCACCGTCACGGCCACCAGGGCCAGGGCGCCCCCGATGATCAGCCACTTCCAGCGCAGGCTCCACGCCACTACAGGCTCGTACAACCGCATCAGCACGCGGCTGACGGGATGCTTCTCCTCGGAATGGATCTTGCCCACCAGCACGCCGTTGACGATCGACGCCAGCCACCGCGGCCGCAGGCGGAAGTTGTCTTTGCGGAAAAAAAGCAGCCGCAGAGCGGGATCGAGCGTGATGGCCAGCACCGCGGCTACGATCATGGCGAAATTCTTGGTGTACGCTAGCGGCTTGAACAGGCGGCCTTCCTGCGCCTCGAGGGTCAGCACCGGCAGGAACGACACGGCGATCACCAGCAGCGCGAAAAAGCTCGGCCCGCCGACTTCCTTCACGGCGGTCACGATGGCCTGGCGGTAATCGCGCGCCGTCCAGCTCGGGTCGGCGTGCTCCAGCTTCTTGTGCGTCTGCTCCACCACCACGATGGCCGCATCCACCATGGCGCCCACCGCGATGGCGATACCGCCCAGCGACATGATGTTCGAACTCATCCCCATGGCCCGCATGGGAACGAACGCAATCAGCACCGCCACCGGAATGGTGACGATGGGGATGATCGCGCTGGGAATGTGCCAGAGGAAGATCAGGATGATGAGCGCCACCACTCCGAGTTCTTCGAGGAGCGTGTGTTTCAGGTTGTCGATGGAGAGCAGGATCAGCTCCGAGCGGTCGTACGCGGTCACGATCCTGACGCCCGGAGGCAGCCCGGGCTGGATCTCTTTTATCTTGGCTTTAACGCGGTCGATGACCCGCAGTGCGTTTTCGCCCTGGCGCATGATGACGATGCCCGAGACCGTGTCGCCGCGGCCGTCGAAATCGGCCACGCCGCGGCGCATGTCGGGGCCCAGCGTCACGCTGCCCACGTCGCGCACCAGGATCGGCACGCCCGAAGCGCTGGCGCCCAGCGAGATCTGCTCCAGGTCGGCGGTAGACCGCGCGTAGCCGCGCCCGCGCACCATGTACTCGCGTCCGGTGAATTCCACGAGGCGGCCGCCCACGTCGTTGTTGCCGCCGCGCACCGCCGCCACCACCGCCGAGATGGGCACGCCGTACGCCGCAAGGCGGTCGGGATTCACGTTGACCTGGTACTGGCGCACGAAGCCGCCGAGCGGGGCCACCTCGGCGACGCCGGGCACGGCCTGCAACTGGTAGCGCAGGAACCAGTCCTGCAGCGACCGCAGCTCCGCCAGGTTGTGACGGCCCGAGTCATCGACGAGGGCGTATTGAAAGACCCAGCCGACTCCGGTCGCGTCGGGCCCCATTTCGGTTTTGACGTCCTGCGGCAGGCGCGGCAGAATTTTCGAAAGATATTCCAGGGTTCGCGAGCGGGCCCAGTAGATGTCGGTACCCTCGTCGAAAATGATGTAGACGTAGGAATAGCCGAAATCGGAAAAGCCGCGCACGTCTTTGACGCGGGGCGCGCCGAGCATGGCGGTGACGATGGGATAGGTGACCTGGTCCTCGACGATATCGGGGCTGCGGTCCCAGCGCGAGTAGACGATCACCTGGGTGTCGCTGAGGTCGGGGATGGCGTCGAGCGGAATGGTTTGGATGGACCACCACCCCGCCGCCGCGGCCGCCGCGACGAACAGAATCACGATGAATCGGTGTTGGGCCGAAAGCTCGATGATGCGGTCGATCATTTCAGCTTGCTCTCCGAATCGATGAGGAAGTTGCCGGAGGTGACGATCCGTTCGCCCGGCTGGAGGCCGCTCAGGATTTCGACGCGGCCGTCCGCTTCGGCCCCCACCTTTACTTCGCGCTGCTCGAAGTTGCCGTCGCCTTTGTCTACAAACACGATCTGGCGGTCGCCCGAATTGAGCACCGCCGATCGTGGAACCACCAGCCGCCGGACGCCGCCCGTGCGCAGTTCGACGTCGCCGTACATCTCGGGCTTGAGCGCGTAGCCGGGGTTGTCCAACTGAATCCGCACCTTCAGCGTGCGGGTGGCAGGATCCACCTGCGGCAGGATATAACTCACGCGCCCGTGAAACACGCGGCCGGGCAGGTACGCCAGCGTCATGCTGGCCGGCGCGTTCAGGCGGATGTTGGCCGCCTCGTACTCGAAGACGTCGGCGATCACCCAGACGGTGGAGAGGTCCGCGATGGTGTAAAGAGCCGTCTCGGGCGTCACGTGCTGCTTGGGAAACACGCCGCGCTCAGTGACGAAGCCCGCGATGGGCGAATCGAGCGTCAGGTTCTGAAGTGTGCGGCCGGTGCGGGCGATCTCCTCGATCTGGCGGTCGGTGATGTCCCACAGCTCCAGCCGCTTCTTCGCCGCGGCCACCAGATTCTCGGTGCTGTCCATGGTTTCGTGGACGGGACTGTCGTGCATGAGGTGCACCGCCTTCATGGCCAGCAGGTACTCCTGCTGGGTGGCCAGCGCCTCCGGGCTGTAGATGGTCAGGAGCGGATCGCCCTTATTGACATACTTGCCGGTGAAGTCCACGAAGACCTGGTCGACCCAGCCTTCGAGTTTCGACTGCACCTTGGCGATGCGGGTCTCGTCGAGGGTCACGCGCGCGGCGGCGTGGATGGCGCCGCTCACCGTCTCGTACTCCGCGGTGCCGAACTCCACGCCGATGAGCTGCTGCTTGGCTTCGGAGATCCGCACCGTTCCGGGCGACGGCTTTTCCTGCCCGTATTTCTGCTCCTCGCCCGAGTAGACGGGCACCAGCTTCATGCCGCAGTCGGGCGCGATGCCCGGCTTATCGGACTTGTACCAGGGGTGCATGGGGTCCACCCAGTAGAGGACCTTGGGGCTCGAACCCGCGGCCGCGACGGACTTGCCGTACCAGCGGCCATAGCCGAATCCGCCGAGCGCCGCGGCGGCAATCAGGATCAGGATCGCAACGTTTTTCATTGAGGGCCCACCATCTCTTCCAGCCGCGCCAGCGCGACGTGGAACTGCATGACTTCTTCGTGGTACATCAGCTCGTAATCCACGACGGTCATGAAGTTGGAAAACACCGAAAGAAAATCGATGGCGCCGGTCTGATAGCTCGCCATCGAGGATTCCTGTGCCAGTTGCGCTTGCGGGATGACCGACTTCTGATACAGGTCGATCAGCTTGCGCGCCGTTTCCGCCACCGTGTACTCCTCGCGGATGCGCGCCTGGATGGAGACGCCGGTTGCTTCGTAGTTATGCCGGGCCTCGCCGGCGGCGAACTCCTGCTGGTTTACGGCGGAGCGCTGCTTGCGCCAGAAGTACGCCGGAACCTTGACGTCCATACGGAACTGCCACATGGGCGGTAAGCCGCCCTGGTTGAAATAGCCGCCGGAAACGGTGTAGTCGGGATAGTAATCGCGGCGAGCAAGGCTGGCCGCCAGTTCGGTGCGCTCGACCATTTTCTGGTCGCGCGCGATCGCGGGGGCCTGCGTCCTGGCGTGCGCCAGCATTTCGTCCAGGGTGAGGGGCAGGTCACCGGGCTCCATCTCTTCCGGCACTTCGACGGAAGTGTCCTGCGGGCGGTTGAGCAGCGCGTTGATCTGGATGATCTTGCTGGCGCGCTCCTGCTCGTAGCGCACCAACTGCGTGGCGAAGATCGAGAACTGCGTCTGGGCTTTGAAGATGTCCTGCTGCGCCGCGCGGCCCACAGAGTAGCGGGCTTCGGAGATGCGCAGGATGTTCTGCAGGAGGTCCTGGTAGCGCTTGACGAACGCGATGCCGGTGTTGGCGTGGTGCAGTTCGTGATAGGCCTGCTTGAGGTCGGAGACCACGCGGAGGCGGACCGAGAGATACTCTTCGAATTCGGCGTCGGCCTCCTTGGCGGCGATCTCGGTGCGGAGCTTGCGCTTTCCGGGGAACGGCATTTCCTGTGAGATGGAGACGCCCGCGTTGGCGGTGGGCTCGCGGCCGATTCCCGATACGGGCCACGGTCCGCCGTTCGACGTGTAGCCCACCGAGACGGTTGGATCGGGCAAGGCGCCGGCCTGACTGGGGCGCTGCCGCGCGGCTTCATATTTTTTCTGAGCGGCCAGGATTTCGCGATTGCTGCGTAGGGCTTCGTCGACTAGAGACGGCAGGGGCTGCGCGGCGGCGATCGCCGGCAATATCGCAATCCAAAACCGAAATCGGAGAGTCATTGTTCCTTTCACCAACGCGGCACAGCATGCCGCGTGCGCGGCTACGCGAGCCGCAACCGTCGGGGATCACTACCTGGTGAAGGACTAGATTCGGAAACTACCGTGGAGGGAAATCAAATCCTGAGGTGCGTGTGCGTCGGGAGCCGGGACTACAATGGCCATCGGCGCGGGGTGCGCAGCGGCCGCCAGTTGGACGATTGCTGCCGGCGCCGCCACGGGCTGCACATGCCTGGCCGCATCGGCTTTGACGAAGTTCCGCAGCGCCTGCGTCTGGCAGCCGTCGGAAGCCCGCTTCGGCCCATGGCAACAGCCGTGCGCGGGCTGATGATTTTGCAGCGCCTGGAGGACTTGCGGGCAGGTCAGGCAATTCCCCCAAAACATCGCCACTGTGACCAGCAACGCCAGGAACGAAGTGTAGATCGCCCGCATTCAGTCTTAATT
The DNA here is from genome assembly GCA_035638575.1 of Bryobacteraceae bacterium. Classification (GTDB taxonomy): domain Bacteria; phylum Acidobacteriota; class Terriglobia; order Bryobacterales; family Bryobacteraceae; genus DASQZT01. The sequence goes on from DASQZT010000260.1 coordinate 56,979, forward strand.
TTACACCATACGTGGCAAAACTCAACAGGTGTTTCAGGTTTTTTTAGCTGTTATTCCACCACTCGAGCACGCGCAAACAGCGCAGCGTGTTCCAGCGGCTGGGCTCGCCCACGGCTTCCAGCTCGAAGAAGGTCTTCCCGGCATAGCGATTCTGGAGCAGCCAGCGGCCATCCGGCGGCCTACGCTCCTCGACCAGCGCGATGGCGTCCGAGAGCCGCTCGTCGCGGGGCGCGCCGCAGTCACGGAAATAGTCCAGGCCGCGGAGCACGTCGTAATGCCAGCGCGGCGGGAAGGAGAATCGCGTCATCACCGCCTTGACCACTGCTCCGGTGCGGTGCGAGCGAAACAGGCGATGCACCAGCAGGAATTCGCGGCCGCGCGCCTGGGCGGCTTGCGAGGCGCGGGCGTTGGCCGGCCGGAATCGCTGGTAATCGAGCAGGGCTTCGAGCGCGGAAATCGTGGTGTGGAACGATCCGTGCGTCGCGCCGCCGCAGCCGGGCATGGCGCGGCAGTTCCAGCCGCCATCGGCCATTTGCTGCGCGATGACGTGCTCGGCCAGGCGGTCCGCGCGCGGGTCGTCGAAGTCGAACCACGAGAGCACCGCCAGGACCATGCTGGAAATGCAGGTTTCGCTGCGCTTGGACCAGCGCGGATAGAAATTGATGCCGCCGTCGGACCAAAACCCGGTATCCAGCAGCACGCGGCAGGCGCGCAATGCCTGGGGATGGCGGGCGGCGAGCCCCAGGCTTCGCAGCAGGACCATCGTGTAGGTCGTGGAGGTCCACTTCGGCGTGTAGATGCCGTTGGCCCATCGTCCGGTGGGATCCTGCAATTGCAGCAGGCGCGCGCCCCATCCTTCCTTCGCCACGCGGCGCTGCTCGCGGGTCCAGGCGCGCTCGGCGGCGCCTTTAAGATCGCGCAGGGCCTGCCAGCGGACGGAGGGGTCGCCGTCCAGAAGCCATGTGAGAGTCAGGTCGGCAGCCATTGGGGGAAATTGTAGCGCGCCGCTGGTACACTGGAAAATAGTGGCGCGCTTCTACACGCGGGCGGAACTCCTGGGCCAGCGAAAAATCTGGAAAGCCGAAGGCAAACGGGTCGTCTTTACCAACGGATGCTACGACCTGCTGCACCCCGGGCACATCCGTCTGCTGGAACAGGCCCGATCACTGGGCGATGTCCTGATCCTGGCGCTAAACTCGGACGCCAGCGTGAGGCGAGCTAAGGGACCGTCACGGCCGTTCACGCCGGAAGGGGAGCGGGCCGAGATGGCGCAGGCGCTCGAAGCCGTGGATGCCGTCACCCTGTTCGAAGAGGATACACCACGCGAGCTGATCTCCGAAGTGCTTCCGGATGTTCTGGTTAAAGGCGCCGACTGGTCGCACTTCATCGCCGGCAAAGAGGAGGTCGAGGCCTCTGGCGGGCGCGTGCTGACCGTCGCGATGGAGGCCGGCTACTCAACTACTAATATTATAGAATTACTCGGCCAGCAACCTTGATTCACCCTGCCGTTCGTGACCTGTTTCTGGATCTGGGAAGGCATCCCGCCTTCCAGGAGGCCCTGCGCCAACTGGGCGCGGGCGGCAGAGTCTCACTTTCGGGCCTGACCACGACTGCCAAAGCCGTTTACTCGGTCCTCGCATGGCAATCCACGCTTCGACCTTTGATTATTGTAGTGGATGGCAATAAGCAAGCTGAAGCGTTGTCGGAAGTCGTCAACACCTTTTTTCATCTGCTGGCGTCGGATGATCGCAACAGCCCGCAACTGCTTCCGGCCCTGGATGTTCTTCCTCTGCAGAACCTGTCTCCGCACGCCGAGATCTGCGAGGAGCGGGCCATCGGGCTGTGGAGGCTGGCCACCCAAAGGGTTCCGATCACCATTCTGCCGGTGACTTCGGCGCTATTGCGAATCGAACCGGGGGAGTTCTACCGGCAGCTTTCGCTGAAACTCCGGGTTGGGGAAGAAGTCCCGCTGGATGAAGTGGTTGCGCACCTGGAAAGCATCGGTTACGAGAGGCGCGAGCCGGTGGAGATGGTGGGTGAGTACTCGGTCCGCGGCGGCATTCTGGACGTATTTTCGCCGGAGGCGCCGAAACCCGTCCGGATCGACCTGTTCGGCGACCAGGTGGAGTCGATCCGCCGGTTCGACGTCGAATCGCAACGCTCCGTTCTCAAGATCGAAGACTGCACGCTGCTGCCCTTGACCGAATACCAGAAGTCGCGGCCTCTCTTGGCGCAACTGCGTGAGTTGATGGAAGAAACGGGCATTCCCGGGCGCGATCTGCCACCGTCCGGAGAAACCTTCCCGGGCTGGGAACTGGTGGCCGCCATGATCCGGCCGCGAAACTCATCGGTCTTCTCGCTGCTGGAGCGGCCGATCGTGGTGTGGGACGAACCCGAGCAGGTGAGGGCGGCTGCGGACCGGTTCTGGAAGCGCCTGGAGCAGATCGAGCGCTCCCCGGCGTATGACTCGGATCGTATTTACTTCCGCTGGGCGGATTTGGAAGCGCAGGCAAGCGCGGCGCCGCAAGCCTCCATCAAGGAACTGGAAATCGGGTGGAACGAAGGCGATCTGCACATCGCAACCCGGCCATCCCTCACATTCCATGGGAACATGCAGGTGGCAATCGCCGAGGCGCGGACTCTCGCGGAGAGCGGAAACCGAGTGGCCTTCTTCGCTTCTTCGACAGGTGAAGTAGAACGCGTCGCCGATATACTGAACGAGTACGCCGTCCCGTACCAGCTCGGCCTGGAGCAGTTCGAATCGACTCCCGCCTATCTGGCAGAGCGGGCCTACATGGCGGGCGAGATAGCCAGCATCTACGTGATCAAGGGGCAAGTCGGCCACGGGACGACGTTCCAGGATTCACAGCTTGTAGTATTTGGGTCGGAAGATCTCTTCGACACGTCGGAGATGGTGGCGCGGGCACCCGCTTCGAAGTCCGCGCTGGCCACGTTTTCGGCTGACCTGATCGAACTCAAACCCGGCGATTACGTGGTTCACGCCGAACACGGGGTGGCGCAGTACCTGGGGCTGCGAGAGATCACGCAGGGCGAGGCCAAGGGCGACTACATGCTCCTGGAGTATGCCGCCGGTGCCAAGCTCTACGTTCCTCTGACCCGGATGGACCTGGTGCAGCGGTTTCGCGGCGCGGGCGAGGCCAAGCCGGCGCTGGACCGCATGGGTGGAGCCACCTGGACCCGCACCAAAACGCGGATCAAAGCCAAAATGCGCGACATGGCGGACGAGCTGCTGCGGCTCTACGCGTTGCGCAAAATGGCCGAAGGCTTTTCTTTCTCGAAGGATAGCAACTGGCAACGGGAGTTCGAGGACGCTTTCGAATTCTCCGAGACGCCAGACCAGGTCACGGCCATCCGGGAGATCAAGCGCGATATGGAAGGCCAGCAGCCCATGGATCGGCTGCTGTGCGGCGATGTGGGGTTCGGCAAAACCGAAGTGGTGATGCGGGCGGCCTTCAAAGCGCTGGGAGATGGCAAGCAGGTGGCGGTGCTAGCTCCTACTACAGTATTAGCATTTCAGCATTTCGAGACTTTCAAACGCCGCTTCCAGCCCTTTCCCGTGCGGGTGGAGATGTTCAGCCGGTTCCGCACAAACCGGGACATCAAGGCGGCGCTGACGGATCTGGGGGAAGGCAAGGTAGACATTGCGATCGGCACTCATCGGCTGCTCTCCAAAGATGTCGAATTTCGGGATCTCGGGCTGGTGGTCGTGGATGAGGAGCAACGCTTCGGCGTCAAGCACAAAGAACTGCTGAAGCAACTCAAGAAGACCGTCGATCACGTCAGCATGAGCGCCACGCCGATTCCCAGGACTCTACACATGTCGCTACTGGGGCTACGGGACATGTCGGTGATTGAGACGGCACCCAAGGACCGCCTCGCCATTCACACGGTGGTAGCTCCTTTCCAGCCGAATCTCATCCGCTCCGCCCTGGAACTGGAACTGGCGCGCGGCGGCCAGATTTATTTTCTGCACAACCGCGTGGATTCCATCTGGGCCCGCGCCGCGATGCTGCAGGAACTGGCACCCAACGCCCGAATCGGCGTGGGACACGGCCAAATGGGGGAAGCGGAACTGGAAAGGACCATGCTCCAGTTCATGCGTCACGAGTTCGACATCCTAGTTTGTACTACAATTATAGAGAATGGTCTGGACATCCCTCTGGCCAATACGATGATTGTCGAAAACGCAGAACGCTACGGGCTATCCGAGCTGTACCAATTGCGCGGCAGGGTGGGACGGTCGAGCCGCCGCGCCTATGCCTACCTGCTGGTGCCGCCGGACACGGAACTCACCGAAATCGCTCGCAAGCGGCTGGCAGCTTTGAAGGAATTCAGCGATCTTGGCGCGGGCTTCAAAATCGCGGCCCTGGACCTGGAACTTCGCGGCGCGGGCAACCTGCTGGGCGGGGAGCAACACGGGCACATCAACTCGGTGGGCTTCGACACGTACGTGCGACTGCTCGACGAGGCGGTGCGGGAACTGAAGGGCGAGGAGGTGGTCCCGGAAATTCACTCGGCGCTCAACCTGGGGCTGGACATCCGCATTCCGCCGGACTACATCTCCGACGAAAATCAGCGCCTGCGCGCCTACCGGCAGATCGCCAATGCCGCCGACGCCGCGGCGCGCGACCGTGCCGAAAAGGAACTGGAGGACCGTTACGGCACAGTGCCGGAGACGGTGCGCAATCTGCTGGCATATTCGGCGTTGAAGACCATGGCCGAGCAGATCGGAATAGAAGCCATCGACCGCCGCCATAACGTATTGAATATAAAGTTCCATAAGGAGACGCGCGTGGATCCGGCGCGGCTGATGAACATCGTCGGAAAGGCCAGGGGCGCGCAGTTCACACCGGCAGGAGTATTGCTGCTGCCATTGGAGGGCCTCACCGGCGCGGGTGAGATACTGCATCTTCTGTCGGAGAAGTTGCTGCTGTTGACGGCTTGAACGACCCACGACAACACGGGCAAGAAGGCCTGTGCCACAATGGAAGGATAGAAAATATGTTTTCGAGGCTTGCAGTTTTTTCGAGGCTTGCATTTATAGTTGCGGCGGCGGTTTCCGCCACGCTGGCGGCGGATGTGAAGGTCGTGGAGGAGATCGCGGCGAAAGTCAACGGGGAGATCATCACCCGCGGCGAACTGGAGCAGACCCGCAAGGAACTCGAGCAGGGACTGCGGGCCGAAGGGATGACCGGCGCCCGGCTGGCCGATGCTCTCAAGGAGTACACGGCCAACGCGTTGCGGGACCAGATCGATCAACTGCTCCTGGTGCAGCGGGGCAGGGACATGAACATCAACATCGACACCGAGGTCAATCGCCGGCTCCAGGAAATGATGCTGGCGGCGAAATACACGGACCCGGACAAGTTTCACGACGCCATCCGCGACCAGTACGGCATGCCGTTCGAAGACTTCCGCGACAAGATGAGGCGCCAGTTGATGGCGCAGCGGGTGATCGGCCAGGAGGTCACGTACCGGGTGGTCATACCCGACCCGGAATTGCGGAAATACTACGAAGAGCACAAAAGCGAATACGTCCGCAAGGAGCAGGTGTTCCTGAGCCAGATCGTGATCTCGACAGAGGGCAAGACGCCCGACCAGGTGGCGGCGGCGGAAAAGAAGGCCAAGGATTTGTCGGCGCGCGCGAAGAAGGGCGAGAAGTTCAGCGACCTGGTGCGCGACAACTCCGACGACACCGAGACCGCCAAGAACGGAGGCCAGTTGCCTCCCTACCAGCGCGGCCTGATGCAACCGCAAATCGAAGCAATCGTGTTCAAAGAGGCCAAGGGTTTTGTGACCGACCCCATCAAGATCCCCAACGGATTCGTGATTCTGCGCATCGACGAGCGGTACGAAGCCGGGCAGGCCTCCTTCGACGAAGTACGGAACGACATCAACGAGCGGATGGCCACCCCCAAGATGGAGCCCAAGGTGCGCGAGTTCCTCACCAGGCTGCGCGAGGAGGCGTTCCTGGAGATCAAGGAAGGCTACATCGACAGCGGCGCGGCGCCCGGCAAGGATACGCACTGGAAAGAGGTGGCGGTGTTAAAGCCGCAGACCACCACCAAGGAAGAAGTGGCCGCGCGCACGAAGATCCACAAGAGACTGGCCGGTTTCATCCCGACCCCCGTCACCAAGAAGGTCCTGGCGCCGGCCGCGGTGGTCACTCCGCCGCCCGCCGCCGACCAGGCGCCGGGCCCCGAGGCCACGCCGCCTCCCGCCACGTCTCCGATCAAGCAATGAAGTCTCCCTACGTAAACGAACTCGAAGCCAACAAGATCGTCACCACCAGCTTTCTGGTCCACTCTAAGGAGGTTCGCCAGAAGAAGAGCGGCGAATTGTACCTCTCGCTGCTGCTGGGCGATCGCACGGGCGAACTCGATGCCAAGATGTGGGACAACGTCGCCGAAGTGATCGACAGCTTCGAGCGCGACGATTTCGTCAAGGTCAAAGGGCTGATCCAGGTATTCCATAACCGGCCGCAGTTGACCATCCACAAGATGCGGCGGATGGACGACAGCGAGATCCAGTTCGGCGATTACTTCCCCTCGTCGCGGCGCGATCCCGAGGAGATGTGGACGGAACTGCGGGCGATCGTGGCCGGAATGGGGAACAGGCATCTGAAGGGCCTGGTCGAGGCGCTGCTCGACGACGAAGACATCGGGCGCCGCTACCGTATCGCTCCGGCGGCCAAACAGATTCACCACGCGTTTTTGGGCGGGCTGATCGAGCACGTGCTTTCGCTGTGCGCGCTGGCGCGGATGACGGCGCCGCACTATCGGAACATCGACCTGGACCTGCTGCTGGCGGGCGTGATCCTGCACGACGTCGGCAAGATTCACGAGTTGAACTACGAACGCGGCTTCTCCTACTCCAACGAGGGGCAGTTACTGGGGCACATCAACATCGGGCTGCGCATGGTGGGCGAGAAACTGCGCGGGCTGCCCGATTTTCCGCCGGCGCTGCGGTCGCTGGTGGAGCACATGATCCTGAGCCATCACGGCCAGCTCGAATTCGGATCGCCCAAACTGCCGCAGTTTCCTGAAGCGCTGCTGCTCCACTATCTGGACGACATGGACTCGAAGATGGAGTGCATGCGGGCGTTGATCGAGAACGACCGGCAGGTGGAAGGCTGTTTCACCACGTACCATCCGGCGCTGGAACGCCCAGCCTTGAAGAAGGAGCGCTTTCTGAACGGCGAGGCCGAGCCGCCGCGCGCGCGCCCGGTGGTGCAGGGCGAGCCATCGGCGTCGTCGCCACCGGATCGGACCTCGGGGACTGCGGGGAACTCAGGCGCCACGGAGACTCCGGAGATTTCGGGCACAGCGGGATCCTCGGGAACTTTAGACACAGCGCCGACTCTGGGGAACGCAGGCGCCGCGGAGACTCCCGAGATTTCGGGCACGGTGGGGACCCCGGGTGACGGACGAGCTCCGGGGATGTCAGGCTCGACGGGAACTCCGGGGACCACGGACGGGACGCCAGTGGCCGCAGCCCCTTCGGAAGGCGGCGCGCCGGCCGCGAAAGGCGCCCATCCGCTGTTTGCCGCCAAGCCGGATTCGCACTTTGCCGATAAATTGAAACAGGCACTCCAATCTTCGATCCCGAAGCAGGAGAGTTGATGCCGAGATCGACTCGCGATATTCCGCCGCCGCTCGAGCTGCTGTGCCTGAGGACATTGTGGTCGATCGCGGAAGGCAATGTGAACGACGTGCGCCGCGTAGTGGCCGAGTCGCGGCCACTGGCCTATACCACGATCATGACGGTGCTGGACCGGCTGGTGCGCAAGGGAATGATCGTGCGGCGGAAGGTGGGGCGGGCGTTCGTGTACTCGCCCAGGGCATCGCGCGACTCCATGCGGAGGGCCGCGGTGCGCGAGCTGCTGGACGGCTTTTTCGACGGCTCGGAAGAAGAGCTGGTGCGCTTCCTGCGGGGAAGCGAGCCGCGCGTCGAGGGTGCGGCTGCCGCGGGAGAAGGCGACGCGGGCATCGACACCGTGCTGCTCTGATCCTGCCACAATAGGAGCAATGCAGAACATTTTCCCCGTCGTCTGTTTTATCGCCGGCTTCGGCCTGGCGTGGCTGATTCTGCGCCGCGGCGCCCGGGAAACGGAGGCGGCCTTCAAGGCGCTCTCCTCCGACGCCCTGTCGCGCAACAACCAGGCGTTCCTCGATCTGGCCCGCGCGACCCTGGCGCAGACACAGGAGGCGGCGCGCGGCGATCTGGAGATGCGGCAGCGGGTCATCGCCGAGCTGGTGACGCCGGTGCGCGCGTCGCTCGACAAGGTCGACTGCAGAATCATCGAGCTGGAGAAGGCCCGCGCGGGGGCCTACGCGGCGCTGCACGAGCAGGTGCGCAGCCTGCTCGAAACGCAGGCGCACCTGCGCGCCGAAACCGGCAGGCTGGTCACGGCGCTGCGCACGCCCGCGGTGCGCGGCAACTGGGGCGAGATCCAGTTGCGGCGGGTGGTGGAGATGGCGGGGATGCTGGATCACTGCGACTTCGTCAGCCAGGCGACGGTCATCTCCGAGGAGGGCCGCATCCGGCCGGACCTGGTGATCCAGTTGCCGGCGGGCAAGACCATCGTGGTGGATGCTAAAACGCCGCTCGACGCTTACCTCCACGCCATCGAAGCCCCCGACGAGCAGCACCGCAAGGCACGTCTGGCGGACCACGCGCGGCAGGTGCGCGCGCACATGGCGGCGCTGGGGCGCAAATCGTATTGGGAACAGTTCGACCAGGCTCCCGAATTCGCGGTGCTGTTTCTGCCGGGCGAGTGCTTCTTCAGCGCCGCGCTGGAGAGCGACCCGTCGCTGATCGAAACCGGCGTGGCGCAGAACATTATCCTGGCGACCCCGACCACACTGATCGCGCTGCTGCGCGCGGTGGCATACGGCTGGCGGCAGGAGAAGCTGGCGCAGAATGCGGCGGAGATCAGCGCGCTCGGCAAGGAGCTGTACAAGCGCCTGTCGGACATGACCGAGCACTGGATCAAGATGGGCAGGAGCCTGGATCGCGCCGTGGAAGCGTACAACGGCGCGGTCGGCTCGCTGGAGAGCCGCGTGATGGTAAGCGCGCGCCGCTTCGCCGAGCTGAAGACCGCGCCCTTGGGAGTGGAGATCGGGCAACTGGAGCCGGTGGAGCGGAGCGTTCGTGCGGCGCCGGAGGAATGAGAAAGGACTGGGCGGCCAGGGATCCCAAGGCCAGCACCAAGGCAGCGATGAAAATGAGGTTCCACATAGCCGGCTCTACTCTAAGACCCGGAAACCGGACAATCCACTACACCTCCGGGGGTGAGTGGTGGAGCACGGGCTAAGAACCAGCAGGTCGGGAGCACTCGAATCCGTCCTGCCGTGCCATACGATCTCAGAGACTCAGCAGAGCAGCAATTGTGAAGCGGGATTCCCGCCATGTTCCGCCTTCGCTTGTGGCGAGCGGCTTCGCCGTGTGACCATGGATTTCGGGGGGAACCGATGCCGGGAGAATACGTCAGGGTGATCGACGGCCAATATCTGGTTGGGGGCACTCGAGTCTCTCTTGATTCGCTGGTGTATCTATTTCGCGAGGGGATGTCGGCCGAGAGCATGGTTGATTCTTACCCGGCATTGACGCTCGAACAGGTGCACGGCGCGCTTGCGTTTTACCTCGGGAACCAGAAAGAGATCGACGCATATCTTGCGGAAGGGCAGCGCACGGCTGAATCGCAACACGAGCAGTCGAGGCAGACGAATGCAGAATTGATCGCGAAGCTACAGCGGGCGCGCCATGCGAGTCAGATTCCAGGCTGACGCCGATCTTGACGGACGCGTCCTTCGCGGGTTGAGGCGTGCCGCGCCAGGAGTTGACATCCGGACGGCGACCGACGCCGGACTCGCGGGGTTGGAGGATTCGGTGGTTTTACAGATCGCCGCAGACTCCAGGCGAATTCTGGTGAGCCAGGGCCGCCGCACCATGCCGTTGCATTTCAGCCGCTTTGTGGCCGGCGCAGAGCCCCGGGGTCATCCTGCTTCGGGAAGGGATTCCCATCTCGACTGCGATAGAGGATCTTGCGCTGATTTGGAACGCCAGCGAGGCCGCGGAATGGATCAACCGGTTGGTATGGATTCCGCTTTGAAACTGTCCACCGGTGCATCACAGGCAACTCATTTCGGCCATAGACTGGTCGAAAGATAGTCGAACGGTGGGAAAGAAATCGGTGTGAGGCCCACCGGCTACGCACCGGCCTCCCGCGCCTGGGCCGCGGGGCGAACGTCGCGCAACACGGCGGACCATGCCGGATCGCCGCGGGCTGCGTTGTACTGGTCCTCCTCCAAAGTGAACGCGATGTCCACTCTCGATCCGGCCGCGATTTCGCCCGCGCGGGCGGCGAAGTTCCAGGCCTTCAGCGCCAACGTGCGGCCGTTCTGACGCACCATTACCTTCAGGTGCTTTTCGTTCCAGACCGCGGGAGGTCCGGCGATCTCGACGTTCCAGGCGGCCAACAGCGGGACCGGGTTGCCGTGGCCAAAGGGCGCCAGGGCCAACAGCTCTTCGGCGGTGCGATCGTTGACCTCGCGCAGATCGAGCACGGCATCGATCTCCACCCGCGGAAGGAAATCTTCAGGTCGAAGGCGAAGCGCCGCGTAAGCGTTGAGCCGCTGCCGGAATTCCTCGACGCGAGCGGCCTCGAGCGTCACACCGGCGGCGTGCTGGTGACCGCCGAACCGCACGAACAAGTCACCGATGCCTTCGAGCGCCTGCAAGAGGTGGAAGGCGGGAATACTGCGGCCGGAGCCTTGGGCCAGGCCATCGCCGGGATTACGGCCGAGGACGAACACGGGCCGGCGAAGGCGCTCCACCAGGCGGCTGGCGACGATGCCCAGGACGCCGCGGTGCCAATCCTCGGCATAGTAGACCAACGCGGCCGCCGAATCGTCCACCGCGATGCGCTCGCACGTTTCGACGATGCCGGCTTCCACCTGCTGGCGCTCGGCGTTCCGATCGTGGAGCTGCCGCGCCAGTTCGCGGGCGCGCACGGGGTCGCTGGTGAGGAACATCTCGATCACTGCCTGGGCCGTATCCATGCGGCCCGCGGCGTTGAGGCGCGGCGCGATGCGGAAGGAGACGTCTCGGGAACTCGGCACGGCGTTGCCGGCGAACCCGGCAACATCGAGGAGCGCGCGCAGACCCGGATTGCGCACATCGCGCAGGCCGCTCAACCCGTGCTTGACAAGGATGCGATTCTCGCCGGTGAGCGGCACGACGTCGGCCACGGTGGCGATGGCGACCATCTTCAGAAACGATTCCGAGATGCGCTGCGCCTTGCCCGCCTGCCACTCCAGGCTTCCCAACAGCGCCTGCGCCAGCTTGAACGCCACGGCGGCGCCGCACAGGTTCTTTTCCGGATAGGCGCAATCGGGACGGTTGGGATTCAGAACGGCCAGCGCCGGAGGCAACTCGGCCTCGGGCAAATGGTGGTCGGTGACGATCACGTCGATGCCGAGCTGGTTGGCCCGGCGCACCACTTCGGCCGCGCGGATGCCGGTGTCGACGCTGACGATGACGCGGACACCTTCGGCCGCGGCCCTCTCGACCACCTCGGGACGCATGCCGTAGCCTTCCTTCAGGCGGTGCGGAACGTGGTAGCCGGCCGCGCCGCCCGCCAGCTCGATGGCCTTGATCAGCAGCACCACCGCGGTCGTGCCATCGACGTCGTAGTCTCCGTAGAGCAGGATCTTCTCTCCGGAGCGAACGGCGTTGCGGAGACGCTCCACGGCGCGCGACATGTCCCGCAGGGCGAAGGGATCGTGGAGGTCGCTGAGCGAGGGCTTCAGGAACCGCTCGGCGGCCGCGGGATCGGAGAGGCCGCGGCGACAGAGCACGCGGGCCGCCGGCGCGCCGATGCGCAGGGCGGATGAAAGGCCTTCGACGGCGCGCGCATCGGGAGTGGGTATGAGCCAGCGTGACATCGGGGGTGTGTCCGGCGTGCCCTGCTAATTCTTCGAGAAGTAGCCGCCGAACGAGCCGTCGTCCTCGTCTTCGTCTTCGTCGGCCATGCGCGACACGACTTCGTCCTCGATGTTGAGGTACTCGTCATACCAGTCGGGATGCACTTCGAAAGAATAGAGGCGGGAGTTGTAGTCGAACGCCAGCTCGAGCGTGCAGGTCTCGCCGTCGAATCTGCGAAACTCGCGCAGGCGCGATTCGTACTCGCGCAACTCGTCGCGCGTGAAACCACATTCGTCGAGCTGCGCCTTGAGGTCGTCGAGGTCGCCGGCATCAAACGCGCGGGTGGCGAACAGGATGATCTTGATGCCGCTTTTCTGCGCCACGTCGAGGAACATCTGGTAATCGGGATAGTGCTCGGTATCCCAGACGACCCTGGGGAGGCCTTCCAGCGCTCCCGGGCTGCTGCGGAAGATGGCAAATCCGGCAGACTCGAAGTACTCCAGGATGTCGCGTTTCAGTGTGTCCAAATTCAAATCCACGTGGATGCCTCACCCCTGTGCCAGCACCAGGATATCAGAGGGCGCGGCCAGGTCGCGGGCGGAAGCGGTGACGATGGTCTTCGGCCCGATGTAGATCTTACGTTTCTCCTTCAGCGCGTTGCGGACATCGGCTTCACATACGAAATCCACTGGTTCAGGAGGCGGCCCGGGATCGGGAGGACGCTCCGGGACCGCCTGTTCACTAGGGCTCTCCGCGGTCAGTCAGCCATATCCGCCCTTCGATCCGGAGGGCCCGCGGCGGGCGAGAAACTTGTCCACCACTTCGGAGGCGACGCTGGGGATCACGGATGAAACGGGCCGGGCCGGAGCGGGCGTGTCGCATGCGCAGGAAGGACCGCCGGGAGCGGCGTTCGTGGAGCCCGCCACCGCAATGCCGCGCGATGCGAGATACCGCTCGACGGCCGCGACAACCGTGCCGCGATCGATGGGTCCCGCCGTGCCGGGCGCCGGCGCGGGGCTCGGAGGGTAACTCGCCGCGTTGTAGTCCATGGGCATTTCGAAAGCTTCTTCCGGCTTGCGCACTACATACGCCAGCCGCTTGATGTTAATCAGGTGCTGCGGGCCAACGTTATCCGAAGTGATGTTGCCCGCGGCGGCGCCGCAGCCCAGCGTCATGGAGGGGAATACGTTAGTGGTGATGCCGGTGGATCCTTGCGGAGCAGGCGTACCAACCAGGACGCGCATGGCGGGCATGCGCAGGGCGTATTCCCGCGTGCGCGCGTCGTTCTTCGAGTAGATGACCGCGGTGTGGCCGTTGCCGCCGAACCTCAGCAGGGCAAAGCAGGTGTCCATGGCCGCGTTGAAGTCGGGCACGAAATAGAGGGAGAGCACCGGCGAGAGTTTTTCGGCGGAAAGCGGATGCTGCTTGCCGACGCCTTCCACCTCGGCGCAGATGATGGAGGTGTCGGGGGGGACTTCAAAACCGCACATTTTGGCGATCTTCGCCGGCGCCTGCCCGACGCACTGCGGATTCACCGTCCAGTTCGGCATGATGAGCAGTTTGCCGAGCGCCGCCTTCTGTGCGTCGTTGGCGATATAGGCCTTCTGCGCTTTCAAGAGGCTCAGGATGCGGTCCCTCAGCGAGGCCTCCGCCACGATGGCCTGCTCGCTGGAGCAGACGGTGCCGTAGTCGAACGATTTGCCGGCGACGACTTTGGAGACGGCGTCTTCGAGATCGGCCGACGTATCCACCAGGACCGGAACGTTGCCGGGGCCCACGCCGAAGGCCGGCTTGCCGCTGGAGTATGCGGCCTTGACGATGCCCGCGCCGCCGGTGGAGAGGATGACGCCGGTGCGCTCGTGGCGCATGAGGGCGTTGGTGGCTTCGATGGTGGCGTTGTCGATGCACTGAATGATGCCGGCAGGCGCGCCGGCTTCCACCGCGGCCTGGTAGAGGACCGCGGCGGTGGCGCAGGTGCACTTGTGCGCGCGGGGATGCGGGCTGATCACGATGGCGTTGCCGGCCTTGAGCGAGATCAGCACCTTATACATGGCGGTGGAGGTGGGGTTGGTGGTGGGCAGAATGGCCGCGACCACACCCACGGGCACGCCGATCTCCACGATCTTCTCTTCGGGAATCTCGCGAAGGATGCCGACGGTCTTCATGCCGCGCATTCGGCGCGGAAGCCAGTCGCAGTTGAGCAGGTTCTTGACGTACTTATCCTTGGCGTTGCCGTAGCCGGTCTCTTCCACGGCCATGTCGGCGAGCCGCTTGGCGTTGGCGCGGGCCGCGGCGGCCATGCGCTCCACCACGGCATCCACCTGCTCCTGCGAGAATGTGCGGTATTTCAGCCAGGCTTCGTATGCCTTCTCGACCTTGGTGCGGGCTTCCTGGATCGAGAGAAGGTCTTTGTCCTCGAGCATCCCGCGTTACTTCTTGGGGCCGATGGGAAGGGCCTTCTCCACTTCCTCATGGGGCCGCGGGATGACATGCACGGCGACCAACTCGCCGACGCGCCGGGCCGCGGCCGCACCCGCGTCCGTTGCCGCTTTCACCGCGCCGACGTCGCCACGAACCATGACGCAAACCAAACCGGCGCCGACGTACTCCTTGTTGGTCAATACCACGTTGGCGGTCTTGACCATGGCGTCGGCGGCTTCGATTGCGCCCGTTAAACCCTTGGTTTCAATCAGGCCGAGGGCCTCCATGTATCCTCCAGTCGAGTGTGAAAGTCCTACCGTATCACAATTCGGGAGGGCGGGGAGTTTTGGGGAGAGGGAAGGGGATTGGCCGCGCCGGGCGGACCCCGGCGGCGAATCAGGGCGCCGGCAGGCGGCCGGGGAGTATCCGGAATCGCCGCCTGCCGGCAATCCGGTAAGTCTCAAAATCGGAGTGGTCGACTGTGAGGATCGTAGCGATGGACTCCCGGTGGGCGAGATGAACGAGGGTCGCATCGGCGAAATCCATCGGCCGGTCCCAATACCGCGACATGAGAGCGTGGATTTCGGGGAGCTCGGCATCCGTGATGCCGGCCAGGAGAACCGCTCCCGATCGAACGAACGACCACGCCATTTCCATTTCGCGCCTCTGGTCGCCGGCCAGGTGGAAGAGTTCCGTCA
>DASQZT010000261.1:0-3087 GCA_035638575.1 Bryobacteraceae bacterium
GACGCAAGCTAACATCCCGCGAGCGCCGCTGCCGGTGGAGTGGAAGCCTGTCCCTGTCTCCGTCAACCACTCCTTGGGTATCTGGCGGGAGCCGGTGAGGCGCGAACGCTGCGTCGTCAGCGCGGAAGCAACACAATCAGGGGCCAGCGGGCAGGAGGTTTTCCAGTTCTACCCCAACATTCAGTTTCCCGAGCACCGTGGAATTGTCATGACGCTGGGGCCGCGCCCGCCTTCGTTGCGTGAACGCGTGGACACCTGCATGGTTGAATACCCGCTGTCTCTGCCGCAATATCAGCCTCTGGTTCTGCGTTTCGCCGCCGCTGCTCCCAGCGGGGCGCTGTTTCGTGTGCGTGCTGTCCCCTTCGACGCCCCGGCGGGCGAGGATGGCGCAGTCCTTCTCGAAAAGCGCGTGGCCTCGGCGGCCTCCGAAGAAATGGAGGTGGATCTGGCCTCTTACGCCGGGCGCAAGGTGCGGTTACAGCTTGAAAGCGCCGGCGATGCAGGCCAAGCCTATTGGGTCGCTCCTACGATCGTGGCCGGCAAGGCGCAGGCTCCCCTTAAGTTCCCGCCAGCGCCTAATGCGTCCTCGCGCTTGCTTGGAACCGCTCAGGGCTATGAGGTGCACGTTTATCCAGGCTCGCGCGGCGCGCTCGATTCCGCGATCGAGTTGTCAAGAGGGGATCTCAGGTTGCTGTTTCACGGTTTCAGCGTTCGGGTGCTGGGCGACGACCTCGCAGACGTGAACTCGGCCAGCGAATTGGTCTATGCCCACGAAGAACCCGCTGGGGGGCGCTATCGCGTCCGCCATCACTTCCAAAGTTGGGCCGGTACATTCGACGTGCTCACCGAAATGTGGGTGGACGCGCGCGGGCTCCAGGTCCGCTTCTGGTTGGAAAACGTCCCGCCATCGCGCCCCTGGCTAAGCGTACACCTGGAGGGCGTCGCCGCGGGGCCATGGACCCAGCGCGCCCTGCGGATTTATGGCGGCCCCGGCAACGTCATTCAGGATCCGCAGACTTTTCGTCTCGGCTTCGACGGCCACAACCTCGCCACCTCATTCGTGGGCTTCGATTTCGCTAACGGCGTCTCGCTGCTGGAGGGGGTGGATGCCGTTCCCGACCGGCTGGAGGTCATTCCGCAGGGCCGCATCTACACGCTTATCACGCCGCACGAGCAGACCGTCACCTTTCTTCCCGCGGCAAACGTTTGGGAGGCTGTGAAGCTGTGGCGGGCGAACGACCTGCGTGCCGCGCGCGGCGTCCCCAAGCTGGCCGGACGATTTGTTTTCGATCTTTGGGAGGGCCGCTACTCCCCGAGCGCCGAGGCCCTGGAGCGGGCGTTCCGCTACGGCTTGACTGACGCGGTGGTGGTTTGGCACGATTGGCAACGCTGGGGCTACGACTTCCGGCTGCCTGATATCTATCCTCCCAACCCGCAGTTGGGCACGCTTGAGGAATTCCAGAAGCTGGTCGAGACCTGCCGCGAACATGGCGTTTTGTTCGCCCCGCACGACAACTACATCGACTTCTACCCGGACGCCGAGGGCTTCAGCTATGAAAACGTAGCTTTCCAGAACAATGGCCAGCCGCAGCGCGCCTGGTACCACGCCGAACGCGATGCGCAATCCTATCGCGCGCGTCCCGATCGCCTCCGCCTGCTGGTGGAGCGAAATCTGAACTTGATCAAAGCGGGCTTCTCGCCCACGGCGTATTTCATTGACGTGTGGTCGTCCGCGCCGCCTTATGATTTCTGGACGGAGGACGGCCAATTCGTGGACCGCAGCGTCACGCGTAAGGTCTGGGGCGAGACCTTCTCCTGGATCCGCAACTATTTAGGTGATGATGCGCCCCAAATCTCTGAAGCCGGCCATGACCGTTTGATTGGCTGGCTGGATGGCGCGCAAGCCAATATTTTGCGCGTTGATGCCCAGGGCAGTGGATTCGTGTGGAAGATCCGTTGCGGAGACGCGGAACGCATCCCCTGGATCGATGCCGCCTACCACGACCGCTTCGTGCTGCATGGGGCCGGGTACGAGGATCGCTACGCTGCGGGCCTCGATTTGGCAACTCACGGCATCTACAGCGACGACTACATGGCAACGGAGATGTTGACCGGCCATCCCGCCATGGTGTCGGCGGCGTTCTCGCGCGACGTGGTGCGCAAGTACTGGCTACTGCACGATATGATGCGGGCACTCGCGTTGCGGCGCATCGATGCAGTAGAGTTTGCCGGCGGTGACATCCACCGCCAGCACGCGACCTGGGATAACGGAGCCGAGGTGTGGGTTAATAGGGGCGCAAGCGAATGGAAAGTCGGCGAGCGCACCCTTCCGCAGTACGGCTTTTACGCCCGCGCCCCGATGTCGGGAGGGAAGTTTGAGGCCGCCATAGAACGGCAATCCGCCGGCACGGTGGAGTGGTCGCACTCGCCCGATTCTTATTACTTCAACGACCGCCAAGGCGCCGCGTACCGCCTGACGCACCAAGGCGAAGGCTGGCGCGTGACCGCCGCGCCGGGGAGCGCCACGTTCATCGCTCGCGTCCCCTGGACCGGCCCCGTTCCAACGGAAGGCACGGCCATAGACGAAAGCGGCACGGAGTTGCGCCGCGTTTCCATCCGCCGCGAGGGAGGAGCACTGACTCTCGCCTTCGACTCCAAAACGTTCGCCTATGTGTTGAAGTGAAGTGCAGATCCGAAGACAAACGGTAGCTTTTGGGCGTTGGGCGTTATAGAATTCGCCTCGCGTTTCGTCCCGAATCGGCCTGGAAACCGGAAGACCTTTTAGGAGGGAGTGCCATGGAGCTTAGTCGAGTTGTTCGAGTGCTCGGTTTGTTTTCTCTTTCGCTGGTTGTTTTCCTTTCGAGTTGTGCGCAAAAAGAAACCGCGCCGCAAAAGCCGGGACCAGTCGAGAAGGCCAAGGTAACCGTTAACTGGGACAAGGTCGTGACCGTCTCGAAAACCACGCCCACGCTTCAAGTCGTGGTCAACCCTCCCTTGCGCCGCGGCACCCAGATTCACGACCGGGTCTTTCAGGCCCTGCACGATTTAGGCGCCGACGACGTTCGCTACGTGCCCTGGCTGCCCTAC
>DASQZT010000262.1:0-9913 GCA_035638575.1 Bryobacteraceae bacterium
ACTCCAAGGGCACATCTGCCGCTGCGGCGCGTACCCCCGAATTGTGGACGCAGTCCGCGCCGCCGCTTCCGAGAAGAAGGTGTCTCGCCGTGGCTGAATCGGACGCCCTCCTGATCGAGTACAAACGCCGCGATTTTCTCCGCATCCTCGGTTCCGGCGCACTGCTGGCGCTGCCCGTACGCGGCGCGGCGCGGCCGGTTCGAGTGCGGCTCGGCGAAGGCGGCATCTACGAGGCATTCACCGGGAAGGTCGAGATGGGGCAAGGCGCCCGGACGCTGCTGACGCAGGCGGTGGCGGAGGAACTTGGTGTCCCTGTGACGCAGGTCCGCCTGATCATGGCCGACACCGGGATCGTGCCTGATGATGGTGGCACGTGGGCCTCGCTCACCACGCCCGAGACCGTACCGGCCGTCCGCACGGAGGCGGCTGCCATTGCCGGTCATCCGATCACCGATCCGGCGCGTTGGAAAGTCCTGGGCACGTCGGTCCCGCCGCTCCACGGGCCGGAGGCGGTTACGGGTACGCTCCGGTACTGCTCCGATGTGCGCGTCGAGGGCATGCTTCATGGGCGGATCGTGCGCCCCGACACCTACCGCGCCAAGCTCGAAAGCTTCGACGATTCCGAGGCACGTGCGCTGCCCGGCGTGCAAATCGTCCATGAAGGCGACGTCCTCGGCGTTGTGGCCCGCGACCCGCACACCGCCGCCCTTGCCGCCGGCCTGATCCGGGCGCAGTGGCGGTCGGAACCGCTGCCGCCCGTCGATTCCCTCATCGAGCAGTTCCGGGCTAAGGGAGTGGCGCCGGTAGAAGTGAAGGAGACGCGCTACCCGCCGCTGATCCGCGGGGGCGACGTGGAAGCGGGACTAGCCTCGGCCCGGCGCACGCTGTCCCATTCCTATTGGGTGCCTCCCATTGGCCATGTGCCGCTCGAATCTCGGGCGGCCGTTGCGGAGTGGCAGGACGGGACCCTGACCGTGAACTGCGGAAAGACCGCGCCGTTCCTGGTGCGGGCCGAACTTGCCAGGTCTCTTGGAATCCCCGAGTCGAAAGTACGCGTGCGTATTTCCATGCCCGGCGGCGCGTTCGGTTGCAAGCAGCGCAGCGAATGCGAACTGGAAGCCGCGATCCTGGCGCGCGCCGCCCAGGCTCCGGTTCGTCTGGCCTGGACGCGCGAGGAGGAATTTCGAGTCGCCTACGCGCGCCCGGCAGGCGTAGTGGACATCGAAAGCGGCGTCGATTCCGAGGGCCGGCTGGTTGCCTGGCGGTTCCGCAACTACAACGCCGGCGCGCCGGGACTGCGCCCGCCGTACGAACTGCCCCACATGTCCAACGAGTTCTGGCGTTCCGAGTCGCCGTTCCGGCAAGGATCCTACCGGGCGCTGGCCGCTACACTGAATAACTTCGCCCGCGAGTCGCACATTGACGAATGGGCGCACACGCTGCATCGAGACCCTGTGGACTTCCGCTTAGCCCACATTGGCGACGCGCGCTTGAAGGAGACGCTTCAGAGAGCCGCCGAGCGGTTCGGCTGGGGCAAACGGAAACCGGGTCAGGGCGTGGGCTTCGGCCTCGCCTGCAATATCGAAAAAGGCGCTCGCCTGGCGCTGTTCGTGGAGACGGAAGGCAAGGGGGCCGGGCTGAGGCTGCGACGGATGGTTGCCGTCGGCGACTTCGGGGCTGCATTGAACCCCGACAACCTTCGCAACCAGATGCAGGGGGCGATGATTCAGGGGATCGGCGGAGCGCTTTGGGAGCAACTGCAATTCGACGGCCGCAGCCAGTTGACGCGCCGGCTCTCCCAATACCGCGTGCCACGCTTCGGCGACGTTCCGGACATTGCCATCGAACTAATCGACCGCCGGGATGTCCCTGCGGCTGGAGCGGGCGAATCGCCTATCACGTTACCCGCGCCCGCTATCGCCAATGCCCTGTTCTCAGCTACCGGCGAGCGCAAGCGCTCACTTCCTATGGCGATGTGAAACGCGCAGCCGGCGTCTCCAATAGCCGAAAGTCACATGTGGCGCCTGACGGCGGGAAGCTCCGGGAATGGGTGGACTCGCGGGCTGGCGGCGATCCGCGAATATGAGATTCGCGGCATCGAGCCGCAGCGGAGGTAATTGACGTTCAGCCCTTGGACGGGTAGCGGCCTGGAGGTCCAGAGGTTCCTGATGGACATCACGGCTGGTCCAGGGCGGCCCGCCTTCAACCCCTTCTCCCAGTATGGCGCGGCCTGCGTGTTACTTCACGAACACAAGATCCCCGAACCGTTCGGGATGGTGGGGGTTGGGCCGGGGATCCTGGGGGTCCACCCACATCCTGAGCCGGCGGTCAGTCTCGACTCCATCCCAGCGGTTGAACGTGGCGGTCTAGACGACTCCCGGCTCGGGGCGACCCGAGAGCTCCTCAAAATTCGCCCGGGGTATCGCGACTTCCAAGCTCCAGCCGTTGTCCCGATCGCCGCACCCGTTCAGGGTGCCGTCGATGAACGTCGCCATTGTACGCCCTGCCTGCAATTTGCCCTGTCGGCGAATGCGGAGCAGAGCTTCCCGAACCCGGAACCCACCAACGCGCCCTACTCCTTGTCATCGTCCGTTGCTGCCAGCGCCGGAGTCCCGTGCTGGAGTAGAGGCTTGCGATTGTGCCAGTCTGTCGCGCGCTCGTATGCGTTGGCCATGGCCAGCACCCGAGCTTCTGAAAACCGGGGACCTGCAATCATGAGCCCCACGGGAAGCCCGGTGGCGGTGATACCGCACCGCACCGACATGGCAGCATAGAATGGATTTTTGTGATGGACGCCGAACCCGTGTTTGCGTTTTCTTTATAGGTTTTCCGTCGGCTGCGTCCACCAGAAGGCTAACTGAAGAGAAAAACTGATTTTCAGGAGGAGTTGAATTGAGACGGAGACAACTTCTGATGGCCGCGTTCCTCGCTGGATTGCGCAGGCGCGCCGAACAACTGTACGCTGCCAGCCGCCCGAACATCCGATGGTGCGTGAGCAGCTTCCTCTGGACTTCCACGCAGTGGCCGGATACTGGCACTCTGCCCTACACGGAGATGCTCGACGTGATCCGCGACACCGGATTTAACGGGTTCCGGTTGACCGGCTGGCCGGCGGTGTTGAGTCGTATCGGGATGCAACTGTCGCAACTGGAGAAGGAACTGTCAAAGCGGGATCTTCAAATCGCCACGCTGTCCTTCAACGGTCCGGCCGATGATCCATCGAAATATGCGGAGATCGAAAAGTCGGCGCGGGAGGCCTGCCAGTTTCTCAAGCGATTCGGAGCTACAGAGCTGGTGACGTTCTCTCCACCGCGGGTCAACAAGGTACTGGAGCGAGAGCACATCCGCAGAGCGTGCCAATTTTACAATCATCTGGGCGACGTTTGCGCGGAATACGGAATCCGTACCGGCCTGCACAATCACTCTCAGGGCCAGCTCATCGAATCGCAGGATGAAATCGAACTGTTGCTCAACTGGACCGATCCAAAGAAGTTCCACTGGTGCCCGGACACCGTGCACCTGTATATGGCGAACTGCGACATCTTGGGGTTATTTCGGAAGTACGCTCACCGGCTCATCTTTTTCGACCTGGTAGATGCCAGATATGAGTACCAGACGCAGGAGATGCGCCTGCCCAACGGCAAGATCGAAAAGGCCGGCTCCCAGAACGGGACGTTCATGCTCAGCAACCGGGACTACGGGGACGGCGAAGTGGACCTGCAAGGAATCATGCGGATCATCAAGGCGGTCAACTACCAGGGCTGGATCAACATCGACCACCACTATGCGCGGGTCTCCCCGCGGAACAGCTTTGAGCGGTGCATGAAATACATTCGCGAGAATCTGGATCCGATCTACATGTGAACTCAGCGACGTCTTTCGCGTGCAATCCGATGTGATCGCAACTACGAATAAGTGGCTCTCCTGGTGGCAGCAATGGCTCAGGTGAGCAGCACGGAACCGGGGTTGGCGCGTGGGTAGGCCAGGTTAACCACAATTCGCCCACAATCCGATGCGCCGCAGTTCTGGCCCGAGCGCTCCGCTTGGAACGCATTCATGCCTGGTGGATTGCCTTTAACATGATGGTTCGTCAGAAAAACCTGTGGGTAAGTTCCGGTTCTGGGAGCTTGCCAAGTGAATGATATAAGGCCAGTTCGGTGACTCGAAAGGTCCGGAACCCGTAGGATTTTCTCATGGTGACTTTTGCTTTGTTGTTCAGGCCCTCGATTACCCCGCTGGAAAACTCCTTCCGCGCGCGAAAGTAGTTGAGGATGAGCTGGCGGTGGGCGCGTAAAGTTCTGGCAACTTTCTTCAGCGGTTCGATCCGCGAGCGCATCACCTGGCGACACCATTCGTCGAGGAACTTGGCGGCCCACGCGGTGGACTCGTAGTTCCAGAGTTGCCGGAAGTCTTCTTTGAGCAGATAGGCGCGAACGCTCTGGAGGTTGTAGCGCACCAGATCTTTCAGTTTCAGCTTTTGTTTTGACGGTGAGGTTTTCGGGTCGTTTCAGAAGACACCAGCGGGAGTGCTTCAGGACTGGTGCGTACCCCTCACGTTGCATGCGTCTGGCTTCCGCGCTGCGGACGTCATCCAGGGCCTTGTTGATCTTGGCCACAATGTGGAACCGGTCGAGAATGTTTAGGGCTTGGAAACACTTTTTGCGAATCACCCCCAGGTAGGGTTTCCACATGTCCGAGCAGACAAACTCGATCTTCGCGGACACCTCCGGGCCGATCATGGCAAAAAACTCCCGGAAGGTTTTGACGGTCCGTTCCTTGCCGATCCACAGCAGTCGGGTACAGCCCAGGTCGATCTGATACACCAAGGTCAGATATTTATGCCCTTTGGCATACTGAATCTCATCCACCCCAATGGCGCGAATGGCCCCCAGGACGCGATGCTTCAGCCCCCAGGTGACCAGATAAGCCACCGCGTCGTGAACCTTGTCCCAGGAGGTGCGAAACTCCTCGGCGGTTTCCTGCCAGGAGAGTTTGCGCGCCCAATGTCCCAGGAAATGCATGTGGACCTTGGTCGAGGAGTGTTTTCCCACCCCCCACGGAACCTCTTCGACGAGGACTCCGCATTGCGGGCAATTGACCCGTCGCATGCAATACACCAGAAAGACCAGATAGCCCCAGAAGGGGATGAACTCAAACCGCCGCGGCGTGCGAGACTGGTCGTAGCCGGGCGCGGGTTGATGACACCCCGAGCAAATGGCAGCGGATCGTTTCCGCGGACGGATCGGGACGAGGACGGTTCGTTCGTCGTCGACGAAAATGGCCCGCTGGTAGATAAATCCCGGGATGGGATGGCAATGATTCAGAATTCTGGGAAGGCGCATGCGTGGACTCGGGGTCGATACGAAGATGAAGACGAATCCCCATTCTCCCCCAGCGGCGCCCGCCGCGCTGTTGCCCTATTGCCGCGATCTTCAGGAGTGGCCGGAGCGTTGGATGGGCGAGGAAAAGGATCTTCCGCCCGGTAGAAAACTGGTCGCATGCTTCACGCCTTTCCTGATGCATCTCGCCACGTCCGGGCTATCCCAAAGAACCATCCAAAGACACGTCGACAACCTCTGGATTCTCGGCGGAGAGATCATCCGCGACCTCAACGAAGACCCTTCCCTGAGAAAGGTCCCTGCGGAACAGCTCATCCGCAATGTGATCTACGAGGACGGCGGACCGCTGATCCACAACGGGTGGGAAGACGAGCAACGCTCCTTCGACTCCACCTGCCGGAAGTTTCACCGCTTCCTCACTCAATCCCGCCGCTGAGGCCCGCCATTTACCCACAGATTCCCCAGACGAGCCTTTTTGTGGATCAGAACACCGTCCTGCGGTTGGACTCCACAACGGGTATCCTGACCCGCGTGGCGGGGAACGGGACGACAGGTTTCAGCGGCGATAACGGCCCAGCGACCAGCGCCCAGTTCTACTTCCCCACTGGCATCGCCGTGGACTCATCCGGCAACCTCTACATCGCCGATACAGGTAATAACCGCATCCGCAAAGTCTCGAACGGCGTGATTACCACCGTGGCTGGAAACGGGTCTGGAGGCTTCAGCGGCGACAACGGCGCGGCGACCGGCGCCCGGTTGAGCAATCCCCAAGGTGTCGCCGTGGACACCGCCGGCAACCTGTACATCGCCGATGTGGGTAACCAACGCGTACGCAAGGTCTCGAACGGTGTCATCACTACCGCGGCAGGAAATGGGACGCAGGGTTTCAGCGGCGACAAGGGCCCGGCTGCCAGCGCCCAGTTCAACAGCCCCTATGGTATCGCCGCGGACCCTTCCGGCAATCTCTATATCGCTGACACGGAGAACCAGCGAATTCGCAAGGTCTCAAATGGAGTGATCACCACCATTGCCGGAAACGGGACGACAGGCTTCAGCGGCGACAACGGCCCGGCCACTGCCGCGCAGTTCGGCACTCCTATTGGCATCGCAGCCGATCTTGCCGGCAACCTCTATGTCGCGGACAGAGACAACGACCGCATCCGCGAGGTAGCGAGCGGGGTTATTACAACGGCGGCGGGAAATGGGACGCAAGGTTTTAGCGGCGACAACGGGCCGGCTGCCAGCGCCCAGCTGAACCTTCCGATATGCGTCGCCGTGGACTCATCCGGCAACCTCTACATCGCCGACAGTTACAACAACCGCATTCGCAAGGTCGCAAATGGAGTGATCACCACCGTGGCGGGCGGGGGAACGCCCGTCGGCGGCAACAGTCCGGCCCTTATCTCCGCGGCCCAGTTTGGCGATCCGTCGGGCGTCGCCGTGGATTCCTCCGGGAATCTGTATGTAACCGACCAGACTAGCAACCGCATCCGCAAAGTCTCGAACGGTGTGATTACCCCCGTGGCGGGGAACGGCACATCAGGCTTCAGCGGCGACAACGGGCCGGCTGCCAGCGCCCAATTGAACTGGCCATTCGACGCCACCGTAGACTCCGCTGGCAATGTCTTTTATAGCCGATACCGGCAATAATCGCATTCGCAAGGTCGCGAACGGGGTGATCACCACCGTGGCCGGCAACGGAACGCCGGCCTTCAGCGGCGACGGCGGCCCGGCGACCGCCGCCGAGTTAAACCAGCCCTCCGGCGTCAATGTGGACTCTGCCGGCAATTTGTACATCGCCGACACCGGAAACTCTCGCGTCCGCAAAGTCTCGAACGGCGTGATTACCACCGTGGCGGGCGACGAAACACGAGGATTCAGCGGCGATGGCGGCCCGGCCACCGCGGCCAGTTTGTACCAGCCCGTCGCGGTCGCCGTGGACGCCACCGGCAATCTGTACATTTCCGACGCTCTGAATAGCTGCATCCGCAAGGTCTCGAATGGCGTGATCACCACCGTGGCGGGCAACACATATGCTGGCTTCGGCGGCGACAACATTCCGGCCATCAGCACCGAGTTGTGGCAACCCCTCGGCATCGCCCTGGATTCTGCGGGTAACCTTTTCATCGCCGACTCTATTAACCAGCGCATCCGCAAGGTCTCCAACGGGGTGATCACCACCGTGGCAGGAAGCGGGACGGACGGGTTCAGCGGCGACAATGGGCCGGCATTCAACGCACAATTGAGCGGACCTCAAGGCGTAGCCCTGGACTCTTCCGGCAATGTCTACATCGCCGACGGCGGCAACAGCCGAATCCGTCTCTTGACGCCAGATGGCTCGCCCTCTATCAATACGGGTGGCGTCGTTAACGCGGCAAGTTCCGCACGCGGACAGCCGGTAGTCGCGGGGAGTATCGCTTCTGTTTACGGAACGTTTCTCGTCAGCTCATCGTCCACGGCCTCAGGTTTGCCGCTCCCGATTGATCTCGGTGGCGTGTCGCTTCTCTTCGGCAGCGGACTAAGCGCCCCTCTATTTGTTGTCTCCGGGGGCCAGGTAAACTTCCAGGTTCCTTGGGAGCTGGCTGGACAATCGCAGGCTCTAATTTCTACGATGGCGGACGGCCAGATCAGCGGTATGCAGATAACGGCTCTTACACCTTTCGCGCCGGGACTTTTCAGCACGAATGGCCAGGGGACCGGGCAGGGAGCGATCCTCGACACATCTTACCGTCTGGTTGATTCTTCAAATCCCGCAACGGCGGGCAGCACCGTTATCCAGATATACTGCACGGGGCTGGGCGCAGTCACCAGCCACCGAGCGGCTCGCCACCACCGAATAACCAACTCTCGGAAACCACGACCACCCCGATGGTAACCATCGGCGGCGTCCAAGCGCAGGTGCTTTTCTCCGGCCTTGCGCCGGGGTCCGTGGGCGCATACCAGGTGAACGCGCTAGTGCCGGCAGATTCGTTTAAGGGCTCCGCAATCCCCGTGGTGATCGCCTTTGGCGATTCGGTGACTGAGAACGGAGTCCACATCGGAGGTGCGACGTCCAATACGGTGACTATCGCGGTGCAATGAAGCATTCCATTTGGGGTTGACGGCTGCCGCCGGGTTCACTGGTAAACCGCCTGTCGCGCCTCATACGGATTGAGCTGAAAATGCCTCACGTTCTGCCGTCAAAAGGACCGTCCGCGCGCGTAAGCCACCAGGAAAATGGGGCTTGCGGACACAAAACGGCGTTACCGGAAACTGATCACCGACGCCCTTGGGAAGGCCGTCGAGCCGTCCGGGCTAAAGCTGTTCGAGAAAATCCCCTTGCGTCCGTTTAGGCAAGGTGGCGCTCCAGCGGGAAGCCCGCGGGCACTTCGCGCGCTCGCGCAGCGGAAGGCGCCGGAATCGACGGCCACGCGGGCTGCGCACGCGGGAGCCGCGGCCGACCGTCGCGGTTTCCGTTCGGCGCGTTCCAGTTTGCGGGCGCTTCCTGATGCCGAGAGCGCGTTCGACATCGGTGGGCGCGGCGTGCCGGCGCGCGATCGTTGCTCGTTGTGTGGCGTATGATTGCACTAGGAGGTTTTGGTCCTCTGCCCGACGAACCAGAGAAGGGCCCAGATGAGAGGCTGGCTAGCCTTGAGCGTGGGCTGGAGCATCTGAAGGCCGGCCTCGGACTGCTTGGCGTCAAGCCTTGCAATTGGTGCGGCATCTTTTTCCGGCGTTCTGATCCGGGCACCTTATTCGACTGCGGCGAGGTGATTTGCTTTGACTGTATTCCGCGATGGTGGTTGCACCGAAGTCCGGGCCTCAGTGCCAATGATCGGCAAAGAGTCGAAAGCGGGCTGCGTCGGTGGCTGGTCACTCATCACCATGCGGAAGTGATTGGGCGCTCGGGGGATCTGCCACAACCTGAACGACTACTGATGAAACTGGTCACCGGCTGTGAGCAATGTGATGCCAGCGGAAAGACCTATACAGGAGGGCGCTGCCCTCACTGCGACGGTCGAGGAACCGTATGGGTAGTCGTACGCGCCCCGGATTTCCGGCCATCCTCTGAATGAGTCCGGGCTGAAGACGACGAGCCACCTGGGAGTGGTTCAGCGACCGCGAGTTCGAGGAACCAGTACCCAATTCTGTGCTGGTCACTTAAGCGGCTATCTGTACCGCCACTCCCGCTCTGCCGGCCCCAATCGCGGGACCGCGCGGCGGAAGACGACGGAATCGACTGCCCCGCCGGCGGCGCAGGCGAGAGCCGCGGCGGCGGTCGCGGTTTCGGTTCGTCGCGTCCCAGCCGCGGGCGCTCCCCGGCGCTGAAAGCGCGTTTGGCGTCGGCGAGGCGCGGCGTGCCCATCGCACGAGCACGTAGAAGAACGCCGGAGTCGAGATACCGCGCCATCGGACTCGCATGAGAACCCCGGCCGCGTCGCCCGATGTTTGCGGCTCACGAGCCCACAGCGCGTCTGCGGGCCGATCGCGCGATCGCGCGGCCGAAGGCGACGGGATGGGGGATTCAACCGCTGCGCCGGCGGCGCAAGCGAGAGGCCGCGGGCGGCGTTCGCGGTTTCGGTTCCGTCACGGCC
>DASQZT010000263.1:0-50295 GCA_035638575.1 Bryobacteraceae bacterium
CATCAGGCCCGTGTCCGGCATCACCTCCGATGTCTGCGCGCTTTGGGAGCGCTAGCCCCGGGGGCGAACTTCACGGAGGTTCCGGTCAACCCGGCAGCGTAGCTCTACTCGTGCCCATTTTCGAGACAAAGCATGCCCCACCTTGCACATTACAATGAGAGGATGACGCAAAGGGGTTGCTGGCTGGCGGTGGGGCTTCTGATTCGGGCGGTGAGCGCCCAGACCGCCGACGCCCTGCCCACCGACGTGGATCGCGGCGCGGCGGGCCTCACCCGGTGGCTGCACGCGCTGAAGACGCGGGCGAGCCTGATGATGGTCACGGCCCACCCGGACGACGAAGACGGCGGGATGCTGGCGATGGAAACGCGAGGCGCCGGCGCCCGCGCCATACTGCTCACGCTGAACCGCGGCGAAGGCGGGCAGAACGCCATGTCGCTGGACCTCTACGACGCGCTGGGGCTGGTCCGCACCCAGGAACTGCTGGCCGCGGATCGATACTACGGCGTCGAACAGTACTGGGCCAACACCATCGATTACGGCTTCTCCAAGACGCGCGAAGAGGCGCTGGAGAAATGGGACCACGATCGCGTGCTGGCCGACGTGGTGCGGGTAATCCGGATGACGCGCCCGCTGGTGATCACCTCGGTGTTCGTGGGAGCCGCCACCGACGGGCACGGCAATCACCAGGTGGCCGGGCAGATGGCTCAGGAAGCTTACCTCGCGGCGGGCGATCCGGCGCGCTTCCCCGAGCAGATCCGCGAGGGCCTGCGGCCTTGGACGCCGCTCAAGGTTTACGCGCACGTGCCGTTCTTCGCCGCCACGCCGCAAGGAATGTACGACTACGCCATCGACAAGTACGTACCCATACGCTTTTTCGACTACACCCGCCAGGCGTGGTCCAACCAGACTCCTTCCACCACGCTCGAAATACAGGAAGGCGACTACGATCCGGCCGCGGGCCTGACCTACATGCAGATCGGGCGCGCGGGCTTCGCGTTTCAAAAAAGCCAGACCAACGGCGTCGCTATTCCCGCGCCCGCGCCTTTTCCCAGCGCTTATCACCGTTATGATTCGCGCGTGCCCGCGGCCGACCACGAAGAGACTTTTTTCGACGGCATCGATGTCTCGGTGAATGGAATCGGTTCGCTGGCCGCAGCGGAGCCGGACTACCTGAAAAAAGGGCTGGCGGAAATCGCGCGGCTGGCCGATCAGGCGTCCAGAGAGTATCACCCGGACCGGCCGCAGGCCATCGCTCCGCCGTTGGCGGACGGCCTCGGGGCCACGCGCTCGCTGATCGAGCAGGTGCAAAAAGGAAACCTGGCGGAGCCGGGCAAGTCCGATATCGTGTTCGAACTGCGCGCCAAAGAGGATCAGTTCGAGCACGCGCTAACGGAATCGCTAGGGTTGTCGCTGGAGGCGACAGTGGGGCCGGAGAAGGGTCCTCAGTCGCGGAATCCATTCGCCGGAGCTGCGCCCACATTCACGATGGCGATTCCCGGGCAGTCCTTCGGCGTGCAGGTAGACCTGCTGGACCAGAGCCCGGAAGCGGTGACCGTGGAAGCCGCGGACCTGGAGCCGTCCGACGGCAAAGCGTGGAAAGTGGGGCCGGTTTCCGACCTGCCGAGAAGCCTCGCCGGCCGCGCCCAGGCCCAGTTCCATTTCAACGTCACGGCGCCCGCCGACGCGGTGTGGACGCGCCCGTACTTCTCGCGCAAGGACGAAGAACAGGCCACCTACGATATGGTCGACGCCCGGTACCGGAATCTCTCGGCGGCGCCGTATCCGCTGGCCGCCTCCGTGCGAGTGTCCTACCATGGCGTCGCGGTGCGCCTCTCGCAGGTGGTCCAGACCCTGCAGCGCATTCCGACGCTCGGCGTGGTGGCGCAGCCTCTGCTTTTGGGTCCCGCAATTTCGGTGAGCGTGGCCCCGGCCGCGGGCGCCGTGCCGGTGGGCGCGCGATCGTTCGCTTTCTCCTGTACGGTTCACAGCAACGTGAAGGGAGCCGCGGAGGGCACGCTTCGCCTGCGCCTGCCCGCGGGCTGGCGTTCGTCGCCCGAGTCGGCGCCGTTCTCGATGGCTCGCGATGGCGAGGATCGCACCATCACGTTCTCCGTGCTTCCCGACCTCGTGAAGCCGGGAGAGTACACCATCACGGCCGATGCCGAATCGGGCGGCAAGCATTACGAAGAGGGATACCGGCTGGCGGGCTACGAGGGCCTGCGGCCCTACCCCTACTACCGGCCGGCGGTCTACCGCGCGGTGGGGGTGGACGTGATGACCGCGCCCGGGCTCCGCATCGGCTATCTGCCCGGCACGGGCGACGACGTACCGCAGGCGCTCGAGAACCTGGAGCAGAGCGTGCGAATTCTCGCCGCCAGCGATGTGACGCAGGGGAATCTCTCGGGCTACGACGCCATCATTCTGGGCACCCGCGCCTACGCCGCGCGATCCGAGCTCAAGAGCGCCAACAGCCGCCTGCTGGACTACGTCAAGAACGGCGGCGTGCTGATCGTGCAATACAACCTGCAGGATTTCGACCAGAACTACGGGCCGTACCCGTTCAGCCTGGGCAACAATCCGCAAAAAGTGGTGGACGAGTTCTCCAAGGTCCATCTCCTGAAACCGCAGAGCCCGGTGTTCACGTGGCCGAATCGCATCACGGAAGCGGACTTTTCCGGCTGGGTGGAAGAGCGGGGCCACGGCTTCCTGCAGACCTGGGACCCGCGGTACGAAGCCCTGGTCGAAACCAACGACCCGGACCAGGATCCGCAGCGCGGCGGACTGCTGCTGGCGCGCTACGGCAAGGGCGCTTACATCTACGATGCCTTCGCGCTCTACCGCCAATTGCCTTCGGGAGTGCCGGGCGCGTACCGCATTCTGGCGAACCTGGTAAGCCTCGGCAAGAACCCGGCGTTTGCGGGCGGCGCGCAGTGAGCGAACCATCGGAGGAAGAATGTCGAGAACGCAAACACCAATCACGGATGAGCTGGAAGCATATGTCAACGAAGTGACTTTGCGCGAGCCGGAGCCGTTGCGCCGGCTGCGCGAGGCGACCGAAGACCATCCGCACGCTTCCATGCAGATCGGGCCGGCGCAAGGCCAGTTTCTCCACCTGCTGACGCGCGCCACGGGAGCCCGCAAGGCGCTTGAAGTGGGCGTGTTCATGGGCTACAGCTCCACGTGGATGGCGCTGGCGATTCCCGCAGGGGGAAAGATAATCGCCTGCGACATCAGCGAAGAGTACACCTCGATCGCGCGGCGCATGTGGCGCGAGGCGGGAGTCGAGGACCGGATCGAACTGCGCCTCGGGCCGGCTATGGAGACGCTCGACTCGTTGATCGCCGGAGGAGAAGCCGGTACCTTCGACTTCGCCTTCATCGATGCCGACAAAGGGAACTATGCCAACTACTACGAGCGCGCGCTGACACTCGTGCGCAGAGGCGGGCTCATCGTGGTGGACAACGTCCTGTGGGACGGGCGCGTGGTCGACGGGGGCGATCACGACGCGGACACCGAGGCGATCCGCGCATTCAACCGCAAGCTGCACGGGGACCAGCGCATCGCCTTGAGCCTGGCCATCACGGGAGACGGTTTTTCGCTGGCGTGCAAGCTCTGATCAGGCATGAATGGTTGAAACGGGTATTATGGAGGGAATATGCCCTTACCTTCACACGCCGACAGGGAACTGCTCCAAGCCGCCCTCGCCGGTTTTCAGCAGCGGCTCGAGCAGATTGACCAGAAGATGGCCGAGATCAAAGCCATGCTGGGCGGCAAGGCCGCTCCGGCAGCCCCCGGCGATGACGGCACTCCGGCCCAGGCCGGCCGCAAACGCCGGAAGATGAGCGCCGCGGCGCGCAGGCGAATCGCAGCAGCTCAACGGAAGCGGCGGGCCGCCGCCAAGGCTGGACAGCAGGCCGCGCCGAAGAAGCGCAGGCTGAGCGCCGCCGGGCGGAATCGGATCATCGAAGCCACGAAGAAGCGGTGGACTGAATTCCGGGCCAGAAAAGCGGCCGGATAGCCCGAGTCCGACAGCCCGCAACCGCCACATCCCGCCATACACCTCGGAAAGGTCCAAACGGCCGAGCCAGTACGAATAGTACGAATATACACTTAGTCCGTCCGGTCCGATTTGGGAGAAAACCCGGGTTGGGACATAATCCTGAAGTACATCAGTCAGGGTTCCCGACGAGAAGCCCATGGTGATCCAAATACCCAATCCGGGCGATCTGCTCAGGCTGTTCGCGCAATGTGGCTTCGTCAGCGACTCCCCGATGATGGTCCCTCTGCTGCAACAGGCTTACCGGGCCGCATTCGTCAGCGACATCACGGTGCTGCTCGAGGGTGAGACAGGCACGGGCAAGCAGGTGCTGGCTCACTCCATCCACAGTCTGGATGCCAAGAGAAAGCCGTTTCGGTTCGTGACCGTGCACTGCAGCACGCTGAGTGAAACCCTGGCGGAGAGCGAGTTGTTCGGGCACCAGCGCGGCTCGTTCTCGGGCGCGATCGGCGACCGGGCGGGCCTGTTCACGGCCGCGC
Organism: Bryobacteraceae bacterium; assembly: GCA_035638575.1. Classification (GTDB taxonomy): domain Bacteria; phylum Acidobacteriota; class Terriglobia; order Bryobacterales; family Bryobacteraceae; genus DASQZT01. The sequence goes on from DASQZT010000263.1 coordinate 4,537, forward strand.
AGCGAGGTACGCTGTTTCTGGACGATGTCAACGATCTGCCGCTGCGGCTGCAGCCCAAACTGCTGGATGTGATGCAGCGCCGCACCGTGCGGGCGGTCGGCTCGGACCGGGAAGCCACAATGGATGTCCGGGTCATCGCCGCCGCGAACCGGCCGCTGGCGGAGATGGTGAAGGACGGGACATTCCGCGCGGACCTGTATCATCGGCTGAACGTCATCCGGCTGGCCCTGCCGCCCCTGCGGGAGCGGAAGGAGGATTTGACGGCGCTGGTCCTGGCCTTCGTCCGCCGGTACGCCGGCCTGTACGATCGGATCGACTCGATCGACCCGGAGCTGGTTCGATACCTGGAGACCTGCCCGTTCGAGGGGAATGTCCGCGAACTGGAAAACGCCACGCAGCGAATGCTGTTTTTGAAACGGGAAGGCAGCTCGCTGACGCTTGCCGACTGGCTCGGCCAGTTCGACACGCAGCCGAAGACGGGACCGGAGGGGACCGATCGCGTGCGCGAAGCCGGAGACACGCTGTGGCGGGTACTGGCGCGGCAGGAGATGTCGTTCGCGAGCCTGATGCGGCGCGTGGAAAGCGACCTGTTGCAGCGGGCGCTTCACATGAAGGGCCGCACGCGGCGGGAGATCGCCAGGCACCTGCGCACCAGCGAGCGCACCTTGTACCACAAGATGAAATCGCACGGCCTGGGCAACTCACAGTAACACTGCCAGAAACGGCAGTTCACTGTCATAGGTGGCAGCGGCGATGCCGTGGCGCAGGCACTTTGCCTGCCGGGTCGAGACACGTCTCGACCCTGGTTTTCATGCGCCGGCACGAGTGCCGGTGCGGCAGACTGAGAGTCTGCGCCACTCTGGCCTCTGAAGTGCATTGTCCCCGCGTTCTGACAGGAGGCGTTAGACGGAAGCCGGCGAGCGGGTGACCTTCCAGATATCCGATGCATTTCTACCGGAGTCGGAGACTCTGCGGGCGATGTTTGCGGATACGAGCGAGTTAGAAGGGACGATTGTGGGTTTTTCCGATTCGGGCGGCGCCAGCCGGGTCTTTGCGCTAGTCGAGGTGGTTCAGAGGCGGACCGTAGTGGTGCCAGTAGAGAACCTGAGGCCGCTGAGCGAGCTTCAGAGCAACCGATCACAGCAGTGCGAGGAGACATAACATGCCTGTAACACCGACTTATCCGGGTGTTTACATAGAAGAGATACCAAGCGGGGTGCATACGATCGCGGCGGTGGCCACATCGATCGGAGCCTTCGTCGATTTCTTTGCCATGGGGCCGCTCGACCAGGCCGTCCAGATCCTCAGTCCGGGCGACTTCAGCCGGCAATTCGGCGGCCTCGACACCAGGAGCGAGGCCAGTTATGCCATTCAGCAGTTTTTTCTGAACGGCGGCTCCCAGGCGTACGTGGTGCGTGTAACATCGGCAACTTCCGCAAACGCGGCACAGACTGCGGAGATTGTCATCCAGGACGGCAGTTCCAATAACATATTGCAAGTTTCGGCAGCGAGCGCGGGAGCTTGGGGTAACAGCCTGCGCGTCGACATCGATTACGGGACCACCGACCCGACCAAGTTATTCAACCTGACGGTGACGCAGGTCGATACGAGCACTCCGCCGCGTGTCATTGCCACGGAGACCTTCCGGAATTTGACGGTCGATAACACGCAGTCTAACTTCGCGGTCAAGGTGGTCAACAACAACTCGCAGTTGATCTCGCTGGCGCTGCTGGCAGCCTCGGCGATGCCAGCACAGACGGGAAGCGTGTCGAGCGCGTTTACGGCTATCGGCATGTCCTGGGTGAAGGACACGAAATTCAGCGTCGGAACGGTGATCGTGGATAAGAACGGCAATCTGGAGCAAGTTACTAAGTCAACCGCCGCCGGGCAATCCGGCTCCGCACCCCCGGCGTGGCCCACTACTGTGGGCGCTACCGTTGCGGACGGCGATTTGACCTGGACAATGATTCGAGCCGTGACGTCGGGACAGGCCTTGGGAGTGCACCTCTCCGAGACCATGGAGACCGGGCTCAACACCGGTGCTGCCTTTACGCAGCAGGTGGCGTTCCCGAGCACCGCGGTTCCGCCGGTGCCGGTTACGTTTGCCTGGCTGGCCGCGACGCTGCAAGGTCAGATTCGCAAAGTGGATCCGAGCCTGGCGAATGCCACGGTGGCGGTGGTGGGGAGTTCGTCAACGCAGTTCTACCTGCAGTTCAAGCCGGGAACCAGCACACTTGCCGATTACGAGTACTTCAACGGGACGCTGGCGACGCGGCTGGGCATCTCGAGCACCGCGCCTCCTCCGCCGCTTGCGGCAGGCACCAATGTCCAGCAGTACGTGTTGGGAGCGGGCACGGCGGTCCAGGCTCAGGCGCTTCCGGGCGGGACGCAGCAGCAAGGGTCCGACGGCAAGAGTCCGACCGACGACCCGGGCGGCTTTGCCCTGGGGATCATCGGGGATCCTGTGGCCAAGACCGGACTCTACGCCCTGATGGACGTGGATCTCTTCAACATCCTTTGCATTCCGGCGACGATGAACCTGCCCGACATCGACGCCGCGGCGGTGGCTACCGCCGCCAACGACCTGTGCGACACGCGGCGGGCGTTCTATATTCTAGACGCTCCGCAATCGGACGGAAACCGGGACACGCCAGTCGCCATTCAAGCCTGGCTGGACGCCAATGACGGCCTGCGCAACAACAATTCGGCGCTCTACTTTCCGCGGGTGGATATCCCCGACCCGTTGAACAACTTGCAGCTTCGGCCGATATCGCCGAGCGGCACGGTGGCGGGGCTCTACGCCCGCATCGACGGGGCACGCGGAGTGTGGAAGGCGCCGGCGGGAACGGAAGCCACGCTCTCGGGAGTGCAGGCCCTGGAGTACAAGCTGACGGATCCGGAGAACGGGGTGCTCAACCCGCTGGCCATCAATTGCCTGCGCAATTTTCCGATCTACGGACCGGTGTGCTGGGGAGCGCGAACGCTGGAGGGCGCCGACCAGATCGAGTCGCAGTGGAAGTACATCCCCGTGCGGCGCTTCGCGCTGTTCCTGGAGGAGAGCCTGTATCGCGGGACCCAGTGGGTGGTGTTCGAGCCCAACGATGAGCCGCTTTGGGCGCAGATCCGGCTCAACGTGGGAGCTTTCATGCAGACGTATTTCCTGAAGCAGGCGTTTCAAGGGTCGTCGCCGCAGCAGGCTTACCTGGTGAAGTGCGACAGCGAAACCACCACGCAGACGGACATCGACAACGGGGTGGTCAACATCCTGGTCGGCTTCGCGCCGTTGAAGCCGGCCGAGTTCGTGATCATCCAGATCCAGCAACTGGCGGGGCAGACCGCGGCTTAACGAGGAGGACGAATGGCACAATTCACGGTGAACACGCAGCGTTTCGACCCGTACAAGAATTTCAAGTTTCGGGTGAAATGGGACGGGCGCTACGTGGCGGGCATCAGCAAAGTGAGCGCGCTCAAACGGACGACCGAGGTGGTCAAGCACAGGGAAGGCGGAGATCCTTCGACCAGCCGCAAATCGCCGGGGCGGAACGAGTTCGAGGCCATCACGATGGAGCGCGGCGTGACGCACGATCCGGAGTTCGAACTGTGGGCCGGCAAAGTGTGGAATTTCGGCGCGGGGCTGGGTTCGGAGGTCTCGCTGCAGAACTTCCGCAAGGACATCATCATCGAGATGTACAACGAGGCGGGGCAACTGGCGATCAGCTACCACGTGTTTCGCTGCTGGGTATCCGAATACCAGTCGCAGCCGGACCTGGACGCCAACGCCAACGCGGTGGCCATCCAGCACCTCAAGCTGGAAAACGAGGGATGGCAGCGGGACATCTCGGTGGTGGAGCCGACCGAGCCGACCTTCAACGTGCCGGTGGGGTAGCGGGCGATGCGCGGACTCCCGTCATCCAGAGTGATCGGCGTGTGGGAGCGGGGGCAGGAGCAGGACAGCACCGAACGGGCGCTGACCCTTCTGGCCGCCGCGTGCCCCGGCAAGACGCGCGAAGAGCTGGCGGCGTACAGCCTCGGCCGGCGGGACGCGTGCCTGCTGGAATTGCGCGAGCGGACCTTCGCGGGCGGGTTGAACGCATTCGCGGAGTGCCCGCGATGCGCGGCGCCGCTCGAATACAGCCTGGCTGCCGCGGACCTGCGCGAGCGCGCGGCGGCCGCGGGCGGCGGGCCGATCGCTTTCGAGATGGATGGGTTCCCGTTCGAGCTGCGGCTCCCCGACAGCACGGATCTCGAGTCGGCGCGCCGGTGCCGGAGCGTGGAGGAGGCCCGCCGGACGCTGGCGCGGCGGTGCGTCGTGGGGCAAGCGGCGGCGCTGGAGGAACTGCCGGAAGCGGTGGTATCGCGGGTGGCGGAGCGGCTGGCGGAGGCCGATCCCGGCGCGGACCTGCTGATCGATCTCGGCTGCCCGGAGTGCGGAGAAGCGTGGCAGGTCGTGTTCGACATCGCGTCGTACCTGTGGGCGGAGATGGCCGCGCGGGCCAGGCGGCTCCTCGGGGAGGCGCACGTTCTGGCGCGGGCCTACGGATGGCGGGAGCGCGACATCCTGGCCATGAGCGCCGCGCGCCGGGACTTCTATCTGCAGATGGTGACCTGATGGCGGATTTTCTCACTCGCGTAGCGCAGAGGGCGCTGGGGGTGGCGCCGGTGGTGCAGCCGTTGATCGCGCCGCAGTTCGCCCCCGTCTCGCGATCCGCGGCGGCGCCCGAAAGCGCGCCGTCGGCTTCCTGGGGCGAGGTGGTCGAGAACGTCGCGGAGCACGAGAGCCCGGCGCCGCGGCCGGCTGCCCGTGCGACGCCGGTGGAAGCGAAAGACCGGGAGCGGCCGCGCACGGAGTTGCCCGCCGATCGGGTGGCCACGGTATTCAAGCCGGCGATGCGGGACGCCGCGCCGCGGGACACCGCGCCGGAACGCGCGGCCACGGACGAAACCGGCCCGGAGCCCGGAACCAGGAAGTCCATCGAACAGCCGGCCGTACCGCGTGTCGAACTGCCGGCGGCGCGGCGGGCCGCGGAGGTTCGGGCGGAAGATCCGTCGGCGCCCCGCGCGGCGATTGCCGCCGAAACGCGGTTGGTGAAAGAGCCCGCTGCCGCGCCAGAGCGGCAATGGCGCGAGCCGGCGCTGCCTGGAGAACGGCGCGACCGGCAGGAGCTTTCCGGCGCCGCCGCGCCGCCGCCCATCCGGATCACGATTGGCCGCATCGACGTACGGGCCATCCTGCCGCCCGCGGAGGCGGCCCCACGCAAGGGCGGCGCCAACGGGCGGCCCGCCCTGACGCTCGAGAAGTACACGCGGCAGCGGAATCGCAGGGAACGATGAGCAACTTCCTCGCTATCGCCACAGTCTCCGCAGCCCTGCAGCAGGTCCTGCAAGGGCCGGTGAAGGCCGCGTTGAACACCGCAACGGTAGGGTTCAGCCGTCCTGACGGGACCACCGGCCAGCAGAACCCGCAGGTCAATATCTACCTCTACCAGGTGACGCCCAACGCGGCGTACCGCAACGCCGACGTGCCCACGCGCCGCTCCGCCGACGGCACGCTGGTGCAGAGGCCCCAGGCGGCGCTGGACCTGCATTACCTGTTCACGTTTCACGGCGACGACAGCCAACTGGAGCCGCAGCGAATGCTGGGAGCCGTGGCGAGCACGCTGCAATCGCAGCCGCTGCTGTCGCCGGACAACATCGCGGCGGCAGCCTCGCATTTCTCATTTCTGGGCGGCTCGGGCCTGGAATCGCAGGTGGAACGAGTCAAGTTCACGCCCACGGCGCTGACACTCGAGGAATTCTCGAAGTTGTGGTCGGTGTTCTTCCAGGTGGAGTACAGCCTGTCGGCGGCTTACCAGGCCTCGCTGGTGCTGATCCAGAGCGACGACGTTCCGCAATCGGCGCTGCCGGTTCAGTTGCGCAACGTGTACGTGCAGCCGTTCCGCTGGCCGCGCATCGACCGGGTGGCGGCGCAGGGCGGGCCGGAAGCGCCGATCGTGACGGGCACCATCCTGGTGATCCAGGGGCAACAGCTGAGCGGCAACCCCACTTTGGTGCTGATCGAGGACCAGAAGCTCACTCCGGCGACGGCCACGGACACGCAGGTGACCCTGCCCGTGCCGGCGAGCGTGCACGCCGGGGTACAGGGCCTGCAGATCCTGCAGGAGGTGCAGATGGGCACGCCGGCGACGGCCCATCGCGGCGTCGAGTCGAACGTCGCACCGTTCGTGTTGCGGCCCACCATCACTGCGCCGCCGACGGCGGTGAGCGCCCCGCCGGGAGCCGACGTCACAGTGAAACTGGCGCCCAATATCGGCGTGGGGCAGCGGGCCGTACTGTTGCTCAACGATCCTTCCGCTGTTCCTCCGGCGGCGTACACGTCGCTGCCGGCCATCTCGAACGCGGATCAGGACCACGTTGTTATTCATATCGACGGAGTTCCCACGGGCACCTACCTGGCGCGGGTGCAGATCGACGGCGCCGAGAGCCTGCTGACCTACGACACGGGCACGAACCAATTCACCCAGCCCACGGTGAACATGCCATGAGCAGCCGCGAGCCAACCTGGTACGAAGCCAATCAGCGGCACCTGATGGCCGCGGTGGGCGAGGTGCGCGAGGCGGTGGAACGGCACCTGGGTCGTCCGGAGACCGGGAAGACCGACCCGGCTGCCTGGACGGCACAGCCGGAGCCCGCGCTGGACAGCCTGTGCTCGGCGTTCGGACTCTCGAGTTTCGAGCGCGGAATCCTGCTGCTGTGCGCCGGCACGGAGCTGGACTCGCGCTTCGCCGGTCTTCTGGCGGAAGCCAGCCCGGAGCCGCGGCGCGCGCAGCCGACATTCAGCCTGGCCCTGGCGGCGTTCCCGGACGCGCACTGGAGCGCGCTCTCGCCCTCGGGCCCGCTGCGCCACTGGATGCTGATCGAGGTTGCGCCGGGAAACTCGCTGACCACCGCCGCGCTGCGCATCGACGAGCGGGTGCTGCACCACCTGGCCGGCGTCGAGCCGCTGGACGAGCGCCTGGCGGCGATGGTTAAACCGGTGAAGGCGCCGGAGACGCTTGCGCCCTCGTATCGCGGGCTCGCCGGGAAGATCGCGGCGCTATGGTCGCGCCAGCCGCGCGCCGGCCTGGCGATACCGGTCATCGAACTCTGCGGCGACGAAGCGGCGGGAAAGCGATTTGTGGCCGCCGCCGCGTGTTCCCTGCTGGGGCTGCGGCTGCACGCCCTGCCGCTCGGAAACGCGCCGCGCGGCGCAAGCGAGACCGACACGTTTGTGCGCCTCTGGGAGCGGGAATCCGCGCTGAGCGCGAGCGCCTTGCTGATCGAATGCGAGGAAGCGCAGGGCGACCCTCTGGCGGAGAGCGCGGGGGCCCGCCTGGCGGAATCCATCGGCGCGCCGGTGTTCCTGTCCACGCGCAGCCCGGTGCGATGGGCCGAGCGCCCGCGGATGATCTTCGAGGTGGCCCGGCCCGGCGCGGCGGAACAGGGCCAGTTCTGGCACGCCGCTCTGGAGGGGGCAGCGGCGTGCGTGAATGGCCAAGTGACGGCGCTGGTTTCGCAGTTCAGCCTCGGTTCGGAAGCGATCCGCGCGGCAGCGGACCAGGCGCTCGAAGGCTTGCCCGGCGAGCCGCGGGAGGCCCGGGACGCGCAACTCGCCGGCCGCCTCTGGGACGCCTGCCGGCTTCAGGCCAGGCCGCGGTTGGAAGGCCTCGCGCAGCGGATCGAACCGGCCGCGGGGTGGGACGACCTGGTGCTGCCCGAAAAGCAAAAGGGCATCCTGGCCCACATTGCGGTCCACGTGCGGCGGCGGGCCAGGGTGTACGGCGAGTGGGGCTTCGCCTCGAAAGGCACGCGCGGCCTGGGCATCAGCGCGCTGTTCGCCGGTCCCAGCGGAACCGGCAAGACCATGGCCGGCGAGGTGCTCGCCAACGAACTGCGGCTCGACCTGTTCCGCATCGACCTCAGCCAGGTGGTGAGCAAGTACATCGGCGAAACCGAGAAGAACCTGCGCCGCGTGTTCGATGCCGCCGAGGAAGGCGCGGCGATTCTGCTTTTCGACGAGGCCGACGCGCTGTTCGGCAAGCGCAGCGAGGTGAAGGACAGCCACGACCGCTACGCCAACATCGAAGTGAGCTACCTGCTGCAGCGCATGGAGGCCTACCGCGGCCTGGCGATCCTCACTACGAATCGAAAGAGCGCGCTGGACCCGGCGTTTCTGCGGAGGATCCGGTTCGTAGTGGAGTTCCCGTTTCCCGACGCGCTGCTCCGGGCCGAGATCTGGCAGCGCGTCTTTCCGCGGGAGACGCCCACCGAGGGCCTGCGCATCGACCGCCTGGCGCGATTGAATGCCGCGGGCGGCCACATCCGGAACATCGCCATGGGCGCGGCGTTTCTGGCGGTCGACGCCGGCGAGCCCGTGCGCATGTCGCACCTGCTTCGGGCGGCGAACAGCGAGTTCGCCAAGATGGAGCGGCCCCTGGCCGACGCGGAGGTGGCCGGATGGGTGTGAAGCATGGGAAGCCGCCGGTTGACCTGCACATCGAGGAATTGGTGCTGCACGGTTTCAGTCCGGGCGACCGCCTGCTGATCGGCGACGCGATCGAGCGGGAACTGGCGCGGCTGGCCTGGACCGCCGGTCATGCCGGCTCGCGGAGCGTCGGGGAACTGGATGTCGGAGAGTTTCGTCTCGAGCGCGGCTGGAAAGCGCGGGACGCGGGCCGCCACATCGCCCGGGCCGTTGGCCGGGGCCTGGCAGGCCCACGGCAGCAGCGGGGGTCCAACCGATGAGCGGCTATCTGGACAGACTGGCACGAGTGGAGATCCGCGCCGGCCGGCGGCTGTGGCCGCCGTTCCAGGTTTGCGGATCGGTGGGCCTGGCGATGGCTGTCCTGCTGGCGATGACGCTCGTTCGGGAGACCGGTCTCTCGTGGATGGTGATGGCGGCGCTGATCGCGGCGTCGATCGCTGCGTTCGTGGGCCTTGCATTGGCTACCAAGGTGATCACCGGCGAAGAGCGAATCATCTACTATCACCACGAGATCGCCGTCATCCTGGTGAGTGTTGCGGTCTTGCGGGGACTCCGCCAGCCGGTGCTTCCCTACCTCGACATCACGGTCCTCGGCATCGGGGTGTTTCTGGCTTGCGGCCGTGTGGGCTGCCTGATGGTCGGGTGCTGTCACGGGCGGCCCTGCCGCTGGGGAATCCGTTATGGCGAAGAGCACGCCGCCGCGGGATTTCCTCACTACATGGCGGGCGCGCGTTTGTTCCCCGTGCAGGCCCTGGAATCGCTCTGGGTGCTGGCGGTTGTAGCTGTGGGCGCCTATCTCGTACTGCGTGGCGGGCCGCCGGGAACGGCGTTTACCTGGTACATCGTGGGCTACGGCGCCGGAAGGTTCTGCTTCGAGTTTCTGCGCGGGGATGCGGTTCGGCCCTATTTCCATGGCATCTCGCAGGCGCAATGGATTTCGGTTCTTTCTATCGGCGCGGCCGCGTGGGAGGAGCGCAGCGCGGTCCTTGCGGCCGTTGCCGTCGGGCTGATCCTGCTTTCGTTTGGCATGGCGGAGAGCAGACGGCCGTGGAGGGAGTTTGACCTCCGGCACCCGCGCCACGTCCGGGAAATCGCGAGCGCTCTGGACCGCATTGGCGGCACGCCGGCGACTGCGGACGGCAAAGTCAACGTGGCGTGCACTTCCTACGGCTTGCAGATCTCGGGACAGCTTTTGGGGGACGCCGCGGCGCCCATCAGATACTATGCGTTCGCGCGGCGTGACGGACCTCTGAGCAGACAATCCACAGACCTTTTGACGGAAGTGATTCTGCACCTCAGGCCGTTCCACGGGACCGCGAATCTGGTTCCCGGGAACCGGGGCGTATTCCATCTGATCGTCCACCCCGCGCCCACAGGGGGGATTGGCCAATGAATCAGCGGCTGGTAGCCCCACCCAAGCCGGCTGTAGCGGCTGGCTCTTCAGCAACCGCGGTCTTGCGGCGCAAATGCGCGTGCGGCGGCCAAGCCGGCTTCCAAGGCGAATGCGAAGAGTGCAAAGAGAAGAAGGAGAAGAAGGAGAGCAGCGTGCAGCGCAGGGCGGACGGGGCAGGCGGGCCGGCCATCGCGCCGCCGATCGTGCACGCCGTGTTGCGCTCGCCGGGCCGCCCGCTCGATGCGGCGACTCGCGCCTCCATGGAATCGCGGCTGGGACACGACTTCGGCAATGTGCGGGTGCATTCGGGCGCGCAGGCGGCGGAGTCGGCGCGGGCGGTCGATGCGCTGGCCTACACGGTGGGCTCCGACGTGGTGTTTGCGGAGGGACGCTATGCGCCGCACGACACCGCGGGCCGGAGATTGCTGACTCACGAACTCACGCACGTGGTGCAGCAACGCGGCGCGCGCTGCTCGAATTCCGCCCCTTTGCCAATCGGCCAGCCAAGCGACACAGCCGAGTTGGAGGCGGAACGGATAGCGGAGGGCGTGGGCCACCTCGCTGGAGAATCTTCGCCGGCCGGCAGCACGGCATCCCTGCGCCGGCAGCACCTGACCAAGAACCAGCCACTGGTCACAAGAGGGAGCTCCTTCGCGACCAACCCAGGGGACCGCTCCTGGGTGGTCCTCGAGGACAACCGCCCAGTAAGCGGACAAATGGGGCGAAACGCGATGGCGATTCGGCCCAAGACAACGCCCGACGACTATGACGACTGGAAGACGGGAAACTTCACTGGAATCGTATCGATCAAAGACGACGAGGCAGGCGTCGATATCCAACTCAACTCTATTTTCGACTACAATGGCACGCCCAAGGATGGCAGGGGAGGCCGGTTTGTCGGCCCGACATTTCTGACGGCGGCGATCAACAATATCGATTGGGGGACCCACGTCAACATTCGCGTTGTTAAAGCGGACGCTTTTTGGGACTGGGACCTGCACGAGGCCGAGCTTCATCTTGACGTACAAGTGGAAATCAAAAGCGCCAAGGTAAACCGGACCTATCATCGCAATCCGATCTACTACGGTAGCGGAGCGTCCGGAAGCGGTACGGCGATCCAAGAAGGTAAATCGTCTGCGAACGCCGCCCCCGAGTCTTCGGAGGCGGCTCCCACCGCCGTGGCGGCAAACAACCCTGCCGGTCCTCAGGGCGCGCCGAAGAAGGAGGCGAGCGTGCAGCTCAAGGCTGCCGGCGCAAGTTCACCAGCTATTGCGCCGCCGGTTGTACACCAGGTGCTGCGCTCACCAGGCCGGCCGCTCGATCCGAGCACCCGCGCATCCATGAAATCGCACCTGGGATTCGATTTTGGCCATGTGCGGGTGCACGCCGACGCACAGGCGGCGGAGTCCGTGCGAGCGGTTGATGCGTTGGCTTACACGGTGGGCTCGGACGTGGTTTTTGGGACGGGGCGTTATGCCCCGCAAAACGCCGCGGGGCAGCGCCTTCTGGCTCACGAACTCACCCACGTGGTGCAGCAGCGCGGCGCGGGGAATGCCGGCGCGCAACAGGAACTGGCGGTCGGACCCGCCGACGATTCCCTGGAACGCGAGGCCGAGCGGTCGGCGGTGGGGGCGGTTTCGGCGCCGGGTCGCAGCCCGGTTCGAGTGCAGCGCGCAGTGGCGGCGCAAGCCCCGGCAGAGCCCGCGTCCAAAGCGCCTGCTCAGCCCGTAGCCGCCAGCCTGATTGCAGAAGACGAAGTGCGCGACCTGGGCCCGGGCCAGATGCACAAGAGCGAGTTTCTGAACGCACTGCGCACCGCGGTATGCGCCACCGCCGACGCTGCGCTGGCCGCGGTGGGACGCACGGCCCAAGGCTGCCCGTTTATCGAACGCTGGATCGACCACCTTCGTACACGCAATAGCCGGCACGTGGAGCGGGCCATTCGCAAGTATGCCCCGGAGGCTGCCAAGGTGGGATCGGCGCGCGAGTACATCCCGCTGGTGGCGTCGCGGGTGCAGCGGGGCGTCACCCGATGGGCCGCCACCGGCAAGGTCGCCGACGTGCCCGAGGAACTGGCCGGAGAACTCCCTGGCGCGGGCTTGACGGGAGCGGTAGGGGGCGCAATCGCCGGCGCGTCATCGGCGATCACAGGCGCCGCATCGGCGGTTGCCGGCGGCTTGGGGAAAGCCGTTTCCGGAATCGGCGGGCTCCTTATGAAAGCGCGGGAGGGAGGCGCGCGGCCGACACGCGATCCGGGAGCGGTCCAGTCGCAGTTGAATTCGGGCGCCTCGCTCGACGGCGGAATGCGGAGCCGAATGGAGGGCGCGTTTGGGTACGACTTCTCGCAGGTGCGCGTGCACACGGATGCCCGCGCGGCGCAACTGTCGTCGAACCTCAATGCGCGCGCCTTTACCATCGGGAACGACGTGGCCTTCGGCGCGGGCGAGTATCGGCCCGGAACTCCGATCGGGGACGCCCTCCTGGCCCACGAACTCGCGCACGTGGTCCAGCAGGGTGCGGCAACCGCGCCGACGCCGTCGAACAGCACTGGAACCGAGTACCACAACCTGGAGGACGACGCGGACCTCGCCGCAGCCGGCGCGGTCGTCTCGCTGTGGACCGGGACGAAGGGAGCAATGAGGCGCATCGGCCGGCAGGCCATGCCGCGCCTCAAATCCGGGCTACGCCTGCAGCGGTGTGGCGGAGCGCAGGCGACTCCGCAGACCCCCAACCTCAAGACGGACAAGGTGCTCAAGCAGAACTGGGATGCGGCGTTAAAAGACGGGCTGGCCTTGTTAAACCAGTCCATTTCGGGGAAAAATCAGAAACCGGGCTGTGCTTTTCCGGCCGGCAAGAAACCTGAGCAGTGGAATTATGGGCCAGGCTGGAGGCGAGAGCCTTATGGCGAGGAAGTTGGAAAGTACCATGTGGCGTTCATACCGACAAAGCTTCCGCACGAGTCTGTGGATCTTTTGTTCGATAACCTCGATCAGTGGGAGTGTGATTGCGCACTTTTCACTGAGCTTGCCTGGCTGTATGCCTGGCGCCACGCACTTTCAATCGACGAATTCGATAAGAAGTTCAGCAACCTCCGGCTGCGCCCACAGCAGTCTGCTGGATTAGAGCGAGAGACTCACATAGCCGACAACATGGGAGAAGGGGGGTTAGAGCCGGGAAACTTCGACGAGATGTGGCGCAACGCAGCAGTCGGCACGAAAGTCGCCTGGTCTAATAACAGCCTTGCCGCCAAAGATAAGGGCTGGGAGGATGAGAACGCAATCAAGAGCTTTAAAGGTACTTCCGAGGAATTGGACCGCTACGATGCTCACCCGCTGGGAGCCGGTCTCTCCGAGGCGCAGGTCAAACTCGGCTTGGCTAGGCACGCCCACGATTTCCCCGATACGTATGTAATCACCAGCGATACTCTGGCGCGCCTGCGCGCCTTCGGAGCCCCCGAGCCCTTCGTGCAGAATCTGGGAAGCTTGCTGAACCAGCGATTTGTCGGTCTGCAAGCATTTGTGGACGCGCAGAAGCAGCCTGCTCTGGCTCTCCACCAACTTTTTGTCCAGGATCCAGATCGATACAGCGACGTAAGGAACAAAACGATTGAGCTCTCGCAGAAGATTCCGGCGACTGAGGAAGCAACACAGGCCTACATCAAGGCGAATATCGTCCGGCGGGAGTTGAGTATTCCGAAATGACCTTCCTGGATGGCATGAATGAACGCCTGGCAGTCATGAATACGGAGATTCCATGAGCGATTTTCCCGGTTCGCCGAAATTACTGAAGGGCGGCATCGTACTGATCGACCCCGATAGCGGCGTGGTCCAGCGCGTCATCGTGCTGCAATACAATCCCGACACGCTCACGCGCACGCTGCAAGTGCAGAGCGTCACGGCCGAGAGCCAAAACCGCTCGGAGGCGCTGCGCCTCAAGGGGCCGCCCATCGAGACGTTCAAACTGGACGCGGAGATCGACGCCACCGATCAGCTCGAGCAGCCCGATCAGAATCCCATCGCGGTCCAGTTCGGCATCCTGCCACAACTGACCGCGCTCGAAGGGATCATCTATCCGCCCAGCTCGCAACTCCTCGGGAACAACGCGCTGGCGCAATCGGGCACGCTCGAAATCGCCCCCATGGAGGCGCCGCTCTCGCTCTTCGTGTGGAGCAAGAGCCGCGTCGTCCCGGTGCGGATCACCGATTTCAGCGTCACCGAGGAGGCCTTCGACACTTCCCTGAACCCCATCCGCGCCAAGGTGAGCCTCGGCATGCGCGTGCTGAGCGTGGACGACCTGGGCTTCGACGACAAGGGTGGCAATCTCTACATGACCTACCAGCAGCAGAAAGAACGCCTGGCGGCGCTGGCCCCGGCGGGCACCTTCGGCGCGCTGGGAATCGGAGGCATACCATGAGCAGCGCTCTGCAGTCCATCTTTCAATTCGCCGGGCTGAAGGCCAGCCTGTTTGCGCCGAACAGCCGCTACCAGGGCGCGGATACCGGCACCCTGACCACGGCGGACGGGCGCACGATCGTGTATCTGCGGCGGCGCTTCGTGCCGTCGCCGGCGCTGTTCGCAGCCATCCAGCAGCACACCGTGGCTCAGGGCGAGCGCCTCGACAACCTCGCGTCCGTATTCCTGGGCGACCCGGAGCTGTTCTGGCGGCTGTGCGACGCCAACAACGCCATGCGGCCGGAAGAACTGGAGACGCTGGGCCGCGTCCTGCTGATCACGCTGCCGCAAGGAATCCCGGGACCGCCGAATGGTTAACGGAATCCATCTCACGCTGATGATCGGGCCCGCGGTGCCCATACCGGTCCCGAAGAGTGTGCTGGATGCGCTGTCGTCGGTCACGGTGACCAACAACAGCGAGGGGCCCAGCACCTTCCAGTTGCGCTTCACGCTGGACAAAAACTCCCCGCTCTACACGCTGTTCCTGGTGGGGGGCGGGGCCTCGATTCCGCTGGTCCGCGTGGTCATCGTGGTCACCATCGGCGGCTCTCCGCAGGTGCTGATCGACGGTGTGATGACGAATCACGAGATCACTCCGGGCTCGGGGAAAGAAGCGCCCGCCCTGACCATCACCGGCGAGGACCTCACCAAAGTGATGGACTACATCGATTTCAGCGGCTTCCCGTTTCCCTGCATGCCGGCCGAAGCGCGCGTGCTGATCATCCTGGCCAAGTACGCGATGTTCGGCGTGATTCCGCTGGTGATACCCAGCGTGCTGATCGATATCCCCATCCCCGTGCAGCAGATTCCGCGGCAGCAGGGCAAGGACCTGGCGTACGTGCGCGCGCTCGCCGACGAAGTGGGCTACGTCTTCTACATGGATCCCGGGCCGTCGCCGGGCACGAGCATCGCGTATTGGGGGCCGGAGATCAAGGTCGGCGTGCCGCAGGGCGCCCTCAACATCGACATGGACGCGCAAACCAACGTCGAAACGATGAGCTTCAGCTACAACAGTGAGCAGGCCAAACTGCCCATCGTCTTTATTCAGGAGCCCTTCACCAAGGCGATCCTCCCGATTCCCATCCCCGCGATCACGCCACTCAATCCTCCGCTGGGACTGATCCCGCCGTTTCCCAAAGACATGGAATTCATCACCGAGACGGCCAAGTACTCGCCGATTCGCGGGGCGCTGATCGGAATGGCCAAGGCGGCGCGTTCGTTCGACGCGGTCTCGGCCAACGGCACGCTCGACGTGCTGCGCTACGGCAGCGTGCTGAAGGCGCGGCGCCTGGTGGGCGTGCGCGGCGCGGGAACGCCGTTCGACGGACTGTACTACGTGAAGGGCGTGGTCCACAACATCAAGCGCGGCGAATACAAGCAGAGCTTCACGCTCGGCCGCAACGGTTTGATTTCGACGGTATCGGGGGTTCCGGCATGACGGGAGACAAAAGATTCTACGGCAAGTACCGCGGCACGGTGATCAACAACATCGATCCCATGCAGATCGGCCGCATCCAGGCGATGGTGCCGGATGTTTCGAACTTCATTCCCACCAGCTGGTGCATGCCGTGCGTGCCCATCGCCGGCAAGCTGGAAGGCGCCTTCATGGTGCCGCAGATCGGGGCGGGAGTGTGGATCGAATTCGAGCAGGGCGATCCCGATTTTCCCATCTGGGTGGGCGGATTCTGGGGCGCCTTCGCCGAGGTTCCGCTCGCCGCCCTGGCGCCCCCCGCGATCCCGCCGGGACAGAATATCGTTTTCCAGACGACGTTGCAGCATTCGGTGGTGATCAGCGACGCGCCGCCGCTTCCCATGGAAGTGCCGGTGCCCCCGCCGGCGCCGCCGGGAACGGGCGGCATCATTCTGCGGAGCCCCACGGGCTCGATGATCGTGGTGAACGACGCGGGGATCTTCATCAACAACGGCAAGGGCGCGTCGATCGACCTGTTGGGGCCGGCCGTCAAGATCAACAAAGTTGCATTGGTGGTGGTGTGAGATGCCGGGATTCCTCTTGCATTTCGGCGCGCAGGTGACCTGCCTGCACAACGGGCTGGCCACGCCCACGGTAGTGAACCCGCGCGTCACGGTGAGCGGCCAGCCGGTGGTGATGCTGGGCGCGCCCTACACGGTGGCCATGTGCGCACTGCCCCCGCCCATCGCGGCCAACGGCCCGTGCGCGACCGCGCAGTTCATCACCGGCGCCACGCGGGTATTCTCGGGCGGGCTGCCGGTGCTGGTGTTCAGCAGCCAGGCCATCTGCGTGCCCACCGGAACTCCGCTGCTGGTTCTGGCCGCGCAGCCGCGCGTCACGGGGGTCTGAAATCGCCATGGACATCGATTATCCATTTCACATCGATGGACGCGGCCGCACCGCCGCCGCCGCGGATACCAACACGCACATCCGCGAGATGATCGAGCAGCTGCTCTTCACCAATCCGGGGGAGCGGGTCAACCGGCAAAACTTCGGCAGCGGCCTGCTCCAGCTGGTGTTCGCGCCCAACAGCGACCAGTTGGCCGCGGCCACGCAGTTCCTGGTGCAGGGCGGGCTGCAGCAGTGGCTGGGCGACCTGATCCAGGTGGACGCGGTCGACGTGCAGGGGCAGGACTCCGCCCTGACCATCACGGTGCAGTACACCGTGCGGGCCGACCAGACCACCCAGGTGGCCCAATTCACGCGGGGGATTTGAGATGGCCACGCAATTCACCTGCAAAAACCTGCTCCGCCGCGGCCTGGTGCTGGAAAAGGGCACGCTCAACGGGATCGACTACCTCGAGGTCCTGGACGAGGAGGCCCCGCCCGGCAGCCCGCGGCAGCAGACCCTGGTGGTCCACTTCCTGCAAGCGAACCCTCCGCTCACCGTGTCCAACTTCCGCATCGACGGCGGCGTGCGCATCACGCCGGTGAACTGTGTGTGGGCCTTCCCCGCACCCACGGTCCCGGTCCCGCCCGCGAACCTCAAAGAGCAGGCTTACTTCGCCGGGCTGCCCGCGGCCGATCACATCATGGTGATCCGGACCAATGTGGCGGGCGACTTCTCCACCTACACGCTGCGGATAATCCAATCGGCCGACGACCTCACGCCCCCCACCGGCTTCGATCCGCGTCTCTCTTCGGTGGATTTCGGCTTCAAGGTGGAGTGCCCCAGCGATTTCGACTGCGCATCCTCCACGGTCTGCCCGCCGGACAACCTGCCCGCGCCGCTGATCGATTACCTGGCGAAAGATTACGCCAGCTTTCGCCGCCTGATGCTCGACCGGATGGCGGTCACCATGCCGGCGTGGACGGAGCGGCACCCGGCCGACCTCGCCATCGCGCTGGTCGAAGTGCTGGCCTACGGCGCGGACCACGTCAGCTATTACCAGGACGCCGTGGCCACCGAGGCTTACCTGGGAACGGCGCGCAAGCGCGTCTCGGTGCGGCGCCACGCGGTGCTGCTGGATTACGCCATGCACGACGGGTCGAATGCGCGCGCGTGGGTGTACTTCCAGGTGGACAAATCGGTGACCGGCCAGTTGCTGCCGGGCCCCACCGCGGACGAGCCGGGAACGGCCCTGCTGACGCGAACCAACCTGCCGCCCGGCGCCATCACCGCGGCGCAGGAGGCCGTCGCGCTAGGACAGGGGGCGCTGGTGTTCGAGACGCTGCACGACGTGGTGTTGCGCGTGGCGCACAACGAAATCCGGTTCTATACCTGGAGCGACGACCAGTGCTGCCTGCCTCAAGGCGCCACCGAAGCTACGCTGCGCCACGATAATTCGGATATCGAACTTGCGGTGGGAGACGCGCTCCTGATCGAAGAGAAGCTCAGCCCCGTAACCGGGGCCGCGGCGGATGCCGATCCCTCGCACCGATGCGTGGTTCGCCTGACATCGGTGATCCCCGGCACGGACCCGCTCGATAGCACGCCGATCCTCGAGGTCGAGTGGGCCGACGCCGATGCGCTGCCGTTCCCGCTGTGCCTGTCCACCACGATCATCCAGGCGAGCGGGCCGACGCCTATAGAGGACGTCAGCGTGGCGCGCGGCAACATCGTGCTGGCCGATCACGGCATGACCGTGGCGTCTCCGGAAGCGCTATCGCCTTCGATCGTGCCGGAGAATGTCCCCTACCGGCCGCGGCTCCAGCGGACCGGCATCACGTTCCACGTGCCGTACGACGATGCCGCGGCGCGCCAGCAACCGGCCTCCACCGTGGCCACGCAGGACCCGCGAGCGGCCCTGCCGGCCATCACGCTCACGGACGGCGTCAACACCTGGCTGCCGGAGCGCGACCTGCTCGAGAGCGACCGGTTCGCACGCGAGTTCGTGGTGGAAACCGAGGACGACGGCACCGACACCTTGCGCTTCGGCGATGGCGAGCTGGGCGCGCCGCCGGTGAGCGGCCTCACCGCCACCTACCGCGTGGGCAATGGCAGCGCGGGCAACGTGGGCGCGGGCGCGGTCGTCAACGCCGTCACCTCGCTCGGCGGCATCGTGGCGCTGCGCAACCCGCTGCCCGCCGCCGGAGGCATCGACCCGGAAACCCTCGACCAGGTCCGCCAGTACGCCCCGCAGGCGTTTCGCACCCAGGAGCGCGCCGTCACCGAAGCGGATTACGCCGTCGTCGCCGCCCAGTATCCGCAAGTGCAAAAGGCGCAAGCTACCCTGCGGTGGACCGGAAGCTGGTACACCATGTTCGTCACCGTGGACCGCGCCGGCGGCCAGCCCGTGGACGCCGCCTTCAGCGAAGGCCTGCGCGCCTTTCTCGAAAGCTTCCGCTTGGCGGGATATGACCTGGAGATCGAGCCTCCGGTTTTCGTTTCGCTGGATATCGCGTTCACGGTGTGCGTCTCTCCCGGCTATTTCCGCAGCAACGTCGAGAAAGCCCTGTACGACACGTTCAGCAACCGCGTCCTGCCGGATGGGACGCTGGGCTTTTTCCATCCCGACAACTTCACCTTCGGGCAGCCGGTCTACCTCAGCCGGATCGTGGCCGCGGCCATGGCGGTCGCGGGCGTGCACTGGGTGGACACCGACGATACGCCGCCCAAGCCGAATCATTTCCAGCGCTGGGGCCAACTGCCGAACGGCGAAACCGCGGCCGGGGAGATCGACTTCGCGCGCCTGGAAATCGCCCGGCTGGACAACGATCCGAACCAGCCCGAAAACGGCAAGATCGAGTTCTTCCTGGAAGGAGGCTTATGAGCGCGGGCGATTCGTCGAACCTCAACTCCTGCGGCTGCTGCGAGGGCCTGCCGCCACTCGCCACGGAGCAGAACGATCCCGGCCTCTCCGCCATAGCGTACCGCCTGGCCACGTATGCCACCTTCCTGCGGCGCATGCTGTCGCAGATCCAGTCGCCGAATTCCCTCGCCGCTCCGCCCGATATCCCGTGGGTGCTGTCGGCACTGGCCACGCGCTCGTCCGACGATCCGGCCGTCGCGCTGATGGACGCCTGGGCCGTGGTGGCCGATGTCCTGACCTTCTACCAGGAGCGCATCGTCAACGAGGGTTTCCTGCGCACGGCCACCGAGCGCCAGTCGGTGCTGGAGCTGGCGCGCGCCATCGGCTACGAACTCTCGCCCGGAGTGGCGGCCTCCGCTTACCTGGCGTTCACGGCGGAGGATGTTGTCGGGGCCGGCGTCGTCGCTCCCCTGCCCCAGAGTCCCAAGGTGCCCAGCGTGCCCACGCAGGGTGCCAACACGTTCAATCTGGGAAGCGCGACGGTGCCCGCGGGGTCGAAGGTGCAGAGCATCCCGGCGCCGGGCAAGCTGCCGCAAACCTTCGAGACTTCCGCCGACGCGGCGGTGCGAACCCAGTGGAACATGCTGCTGCCGCGCCTGACGCGCCCCGCCGATCTGGCCATCGGCGCCGATGGACAACTCTACCTGCTGGGCGTCCGCGCCGATTTCCCCGCCGGCTTCACGGTGCTCTCGCCGTCCGACGCGTACCTGTTGAACCCCGATACCCCTCCGCTCTCCGGGCCGGCCCACGCGCTCCCGGTTTCCCGGATTTATCTTGCCGGGATCGCCACCAACATCAAAACGGGAGACCGCGTGCTGCTGGCGGGAAGCAACAACGCCGGCCAGACGCAGGCAGTGACATTTACGGTTCGCAACGCGGTCGCGCTGGCTTCGCAAAACCAGACGCGCGTGGACTTCGCCGACAACCCTCCGACCGTTCCGTTCTCGCCGGCGACCTTCCCCGCGGGCACGGTCCCCTCGCAGCCGGTGATCTTCAACCAGGCCAACTTGCAGCAGTACGTGCTCGGCGTCAGCATCGAGGAGAGCGATCTTCAGTCCATCATCCACCTGAGCAATTGGGACCCCGCCCAGTTGTCGGCGCTGGCGAACTTTTCCTCCGCCGCGCCGTTTTCGTTCGAAGGCATTTTCGCGTTTCAGGCCGAAGCCGCGTTCTTCGGTAACAACGCGCCTTTATGGAAGACCCTGACCAATCCCAATTCCAATAATAAGGTGCTCCGCGGAGATCCCTTTCCCGAGGACTGGGACGCCGCCAACAATGGCGCGGGACGCCTCATCTGGACCGATTCGCAGGGGAATTTCCACCAGGGCGCGAACGTGTTTCTGGAGCGTGCGCTGCCGCAGTTGGTGAAGAACACCTGGGCGCTGTTCGAATCGCCTGGGCTGCCGCCCACGCCCTACCGCGTCGTTCAGGTGGTGGAGCGGTCGCTCGCCGACTACGGCATCAGCGGCCGGAGTTCCGGCCTGTCGCTCGAAACGCCGCAGGGCGCGGCGGTGGTGGGGCTGGGCACGCCTTCCGCCGTTTCGGGAGGCCTCCATCCGCTCGACGTGTTTGCCATAGGGTCCGACGGCAGCGCATATTTCCAGTGGGGCAACAGCGGCGCATGGCAGGCGCAGCCGCAGGACCTGTCCGGGCCGGGCCTGCTGAACACGCCCTCGGCCGTGGCGGGCGGCCCCAGCGCACTGGAGGTGTTTGCGGTGGCTGCCGACGGCAACCTCTACCACGATTGGTGGAACGGCGGTTGGTCCGGCTGGTGGAGCCTGGGCGGCGGCAGCCTCGCCGGTTCGCCTTCTGCCGTGGTGTGGGCCTCGAATGCCATCGACGTGTTCGCCATCGGTTCGGACGGCACCCTGTACCACTGGTGGTTCAACGGCGCTTGGAACGGTCCCGAGAGCCTGGGCGGCGCCAATCTGGGCGGCGGCGCGCGCCTGGTCAATTCGCCTGCCGCCGTGGCGGGCGGCCCCAGCGCCGTGGAGACGTTCGCCATCGGCTCGGACGGAATGCTCTACCACGTCTGGTGGAACAACGGGTGGTTCGGCCCGGAAAGGCTGGGCGGCGGCAACCTGGCGGGCTCGCCGTCAGTCGTCGCGAACGGGCCGAATCCGCTCGACGTCTTCGCCATCGGCTCCGACGGCGTCCTCTATCATTTTTGGTTCAACAACGGCTGGAACGGTCCCGAGTTCCTGGGCGGAAGGAATCTCGTGAACTCGCCTTCGGCCACGCGCAACGGGCCGAATCCGCTGGACGTCTTCGCCCTGGGCGCCGACGGCAACCTCTATCACGTGTGGTGGAACGGCGCGTGGTTCGGGCCGGAGAACCTGGGCGGAGGGCAGTTGACAGGCTCCCCTTCCGCGCTGGCCAACGGCGCCCATCCGCTCGACATCTTCGCCGCCGGTGAAGACGGCAATCTCTACCACCGCTGGTTCGACGCCTCCGGCTGGCACGGCTTCGAAAACCTCCAGGGCGGCGATATCCGGCCCTTCCCCGTCCGCACCACCGCGGCGTTCGTGCAGAGCCAGCAGCAAACCTTCGCCGAGTATCCGGTGACCGACGACATTCCCGCCGGCTCGCAGGCGCTGATGCTGAATGGCATGGTGCCGGGCCTGACTCCCGGACAGGCGGTGGCGCTCACCGGCACGCGCTCCGACGCGCCCGGCGTTACGGTCAGCGAAATCCTGCTCTTGCAGGACATCGTGCACGACGGCGGATTCACCACGCTGGAGTTCACGGAGGGCCTGGAGTTCGGCTACCAGCGCCAGACAGTCACCTTGACTGCCAACGTGGCCGCGGCGACCGAAGGCGGGACCATCGCGGTCCCCGAGGTGATGGGCAGCGGTGACGCGTCGCAGGTGAACCAGAGCTTCGTGCTGAAAAGTTCGCCATTAACGTACGTCTCGGCGGCGACGCCTTCCGGCGCGGCGAGCACGCTCGAGGTGCGCGTCAACGACCTGTTGTGGACCGAGGCGCCGTCTCTCTACGGCCTCGGTCCTGATGACCAGCAGTACATCACCCGCCGCAGCGACGACGGCACCACTACCGTGATCTTCGGCGACGGCGTGACCGGCGCGCGGCTGCCCACCGGCCAGAACAATATTGCGGCCACCTATCGCACCGGCATCGGCACGGACGGAAACGTGGCCGCCGGCAGCCTCTCCATCCTGCAAACGCGCCCGGCTGGAATCCGCGGTGTCACGAACCCCCTGCAGGCGAGCGGCGGCGCCGACCCCGAGGACCTCGATCACGCCCGCTCCAACGCGCCCCTCACCGTGCTGACGCTCGACCGCATCGTGTCGCTCGAAGACTACGAGGATTTCGCCGCCGCCTTCGCCGGCATCGGCAAGGCCCAGGCCATCCCGCTGTGGGACGGTGAAACCGGACTGGTGCACCTCACCGTGGCGGGAATCGAGGGCGCCCCCGTGGACCCCACGTCGCAGTTGTACTTGAGCCTCACCGCCGCCATCGACGCCGCGCGCGATCCGGTGCAGCAGGTGCGGGTAGCTTCGTACCTGCCGGTGTTGTTCCACCTGGCCGCCGCGGTGATCATCGACGTGCCGCGCTACGTGGCCGCCGATGTCCTGGCCGCGGTCGAGAGCGCCCTTGCCGCCGCCTTCTCGTTCGATCAGCGCGCGTTCGCGCAGCCGGTCGCTGCGGCCGAAGTCATCGCCGCCATTCAGGCAGTGCCCGGGGTGATCGCCACGTTCCTCGAAAAACTCTATCGCGACGACGATCCCTCGGGGCCCGGCCAGACGGTCCCAGACGCGGTGCTGCCCGCAGCTTACGCCTATCGGCAAAACGGAACCATCGTGCCGGCGGAGCTCCTCCTGCTGAACCCGGTGGGGTTCAGCGTCACGGAGAAACTGACATGAGCAACGGCGCGGACCTGTTTCAACTCCTGCCCGCGGTCTACCGGCTGCGCGACGCCGCGCAGGGCGGGCCGCTCGAAAACCTGGTGGCCATCTTCCAGGACGTGCTCGATTCCGTCGATCGCGATGTCTCGGCGCTCTACGAAAACTGGTTCATCGAGACGTGCGCCGAGTGGGTCGTGCCCTATATCGGCGACCTGCTGGGCTCGCGCCCGCTCTACGCCGCGGGTCAGGGCACCTTCAGCGCGCGGGCTTACGTGGCGCACACGCTCGCCTACCGCCGGCGCAAGGGCACGGTGGTGGTGCTCGAGCAACTGGCGCGAGACGTCACCGGCTGGCCCGCTCGCGCCGTGGAATTCTTCCAGCTCCTGGCCACTACCCAATATCTCAACCACCTGCGCCCCGGAAACCTGATCACGCCCGATCTTCGCGACACCAACTCGCTGGAGCTGATCGGCGGCCCGTTCGAACAGGCCAGCCGGACCGCCGACGTCCGCGCCATCGTCGATCCGCCGCTCGATCCGGCTCTGGCCGCGGATGTAATCGACGACACCCTGCGCGTTCGCGGCAAATACAATATCCCGAACGTGGGGCTTTTCCTCTGGCGCTTGCAGAGCTATGCCGTGACGCTGTCCACGCCGCGCCCGGTCACCGACGGCACCGACGGCCGCTACTGGTTTCATCCGATGGGCCTGGACGAGCCGCTGTTCAACCAGCCCCAGACGCTCGCTCCGTTCACGCGGGTGGCCGACGAGATTGATGTGCCCGGCGAACTGCGCCGCCGCGCTCTTTACGACGAACTGGAGACGCGCCGCCAGACGATGGTCGATAACAACCTGGTGTGGTTGCCTTCGACGCCGTTCCCGGTGGGCGCCGAAATTGTCGATTCGAACGGCAACACCGAAAAAGCGGTGGCCGGCGGCACGTCGGGCGGCGCGCCGCCGGTGTGGCCCACAACGGTGGGCGGCCAGGTGCCCGATAACGGAATCACCTGGCAGCTCGTGGCCAAGGGCTTCGCGCTCGGCGGCGCCTACTTCGCCGCCGCCCCCGTGCTCCAGATCTTCCCCGCGAGCGCCGCGCAGCCGGTACCTCCCGAACAGATCATGATCTGCGACTTGCGCGACCTGCCTCCTCCGGCGCCGCCGGGCACATGGCGGCAACCGCCCGCCAGCAAGGTTTATACGCGCGCGTCGGACCAGGCGCAGGTGAGCATGCCCATCCAGGTCTCCGTCGATCCGGTGCTCGGGCGGCTGGCCTTTGCCGCCGGCTCCATTCCCGCCGAGCCCCCGCAGGTCCAGGTGAGCTACTCGTACGGCTTCAGCGGCGACCTGGGGGGTGGCCCGTATAACCGCATCGATTCCGTCTCGCCGCTGCTCGCCGGCATCAGTCCCTGGCAGGTGGCGGTGAGCCAGGAAGTGGCGCCCATCCCCGGCCTGGTCTTCGCCACCCTGACCGATGCCGTGAACGCGTGGAACGCCCTGCCGTCCGTTCCGCAGCGCTTCGGCGTGATCGCCATCCTGGACAGCCACACGTACCAGGAAAGTCTCACCGGCGCCAGCCACATCGTCGTCCCCGAAGGCAGCACGCTGCTCATCGTGGCCGCCGACTGGCCGGCGCTGCGGCAGGCGGGCGCGCCCCAGTCGTTCGAACTCGTGCCCAACGGCGTCCGCCCGCACCTGCTCGGCGACATGGCGGTGGAGGGCACGGCTCCGCCCGCGAGCTTCGATCCCGGCACCCTGATCGTCAACGGCTTGTGGATCGAGGGCGGCCTCGAGGTGTTGCCCGGGAACCTCGGCGGCCTTCAACTCGTCCACTCCACGCTGGATCCGCAAGCAGCGGGCCTGTCGGTGGACCCTTCCGGCAACCCCGATCTCGAGAACTCGCCATTGAATATCACGATCCAGCGCAGCATCTGCGGGCCCATCGACGTGCCGGACACTGTCCCGTCGCTTAGTATGGTGGACAGCATCGTGGACGCGGGAACGGGCGTGGCCATCCGGGCGCCGGGCTCCGACGCCAACATTCAGTCCAGCACTATCTTCGGCACGGTCGGCAACGCCACGGCCAGCGGCGTGCGCACGCTCCAGGCCGGCAACTCCATCTTCCTGGACCTGGTCAACGTGGAAAGAACCCAGGCCGGCTGCGTCCGGTTCTGCTACGTTCCAAGCGATATTTCGAGAACGCCGCGCCGCTACCGCTGCCAGCCCGACCTCGCGCTCACCGGAATCATCGACCCTGCCGTCGAGGCGGGCATCCGCGGGCGCCTCGGGCCGCTCTTTACCTCGATCGTCTACGGCGACCCGGGCTACGCGCAGCTCAGCGCGGCGTGCGCCAAGGAAATCCGCGCGGGCGCCGATAACGGCGCGGAGATGGGCGCCTTCTACTTCCTCGAGCAGCCGCAGCGCGACAGCAACCTGCGCATCGCCCTGCTCGAATATCTGCGATTTGGCCTTCAGGCCGGCATCTTTTACGTAACGTAAGGAGACGAACATGGCGGGCGACATCACGCGTTCGACGTTCCACCGCAAGAAGCACTACAGCGGTGTCCGCATGCAGCAGGGCCGCGTCCAGATGGATGCCGACTGGAACGAGCAGCTCGACATCCGCCGCCACGTGGAGCGGACCACCAACCTGGATGTGATCGGGCAGTGCGGCGCTCCCCAACCGGCCACCGCCAATTTTGCCGTGGAGGTGCAAGCCGGAAATCTGCTCATCCGGCAGGGCCGGATCTACGTCGATGGCATCCTCTGCGAGAACGAGCAGGACGTTCTGCTGGCGCTCCCGTCGCCCGCGGGGGCCACGCCCGAACAGCCCGATCTGCCCGGCATCGACTGCGACACCACCGGCGCCCTGTCCTTCGAACCGCTGCTGGTGACACTCGGGGTTCCCGCCAGCTTCGCGCCGCTCCCGCCCACGCCCGGAATTTACTCGGCCTATCTCGACGTGTGGGAGCGCGACATCATCGCGCTCGACGATCCCTCCATTCGCGAGGTTGCCCTCGGTGGCCCCGACACGGCCACGCGGAGCAAAGTCGTCTGGCAGGTGAAGCTGCTGCGACTGGGCGATCCCGGAGGGCCGCAGAACTGCCCGACGGATTTCAGCGCGTTCGTGAGCACCGGCCTCCTGGCGGCCCGCGCCCAACCCGATCCCGGCAACAACAACCCCTGCGCCGTGCCCGCCCAGGCCGGTTACCGGCGCCTCGAAAACCAACTCTACCGCGTGGAAATCGACGTGGGCGGCGCCGCCGGCACCGCCACCTTCAAATGGTCGCGCGACAATGCGTCCGTGGTTGCGGGCTGGACCGGCCAGGACGGCGCCGATCCCGACAACCTGTTCGTCACCACTCTCGGCAAAGATACGGAGCTGGGTTTCAGCGGCGGCCAGTGGGTGGAGCTGACGGACGACACGCGCGAACTCTGGGGCATTCCGGGCACCCTCGTCCAGTTGAAGACCGCGCAGGTGACGGGCCAGGGGCCGACGCTCACCATCGACCCCACGACCGCCTCGCCCGCGGGACCCGTGAACGTCGCCGACTTTCCGCTCAACCCGAAGGTGCGGCGCTGGGACCAGGCCGCCACCACCACCATCACCCTCGTGGGCGGCGCCATCGCCGTCCAGGAAAACGTATGGCTCGATCTCGAAGACGGCGTCCAGGTGCTCTTTCAAACCGGCGGCAAGTATCAGACCGGCGACTTCTGGCTGATTCCGGCCCGCACCGCCACCGCCATCAGCACTCCCGCCGTCGAGTGGCCCGCCGATCCATCCACCTCGAAGCCGCTGAGGCTCCCGCCGGCCGGCATCCGGCACCATTTCTGCGCGCTCGCCCTCGTGCAGTTCAACGCCGGAAACACCTGGACTTTCCTCAAAGACTGCCGGCCGATGTTCCCACCGCTCACCGGCATCGGCACACAGTCCTCGGCCGGGTGCTGCTGCACGATGACGGTCGCTCCGCAGGACGCCGCCTCGCTGCAGTCCACCCTGAACAATGCCGCTGGCGCCAGTGCCACCGTCTGCCTCTCCTCCGGCGTATACCCGCTGCCCGCTCCCCTTGTGCTCACTTCCCAGCATTCGAATTTCACCATCGAAGGCTGTCCGGGAGGCGTGACTCTCCAGGCCGCGGCCGGCGCGGAGCAGAACTTTCTCGACGGCCTCATGGTGCTCGCTGCCGCCAACAACGTCACGCTGCGGGGGCTCACCTTCCAGATGCCCCTCGTGCCCTTCGCGGCCGCCGGTGGCAAACTCGCCGCCCTGGATCCGGCCGTGCTCGCGGGCGTCGGAGGGCCCAAGGCCGAGACCCTTCAGAACCTGCTCGTTTCCGTCGGGCTGCGGCCCGTGGAGTGTTCCGGCCTCACGGTCGAGAACTGCACCTTCGTGTACGACACCAGTGCCGAAGGGGGGACGTCAATGGTGTTGACCGCCGCCGATCCCGGCATCGCCGGCAACAACATCACGGTCGCCATCACGGTGCACCCGGCACCCGACCCCGCCAGCACCAGTTTCGATGTCACGGTGACGGAAACGGATGTCTATACGGGGCTGACCGCGTCTACGATCGAATCCACGCTGGGAAGCGATACGACCCGCGGAAAAGCGCCCGGGCTGGTCCGCGTGCTGCACGCCGGCCTGACGCAGGCCTTGCCCCCATCCGGCACGCATCAGTTAACCGGCGGGACAGCCACCGCGCCCGCCAGCGTGAAGATCGTGCGTCCCGGAACGGAAATCGGCCTGACGATTCTGGCCAAAAAGAACGGCATTGACGGGTCGCACACCACCGTCCGCATCTCGTCGAACCCGTCCAACAACAGCTTCGACCTGCATGCCATCTGGACCAAGACCGTGCTGGGAGCGACAGTCGCGACGGCCAGCGACGCCTTGGCAGCCTTGGCCTACGAAGTGACGGTGTCTCCGCCCCCCGGAGGCGAATTCGCCTTGCCATCCGCCACGCAAGACGCGACCATCCGCCTGGCGGGGGGCGCCGATGCGCCGTCGCCCAAGCGAGCTTCCGCCACCGTTCCGGCGGCCCTGCCCAACCTGTTTCAGGTGGGGATCTTCGCGGGCAGCACGTGTTCCGGGCTGAAGGTCGAGGGCAACAGCTTCGGTCCCGACCCGAGCGGCCTGGTGGGGCCGCTGGAGCTCTTCCAGGAGCCCTTCCGGCTGTCGCTCGGATGCGTGTTGAGTCCCGCGGCAACCATCGGGAGCATCACCTCCGGGACCGGCGCGGCCGCGTTCGTGACGCTCCAGGGAGCCGCATGGGCCAACTCGTGGCTCGACCGCGCGTCGTTCACCGGCAACTTTTTCCTCGGCCTTGCCGCGGCCGCGCTGATTTCGGGCGAGACCGGCGCCGTGCGAGTGGAAGACAACGAGGCGCGGAATTGCTACGCGGGCATTCTGATCTTCGCCCGGCGCACGCCGCCCGCCGTCACCACCGACCTCGCGAGCCTGCGCGACCCGCTGCAGGACATCCTCCAGGACGCGCTGTTGCAAGTGGGAGGCGCCCTGGTCATGAGCTACCCGCTGCCCGCGGCTTTCACCGGCACTTCGGCCATCACCGCGTTGCCGGCGGTGAACGTGGTCCTGAACACCTCGGTGTTCCCCACCCTGCCGCTCGTGAACGCGTTCGATGTGTTGCTGCAATTGCTCTTCGCACTCCAGCAGGAGGCCGCGAAGCTCATCCCGGCTCGGGGACTGCTGCTTTCCCTGCCGTGCACCGGCAATATCATTGAGGCCCTCATACCGGATACCAGCCAGAACGCGACCGGGCCGGGCCTGGTCGTCTGGGGCGACGATCAGGACCAAACCGGCAAAGTCATCCTCTCGGCGAACCGGATCGAAAACAACACGCCCCCCTTCGAGCCGACGGTCACCATCATCCTGGTGGTCTATGCGGCGATCAACGGCAACCTGATTCTGAATAACGCCGATAACTCCACCAGCGGCGCGTTGACACAATTCACAACCGTCGCCGCCACCGGCAACGTGATTGTCGGAGACACCAATCTTCCGGCGGAGTGGAACACCGTCAACGTGATGCTGACGGCGGCCGGCTGAGATATTCCCAGATCTTGACCCCGAACCGGATCGCCGGCAGACCCTCGTACGGGCAATTGGGTTCGGGCACGATCATCCCTGGCGTCCGCCGCCACCGCTCGAAGCTCTCGCGGCCGACCACCAGCACGTCCGCACGAATGCCGGTCCGAGCCAGCACGCCGCTCAGCCGCGCGATTTCGTGCCGCCGCGCGCTGACCACCGGTTCGACCACGAGCAGGTCCAGGTCGCTCCCGCTATGCGCCTCGCCCCGCGCACAGGAGCCGAATAGAAACACTTCGGCCTCCGGCGCTGCTTGACGGAGTATCGCCGCTGCCGCCCGAATTTCCGCCTCGCCTGGCATGGCGTGTACCAGAGCATAGCAAACTCGGCATTGCGAATTTTCGCACCCCTTCTTTGTGGTGGCTGGTGGCCGATTTCGGCCAGTTGGTGATCTGCGGCCAAGGGAGTGCTTCAAAAGTTATTGAAAGTAAAAGGCTTGCCTTGTGGCAAGGCGATTGCTACTAGCAGGGGTGGAGGTCGAACATGAAAAAGGGAATGCTGATTCTGGCGGCTGCGCTCATGACATTCGTGCCGATAAACGCTTCGGCCGCCATTCGCGGGTTTGTCGTGGTGGGCCGCCCGTTTTATGGCGGGTATTATGGCGGTGGGTACAGCCCATTTTGGGGACCCTATTGGGGCCCTTACGGTTTCTACGGGTATCCCAACGCGGGCGAGGTCAAGCTGGATACCAAGGTGAAGGACGCCCAGGTGTTCATCAATGGCTCCTACGCTGGTACCACGCACGAGAACAAAACGATGCACCTGCGCCCCGGCACCTACAACATCGAGATCCGGGAAGGGGGCCGCACCCCGTTCGCCGAGCGGGTTTACATCGTAGCCGGCAAGACGCTGCACCTGCACCCCGAATTGTAACGGCACTGAGCGCGGCCGGCCCATGGCGGCCGCGCTCCTCAATCCCCACCTCCCGGAAGGCCGGTAGGTGACCCTCGTTGCTCCGAAGCCTCACTATATCCTTTGACTGCATTGACGCTTGTATCCAAGTAGGATATAAACAGGTCTGAAACTCCGTATAGACGGAGTTCGCCGCCGCACGTCCGGGCGGGGAGTCGAGAACGGTGTCATCAGGAGGCCGGCAATGATATCTCCAAAGGGATATGTGTGGCTTCAGGAGTTACTCGGAGTCGCCGCGGTGGGCGTCGCGTCGCTGCTGTCGTCTGGCTGCGGAACCCAAGACCCGTGGGTCGAGACGAACACAACGGCTGTCGGTGAGAGTTTTACTTGCGACGGCTCTGCCGACTTCGAGTCGTCAGGTTGCAAGGATCCGCTTCAGTACCAACAATTGCAGCACGTATGGGAGTCTTACCGAATCCGCGAGGCGTGGGCAAGCGCCCAACCGGGCTCGG
Organism: Bryobacteraceae bacterium; assembly: GCA_035638575.1. GTDB lineage: Bacteria > Acidobacteriota > Terriglobia > Bryobacterales > Bryobacteraceae > DASQZT01. The sequence continues at coordinate 35,457 of DASQZT010000263.1, forward strand.
GAGGGGAGATGCGAGCACTTGTGGCCCACGCACAGGTGAGTCCGTGTCAGCCGATCAATTTCGCCCAGGCATCGAGCCAGGTGACCCTGGATTCCGAGTCGTCCGCCACGACGTTCTACATAGGTCTTCTCGACCGGCAGGCGGACGGCAACTTTACAGCGCCATTCTTCTCGATAGCCGCGCCCATGATCAGCCACACCGGCGCCGAACTGGCAAGCCTCACCCAGGCCCAGAGTTATTTCGCGAACTGCTTCGGCGTCAGTCCGTGGACTCCGGCGGCTCATCCCACCCGGATGGCCGATACGCCGGGGACGATGGCAAGCAGCCTGGTGGTCGCCAACCTGGGTGGGGGGAAGACCGCAACCATCATTCCCAATCCGGTGATCAACACCGGCGATACGCCCAACATCACCGTCTCGCTCGACAGCCAGGACACGCTGGGCCAATCCAAGATCAGCTATCCACTGCCCTATAATTACCCGATCGCCGTGCTGGCGGCGGATTTCAACGGCGACGGCAAGCGCGACGTCGCCGTGCTCAACACGACCGGCCCACCCAACACGAATGGCACCAACGCCAATGGCACCGTTCAGATCCTGCTGGGCAACGGCGACGGAACCTTGGGCGCCGCGAAGAGCTATGGCGTTGGCCGGAGCCCCTCATCCATGACCTGGGCCGATTTCAACCACGACGGCCGCGCGGACCTGGCGGTGGTCAATAACGGCGACTACAACGGCAACGACCTCACCGTGACCATCCTGCTGGGCAACGCCGACGGATCCCTGCGCACCGCGAACACCTACGACCTGGGGACCAACTCGGACTATCCTGGTCCCGTCGTGGCCGGCGATTTCGACGGGGACGGCAAGATCGATCTCATGGTGTTTGACGGCTATAACAGCGGCTTCTACCTGCTTCGCGGGAACGGAGACGGAACCTTTCAGGCGGCCTCGAAAGTGGCATCGGCGTCCGGTTACCAGCCCCTGTACCTGGCGTCTGGCGATTTCAACAAGGACGGCAAGCTGGATCTCGCGGTGGAAAACGACGACGGCACGGTGGTCATCCTGTTGAACGCGGGGGGCGGGAGTTTTCCCACACAGTCGCGCTACGTGGCGGGTACGCCGCGCTCCTTGGGCGCCGGCATGTTTGCCATGGACTTCAACGATGACGGCAACCTCGACCTGGTGTTTGCCAGCGGCCATCCGGATGTGCTGTACCCGGGATCGCTTTACGCAACGGTTCTCTTCGGCAACGGAGATGGGACCTTCCAAAACGCGCCGGCGGCCTACAATTTGGCATCTTGGGGCGGTTATGGGGTAGTATCCCTGGCGATGGCCGACTTCAACGGCGACGGTCTGCGCGACGTGGTGATGGGGACCAACTATGGTCCGTATCTGGCGCTGGGTCAGAGTGGCGGTCTTCAGGCCCCCAGGAAACTGACCAGCGTTCGTGGGACATTCGTCGCCACCGCCGATGTCAATGGCGACGGCCGCGCGGACCTGGTTCTCATTGACGGGACCAATGTGGGCACCTACCTGGGCAACGGGGACGGCACATTTCAGGCGGAAGTCACGTATGCCGCCGGGCCCGGCTTTCCGACATTCGTCACGGCGGGAGATGTCAATGGCGACGGCCGGTCCGACGTGGCCGTCGCATACGGTTCCCCGTACGATAACCAATCGTCCGGCATCCCCTCCTCAGTCCTGGTGTTTACGACAAAATCCGGCGGCGGATTCAACTCCGGCGTCACCGTGCCCACCGGGACCAACACAGTACAGGTGGCGCTGGCAGACGTGAACGCGGACGGCAAACTCGACCTGATCGCCGTGAATCTCGGCTACGCGTATCGCAACTCCGGCAGCACCGTGGTGGCGGGCAGCGTCACGGTTTCCCTCGGCAAGGGAGACGGGACGTTCCAGGCGCCGGTGCCTTACACCGTGGGCCAAAATCCCATATCGCTGGCGGTGGCCGATGTGAACGGCGATGGCAAGCCCGACCTGATCGTGGGAACGGTCACGGCAAGCGCGGCCGATATCGCAGTCCTGCTGGGGAAGGGCGATGGCACATTTACCGTTCCCACTACCTTGATCGGCACTTACTCGTGGCCGGCTGCCTTGACGGTGGCGGACTTCGATGGCGACGGCAAGCCCGACCTCGCCATCGGCAATTCGGCGGGCGACAGTCCCATGACCATCATGCAGGGTAATGGCGATGGAACCTTTCAGATGCTGATGATGCTCCAGGCCGGCGACACCCCGGCAGCCGCGATTGCGGCGGATTTCACCGGCGATGGAAGGCCCGATCTCGCCCTCCTGGATGCCGGAGGCGAAGGCAACGGCGCCTCCTACTTCGCCCTGTTTCGCAATACGTCTCCATCGAGCGCCTGCACCTACGCATTGAACCCGGGCGCCACCGCGCAGCCGGTGGCGGCAACCGGCGGCGCCGCATCGTTCAGAGTGATCGCGGGCACCGGCTGCGACTGGGCGGCAGGCAGCAGCGCGAGTTGGATCAGCCTCGCTTTCCCCGCTTACGGAAGCAACAACGGCGCGGTGGCATTTTCCGTGGCGCCAAACACCGGCGCGGCGAGGAGTGGAACCATTACCGCCGGCGGGCAGTCCTTCACCGTGAACCAGGCGTCGGCAATCGCGGGCGGCACGCCGCAAGCGGTGTCGGTCGATCCCCCCGCCGCCACCGGCTCCTACGCGTCCTACACGTTCACCTTCTCGGACTCCGCCGGGTGGCAGAGCATCAACGTGGCCAACATCCTGATCAACAATTTCGTCGATGGGCGCAACGGCTGCTACGTGGCTGTGGTCCCCTCGTCGTCCTCGGTCTACCTGGTGGATGACGGAGGCGATGCCGGCGGCCCATATCAGGGAATGACGCTGCCCGGATCCGGCACGGTGCAGAACAGCCAGTGCAGTATCAGTGACACGGGAAGCTCGATCGCCGGGAGCGGCAACAACCTGACGGTAACCCTGGCCATCACCTTCAAAGCGGCCTTCGCGGGCAGCAAGGTGATGTACCTGGCGGCGCGTGAGCCCGGCGGCGCCAACTCCGGCTGGCAGGCGATGGGAACCTGCGGCGTTCCTGGAACCAGCCCCACCGGCCCCGCCGTGGGCGGTGTGACCCCGGGGCGCAGCAGCGGCTCCGGCGGCGGGCCGTTCACCTTCACCTTTACCGATACCAACGGCTGGCTGGACCTCGGCGTCGTGAACGTGCTGATCAACGATGCCCTCAATGGCAACCAGGCCTGCTACCTGGCCTACAGCCGCGCCTACAATACGCTGTACCTGGTGAACGACGCGGGCACCGCATTGCTGCCCGGGGTGACCTTGAACGGCGCGGGCAGCGTGAACAACAGCCAGTGCACGGTGACCGGCGCCGGGTCTTCGGCCAGTGGCTCCGGCAACACGCTGACGCTCACCTTGAACATGAGTTTCCCCTCGGCCTTCGCGGGCAACCGCATCATCTACGCGGCCGCGCGCAGCAACGGCGATGCGCTCAACTCCGGCTGGCAGGCGGCAGGATCGCGGACGGTGCAATAGGACGGAAGGTCAACCCCGGCGCAGAACGGGAAGCGTGTTCGCCGGTCCGTCCAGCTCCAGCTTGACGATGGTGTCCACGGCGTGCCGGTGCCCGGCCGGTACGCTCACCTGGATGCCGCTTTCGCTCTGCCGGACGGTGGCGCTGCCGCCTCCGAGCAGGCTGTGGCGCAAGATCCTGCGTTCGATCGCCGGCAGGCCGATGGTGTCCGAAGGCCAGCGCAGAATGTGCAGGTAGATGGCATTGCCCTTGTGAGTGCTGCCGCCCCACCAGTTGCCCTCGGCCAGAGCGAAGCCCCGCGCGTTGGCCGGCCGCTTCTTCTCGTCGGGCGCGACGAACGGACCACCGCGGGTGGCATAGATGCTCTCGCCCGATTGCTTCAGGAACTCGCCCATCTCCCGCAGGCGGGCGGCGTGGGATTCCTCGATCAGCCCGTCCGGCCGTGGGCCGGCGTTGAAAAGGAAATTGCCGTCGCCAATAGCGCAACAGACCAGCCCGCGCAAGCACTCCTCTACCGGCCGCAGCGTGTCCTCCGGCTTGTATGCCCACTGAGTTCCAACCGTGGCGCAGGTTTCCCAAGGGCGTGTGTCCTGGAACGTGCCAATGCGCTGCTCCGGCGTGTCGTAATCGGCCGGCAGTCCGGCGCGGTTGTTGATCACCAGGGCGGGCTCCAACTGGCGCATCATGCGGATGAGCCGCCGAGCGTCCCAATCCACGGCCTGGCCGCCCAGGCCGTCGAAGAACCACATCTTCGTGGGACCGTAGCTGGTCAGCACTTCGCGCACCTGGCCGTGGAGATATTCAATGTATCTGGCGTGGGCTTCGCCGTTTCGGTAATCCGGATGGTGCCAGTCGGGTTGGGAGTAGTAGACGCCCCAGTCGATGCCGCCGCGCCGGCAGGCATCGGAGAGCATCCTGACAATGTCCTTGTGATAGGGCGAATGCGGGCTGGTGATTTTGTAATCGGTGAGCTTCGAATCGAACTCACAGAATCCGTCGTGGTGCTTGGCCGTGAACACCAGGTACTTCATGCCGGCGTCTTTCGCGAGCTGCACCCATTGGTCCGGGTTGAACTTCACCGGGTTGAACATGCGATACAGGTTGTCGTAAACCTCCACCGGAACGTCGCCCACGCCCGGCCGTCCGCGCCGTTCGGCGCCCCGCGACCAGCTGATCTCGGTGCCCACGATGCTCACGGGGCCCCAGTGGATGAACATGCCGAAGCGCAGGTCTTTCCAGCGTTCGATGGCGGCTTGGGGCGCACCTTGGCCGGCGTCGGGCGAGCCGGTCTGTGCCGCGAGCGGGACCGCCGCAGCCAGTGGAAGCGAGCAGAATGTTCGCCGGTTCATGTCGGGTCAATCCCATTATGGTGCTAATGCGCCCGGCATGCCGGAGTAGTGGACGTGCACCAAACGCCACCGGCCTTGCTCCTTGCGATAGATCTGCGTTTCGCGGCCCTTGGTTGCCACGGGCGAGCCGTCCTTTCTGAGCTTTGCTTGAAAATCCCAATAGAATTCAGCCCATGCGGTGTCTCCGTACGTGTGGATCGAAGCATCTCGAATGCTGAGCTTTCGTTCCGAGAAAGTGTCTCCCATGAGGTGGCGAAAGACATTTTGCGCCACCTGATCGAGACCGTGCTCATGCCCTTGCGGGTGAATGAATGACACTTCCGGTGAATTCGACCATATCTGCCGGACAAGCGCCACGTCGGCGGTGTCCACAGCCTTCGCGTACTCCGCGATCAGGCGCCGGATACTGTCAACATCCGCTTGCGCGCCGCCAGCCTGGCCTGCAACGTCCATCGAAACTGCCGCGGCCACCACCAGACAGCGCAACAGAACTGACCCGCCGGCCCGCGGCATGCGTATCGTACTGTTCGTGATTGTGAATGTCATCCCTCTCCCCGCTCCCGAGACATCTGCGGCCAAATTCTTTCCCGGCCCTTCACGGTCGCGGCTCCGATCCGAGCCGCGCGACGGTCGCGCTACCCCAGGCCGGCTTCGCGCAGGAATTTGGCGGACTCTTCGGGCGGTGTGGGATTGATGTAGAAGCCCGTGCCCCATTCGAAGCCGGCCACCTTGGTCAGCCGGGGCATGATCTCCAGGTGCCAGTGGTAGTGGGGCAACGGCGGATCCTGCACCGGCGCGCTGTGCACGATGAAATTGTAGGCCGGGTGTTCCAGCACTTTATCCAGCTTGCGCATGGTGGTCCGCAGGACCCACGCCATGTTTTGCAGCGTGGGCGCATCGGCCTCCTCGAAATGCGAGTCGTGCCGCTTGGGCAGAATCCACGTCTCGAATGGAAAGCGCGGAGCGTAGGGCTCGATCACCGCGAAACGGTCCGTTTCGGTCACCAGCCGGACGCCCGAGGCGGTCTCCTGCCGGATAATGTCGCAGAAGATGCAGCGCTCCTTCATGTCGTAAAACTGCTTGGCCCCGTCCACCTCCTCGCGGACGCGCTTGGGGATCACGGGGAGTGCGATCAACTGGCAGTGTGGATGCTCCAGCGAGGCGCCGGCCGCCTCGCCGTGATTCTTGAACAGGAGGATGTAGCGGAACCTCCGGTCCTTCCGGAGGTCCAGAACGCGCTCCTTGAAGGCCCACAGCAACTCCTCGATCTGCCTCTCGGGCATGTCCGCAAGAGTGGCGGCGTGATCCGGCGTCTCGATGATCACCTCGTGCGCGCCGACGCCGTTCATCTTGTCGTACATGCCGTCGCCCTCGCGGTCGAGGCCGCCTTCGATGCCCAGCACGGGGAATTTGTTGGAGACCACGCGCACCCGCCAGCCCGGCTCGTCCTTGGCGCCGCTGTTGCGATACGCCATGATCTCGGGCGGAGTCTTGTGCTCGTGCCCGTAATCGAACGGGCAGACGCCGGAGCTGGCGGGCGGCACCGGCTGGCGGATGAAATCGCTGGGGCGTTTCGCACGATCGGTTGCGATGATGACCCAGCGCCCGGTGATCGGGTCTTTACGCAATTCGGGCAAGTGGGGGCCACCTTCCGGGATGGACAAGACGTAGATGCAAGCGATGATTATAGCGTGGCATCAGGCATTCAGCCATGCCCAAAAGCATCGCGGAGCCAGTCGATGCGTACAGGCTTGTCTAGTACCACACTCACGATGTCGAACCGGGCGCGGTTCCAATCGACGTTGGCGCGGCGGGCATAGTCGCGCGCGGCCCGCTGGAGCCGCTCCTGCTTCTCCGGGTCTACGGCGCGGGCCGGCTCGCCGAACTCCGTGCTGGACCGGGTCTTGACTTCGACGAACACCAGCGTTTCGCCCTGCCAGGCCACCAGGTCGATCTCGCCCGACCCCGATGGCGTGCGGTAATTCCGCGCCACGATGGTGCAGCCGCGGCGCCGCAGATAACGGTGCGCCAGGTCTTCGCCGATGCGGCCGTGGTCGCCCGCAAACGAGCGGCGGCGAAGGGCGCCGGCGGCGCGGTAAAGGAGGCCCATCACTTCAACACCTCGAACTCGAACTCGATAACTTTGCCGCGCACCACGTAACAGAGGTAGTACTCCCAAAACCGCCGGTAGCGCGGAAACCGGTTGACCAGGAATTCGAATCCCAGCCATCTCCAAAAAGCCAGTAGCTTGAGGCGCACGGAAATCTCGCGAAATCTTGCTTTGGAATAATAGCCGAAGCCGCCGTGATCCTCGCCGAAGTAGCGGAAGCTGAAGCTGTTCAGGTGGCTTTTGTGGGTGGGGTCGCAGAACGAGCTGAAGTCCGTGTAGTGCGGGGTCTCGATCCGCACGGTACCGCCCGGCCGCACCAACCGGTGAAACTCCTCCATGGTGCGAATCACGTCGTTGACGTGCTCGATGACGTGGATGGCGGTCAGCCGGTCGAAGGAGCTGTCTGCAAAGGGATAGGGGAAGCGGTCGAGGTCCGCCAGAACGTCGGCGCGGCTGGCGGGATTGCGGTCGATCCCAATGGAACCGGGCTGCTTGTGAATCCCGCAGCCGACGTCGAGAATCCTCATCCGTTTCCCATCGCTGTTGTCAGGCACTCTTCCAGCGTCCCGATCGCAAAATCGCACTGGTCGCGCGTGATCACCAGCGGCGGGCACAGCCGTATGGTGTTGTCGCCCGCGCCGAGCACCAGGAGCCCGCGCTCGAACGCCAGGTGGATCACGCGGTCGCGAAGCTCCGGTGCCTTTTCCTTGGTCCGCTGGTCGCGCACCAGCTCGATCCCGATCATCAGCCCCAACCCGCGCACGTCGCCCACCACGGGGAAACGCGCCGGCCACCCGCGCAAGCGGTCCATGAGGTGCTCGCCCATGCGCGCGGCGTTTTCCACCAGGCTCTCCTCGAGCAGCGCCATGGTGGCCAGCGCCGCCGAGCAAGCCACCGGGTTGCCCCCAAACGTGGAGGCGTGAGCGCCCGGCGGCCACCGCATCAGGTCTGCGCGCGCCACCGTGGCTCCCAGCGGCATCCCGCTGGCGATTCCCTTGGCCACGGCGAAGATGTCGGGCACGGCGTCAAAATGCCCGGCCGCCCACATTTTGCCCGTGCGCCCCATCCCCGACTGCACCTCGTCGAAAATCAGAAGAATACCATTTTGTTGTGCCACGCGGGCCAGCTCGTCGAAGAACTTCCTGGGCGGCACGACGTACCCGCCTTCGCCCTGCACCGGTTCCACCACGATGGCCGCCGCTTCCGCCGCTGGCACGATGGTCTTGAGCAGCGTCTCTTCGATGTGCTTGACGCATTCCACCGCGCAGCCTTCCGGCTCCTTTCCGAACGGGCAGCGGTAACAGTAAGGATACGGCGCGTGCACCACGCCCGGCACCAGCGGTCCGAAACCGGCGCGCTGCACCGCCTTGCGCGCGGTGAGCGAAAGCGCGCCCATGGTGCGCCCGTGAAAGCTCCCCAGAAACGCGATGATCTTTTCCCGCCCCGTGGCCCAGCGCGCCAGCTTGATGGCGCCCTCGATGGCTTCGGCGCCGGAGTTGCCGAAGGAAACGCGGCGCGGCGCTGTGCCCGGCGCTATCTCCGCGAGCTTCTCGGCCAGCGCCACCATTCCTTCGTAATAAAAATCCGTGCCCGACATGTGGATCAAGCGGGCCGCCTGCCGCTGGATCGCCTCCACCACGCGTGGATGGCAATGCCCGGTGGCCACCACCGCGATGCCGGCGTTGAAATCGAGAAAGCGGTTGCCGTCCACGTCCTCGACGATCGAGCCCTCGCCGCGCGCCGCCACCATGGGATACGAGCGCGTATATGACGGCGAAACGTACTGCGCGTCGCGTTCGATAATGTCCCGCGCGCGGGGGCCGGGCAAGGGTCCGGCAATGTAGGGAAGATCCTGGCGAAGGTGTTCCGTGACGATACCCATGTAAGCTCCTGCTCGGTTGGTGAGGTTGAGGACCTGCACGCCGGGACGCTGAGGGCCGGCGCGCGCCGCTGGCAGCGGCGGGGAGCTAATCCGCGCCGTAGAGGGCGGGACGGGATGCCGATGGCGTATGCGCCATAGCTTATTTTACGCCTTCCGGACCCGCGCTGTAGTTGTTCGTCCCGAACCCGGGTCTTAGAATGTGGCACGTCAAGCTGCCTTCGCCCGGCAATGGCTTCTGTTGCTGCTCGGTTCGGTCTGCGGCGTTTCGCGACCTTTGCGCCTCGACCTGGGAGTGATCGGCGGCATTCCGATGAGCGAGACCCTGCGTACTTACCAATACGGTGGCCGCTTCGGTGGATTTCAGTCCGAATCGGCAACCCGCCGGTATGTCGCCGGAGGAACTGTCCGCGCGCAATTGAATTCCAGGCTCAGCCTGGAAGTCGGCGTTCTGTATCGCCGTTTTGGGTACGACTACGAAACTTGGGGGCCATACCCCGTCCCCCTTCAGTTCACGACCTTCCGCGGAACCGGAGCGTCGGTCGAAGTGCCGGTCCTGATGAAGTGGAGCCCCGTTCATCGGCGATCGCTCGCGCCGTTCGTCGCCGTGGGAGGGAGTTGGCGCCGATTAGCGGGTTTGAACGAGACCCAGACTCTATACGACAACTTCTATCTGACCAACCCGCAGCCGGTGTGGCAATCGGCCTCCGGCCAGCCCGCACTGCTCAGGACTCGCGAAGCGATCGCCCCTGCGGTTGCCGCCGGCCTCGAAATTCGCGCCCGCCGATGGCTGTTCACGCCCCAAGTCCGCTACACCCGCTGGCGCACCGATACTCTCGGCGGCTTTGGCGACCCGATCCGCTGGAACTGGCAACAACTCGACGTTCTGTTGGGAATCGGATACTCCCTGGGGCGGCACTGAGCGCCGCTCAGTTCAAAGCATCGAGGAACCGGTAGTACGCCCGCAAGAGAACCGTGCCGGAATCCTGGTGGGGCGCTACATAATCGTGGAAGAGCGCGCTCCTTCCCCAGCGCGCTTTCAGCTCCTGCCAGAAACTGTCCCACTGGATCACGCGATCGCCCGTGAGGATCCGGTCGTTCACGGCCTTGAGGATGGCGTCGTTGATTTGAGTTTCGCCGACGCCGCGCGTGGCGATCACCTGCGCGTCGTGCGACGCTTCGATCACGGCGTGGATCTGGGTGGTGCCGCCGCAACTGCCCAGGATCACCAGGCGCGCGGCGGTCGACAGGTAGCTCAAAGTCCGTCCCACCCAGAAGCTGTGGCCGCGGTGGACCAGGACGGTGGGGACCAGCGCGCGCTCGCCCAGTACCGCGGTAATGGACTGCTGGCGGCGCTGCGCTTCGCCTTCGAGAGCCCGATTCTTGGGCAGGTGGCCGTCGATCGGCACGTTGGCGAAGATTTCGATGCGCCGGCCTTCGGGACCGTGACCGACAAGGTGAACGTATTCCGGGCGCTCTTCGATTTCCCACGCGGGATCGTGCTCGTAGCTGTTGCGAAAGGACTCGAACGACTGGATGCCGTCCTCGTCGTCCCAAAAGAAGTAGCGCTCGATGCAGTCGCTTTCCGCGCCGAACAGGATGGCCGTGTCGAGCGTCTCGGAGGACCGGAAGAACGGCAGATACGGGCCCGCGGCGTCGAGCGAAAGCCTGGCGGCGAGCAGGCCGTAGAGAGTCGTGCCGCGCCGGTCGCCGGCCTCGCGGCAGCGGGCAAACTCGGCGGCAACGATGGTGGCCATCCGCTCGACGAGCGCCGGGCTGGCGGTGGCATCGATGATCTCGGCCAGGCGCGTCGCCTCCTTCAGCGGGTCGGGCGCCTGATCGATGCCGCGGACCAGCCTGCTCTCCACATCGGCTCCCGCCACGGCAAGAAGTCCGTCGAAGCAATGAGCGTTTAGCGCCCCGGCGGCGAAATCGCGCAGTTCCCAGTTCCTGGTTTGATCGAGGAAGGCCGTGAGCGAAGCTCCTCTAGGCGTCTCCGCCTTCCATTTAGGCAGGAGCAAACGATCGAAGATCGCGGCGAAGACCGGCGGCGTAGCTTCGGCGCGGCCCAGCGCGAGGACGGCGTAGAGGTCGCGGGCGCGGAAGCGCGCGAGGTCGCCGGCCAGTGCGCGGCCCGGGTTCTCCTGGACGGCGCGGCAGAGCGCCAGCGATTCGTTTTCGAGCGCCTGGTCCAGGGCGGCCGCGTCTTCGACCGAAGCGGTGGCCCGCAAGTCCAGCACGGTGGCGAAGAACTGCGGCGTGCTCTGGGCGATTCGGAGCGCCGACTCGAGCGAGAGGCTGCCGCGCGCAATCCGCCCGGCGAGAATGGCCACGCGGTTGCGCCGCGGCAGATCGATGGAGGCATCTCCGGCCAGACGGGCGAGCAGCGCCAATTCGGGTGCCCCGGCGCCCGTCAGCAGTTCCCGGATCTCGCGCGCCGAGCGGGTGGAGCCCGCGGCCAGCTCCATCGCCTCGCCGGGAGCCGCCAGCACGAATCGCTCGAACAGCCGGTGGCCGCTCTCGAGCGGCAGATATTCGCCGGATTCGCGGAGCGCCAGCCCCGGGTTGTGGAGGCCTGCCGCGAGCACCAGCCGGTAGGCCAGGTCGGACGGCTGCCGCGCCTCTTCCACGGCCCGCGCCAGCGAGCAGGCATCCAGAAAGTTGATCTCGCCGAGCCACGGCCGGTCGATCATCAGCGGAAGGGAGCGGCGCGCGGCATCCACGTCGCCCGCCAGCGCCGCCTCGAAGTTGCGCCTCGCCACGCGATCCTCGTCCTGGGCAGGCTGCGCGCGGCCGGCCGCGCACAGCAACAGGAGCGGCAGTAGCACATTCCGAATCAAACGCAAATTCCGAGCCGCGACCATCAGGGAGCGGTTCCTACCGGCGGAAAACTGTCACTCTACCACAGCGAACGCGGCAGTCTGAAGCCTGCCCCCGCGTCCCCACTCTCCGGAAACCCAGTCGCAACCGGCTGATTTGGCACCGCCTGTGGGGCAGGTTGGCAACAGTTGGCAACCTGCGGACCGATTGTCAATCGGTCCAGGCGAGCCATGCTCGCCTGTTCGCCCCGTACCGCTCGCTTCTGCCGCCAGAGACGATCCCGATTAGGGACGCTCTTTTCTCGCCGCCTGCGAGAGTGTCCGCAGGAGTGCGGACACGGCAGCCTGAGAGGCCGTCAGCCAGGCTGGGGAGAAGGAGGTAGAGGCGTCTCGGGCAGCCCTGTATGTTCTCACAAAGGGGCTCGTCTGGGGATGATGGTATACTGGCGCGGAATGAGGAGGGTCCCGATGCAGAGGGGAATCGGGCTAATCGCCATGGTTTTATGCCTGGCTGCGGCCAGTGGGGGTGACACTCCCGCGGACGAGCTCTTCCAGGCAATTCGCAACAACGACTTGAATTACCTGAAGGCGCAGCTTTCCAACGGCGCGGACGTCAACACGCGCGACCGCCGCGGCGCCACATTGCTCATGCACGCCGCCGCGTTCGGCAGCCCGGAGGCCGTCCGGCTGTTGCTCGATTCCGGCGCCGGCGTGAACGCCAAGAACTCCTTCGATGCGACCGCGCTCCTCTGGGGCGCGGGTGACCCGCGCAAGGCCGCCATGCTCGTCGCCAAGGGCGCTGACGTGAACGCCCGGTCCAAGCAGGGCCGCACGCCCCTGATGGTCGCCGCCAATTGCGACGGCTGCTCCGAAACCGTCCGCCTCCTGCTTTCGAAGGGCGCCGACCCGAAGCAGAAGGATGGCCAGGGAAACTCGGCGCTGCGGCTCGCCGCCGACCTTGACGACTTCGAATCCGTCCGGCTGATCATCGATGCCGGAGTGCCTCCCGACGCGCCCGATGGCGATGGCACGACGGCGCTTCAGTCCGCGGCCGTGAACTGCAACCTCGCCGAGACAAAGTTCCTGCTCTCCAAGGGCGCTGACGTGAATTTAGCGAACACCTTCAGCGGCGAGGTCAAGTTCGGCAAGATCCAGCTCATCGGCCTCACGCCTTTGATGTGGGCGGCGCCGTTCTGCAAAGCCGATGTGGTGCAGACGCTGCTCGATGCCGGCGCCAAGGTCAACGTCAAAGATATCCGCGACATGACGCCCATCATGCTGGCCGTGACCTCCGAAACGCAGGATCTGGCCGTGGTTCGGGCGCTGCTGAAGGCCGGCGCCGGCGTCAACGGGAAAAGCAACATGGGCGAAACGGCGCTGGATTGGGCCCATAAGTTCGGCAACCCCGAAGTCATCGCCGCTCTCACCGCCGCCGGCGCGCGCGCCGGCGATCCGCTCTCGCCGCCCCAACGTCCGGCCTCCGCTCCGAAATCCGCGCAGCAGGCGGTGGAATCCGGCGTCGCGCTGCTCCAGCGCACTTCCACGGAATTCTTCCAGCAGAGCGGCTGCGTAGGTTGCCACCATCAGGCCTTCACCACCATGGCGGTGGTAGCTGCCCGCGCCGGTGGCGTCCCCGTCAACGACGCCGCCGCCGAGGAGCACGTAAAAATGATGGAGGGCCAGTGGACCGGTGTGCAGGAAGCCGTCCTCCTGCGGATCGATATCGGCGGGATGCAGGACAACGAAATGTACTCGCTGCTGGCCATGGCCGCCGCGCGGTACCCGTCCAACGCGATCACCGACACCATGGCGGCCTACGTCGCCGCAGTCCAGCGCCGGGACGGCGCGTGGCGGCTCGGCGGCGAGGCCCGGGTGCCGCTCGAATACAGCGCCGTTTCCCGGACTGCCGTGGCCATGCACACGCTCCAGCTTTACGGCTCGCCCGCCCAGAGGCCCGATTTCGATCGGCGGATCGCCCGCGCGCGCGAGTTCCTGCTGGGCGCCAAGGCTTCCACTACCGATGAGCTCGCCATGCAGCTCGCCGGTCTTGCCTGGGCCGGAGCCGCCCGCGACAAGGTGCGCGAGGTGGGCCGCACGCTCGTCGCGTGTCAACGCTCCGATGGCGGCTGGGCGGGCAACCGCAACCTCCCGAGCGACCCCTATGCCACCGGCCAATCGCTCTGGGCGCTGCGCGAAAGCGGCACTCTGACCGCGTCCGACCCTGCTTACCAGCGCGGCGTGAAGTATCTTCTCGGCACGCAGTGGACGGACGGGTCGTGGTATGTCCGCAGCCGCGCCACCAAGTTCCAGCCGTATTTCCAGAGCGGATTCCCCTACGAGCACGACCAGTGGATCTCCTCCACCGCCACCGGATGGGCGGTCATGGCGCTGGCCCCCGCAATCGAAACGGAGAAAAGAGCATCGCGATGAAGATGAGAAAGACGCTTCCGATCCTGCTTGCCGCCGCCGTGGTTTCCGGCGCCGCCCCTGCGGCCGATCCCATGACCGCGGCCAAGCTCTATGACAGCCAGGTAAGCACCATCGAATCCGAGCTCGTCCCGCTGGTGCAGGCCATGCCGGCCGATAAGTTCAATTTCGCTCCTGCCAACGGCGAGTTCAAAGGCGTGCGCACGTTCGCCCAGCAGGCCAAGCACGTAGCCGCGGTCATCTATATCGTCGCGGCCGCGGCGGCCAAACAGGACAAGCCTCCGGTGGACACCGGCGGCGAGAGCGGCCCCGACTCCGTCAAGACCAAAGAGCAGATCGTGCAGTTCCTGAAGGACTCCTTCGCCTACGCCCACAAAGTCACGGCCATGATCACCAGCCAGAATCAACTGGAAATGGTGAAGTCGCCCTTCGGCAGTGGAGAGGTGGCCCGGGGCGGGGTGCTTGCGGTCATCGCCTGGCACAGCTTCGATCACTACGGACAGATGGTGGAGTACGCCCGGATGAACGGCTTCATTCCGCCGGCCAGCAAGTAGCGTTAGTGGGGCACGCTTTGTCTCGAAAATGGGCACGAGTAGAGCTACGCTGCCGGGTTGACCGGAACCTCCGTGAAGTTCGCCCCCGGGGCTAGCGCTCCCAAAGCGCGCAGACATCGGAGGTGATGCCGGACACGGGCCTGATGGGTGCGCTC
>DASQZT010000264.1:0-11297 GCA_035638575.1 Bryobacteraceae bacterium
GTCGGAAAGCGCGCCGGAAACGAATTTCAGGAACCCCGCGGTGGCTTCGGCGATTCCTTCGATGAGGCCGATGATCTCGACGGGCGCGCGCAGGACATTGGAGAGAAACAGCGGCACCAGCGGATAGATCATCTCGCTCGAAAGGTCGGTGAAGAGGCTCACCACGGAGAGCAGCAGGACGTTTCGCGGGATGCCGCGGAAGAGGGAAGATTCACGCGCCAAATTCGAGTGTACAGCGGAGGGGCTTGACAGTTAGTGTACTAGCTGTCATAATACAGCTGTGATACCGTTCCGCGTGGCTTTTCGCCCGGGCAGCTCGCTCTACGAGCAGGTGGTTTACGCGGCCAAGAAGGCGCTGGTCTCGGGCCAACTGCGGCCAGGCGACGCGTTTCCCTCGGTGCGCACGCTCAGCGCGGACCTGAAAATCAACCCCAACACGGCCCACAAGGTGATCACCGAATTGCTGAACGAAGGGCTGCTGGAAGTGATGCCGGGCACGGGCACGGTGGTGGCGCCGCCGCCGGGCGGCACGGCAGCCGAGCGCTCTCGGCTTCTGGAGAACGAAGTGGAGCAGCTCGTGGTGGAGGCCAAGAAGCTGGGCATGAACCTGCAGGAAGTCACCGAATCGCTGGCCGAACACTGGGAGCGGCTGGAGATGGACGGTGTCAATCCGGGAGGGCGGAAAAAACGATGAGCAGCGCAATTCGCACCTTTGATCTTTCCAAGAAGTTCCGCCACACGGAGGCGCTCGACAAGTTGAACCTGGAAGTGCCGGAGGGCAGCATTTACGGGCTGGTGGGGCCCAACGGGGCGGGGAAGACCACCACCATCAAAGTGCTGATGAACATCCACCGGCCGTCGCGCGGGCGTTCCGAGGTGCTGGGAGTGGATTCGCGGAAGCTCGGGCCGGGGGAGTTCGCGCGCATCGGCTACGTGTCGGAGAACCAGGAGCTGCCGGAGTGGATGACCGTGAAGTATTTCCTGGAATACCTCAGCCGCTTCTATCCCACATGGGACCACGTCCTGGCGGACGAGCTGGTGCGCCAACTCCAGCTTCCGCGCGACCGCAAGCTGAAGCACCTGTCGCGCGGCATGCGGATGAAGGCGGCGCTGGCCTCGTCGCTGGCATACCGGCCGCAACTGATCGTGCTGGACGAGCCGTTCACCGGGCTGGACGCGCTGGTGCGCGACGAGCTGATCGAAGGGCTGCTGGCGCGGGCCGAGGGCGCCACGATTTTGATCTCGTCGCACGACCTGGCGGAAATCGAGAGCTTCGCCAGCCACATAGGGTATCTGGACCAGGGCCGGCTGCGGTTCTCCGAGGAACTGGAAACGCTGAGCGCGCGGTTCCGCGAAATCGTGCTCACGTTCGGCGAGCCGCCGGCGTTGCCGCGCGAATGGCCGGGGAGCTGGATGCAGCCGGAGGCTTCGGCGGCGGTGCTGCGTTTCGTCGAGTCGCGGTTCGATGCGGAGCGAACCGCGGCCGAAGTGCGCAGCCTGTTTCCGGGACTGCGGGACATGGCGGTGAACGCCATGCCGCTGCGGTCGATCTTCGTCACGCTGGCGAAGGCCGGGCGGGCGGCCTGAGGGGGGCGCGATGCGCGAGGCACTGGAGATTTTTCGAAAGGACGCGCGGCATCTGCGGGCGCAGATCGCCGGCTTCCTGGCGCTGACCGGCCTGTACGGCTGGCAGGACGCCGCGCTTCCGCGCGACGCCGGCCTGTTCCAGCATCAAACGCTGGCGGGGACGCTGCTGCTGGTTGCGGCGTGGTACCTGACGGTCCTGGTGATTCACGAAGAGAGGCCCGCGAGCCAACGGCAGGACTGGCTCACGCGGCCCATCCCGTGGCGAAGCGTGCTGGTGGCGAAGGTGCTCTTCATTCTGGCCTTCATCCATCTGCCGGTTCTGATTTCGCAGATGACGGTGCTTGGGGTGAATGGCGTGTCGCCCTGGCCGTACTTGCCGCGGTTGCTGGCGACGCAGGCGCTGCTTCTGGCGACCGCGGTTCTTCCGGCGGCGGCGCTGGCGGCGGTGACCAACAGCCTGGTGGAGTTCGCGCTGGGGGCTCTCGGAGCCTTCGCAGTGGTGGCCGCCGCCGTGGCTCTTCGAAGAAACGACGGCTGGGGCATCGAGGAGTGGGTTCGCGCCGTTGCGGATGCGGGCATCCTGCTGGCCGCGCTGACCGGCATCCTGGCGTTCGAGTACGCGCGGCGCCGCACCTGGGCGTCGCGGGCGCTCCTGGCATGCGTGGCCGCGGTGTTTGCCGGATCGGCTGCGGTGCCAGCGTGGCACGCGGCTTTTGCCCTGGAGAAAACGAGTGGCCCGGACGTGGAGCTGACGTTCGATGCCGGGCGCAAACCGCTCGGCCGCGAAAGTCGGGGCCTCAACGTAGGGGAGGGCGAAGCGGCAGTCAAGGTCCTGATTCCGGTCGGGGTGAGCGGACTTGCCGACGGGAATCGGCTGCGCTTCGAGCGAATTCAGGCCACGCTCGAAACTTCCGGCGAGCGGTGGAGTTCCGGGTGGAAGTCGAACGGAGAACTGGCGCCCATCCACGGAGAGTATTGGGAGAGCTTCAACATGCCCCCGGAAGTCTTCGACCGGATCAAGAGCCGGCCGGTGCGGCTGCACACCGGTGCCGCGCTGACCCTGCTGTCGCCGGCGGCGGTCACCAACCTGCCGGTACCGGTTCGCGGGCGATATGTGCCGGGCGTGGGCTTCTGCACGGTCAGCCGCGCGCGGCTGGTGGAGTGCTTCGCGCCGCTGAGGAGCGCTTATTGGACCTTGCCGGGCTTCCGCGCAGACGACGACCGGCTGAACATACACACCTGCTGCGCGCCGACCGATGGTGGTTTCACCGTCTGGGCCGTAACGGCAGGGCTCGACCCGGTGCAGGACACCCCGGAGGTGGCGATCGAAACGTACCGTGTGGCGGGGCGCATTGAGCGCGGCCTGGATATTCCAGCCATCCGATTGGAGGACTACGAGGTCGCGCGGATCGACATGCGGGAGAGGCGCAGATGAGACGAGCAATCACGATCTTTCTGAAAGACGCGCGCCACCTCTGGCCGCGGACGCTGATCTTTCCCGCGCTGCTGGCCCTGGCCGCGCTGCTCGACCCGGTATACCTCGATTACAGGCTTCACATGGCGCTGGCGGCGGCGTGCTGGTACGTGATCGTCTCGGCGATTCACGAAGAGGCGCTGCCGGGCGACCGGCAATACTGGCTGACGCGGCCGTACACCTGGCGCGACCTGTTCGCGGCCAAAGCGCTCTTCGTGCTGGCGTTCGTGAACCTGCCGCTGGCGGTGTTTCATGCGTCCGTGTGGAAGGCCGCGGGGATTCCACTGCTGGATCACTTGCAGGTGCTGTTCTGGAAGGAAGCGTTCTTCACGGCGCTCTACGTTCTGCCGGCGGCGGCGGTGGCGGCGGTCACCCGGAACGTGGGGCAAACGATCCTGGCGGGACTGCTGGTGGGCGGCGGATGGTTTGCCGGCCAGTTGCTGATGGCGAGCCGGTACCAACCGGACCTGTTCAACCAGGAATGGGGACGAACGGCGGCGCTCTCGGCCGTTCTGGCAGCGGGCGCAGCGGCGGTGCTGCTGCAATACTGGCGGCGCCGGACGGCGGTGGGACGCGGCATGTTGGCTGGCATGTTGGCGTTGCTGGTGGCGGTCCAGGTTTCCATGCCGCGGGCTTGGGCGTTCCAATTCGAATCGCTGGCGGCGCGCGAGCGGCCGGGCAATTCCGCGCTGAGGATCTCGCTCGACCCTGGCGCGGTTGCCACGGTGGAGCAGCGCTGGCGAGGCGCGGTGCAGGTCACCGTTCCGATTCGGGTGGAGGGCGCGCCGCCCGGCCTGGAACTGTCTGTGGATTGGGTGGGGGGCAGGGTAAAAGGCTTCCCGGTGGTGCGAGCCGCCATGGCGCCCGCCTCGCTCTACTTCGAGCTCAGTGGCGATCTGTTGCCCGCGGTCAGACTGGGCCCGTTGGACGTGAGTGGAACGGTCGAGCTGACGCTGTTCCGGCGAAGGCAGGCGACTCCCTTCGCGGCAACGGGGAGAACGGTGGTCCCGGGATTTGGCGTCTGCTCCGCACGGCCGGATGTCGATGGCGTGCTTCAGGCGGTTTGCCAGACGCCGGTTCCCCGGTTCGCGGTCTTCCTGGAGTCTGGCGTGTGGGGAACCAATTGGATCGTGCCCCGCGGGCTGGTGACCGATCCACTACCCACCTCGGGGATCTTCGAACCCCTGAAAAGATACATCAGTCAGTTTCAAATCAACGAGGATCTGACCGGCGCCCGGATCGTGACGGCGGAGCCGGTGGCGCACATCACGCGCGACTTCGATTTCCGCGGCGTGCGGTTCAGGCTGGGACCTCTGCGGTAGCGATCAGCTTACAGCCTTCAGATTCGGGACATAGCGCTTGACCGCGATATCCCGAGAGTGCCGCCGCGTTCTCGCCACGTCGCAGGCGAGTTGCATGCGGAGGAGGTGGTTCATGTCGGGACCGAACGCCTTTTCGATGCGCAGGGCCATTTCCGGCGTCAACGCGGCCTTGGCGTGGCGCGGCGCACTTTCAGAATCTCCGCCGCCCTCGACACGTTAAGACCGAGGGCTTCGATGATCTCGGTTCTGATCAGGTCGCCCGGATGGGGCGGGTTCTTCATGGGCATAGCTGTTCTCCTAATGGTAGTGGTGCAGCTTCCATCCAGGAAACCGGCCGGGTTGGTCAAACCAACGAGTCGCACCTCAGTTTCTGATCAACAGGACGCGGCGCTAAACCTCGCAGAGGACCCGCCGTCTGGACTGCAAGCCAGGATGAGTTCCCGGCGTGCCCTCAGCCATCCACACACGGGTAAACGCTGGGCGACCAGGAGGGAGTAATTCCTAAGGCACCGCGCTCTGGCCAGTCTCAGCATAGGCGACTGTACGGTCACAAGGGTTGTTTCGGGCCCCGCTGGTCCGGACCCACACCCGACCTCTTGACGGCCCATTGCCAGGTCGTCAACACTAGTGGAGCGTAACTAGTCCGGCGGGCACGCGTCCATACAAGAACAACCCCGAAAAAGGAGATCGAGATGAGTCGTGCGATCGCGGGAGCGGTCCTGGCGGTGTGGCTTTGCTCTCTGCTACACGCCCAGTCCGCCGCGAATGCGAAACCCGCGGAAGCGAAGCTGGAATTCGAAGTGGCCTCGGTAAAACCCTCGGGGCTGCCCGGCCGCGGCGTGAACGGCGTGATCCGGCTCGGTCCGCAAGGCGGTCCCGGCAGCGGCGACCCCGGCCGCGTCACCTTCACCTTCAGCACGATCCGCGATCTGGTGGTGGAGGCTTATAGCGTAAAGCGTTACCAAATCTCGGGGGGCCCGAACTGGTTGGATTCCGAACGATTTGACATCGTGGCCAAGGTCCCCGAGGGCGCCACGAAGGAACAAGTCAAGGTTATGCTGCAAAACCTCCTGGCGGAGCGTTTCAAGCTCACGCTGCATCGCGAAACCAAAGAGCTGCCGATGTACGCGCTGGTGGTGGGCGCCAAAGGTCCCAAGCTGAAAGACTCCACCGTCACCGATACGCCGCCCGCGTCCGATTCGCAACCCAAGGAGGGTGGACGCGGCGAAGCCAGGGCGCAGGCCGCTGCACCGCCGCCGCCTCTCCCGCCAAGTCTCCGCGGAATGAAAATCGGGCCCGGCGGCTGTCCCGAGACGCCGCCCATGGCTGCCAGCCGCGCCGGCAATTTCATGATGATGACGCCCAACGGCGAATGCATGATCTCCAACGGCCAGACCATGGATGGCCTGGCTGCGCAGCTTTCCAACGGGTTCGACCGCCCGGTAATCGACCAGACCGGCTTGAAGGGCAAGTACGATTTGAAGCTGCGCTACGACCCATCGAGCATGCCAGGAGGACGCGGCGGCCCGAAGGACGCTCTGGACCCAGCGCCGGCCGGCGGCGACCCAGCAAACCGCATCTCCCGTGGCGGGGACCCTCCGCCCAGCATTTTCAACGCCCTACAAGAACAACTCGGCCTCAAGCTGGAAGCCAAGAAGGGACCGGTTGACCTGCTGGTGATCGATCACGTCCAGAAGACGCCGACGGAGAACTGAAATGCTATCCCGGGGTAGCGCCGGCGCGATTTCGTCCCCCCTGGCAAGCCCAGGTTGACGTATAACGCCGATGCTGACATGTGCCCAACTGACGATAGATCCTCGCTGACGCCGTAGTGTTTACCTAACATAGCCGAACAACTCCGGGATGCCACTCGGAAGTTGGCGCAAGTATACCCTCGAGTTCGAATGGAAAACTGGGGTCGCCCGTGACCGGAAGATTTGGAACCTCGATTTCCTGTGGCTCCCCAGGTAGGACTCGAATCTACGCCCCTTCAGTTTCACCCGCTCCCCGCACCCAAAACTCAGTCACAGCAATGTTGCTTAATGGAATCAATAACTTACCGAAATTCCAGAAGGCCTCCATGGTACCGTGCTGTTGGAGGATAGATTGTACTCTTCACGCAGAATCAGCGCCGCCCGCGGCAACGGTGCCCGCTCTCGTGGCGCCGCCACCAACGAGGGCCTCGCCTGGGACACCTTGGCCTAGTCGCCCACCCTCGGCCTCACCCAAACCTGCCCGCACCTCATGTTTCAACTCTCCGCCTCACCCTCTCCCCCGGCGGTGGTTGACCTGGTCGCCGCGCCAAACTCTGGTATACCAAACGAACCTAGTCCCGTTTCCGAACACCGGCGGAACGCGAGGTGGCTGCATGAACCAGGCGGATCCGTTGGCTTCCTGCGTAAAGCGCCGCTGGCGTGTGGCATTGGCCACCTCGTCAACGCACTTTTCAGGCGCTTCCCACCCATCGCGTTTGCCAGCCTGCTAAACTTCACAATTAGGGTGGGTTTTTCTGATTCGTTTTTTCTTCGCTGGCGTCTAAACTGGTATTCTGCAACCGGAGTTTAGCATCGTGTCCGTATCCAATCGATTCCTTTCAATTCTCATTTGCGTTGGCTCGGTGGCGGCACTCTCGGGCTGCGGGCAGCAGCAGCACGCGGCGGGTCCGATGGCCGGCGGGCCTCCGCCGGTGGTGCCGGTGACGGTCGCCAAAGCCACGTCCGAATCGGTGCCGACCGAGTTGCGCGTAGTCGGGACGGTCGAGGCGTCCGCCATCGTCCAGGTGAAGTCGCAAATCGCGGGCGAGCTGGTGAAAGTCGCGTTCGCCGAAGGGCAGAACGTGAAAAAGGGCGACCTGCTTTTCCAGATCGATCCGCGTCCCTTCGAAGATGCGCTGCGGCAGGCGGAAGCGGCGGTGACGCGCGACCAGGCGCAGATCAACCAGAACCTGGCGGCGGAGGCCCGCGACTCGGCACAGGCCCGTTTTGCGGAATCCGACGCGGCGCGCTACGCGGAGCTGCAAAAGGAAGGGCTGGCCTCGAAATCGCAGTACGACCAATCGCGGACCAGCGCCGACGTTTCGCGCGAAACCACGAAGGCCACGCGGGCCACCATCGAAAGCGCGCGCGCGGCGCTCGAGGCCGACGTGGCGGCGGTGGCTTCGGCCAAGCTCAGCCTGAGCTATTGCGAGATTCAGGCGCCGCTTTCGGGGCGCGCCGGAAACCTGCTGGTCCACGCCGGCAACCTGGTGAAGGCGAACGATGTGCCGCTGGTAGTGCTGCACCAGATCGAGCCCATCTTCGTGAACTTCAGCGTGCCCGAGCAGCACCTGGCGGCCATCCGGCGGCTCAATGCCAATCGCAAGCTGGAGGTGCGGGTGTTTACGCGCGACAACCCGGACCACGCCGCCGCCGGATATCTCGCGGTGATCGACAACACGGTGGACAGCGCCACCGGCGGCATTCACCTGAAAGCCACTTTCGAGAATCGCGACGGCATGCTGTGGCCGGGGCAGTTCGTCACCGCGGTGCTGACGCTCGATACCATCCGGAACGCCACGGTAATTCCCGCCGAGGCGGTGCAGGCCGGGCAGCAGGGCCAGTTCGTCTATGTGGTGAAGCCCGATAGCCACGTGGAGCCGCGCATCGTGCAGGTGGGGCGCTCGTTCGGCAACAAGACGGTGGTGGAGCAGGGCATCGCGCCCGGAGACACGGTGGTCACGGATGGCCAGTTGCGGCTGTTCCCGGGCGCGCAGATCCGCGCGGTGGATGCCGGGACGCTGGGTACAGGGCGGTCATGAACCTCTCGAAGATCTTCATCGAACGGCCGGTGATGACGGCGCTGTGCGTCTTCGCCATTCTGTTTTTCGGCGCGATCGCGTTCCGCTTGCTTCCGGTGGCGGCGCTGCCCAGCGTGGATTACCCGACGATCAACGTGACCGCCGCGGTGCCGGGCGCCAATCCCGAGACCATGGCATCCTCGGTGGCCACTCCGCTGGAGCGCGAGTTCTCCACCATCGCCGGCATCACGTCGATGAACTCGTCGAACCTGTTGGGTCTGACGTCGATTACGGTGCAGTTCACCCTGGACCGCAAGATCGACGCGGCGGCGCAGGATATCCAGGCGGCTATCGCGCGGGCGCAAGGCCGGCTTCCCACCAGCATGCCGCGGCCGCCTTCGTACCAGAAGGTGAATCCGGCGGACCAGCCGATCCTGTACCTGGCGCTGGATTCTCCAACGCTGCCGATGTACACGGTGAGCGAATACGGCGACACCCTGCTGGCGCAGCGTATCTCGATGATCAGCGGCGTGTCGCGAGTGCAGGTGTTCGCCGCCAAGTACGGGGTGCGGGTGCAGGTGGACCCGGACCAGCTTGTGGCGCACGACATCGGGATCGACGAAGTGCAGCGCGCCATCGCCAGCAGCAACACGAATCTTCCCACGGGCAGGCTGGATGGCGACCGGCAGGCGATCACCATCGAGTCCAGCGGCTCGCTGGAGAACGCGGCCGCTTTCCGGCCGGTGATCGTGGCGTACAGGAATGGCACGCCGGTGCGCCTCGAAGAGTTGGCCAACGTGATCGACAGCGTGGACAACAACAAACAGGCCGCCTGGTACAACAACTCCAGCGCCGTGATTCTGGCGATCCAGCGGCAGCCCGGGACGAATACGGTGGAGGTGGTGGACAGCGTTTTGAACCTGCTGCCGGAGTTCCGCCACGAGATGCCGCCCTCGGTGAACCTCTCGGTCATTTACGATTCCTCGCGATCCATCCGCGCTTCCATCCGCGACGTGGAGTTCACGCTGCTGCTGACGGTCCTGGTGGTGGTGCTGGTGATCTTCCTGTTCCTGCGAAATGTGTCGGCCACCATCATTCCCGGCTGCGCGGTGCCGTTTTCCATCGTGGGTACATTCGCGGTGATGTACCTGCTGGGCTACAGCCTGAACAACCTGTCGCTGATGGCGCTGACCCTGTCGGTGGGGTTCGTGGTGGACGACGCCATCGTCATGCTGGAGAACATCGTGCGCCACATGGAGATGGGCGCGACGCGCCTTCAGGCGGCCGTGCGGGCATCGCACGAAATCGGCTTCACCATCGTTTCCATGACCTTCTCGCTGGTGGCGGTGTTCATCCCGGTGCTGTTCCTGGGCGGCATTGTGGGCCGGTTGCTGCACGAGTTTTCGGTCACCATCGTGGTGGCGATTCTGATCTCGGGCTTCGTATCGCTGAGCCTCACCCCCATGCTGGGGAGCCGCTATCTGAAAGCCGACCACCACCGGGCGCGCCACAGCTGGCCGTACCGCGTCCTGGAGGGCGGATTCAACGGCCTGGCGCGGTGGTACGAAGTAACGCTGCGGGTCGCCATGCGGTTCAGCCCGGTCACGCTGGCGGTGGCAGTTCTAATGCTGGCGGGCACGGTGTACCTGTATAAGACGATGCCCACCGGGTTCATCCCCAGCCAGGACAGCGGGTTCATGTTCGCGGCCACCATGGGTCCCCAGGACATTTCCTTCCAATCGATGGCGGACCACACCAAGGCGGTGGCCGATATCATGATGGCGGACCCGGAAATTCAGAACGTCGGGGCTTTCGTGCCCGCCGGAGCCGGGTTCAACCAGGGTGTGGCCTTCGCCATGATGAAGCCGCGCAATCAGCGCCCGCACTCGGTGGACCAGATCATCGAGCAGTTGCGTCCCAAGGCCGCGGCGGTCCCGGGGATCTTCACCTTCATGCAGAACCCGCCGCCCATCACCATCAGCGGGCAGAACATCTCGGGAAGCTCGTATCAGCTCACTTTGCAGAGCGTCAACCTCAAGGAGATCTACACCTGGGCGCCGCAACTGGCGGCCAGGATGCGGCAACTGCCGGGCTTCGTGGACGTGCAGACCGACATGCAGATCTCGAGCCCCCAATTGATGGTGGATATCGACCGCGACCGCGCGCAATCGCTGGGCATCACGCCGCAGCAGGTGCAGGACGCGCTGTTCAGCGCCTACAGCCAGCGCGAGGTGTCGGTGATTTACGCGCCGGCCAACCAATATTCGGTGATTCTCGAAGTGGCGCCGCAATATCAGCGCACGGCCGACGCGCTTTCGAAGCTGTATCTGCGGTCGTCGCAGGGCGCGCTGGTGCCGCTGGAGACCCTGGTGGGGACCAAGCGGCAGACGGGCCCGCTGCAAATCAACCATTTCGGCCAGTTGCCGGCGGTGACCATCGGGTTCAACCTGCGGCCGGGGTTCGCGCTGGGCCAGTCGGCGGATTCGGTGGACAGCGCCATCCGCGATCTGCGCATGCCGGCCACCATCAATGCCAGTTTCCAGGGCACGGTGAAGGAGTTCCAAAGCTCGTTCCAGAACCTCTCGATCCTGCTGCTGGTGGCGATCCTGGTGATCTACATCGTGCTGGGGATTCTCTACGAGAGCTTCATTCACCCCATCACGATTCTTTCGGGCCTGCCGTCGGCGGTGTTCGGCGCGCTGCTCACGCTGGTGATCTTCAAGAAGCAGCTCGACCTGTTCGCGTTCGTGGGGATCATCATGCTGTTCGGCGTGGTGAAGAAGAACGCCATCATGATGATCGATTTCGCGATCGACGCGCGGCGCCAGGGCAAGAGCCCGTACGACGCCATCTGGCAGGGCTGCATGCTGCGATTCCGCCCGATCATGATGACCACGGTGGCGGCGCTGTTCGGCACGCTGCCCATCGCGCTGGGGTACGGCGAAGGCGCCGACGCCCGGCAGCCGCTGGGCCTGGCAGTGGTGGGCGGCCTGGTGGTGAGCCAGTTCCTGACGCTGTACATCACGCCGGTCATTTATCTGTACCTGGAGCGGCTGCAGGAGAAGCTGCGTGGAAACCGCCTGCCTGCGCCGGAGGAAGTGGCGGCGGAAGCGTAGCCGGTGGCGGCGCGGCGTGCTAC
>DASQZT010000265.1:0-16011 GCA_035638575.1 Bryobacteraceae bacterium
TGGCGCCTTTGCGAGCTACAACTCCGGGCGTCGACCATGTTCTCGGTTGCCCCACGCGCGCAACCGCCAAATGGAATCCGGGAAATTTCAAATATGTTTGGCTAGCATTCTGTTGACATAACTCGATCAATTTTCCGCAACTCTTCTTAGATTTCGCTTACGTGAGGACACTTTACTGAAAATGGCCTTAGTTGTGTCAACAGGATCTGAAGTTGTCCCTAAGCCATTGTGAGTAAAGGTGTTATGGGAAATGGAGAGGCAAAAAGTTATGTCAACAGGGCGAAAGTTATGTCAACGGCAGCTGACCGCATGACAGCCTGGTAGGGGATACAATACCCGGTTGCAGAGAGGAGAAGACCGCCCGTGCGATTGAAACTTTTCCTTCTGGCCATGTGCGGCTTGCTGGTACCGGCAGGGGCCCAAGTCAATTACCGGCCGCTGGAGCCAGAGGTCATCATGCCCGACGGGACGCCTTTCCTGAGTTGGAGCGATCAAACTCATTACACCCGCACCTACCATGTCAATCACAACCATCCGCGGGCTTCGGATGACAACCCGGGCACCGAAGAGCGCCCGTTCCGCACCATCAGCCACGCCGCGCAGGTGGTGAAGGCCGGCGAGCGGGTGTCGATCCACGCGGGCGTCTACCGCGAACTGGTGCGGCCGCGCTTTTGCGGCGAGGGCCCGGACCGCATGATCGCCTACGAGGCTGCTCCGGGCGAACAAGTGATTCTGAAGGGGTCGCGCATCCTGGACACACATTGGGAGCGCTCGATCGACCCACACGACGTACGCCCCGGTGGTGGGGTCTCCCGAAACATCTATTCGAAAAGGCTCTGGATGACTACGCTTCCCGACAGCCTTTTCGAGAACGGCTATTTTGCCTTCCGGACGCCCAACGCCGGCAACGAAGAGCTCGATCTCATGTCGTGGGCTCTGCGCTGGAAGGGACGCATTCCCTACTCTTTGCCGCGCGGCATGCTCTTTCAGGACGGCCGGCGGATGTCGCAACTGGCCACCTACGAGGACCTCGTGCGCCTGCCCGGCTCCTACTGGGTCGCACCGGACGGCAAGACGGTCCACATCCACGCTTTTGACAGCGTGGATCCCAACGGCAAGCTCTTTGAGGCCGCCGTGCAGCCGCACATCATCCAGCCGGAAACCCCGGGGCTCGGTTTCATTCGGGTGAGCGGCCTCATCCTCGAGCAGTGCGCCAACGGCCTTCCGCGGGTGGGCGTGGGCGCGCTGTACAACATGGGCGGCCACCACTGGATTATCGAGCGGAACACGGTAAGGCATGTCAACTCTGTGGGCATCGAAGTGGGCTACCGCACCTTCGAGAGCGGCGATAAACGCGCTGCTCCCCGAGCAGACCCGGACCTGGGCCACATGATCGTCCGCCGCAACCGGATCTATGATTGCGGTACAGCCGGAATCCGGGGATTGAATGTGTCGCACGCCCTGGTAGAGGACAACGACATCTCCGACTGTGGCTGGCAGGACGCCGAGTTCCACTGGGAGGTGGCCGGAATCAAGCTCCTGGTCAACCGCGGAACGCTGGTGCGGAATAACCACATCGCGCGGCTCCTGGCCTCCTGCGGCATCTGGCTCGACTGGGACAACCAGAACTCACGCGTGACCGGCAACGTGATCCATGATGTCCAGACCGTGCAGGGCGCCATCTTTATCGAAGCTTCTCCGCAGCCCAACCTGGTGGATAACAACGTCATCTGGAACATCGACGGGCAGGGCGTCCGCGCCGCCGATACCGACAACCTCGTTATCGTGCACAACCTGTTCGGGCTGATCGCCGAAGATCTGGTGTTTGCGGGGGTTGCGACCGACCGTTCCATCCGCGGCCGCAAGCTCACTTCCACGGGGAACCGGGTGGTCAACAATATCTTTGTCGATGTCAAAAAGCCGATTGCCTCGGGCGATCCCAGCAACGTGGCGGACTACAACGCGTACGTGTGGACGCGCAACGATACTTCCCGGCAGGTGAAGGACCCGGGCCAGCACTCCGTATCCCTGGCCGGAGATGTACAATTCGACGGGCGCGAACTGCTGCTTACCTGGAAACCGGCGCAGCCGCTCCCGCTGACGCCGCTCGTGAAAGGTTGCCCCGAGGATTTCTTCGGGCGCGCGCGATCCGTGGAGAACAACGTTTCGGGCCCGTTTCTTGGTTTTTCGAATGTGGCCACGGTGCGACTGGTCAAAGAATGACCCGGAGGGACTCGGGCCGGCCCATTCACTCGCCAAGTGGACGCAGGCAACGAAGAAGGAGCTATCGTTCTTCGATGATGGCGACGTCCCAAGGCCCCAGCGTTATTTGCTGAAGCTGGTTCACGGATGACCCGCTCAACAGGTCGGAGCCCGCGGCATACGCATACGCGAGTTTCTGATCGGACCCCGAGTAGTTGAAGTAGTAGTGGATCATCTTGCCGCTGCTGCCCGTACCGTGCTTCACGCGCACCTTCTCAGGCAATTGCTGGTCCGGTCCCGTGAGGCCGGCTCCGTAACTCAAATTTCGCAGGTACGCATCAACGTTGTGACGAACCCATCCGCCTGCCGTAAGCCCCAATCCGCCTGAAATCTCGACATTTCTGGCTTGGCGGCAGTCTGCAGATCCTCAAAAATAGCCTATGGTAAATTGGCCTTAACAAAGGCTATTGTGATATAATCAGAATTGATGGAAACTCTCCCGGCTCTCCCCGCCGCCGTGCCCGAATCCATCGAACGGCTGAAATCCCTTGTCCTCGATTCCGTTCACAGCCCCGAATCGAAGCGTGCATATCGGCGTGGTCTGGATCACTTTTTGAACTGGTATCAAACCGAGCGCCCCACCACCGGGTTCTCCAAGGCCACCGTCCAGGCGTTCCGGGCGCACCTGATCGAATCCCGGCTATCGTCGTCCACCGTGAATCTGTACATGACGGCGATCCGACGCTTGGCTGTGGAAGCCAGCGACAACGGTTTGATGCAATCGGAACTGGCTTCAGGCATCGGTCGCGTGAAGGGCATAAAACGGGAGGGTCTCAGGATCGGGAATTGGCTCACCGCACGACAGGCGGAAGAACTTGTAACTCACCGGACACCTCCACGCTGAAAGGAAAGCGGGATCGCGCGTTGCTTGCCATCCTGATTGGCTGCGGTCTCAGACGAGAAGAGACCGCAATGCTTTCCGTAGAGCATATTCAACAGCGTGATGCCCGATGGGTGATCGTGGACATGCATGGCAAAGGTGGCCGTGTCCGAACCGTACCAATGCCTTCGTGGACAAAAGTGGCGATTGATGATTGGATGGCGGCGGCGGGTTTCACTTCCGGCAGGGTGTTCCGGCCCGTCAACAAAGGCGACAATTTAGCCAGGGAGAGCATGACCGCACAGAGCATCTTCGAGACCGTCAAAAAGTACGCTGCTGAGATCGGCATGAAAAACATCGCCCCCCATGACCTTCGCAGAACCTTCGCGAAACTGGCCCACAAAGGAAGGGCCGCACTCGAACAGATCCAGCTTTCACTCGGTCATGCTTCGATTCAGACCACGGAGCGTTACCTCGGTGTGCGGCAGGATTTGACCGACGCTCCTTGTGACCATTTGGGGTTGAGGTTGTCGAGCGCCGGATCAGGGAGTGCGGCCTATCTCTGGTAATCCTCCTAGGATTCTCGGGAGCATTCCGCCGTTCTGAACTGGTAGGGCTGGACGTCGAGGATTGCGCCTTCGGCAAAGACGGCCTGACGGTGACGCTGAGGCGGTCGAAAGTGGACCAGGAAGGCGTCGGCCGCAAGATCGGGATTCCGTATGGATCGAATCCCGAGACGTGTCCGGTCCGCACTATGCAGGCGTGGATGGACCAGGCGGGCATCGGCGCCGGGCCGGTGTTCCGCTCCATCAATCGACATGGGCACGTAAAAGCAGGTCGGTTGTCCGGTATCGACGTGGCGCGCGTGGTGAAAAAACTGGTAGATCGCGCCGGTTTGTACGCTTCCAAATATGCTGGGCACTCTCTAAGGGCCGGGCATGCTACCAGCGCTGCCATTGCGGGTGCGTCGGAACGGTCCATCATGAACCAGACCGGACACCGCTCGGTTCAGATGGTGCGGCGGTATATCCGGGACGGCAATTTGTTCAGGGAGAACAGCGCGGGGAAGCTGGGGTTGTAGTCCTCAATCGGACTCTTAACGACTGGAGGCTTGGTGCAGGGGCTCGTTGGCCCGACTACCTCTCACTGCTCAGTGACGCCCGCCGTCTTCAGCCGCCGACCTTCCGTTGCAGAATATAGCCATGATACCCGACGCGCCCACCACGTACGTCCTGGTGATCCGCTATTCAAGAACCCGCTCAATCGCGTCGGTCGCCTCGGTACACCAGCCGTGCTTAACCGGCTTCGGCCAAGATCCGGTAAATTTGTCGCCCGTATTTCTCGACGGCGCTGATGCCGATACCCGGAATCGCGAGCAACTCGGCAGCGCTTGCGGGACGCGTTTCGGCAATGGCGCGCAGAGCCTGATCGGTAAAGATGCGGAACGCCGGCACGCTGCGCCTCCGCGCCTCGGTCAGGCGCCAGGCTCGTAGCGCCTCTTCCACACGGGTATCCGCCCCTGCTGGCGAGCCCTTCACCTTCGGCGTCGCCACCTTTTTCCCTTTTGCGGCACTCCCCACCTGCTTACCCCTGGCAGCGGCTTTCTTCTTGCGCTTGCGCCCTGTTGGCGCCGCAGCTGTGTCCTTCATGACGAATTCGATCGGCGTGGTCTCGTCCGTCGCTCGGCCGACCGGAGTGAGTCTCACTGTGCGGTACGGAATCTGTCTGCCATCCTTCTCGAAAACAGCGTCGGACAGCCGCGCCAGGCCGGCCCGCGCCATCGCTCCGAGCACGTCTTCAAAGGTATCGCGGCTTATCTCACCACCCGGAAACAGCTCGGTGTGAAGCTTCCCGGTTGGTTTGTGCCCGCCCGAGCGCAGAGCCGCCAGTACTCGGAGGAGCGCCGCCCGCTCCGCCTCCGTCGCTGTGCGGAAGCGCTGGGCCACGCAATCCGCCGGAGCGCAGAAATCGCAGATCGCGCAGGCCGTCTGACCGTCGGCAAGATCGCCGAAGTGACGCACCAGAGTCGACATGCGGCATTGGTTCGTTTCGGCATACCGGATCACTTGGTCGATCTGCGCCCGCTTCTGTTCGCCTTGGGCGATGTAGGATTCGCGCCACTGGCCTTGACCGATGCTCACGTTCTCGGCGTAATCCAGTACGGCACCACCATGGATCCACAGCTTCTCCAAAGCCTTGTCAAACAGGTCGGGATCCATCCGCATCTGCTTCTGCAAGGTGGTCTTCTCCATCGGTTCGGGCCGCAACCGGGTGAATATCGCGTCTAGCACAGCCACGTCCGGGTAGTCGCGCTCGAAAAAGAAGTCGTGAGTGTAGCGGTCGGCGTAGGAGTGCATCAGGACCGCGCGGCTTGGCTTCCGATCGCGTCCGGCTCGACCGATCTCCTGGTAATACGCCTCGAGGCTTCCCGGCAGGGCGGTGTGAATCACCGTGCGGATATCGGGTTTGTCGATTCCCATCCCGAATGCAATCGTCGCCACCATCACCTCGATCTTTCCTGCAAGAAACTCCTCCTGTACCCGCTGGCGGTGCTCAGCGTCGAGTCCGGCGTGATACGCCGCCGTGGAGAAGTAACCCGCGAGTTCGGCCGCCACGCTTTCGGCCTGCTTTCGGGTGGGCGTATACACGATGCCCGGCCGGCGGGCCTCATCCAACAACAGTTCGCACGTCAGGGCGGGTCTTTGGGACGGCGCTGCCTCGACCACTTCAATCGCAATGTTGGCGCGCCGAAAACCGTGGATGAACCGCGCCGCCCGCACCAGTCCCAACTGCTCGGTGATGTCGTCTTGCACCAGCGGCGTTGCCGTGGCGGTAAGCGCAATAACCGGCGTGGGGCGCAACATCGGTAGGTATTGACCGAGCATGCGGTAGTCCGGCCGGAAATCGTGCCCCCACTGGGAAATGCAATGCGCCTCGTCGATGGCGATCAGCGACGGCTTTCGCTTCGCCAGCATTTCTGGAAAGCCGGCCACGCGCAGCCTTTCGGGCGCGATGAACAGGAACTGCAGTTTGCCGTTAAGGTAGTCGATGCAAGCCTGGCGCGAGGCGGCGCGCTCACGGCCAGAATGGATACGCTCCACGGCGAGACCCCGTTCCTTGAGCTTCGCGACTTGGTCTTCCATCAACGCAATCAGCGGGCTGATCACGAGCGTCGTTCCACCCCGCGCGATCCCGGGTAATTGGTAGCACAGCGACTTGCCCGATCCGGTCGGCATGACAAGCAGCAGGTCTTTCCCATCGACAGCCGCCTGGCAGACCGCTTCCTGATTCGGCCTGAAAGAGGAGAAGCCGAACACACGATGGAGAAGAGTCCCGAGCGTGTCGCCGGCTTCCAGCGCCGGCGAACTGGCGGGTTCAGGCAAGGCGTTGCCGATTTGCGCGTGCCCGGCTGGGACCGTGATCGCGGCCTTGGTGGGCGGCTTTACAGATCCGACCTTGCCCACCACCTCGCGCACGTACTCCTCGATGCCTCTCAGAAAAGGTCCTAGCTGCGCTTTGCCGCGATGGATTCGCGTCAGATACGCCTCCCATTGGCCGGTCATCGTCGGGCTCTTGACCTCGGGGTGCACGATGTCGATGAGCCGGATCCCCTTGTCGGTCGCCTCGAGACTCTTACCGTTCCGGATCATATAGCCACGCTTGAGTAGCACCTCGATGATGGCGGCGCGCGTCGCCGGCGTGCCCAGGCCGGTCTCCTTCATTGCGTCCGAAAGTTCCTTCTCGTCGAGGGTTTTGCCCGCCGTCTCCATCGCCGTCAACAGGGTTGCCTCCGTCAAACGCTTCGGTGGTCGGGTCTTCTTCCGTATGGCCTCGACCTCCACTACCTCCTGCGATTCGCCCTCCTTGAGACTGGACGGTAAGACCTGTTCCGCCTTCTGCTCCTCGCCGCCGGCCTTGCCTCTCCCCGGCTGCCTGGCCACCTCGATTTCCAGCACCTTCCAGCCCATCTGCTGTACCGCGGTGCCCGATGTGTGATAGCGATCGACGATATCGCTGTTCCGAATGGACGTGATTACCGTCGTAACCGACCAGATGTGATCGTCGTGCCAGGCGCTGAGCAGGCGGCGGCACACCAGGTCGTAGATCCTGCGTTCCTCACCCGACAACCCGGCCTTCTCAGGCGACGTCGCCGTAGGAATGATGGCGTGGTGATCAGTGACCTTGGCATCGTCGACGAACCGCCGTCCCAGCGGACGCTCCCCGGTGCCGGGCGCAAGGTGTGCCTGATAGGGTGCCGCGATCGCCTTGACGATCTGCGGCAGGGTGGCCGCCACATCCTGCGACAGATGCCGGCTGTCTGTCCGCGGGTAGCTGATCAGCTTGTGCCGTTCATAGAGGGACTGCGCCACATCCAGGGTCTGCTGGGCGCTGAAGCCGAACAGCCGGTTGGCGTGCCGCTGCAGTTCCGTCAGATCGTACAGGGGCGGCGGCGCCATCCTCTGGATCTCGGATTCGATCGATTCGATGGCGGCCGTGCCGGCACGTGCGCGCCCGATAATCCGTCCAGCCTCTTCCCCGTCCACCGGAAGCCGCATCACCTTCTGCAGGGTGTCCTTATCGCCCGAACGCTCCGGCTGTGTGCAAAACCAGGTGCCCTGGTAGCGGCTTTCCTTCGGCCCGCTGGTCGGGTGGAAGCTGGCTACGACCTCCAGGTAGTCTTCCGGGACGAACCTCCGGATCGCAAGTTCGCGCTCCACCAGCATCGCCAACGTCGGTGTCTGCACGCGCCCGACCGACAGGTCCTCTCCGTAGGCCAGGGAGTAGGCGCGAGACAGATTCATGCCTACGAGCCAGTCGGCCCGGCTGCGGCCGCGCGCGGCATCTGCCAGAGGATCGTAGTCGCTTCCGGGACGTAGTGCGGCAAAACCCTTGCGGATGGCATCCGGTGTCAGCGAAGAGATCCACAGACGGCTGAAGGGCTTCTCACACTTCGCGGCCTCGTAGATATAGCGGAAGATGAGCTCACCCTCGCGGCCAGCATCGGTGGCGCACACTACCCGAGAGATGCGCGGCGAATTGACGATTTTTCGCACAACTTCAAACTGATCTTTCGTCTTCTCGTATACGACCAACGGCCACTGCTTGGGCAGAATCGGAAGGTGGTCGCGGCGCCATTGTCGCCACGCCGGGTTGATCTCGTGCGGCTGGGCCAATGCCGCCAGGTGACCGATCGCCCAGGTGACAACATAGCCGTTGCCGTGCAGGTATCCGTCGCCCTTGCTGGTCGCGCCCAGCACGCTCGCGATGTCACGGGCAACCGAAGGCTTTTCGGCCAGCACCGCAACCGTTCCCGACTCCTGAGTAGCCATCGTGAGAATTCCAGTTTAGCGATGCGACGACCTTGCGGTTCGTTTGGCCGGCGAAGAGTATCGGGCGTGCCCGCGGCCACCCTCGGACCAGCAGCGGGCTGGTGCGGGTGTTCGGCACGGGAGCCTGTTCAGCGACAACAGCACGGGGAAACTCGGACTGTAAATGCTCAATTGGGCCTTTCATTTCCGGAGACTTACCTATCAGTTCGTAAAACAGTATTTGTTTACCGTGTGGGATCGCCGCATAGGAGTTTTCGGGCATCATCCGCCGCGATTGGTGCGTGGCCAGTCGATACTCCAGCGGCCGTTCGGCAGGGGGGCCCAGAAAAGGCGTTTGGCCGGCGTGGACCGCGCGTGGTGGTAGAGTGCGGCGGCGCGTTCGTAAAATCCCCGCGTGTGGGGCGTGTCCCGGAATCCGAACCGTTCGCAGTCGAGGTGGTGGCAAAACTCGTGGCACAGCGTCGAGAGAAACGTGCCGAACGAGGTGACGCGCTTCTGGACGGCCGTTCGCACCCAGACTCGGATCAGCATGTTTTCAAACTGATAATCGCCGAAGAGCTCGGTCGCACCGCCGCCCTCGCGCACTTTCAGCGGACGGGCAGCTAATACCCGAATCTGTGGCCTTGAGACGCCATAGAAAGCGGCCGCCGCGGTTAAGAACTCAAGGCATGCCTTTCGGACCGGTGCGGACTGCTCTGCGTTCAGAGCCTCTTCGATTGACCTTGCTGGCGCGCGGAGCCGATCATCCGCGGGTACTTCGAGAATGCAAAGCTGATCGCTTCTCAGGTACGCCGCCCGGAGCAGCGCCTTTTTGGGAAGACTGTCGGTGAGCATCGCAGCCGGCCTTCAACGAAGCCATTTTAGCCGTTTCGTATCACTCGGGCGTTCGAGGGCTTTCACTGACTCTTCCCCTTGGACAACTGAAGCCGCCTGTTACGGAGCATCGCCGCTGAGAGATGTCGCCCAGCTCAGACACCGCGCCGCTGCGGATAGCCAGCCATCATCCCAACCTACGGGCGTCCCTCGAGGTCGCGGCAGTCCGTCATAATCGTCAACATGGAGTGTATTGAGGCTTTGAAGACGCGACGGTCGGTTCGCGCCTACACGGGCGAACCCGTCTCGCGTGAGGTGATCGAGGATATCATCGACTGCGGCCGCCTGGCCGCCACAGCAAACAATATCCAGCCCTGGGAGTTTGTAGTCGTCACTGACGCCCAGATGCTCCGGGCGATCGCCGGGGCCACGGACTACGGGAGTTTCATCGCGCAGGCCGCGGCTTGCGTGGTGGTCTTGTGCCAGGACACGAAGTACTACCTGGAGGACGGCTGCAACGCCAGCCAGAACATACTCGTGGCCGCCTGGGCGCATGGCCTGGGCGCCTGCTGGGTGGCCGGCGACAAGAAGCGTTACGCGGAGAAGATCCGCAAGATGGTGGGCGCCCCGGAAACCCGCAAGCTGGTCAGCCTGCTCGCCATCGGCCACCCGGCCGAAGAACCGGAAAAAGAGAAGCGGCCGCTTTCCGAAGTCCTGCACTGGGGAAAATACTGACCGTCGGCACAGCCTCCAGCGGCGCCGCTCACTTTTTCAGCGTGGCGAACGTTTGCAGATGTCCTACGCCTTGGGGGCCGCCGGATAAAAAGGGAAGGTACTGTTTGTAGTGTTGCTTCGCCTCCGAACGCGGCAGAGTTTCGTGCACAGCTCTGCAAGGTTCTCGTGGACTTCCTTGCGCCGGGGATCGGCGGCCAGCGTCTTCTCGAGAAAACTCAGCACATAGTCTCGGTTCTTGAGCGCCGTCAACCTACATCACCCAGGAGCGCGAGGCTCTGTAGTCGGCAACTTTCGCAGGTAGCCAATCCTTGAGCCCCGCCGCCAAATAAAAGGTGGGCCGCAGCAGATCGTCATCGGGCGCGATCACACCTTCAGCGACCGCGGTGGCCGCGAGGTCCGTCTCTGGGTAGATCCGAATACCCACCGTGATTCTCAGTGCGTCGAGATCGAGAGAATCAGCAAAAGCGAGGCCCTCTTCGACCGTTTCCCTGGTCTCACCCGGCCCTCCCAGCATCAGAAAGCCCGTGCGCCTAATACCGGCATCCCGGAAGATTGCCGCGATGGCCCGCACCTCTTCGGCCCGGAACTTCTTGTGGAACCGCGTCAGCACACAGTCCGACCCGCTTTCGAAGCCCAGGCTGACTTCATGACATCCGGCCCGCGCCATCAGTTCCGCCAGTTCGCGATCGACCCACTTCGGATACACGATGCACCACAGGTTGATATCGAGACCCCGCCGGATGATCTCGCGGCAATACCCCTTGGCATAAGAAGGCGGAATATTGAACGTGTTGTCCACGGTGCAGAAATTGCGGAAGCCCCGCGCCGCTACCAACTCCATCCACTGCACGATGCTTTCCGGGGACCGCCTGCGGATCCGGGTGCCCTCGATCACCTTCGTGGCACAATAGCTGCAGCCCATCGGACAGCCGCGCTTCCCCTGAACCGGTATCCACAATTCGCGGCTCTCCGGGGCGGCGGGGAGCCAAAGCTCGGGCTCGGGAAGCGGCAGGTCATCGAGGCTGGTGCTGAAGAGCCTGCCGGCCGGAAGATGCTCCGGGAGGTAGACGCCAGGGAGCCCATAGGGGTCGGCGCGACTCTCCAACCGCTCCAGCAACTCAGGGAATACGGTTTCGCCTTCCCCCCGGATTCCCATGTCTGCCTGGAGGAATCGTAGCGCGCTCTCTGGAAACATACTGTATCCGGGGCCGCCCACGACGATCGGGGCGCCGGACAGTCTGCGGCAGGTTGCCACGACGTCGCGAGCCGCCGTCAGCAGGAACTTCGGGCTGGCCATGTTCTGGTCATCGACGTTGCGCACCGAAATGCCGATCACCTCGGGCCGGAATTCTTCGACACACTTCTGGAGCGCAGCCACCGGATCGCGCTCGAACATCAGGTTGAGCAATACCGCTTCATGACCTGCCCGGCGGCAGGCGGCAGCGACGAACGCCGGCCCGAGCGGCAACGGGAGGATAGCTGTCCTTTCCGTGTTCGCGGAAACCAGAAGAACCTTCATGGCGCCTCCCGTGGGGCCGCGCCCCGTTTCGCCCGAGCATTAGGAAGATGAGCGGGATGATGGCCAGGAACGGGAAGCCATGATGCCGGACATCTCTGACAAAGCTTAACAACGCCGCCTGCTGACGGACTACGCGATACAGCAGCCAGACTCCAGCTTAACCCCGCTGTGACCCAGTCCGAACCGCCACAGAAGAGTTTCGCCCGGCTCTGCGCCAGCAGGTGGTCTGTCCAGGTGGTAGCATGCCGTGCACAACCAGGGCTGACCGATGAAACGTCGCCGGGGCACGAGCGGCTTTGCATTCGACCGCCACGTTGCCGCTCTCTCCTGCCGGGCTCCAACCGCTAAGGGGAACTGCGTGATAGAATTCCGCAGCTCCGCCGAAAACCTGGGTCCACACCGTCATCCGAGTTCTGTCCGAGTGGCCGATACGGCCGCAGCTCTGTTGAATCGATTCGCTCCTCCTTGTCGCCGTCGAACAGCAGATGGGCTTTCTCAGTGTGGCGGAAGGTCTCAGGCGATTTCGATGATGTCGTGGTTCCATTTCCTCGCATACCCCCGAATAGGACAACAACGTCGTATCGCTCTGATAGTCTTGAATCAAGATGGCTAAAACAACAATGGTCCCTCCAGCGGATGAGCACGCAGTCTCGTTTCTTGGGTTCGCTGGACAATACCAGAAAGCAGCAAATCTGGTGTGCGACTCCGACAAGACTTTGGGCGTGCCGATATATTTCATGTACGCGCACGCGATAGAACTCGCGCTGAAAGCGTACCTGCGAGCCGCGAATGTCCCCATTGTGGCGGACAAAAAGAGAAAGCATCACAAGATAACCGAGTTGTTTAAGGAATGTCAGAGGCTTGGACTGAAAGATGACGTGACCGATATGGGTAATGTAGTCGCGTTACTGGATGGCGCGAACGAGGAGCAAGGTCTTCGGTACTTCAGGACGAAAGGCGCGGCGTATCCTGATCTGTCCTGGACTAGGGATGCAGTCGAAAGATTGCTTCAGGCCATTGAGCCCGCAGTGAAAAGAAAGGGCGATGTTGATGGAATCGTTCCGGGCCGCGCTGTCAAGGCCGATTTCATTTTTGGCAAGCCTCAGCCGAAAGATTGAGCTCGCAGAACTAGGGAGGGCCAATCTGGACGAAAGGTTCTTCGCTAACCTCGGCAATGTCTGCGCTACCGATGCGGGCGCCGCTTTTCCACGCTCCGCATCGCGGCCACCATCACAGTCTCGTCGGGAACGTCGCGCCCGGCCCCTGCATTATTTCGTCCAGATGGCGGCGATGTGGTCCAGGCCTCCCGTGGTGTAGCCGCTGACCAATTCCAGCCGATAGCCTTGGGCGACCAACTGGTCGAAAGTCGCCTGGTACTGGGCCGGGGTCAGGCCGTGACGTGCCTGCCAGGCCGGAGCCCCGGCGATCTGACGGAAGATCGCCGCGTAACGGTCGACGGCGCCATCACTGTAGCCGCAGACCACGACTGGCTTGTAGCCCTGGCCCGTTACCTGGTTGAATAACGCCTGGTACTGATCGGCGGTCAGACCGTGGCGGGCCTGCCAGGCGGGAATGCCGGCGTCCTTGCGCCAGATAGCGGCGTAAAGGTCCTGGCTGCCGTCGAAGTAGCCGCTGACCCAGTCCAGCGCGTAGCCCTGCCCCACAAACTGGTCAAAAGCAGCCTGATATTGCGCGGCGGTGAGGCCATGGCGGGCGACCCAGGGTCCAGTCGCGCCTTGCTGGAAGATACAGGCAAAGCGTGGGCCAGCGGCGGTCGCGTAGCCGTTCACCAGCACGGGATGGTAACCCTGCGAGGTCAGTTGGTTGAACGTCGTTTGATAATCCGACGCGGTCAGGCCGTGACGGGCCTGCCAGGCAGGCGGCGACGCGGTCTTTACCCACAGCGCCGCGTAGAGCGGCGCGGCGCTCCCGTAGCCGCTCACGTCCATCAACTGCATGCCATGGTTGCCGACGTAGTCGTTGAACGCCTCCTGGTATTGCTCGGCAGTCAGGCCGTGACGGGCGATCCAACCACCGACGGCAATCTCCGGCGCGATGTTATCCACGTAGAGGTTGGTCACGACGTCGCGAAAGAACTGGCCGGGGTTGCCGATCGGCGAATTGGCGAGCACGACCAGCTCCATGTCTCGCGGCAGGAAGTAGGCGAGGCTCTGTTCTGTCTGGCCGCTACCGGCCCCCCAGAGGCCGTTCTTGTTGTAGAGCGTGCCAAGATTGGTGGTTTCGATCAGATCGATACCGAAGCTGGCGTCAAGCATAGCCTGCGCGGCGGCGGTCGGCATGATCGTGCCCTGGCGGCGGAAGCAGCCCATCACGTCCAGCATGTCATCCACCGACATATGCCAGCCCGCGCCCCCGGACTCCGTGGTGAGGTCGCCGGAGTTCCAGCCACTGCCGGGCGGGAACGTATAGGCGAGCGCGTCCGGATCGGGGTGCGTGAGCGTGGGGCCGTTGACGCCGGCCGGCTGGAACAGGTATTGCGCGACATAAGCGGTGTAGGCATTGATGGTCGCGGAGTCCCAGGCCTGGTCCTCGATAGGCGGCGGGAATACGGTGCCGGCCGGGACCGTTCCGTTCATGACCGGCAACAGGATCCGGCAGATCCCGAAGTTCGTATTTTGATAGGAGTACTGACCGAGGTTGGCATTGGTGACCCCGCCGGCGATCAGCGCCTTCATCGTAGGGAAGGACATGTCGGACCCGACGACGCGAAAGCCCGAGGTATGCGTCATCAGTTGCTTGAACGTAATCTGGTCGATGTTCGGCCCCTTGGTCCAATAGTTCGGCAGGTAGCCGATAATCTTGGTGGTCGGCGGCAGATTGTGAGCGGCGAGCGTGCGCGTCATGGCGATCGCGGTGACGGGTTTACTACAGCTGGCGATGTGCATGCGTACGGTCTGTGCCCAAGACTCGGACCCGTCGGAGGGCCGCTTGGCCCAATTGACCTGGGCGGAAGCGATCGGCTGGCCGTGCTGCCGGAGCTGCATCACGTAGCCGGCTGTTTTGGCGGCAAGGGCGGTGTTCAGGCCGGCGACGAATCCGTCGGTGTTGAACGAGAGCGTGACACCGGCCGGCATGGCGCGCGGCTCGAGCCTGGTCCCCTCCTCCAGCCCGCGAGAACTAACAACATCGCGGGCGTGCGAAGGCTGCATAACGTGGGCAGCGGCGGCGGCCAGATCGACGGCGAAACCTCCAGGCAAGGTGATGTGTTTTGTTTCATCAGACATCGCATCCTCCTTTTTTCGGGCTGCGGCGAGCGCCGGGTTTTGGTTCGAAGTAAGCCCGCCAGAGCCGTAACGCGATCTATCATATCGTGAGCAATCCGGGAACACAAAGGGTAGAGCAGAGGTAGAGCAGAGGTAGGCGCAGGATTTCTGGCTGGCCACGTTGCACGGAGCCACAGTAGTGCCTAAAGCGGTAAAACCCAAAGCCGAAGATACCCGTTCATGCGGTCCCTGGATGGTGTGCCGGTCGTATCACGCGCTACCCTTCGATTGGCAGCTCTGCCGATGTGGCGCCCACAGCTTCCTCCGAGTGGGCGACCATCCACTCGGGGCGGTACGTGAAAGTCAGGGAGCCGCTGCCGAAGGAAGATACTATCGTCGGTCTGCGCGGGCCGCCAGCGCTGGTGCCGTTAATGGTCCTGAGTTTTGGGCTGCACGAAAACCGATAGCAAAAACGCACATGAGCACGGTACACTAGCGACCATGTGGAGGCCAATAGCGAAGTGTCAGTGAGCGGGTACGACGCCTTCATTTCATACAGCCATCGAAGGGATCGCGACCTTGCGCGATCGGTGGAACGTACGCTTTGGAAATTCGGCCAACCCTGGTATGGCATACGGGGCACCCGAACCTATAGGGATGAGACCGACCTGTCGGCTCACCCGGATCTCTGGGGCAGTATTAACCGAGCGGTGGAACAATCTCGTTGCCTGCTGCTCCTTGCCTCGCCAGACTCCGCCCGTTCCAAGTGGGTGCCTAGGAAGGTTGCAGCAGCCATTGCAAAGCACGGTCGTAATTCGGTCTGCACGCTGCTAACGGCGGGAGTCCTACCCGAAACTGACGATATCTCACCCGACAGGCTAGCGGAGCGCGAGGACAGCGCAATGGGTAAGGAGGTGTGGGATCTCCTCGACGCTGGCGAAGGGGGAACGTCGCGGACGCATTCCGCCACAGTCAAAACGTCAGCCAGCCTCATAGCCGGGACGGCCGGATGAAACCAGGCACGCTATTGGTAGTGGATGTCGAAGCGCTTGTTGGTAATAAACAGAACCGTGACATCCTGCTTCGCACTTGCGCCGTGCTCCATTACTGATCCT
The DNA here is from genome assembly GCA_035638575.1 of Bryobacteraceae bacterium. Lineage (GTDB taxonomy): Bacteria > Acidobacteriota > Terriglobia > Bryobacterales > Bryobacteraceae > DASQZT01. The sequence continues at coordinate 15,819 of DASQZT010000265.1, forward strand.
TCAGGGAACCAGACGAAATGCCCTGGCCCGTATTGACCATCATGGGTCACCAGTGTCCCTTCCAAGACGTACATACCGTGCGCGCATGGATGTGTATGCAACGGGTTGACGATGCCCGCCGGGTAGCGGACCAAGCGGACCTCCATGCCCGTTTCCGGATCCACGATCAGGTTCTTGCGATACAGCGAGCGGC
>DASQZT010000266.1:0-41248 GCA_035638575.1 Bryobacteraceae bacterium
AGATGGTGATGCCGGGCGACAACGTGAACCTGACCGTGGAGCTGATCACGCCGGTGGCCATGGACAAAGGGCTGCGGTTCGCCATCCGGGAAGGCGGCCGCACGGTGGGCGCCGGCACGGTAACCGAGATCAGCAAGTAGGGACAAAGATGGCGCTAAGAGAACGCATTCGCATTCGGCTGAAGGCATACGATCACCGCGTGCTGGACCAGTCGACGACCGAGATTGTGGATACGGCCAAAAGGACGGGCGCGACGGTGGCCGGTCCGATTCCGCTGCCCACTTCGCGGAGCATCACGACGGTTTTACGCTCGCCGCACGTGGACAAGAAGTCGCGGGAGCAGTTTGAAATCCGGACGCACAAGCGGCTGTTGGACATCCTGGAGCCGACGCAGCAGACGGTCGATGCGTTAATGAAGCTCGACTTGCCGGCGGGCGTGGATGTGGAGATCAAGGCGTTTGGAAAATAGCGGCGGGCAGGCGGCCGGGAGATAAGAGCCGGCTGCCGATCGCCGAGAGCTGAGAGCTAACTATGAGTCCAGGAATCCTTGGCAAAAAGATTGGAATGTCGCAGGTGTTCCGGCCGGATGGACAGGCCGTGCCGGTCACGCTGCTGAAGGCCGGCCCGTGCATGGTGGTGCAGCGCAAGACGCCCACCGCGGACGGCTATGACGCGGTGCAGCTCGGCCTGGTGGAATTCATCAAGCCGCAGCGCATCAACAAGCCCGCGACGGGCCATTTGAAGAAGGCCGGCGCCGAAGGGGCGAAGTTCCTGCGCGAGTTCGAGCTGGGTCCGGGGGACGACGACCTGAAAGCCGGCGACAAGGTGCTGGTGGATCAGTTCAAGCCCAAGGACAAGGTGGACGTGATCGGGATCAGCAAAGGGAAGGGCTTCGCCGGCGTGGTGAAGCGCCATCACTTCCGGGGCGGCGGCGACAGCCACGGCTCGATGTTTCACCGCGCTCCGGGATCCATCGGGGCGTCCAGCTTCCCGTCGCGCGTGCTTCCCGGCATGCGGATGGGAGGACACCTGGGCCACACGCGGGTCACGGTGCGGAACCTCGAAGTGATCGATGTGGACACCGAGGACAACGTGCTGGTGGTGAAGGGGGCGGTGCCCGGTCCCAACGGCGGCTACGTGGTGGTGCGGAGGTCGAAGAGGTAACTGCCATGCCGACATTGGACGTAGTGGACTTGAATAATCAAAAGGTCGGACAGGTGGACCTGGCCGACGAAGTGTTCGGCGCCGACGTCAACGAAGCGTTGATCTACGAAGCGGTGCGGCAGTACCAGGCCGGGCAGCGCGCGGGCACGCACAAGACGAAGGTGCGATCGGAAGTCGCGGGGTCGGGCAAGAAGCTGTGGAAGCAGAAGGGCACGGGACGGGCGCGCATGGGATCGGTGCGGTCGCCGATCTGGCGGCACGGGGGCATCGTGCACGGGCCGCAGCCGCGCGACTACAGCTACAAGCTGCCGCGCAAGATGCTGCTGGGGGCGCTGCGTTCGGCGCTTTCGGCCAAGGTCCGGGACGGCGAGCTGAAGGTGGTGCAGGCTTTCAATCTGGCCGACCACAAGACCAGGAACGCCATGAACGCGCTGGCCGCCCTGGAGGCGGGCCGCACGGTGCTGGTGGTGGATAACGGCGAGAACCGCAACCTGGCGCTGGGCATCCGCAACCTGAAGGGCGTCACCCTGGTGCCCACGCGGGAAGTCAATGCGTATCACCTGCTGGGGCACGAGAGCGTGCTGATTTCCGAAGCCGCCGCGCGAAAATTCTCGGAGGCGCTCGCAAAATGAATATCTACCAGGTGATTCGCCGCCCGCTGGTCACGGAAAAGGGCGTGGAAAAGAGAGAGAGCGAGCGCACGCTTTGTTTCGAAGTGGCGCTGGGAGCCAACAAGACGCAGGTCAAGGCTGCCGTGGAGAAGCTTTTCAAGGTGAAAGTGGAAGAGGTCCGGACCGCCACCTTCGACGGCAAGCTGCGGCGGCGCGGCCGTTTCACGGGCTACCGGCCGGAATGGAAGAAAGCCTACGTGCGGCTGAAGGAAGGGCAGAAGGTGCCCGACTTCGCGGGAGTTTAAGGGGAGCTACAACCGATGCCTATCAAGACATACAGACCCGTCACCCCGACCCGGCGTTTTCAGACGGTAACTTCGCGCGACGACATCACCAAGGAGCGCCCGGAGAAATCGCTGGTGGAATCCAGGAAGCGCTCGGGCGGGCGCAACAGCACCGGCCGGGTGACCTCGCGCTTCATCGGCGGCGGCGCCAAGAAGGCCTACCGGGTGGTGGATTTCAAGCGCGACAAGGTGGACGTCCCCGCGGTGGTCGCGGCCATCGAATACGATCCCAACCGGTCGGCGCGCCTGGCGCTGTTGAACTACGTGGACGGCGAGAAGCGCTACATCATCCAGCCGGATGGGCTGAAGGTCGGGCAGAAAGTGATGTCCGGGCAAAACGCCGACATCCTGGTGGGCAATGCGCTGCCGCTGAAGAACATGCCGGCCGGCACCATCGTCCACAACGTGGAGCTGCGGCCGGGAAAGGGCGCGCAGATGGCCCGGTCCGCGGGATCGCAGGCGCAGTTGATTTCGAAGGAAGGCGGCACGGCGCTGCTCAAACTGCCCTCCGGCGAAGTGCGGCGCGTGCCGCTGGAGTGCATGGCCACCGTCGGACAGGTGGGCAACCTGGATCACGAGAACGTTTCGCTGGGCAAGGCCGGGCGCACGCGCTGGCTGGGCAAGACGCCGCACAACCGCGGGGTCTCCATGAACCCGGTGGACCATCCGCACGGGGGCGGCGAAGGCAAGACTTCGGGCGGGCGCCATCCGGTGACCCCCTGGGGGCAGCCGACGCGCGGTTTCAAGACCCGCAACAACAAGCGCACCGACAAGTGGATCGTGACGCACAAGAGCAAGAAGAGGTAAGGAAATGGGCAGATCCGTCAAGAAGGGACCGTTTACCGATACCCACCTGGAAGCCAAGCTCCTGGTGTTGAGCGCCTCCAACGAAAAGAAGGTGATCCGCACCTGGTCGCGGCGCTCCACTATTCTTCCGGAGTTCGTGGGGCACACCGTCGCGGTTCACAACGGCAAGAAGTTCATTCCGGTGTACATCACCGAGAACATGGTGGGGCACAAGCTGGGCGAGTTCTCGCCCACCCGCACGTTCCGCGGCCATTCGGTGAAGGCGGCTACGGAGAAGACGGCCAAGCCGGCATAAGGGGACGACCATGGCAGACGACACCACGGCAGAAGACAAACGCACCAAAGCCAAATCGGAAGCCCGGTACATCCGGATTTCGCCGCAGAAAGCGCGCCTGGTCGTGGACCTCATCCGCGGCAAGCAGGCGGGCGCCGCGCTCACCACGCTGCGGACCACCAACAAGCGCATCGCCCCGACGGTCGAGAAAGTGCTTCAATCGGCCATCGCCAATGCCACCCACAAGAGCGAGGATGTGGACGTCGACCGGCTGTTCGTGACCGAGGCGTACGTCAACGACGGGCCGCGCATGAAGCGCATCCGGCCGGCGCCCATGGGCCGAGCCTACCGGTACCAGCGCCGCATGGCGCACATTGTCATCAAGGTGACGGAGAAAGAAGAATAGATGGGACAGAAAGTTCATCCGTACGGATTCCGGCTGGGCTTCAACAAGCCGTGGCGGTCGCGCTGGTTCGCCAAGCAGGGCTACGCCAAGCTGTTGCAGGAAGATCTCGAGCTGAAGGCGGCGCTGCGCGAGCGGCTGAAGTCGGCGGGCGTCAGCTCCATAGAAGTCGACCGGCCGGGCAACAAGCTGCGGGTCACCATCCGCACTTCGCGTCCGGGCATCATCATCGGCCGCAAGGGAGCGGAGATCGAAAAGCTGAAACAGGACATGGCCAAGAAGACCAAGCGCGAGGTCTTCATCGACATTCAGGAAGTGCACAAGCCGGAGCTGGACGCGCAGCTCGTTTCGGAATCCATCGGGCTGCAACTGGAAAAGCGCGTGGCGTTCCGGCGCGCCATGCGCAAGGCGGTGGATTCGGCGCTGCGATTCGGGTGCAAGGGCATCAAAGTGCGGGTATCGGGCCGGCTGAACGGCGCGGAAATCGCGCGCAGCGAGTGGTACCTCCAGGGCCAGCTTCCGTTGCACACCCTGCGCGCCGACATCGACTACGGTTTCTCGGAAGCGCACACGACCTACGGCGTGATCGGCATCAAGGCGTGGCTGTATAAGGGCGAGATTCTGGATTTGACCAAGCGGCGCGGCGGCCTGCTTCCCGAGCCCGAGCCGCGGCGCGACTCGCGCGACAGGCGGGACCGCGGGGATCGCGGCGACCGCGGAGACCGCGGCGGACGGGGCCGCGACCGTGGAGGCGAGCAGCGGCAGCCTCCGCCGATGAGCGCTCCCGCGCCGGCGGCCGAGCCTGCCGGTCCAGCGACGCAAACGCCGCCGGCCGATCTGCCGCGTCCCGCGGTGCGTCCGGCGACGCCGATTCTGCCGCCCCTGATGTCGCCCCAACAGCCTTCCTGGAAGCAGGAAGCGCGGCAGGAGCCTCCCGCAGCGGCAGAGAAGCCGGTGGAGGCGCGGCCGGAAGCTGCGGCCGCGGTAGAGAAGCCGGCGGAGGCGCGGCCGGAACCTTCACCCGCGGAAGAGAAACCAGAAGGATCCGGTGACAAGCAGTAGGGATTGAGGACGAACCGCCATGATGATGCCAAAGAAGGTCAAGTTCAGAAAGCAGCAGCGCGGCCGCATGACCGGGAAGGCCTGGCGCGGGTCCAGCATCTCGTTCGGCAACTTTGGACTGAAGGCCATGGAGTGCGGCTGGGTGACGGACCGGCAGATTGAAGCGGCGCGCGTGGCCATGACCCGCTCCATCAAGCGCGGGGGAAAGGTGTGGATCCGCCTGTTCCCCGACAAGCCCATCACCAAGAAGCCCGCCGAAACCCGTATGGGAAAGGGCAAGGGCGCTCCCGAGCAGTGGGTGGCGGTCATCCGGCCGGGCAAGATCCTCTTCGAAATGGAAGGCGTGGATCGCGAGACGGCGCAGTCCGCCATGCGGCTGGCGGCCCACAAGCTGGCCATCAAGACCCGCTTCATCGCCCGGGAAGAGACGGAGTAAGGATATGAAGGGACAGAAGGTTCGCGATCTCGACGACAACGAATTGCGCCAGCAGTTGAGTGAAATGGACGAGCAGTTGTTCCGTCTCACGTTTCAGATGGCCATCGGACAGATGGACGGGCTGAAGAAGGTGCGCGCCATGAAGAAGGACCGCGCGCGGATCAACACCATCCTGCGCGAACGGGAGCTGGCGGGAGCGAAGAAATAGTATGGCCGAAACTCAGGCAAAGCAAGGCATCAAGAACCAGAAAGTCGGCCAGGTGGTCTCCACCGGCATGCAGAAGACCATCGTGGTGGAAGTGAGCCGCCGCGTGCCGCACCCGCTGTACAAGCGCATCATCGGCAAGCGCAAGAAGTTCTACGCGCACGACGAGGAAGGCGCGGCCAAGATGGGGGACGTGGTGCGCATCGTGGAATGCCGGCCGCTGAGCAAGTTGAAGCGGTGGCGCCTGGTGGAAGTGATCCGGCGGGCCGCCCAGGTGGCGGCGCAGCCGGCGGATCTGGACGTGAAAGTGTAGGGAAGAAGATTCCGGCTTCTGATCGCCGGCTACTCTCTCTGGAGATTTTTATGATTGGAATGCGAACAATTCTCGAGGTGGCCGACAACTCCGGCGCGCGCAAGCTTTCCTGTATCCTGCCGCGCGGCGGCGACCTGGGCCTGCGCGCCGGGCTGGGCGACGTGGTCACCGCCAGCGTGAAGGAGGCCGCTCCCGATTCGGCCATCAAGAAAGGCAAAGTGGTGCGCTGCGTCATCGTTCGCATGCGCAAGGAGACGCGGCGCAAAGACGGCACGTACATCCGCTTCGATTCCAACGCGGCCGTGCTGATCAGCGACGTGGGCGAGCCGGTGGGCACGCGCGTGTTCGGCCCCGTGGCCAGGGAACTGCGCGAGAAGCGGTTCATGAAGATCGTTTCGCTGGCGCCCGAGGTGATCTGATGATCAGCATCGATTTCAAGAAGGAAGACACCGTAAAAGTCATCTCCGGCCGCGACAAGGGCAAGACCGGGCGCGTGCTGCGGGTGGACCGCGAGGCCGGCAAGCTGCTGGTGGAGCACGTGATGATGGTCAAGCGCCACACGCGGCCCAATCCCGGCAAGCAGATCAAGGGCGGCATCGCCGAGCGGGAGAGCCCGATAGCGGCTTCCAACGTCCTGATCGTGTGCCCGGGCTGCAACAAGGCGGTGCGGGTGGCCCACCACGTGGACCATGTGGGGGACAAGTCGCGCCGCACGAGAGTCTGCCGCAAGTGCGGCCATGCGCTCGACAGGAAGTGAGGATTCGATGGCAGCACGTTTGAGAGAGCATTATCAGAAGAAAGTGGTTCCGGCGCTGGCCAAGGAGTTCGGCTATTCCAACGTGATGGCCGTCCCCAAGCTGGAGAAGATCTCGATCAACATCGGCATGGGCGAGGCCACGCAGAACGCCAAGCTGCTGGACGGCGCGGTGAACGAGCTGGGGCAGATCGCCGGCCAGCGGCCGGTGATCACCAAGGCCACCAAGTCCATCGCGGCTTTCAAGCTGCGCGAGGGCATGTCGATCGGCTGCATGGTGACGCTGCGCGGCGACCGCATGTACGAGTTTTTCGACCGGCTGGTGAACGTGGCGCTGCCGCGCGTGCGCGACTTTCGCGGCGTCTCCACCAAGTCGTTCGACGGGCGCGGGAACTACACGCTGGGGATCAAGGACCAGTTGATCTTCCCGGAGATCGATTACGCCAAAGTGGACAAGACCAAGGGCATGAATATTTCCATCACCACCACGGCCCGCACCGACGCGGAGGGCGTATCCCTGCTGCGTCAAATGGGGATGCCGTTCCGGCAATAAGAGGAGAGTATGGCCACAACCGCGAAAATTGCGAAAGACATAAAGCTGGACAAGGCCCGCAGGGCCAAGACTCCCCGGCTCCAATGTAAGCACCGCAACCGCTGCTGGCGCTGCGGGCGTCCGCGCGGCTTCCTGCGCAAGTTCGGCATTTGCCGCCTGTGCTTCCGGCAGCTCGCCCTGAACGGCGAGATCCCGGGCGTGATCAAGGCGAGCTGGTAGGAGGACTATGACGAGCGATCCCATTGCCGACATGCTGACTCGCGTGCGCAACGCGATCCAGGCCCGCCACCCCAAGGTGGACGTGCCGTCCTCCAAGCTGAAGACGGAAATCGCCCGCATTCTGAAGGAGGAAGGTTACATCACCAACTTCAAAGTGGCGGAAGAAGGCGCCAAGAGGACCATCAAGATCTACCTGAAGTATTCTCCGGACAACTCGCCGGTGATCTCCGCCATCGAGCGGGTATCCCGTCCGGGCTGCCGGGTGTACGTGGGGCAGACCGATATCCCGCGCGTGCTGGGCGGCCTCGGAATCAACATCCTGACCACCGCGCGCGGCGTCATGACCGGGCGCGACGCCCATAAAGAGCACGTCGGCGGCGAGATCCTGTGCCGCGTCTGGTAGCGAGGATTCGAGATTATGTCGAGAATTGGTAAAAAGCCGATCCCGCTGCCCAGCGGCGTCAAGGTGCAGATCGGCGAGCAGCTGGAAGTCACCGGCCCGAAGGGCAAGCTGAGTGTGCCGATCCCGGCGGGCATCACCATCACGCAGACTGCGGGGAAGCTGGAGCTGCAGCGCGCTTCCGAAGAGCAGGCGGCGCTGCATGGGCTGACGCGCGCGCTGGCGGCCAACGCGGTGAACGGAGTTTCCACCGGATTCACGCGGGAGCTGGACATCGTGGGCATTGGCTACCGCGCGGACGTCAAGGGGAAGGTGGCGACGTTTACGCTGGGCTATTCCCATCCGATCGAATTTCTGCTGCCCGAAGGAATCGATCTGCGGATCGACAAGCAGACCCACCTGGTCCTGACCGGATACGACCGGCAAATGCTGGGACAGGTGGCAGCCAATATGCGCGCACTGCGAAAGCCGGACCCCTACAAGAACAAGGGCGTCCGCTACACCGGTGAAGCGCTGCGCAAGAAGGTCGGCAAGACCGGGGCGAGTGCCAAATGATCAATAAAGTCGAGAGGAAGCAAATCCGCGGCCGCGTTCACAGGCGCATCCGGCGCAAGCTGCGCGGCACGGCGGAGCGGCCGCGCCTGGCGGTGTTCCGCAGCGTGGCCCACATCTACGCGCAGGTCATCGACGATGCCGAAGGCAAGACGCTGGTGTCGGCCTCTTCGGTGGACAAGGGCGGGAAGACCAACGGGGGCAACGTCGCGGCGGCCAAGGCCATCGGCAAGCGGGTGGCCGAGCGCGCCAAGGAAAAGGGCATCACCAAAGTGGTGTTCGACCGCGGAGGCAACCCGTATCACGGCCGCGTGAAGGCGCTGGCCGACGCCGCGCGCGCCGCGGGACTGGAGTTCTGACCAATGGCCATCGTAAAACGCATCGATCCGGCGACGCTCAACCTGAAAGAGCAGGTGGTGGCGATCAACCGCGTCACCAAGGTGGTGAAGGGCGGCAAGAACCTCAGCTTTTCGGCGCTGGTGGTGATCGGCGACCCCTCGGCGAAAGTCGTGGGCTACGGGGTGGGGAAGGCCAAGGAAGTTCCGTCGGCCATCCGCAAGGGCATCGAGGCCGCCAAGAAGAACCTGCACAGGGTGCACCTGCTGGATACCACCATTCCGCACCAGGTGCTCGGCAAGTACGCGGCCTCGCTGGTGCTGCTGAAGCCGGCGCCCGCCGGCACGGGCGTCATTGCCGGCGGCGCGGTGCGCGCGGTCCTGACGGCCTGCGGAGTCCCCAACGTGCTGACCAAATCGATCGGGCGCCGCAATCCGCACAACGTGGTGAAGGCGACCATTCACGCTCTGGAATCGCTGCGCGACCGGAACGCGGTGGCCGAGATGCGCGGGCTGGCGGTGGAGAAACTGTAATGGAAGGCAAAATCAGAATCAAGCTGGTCCACAGCCCCATCTGCTGTCCGGCAAAACACAAGAGGGTCGTCAAAGGACTGGGACTGCGAAAGCTCAACCAGGTGGTGGAACGGCCGGATACGCCGGTGTTTCGCGGAATGGTCAAGAAAGTTCCGCATCTGCTGGAAGTGGTGGAGTAACTAGCGCGGCACTGGCGCCCGTGACGGGCTGTACAAGGAGATCGAGAGAATGAACCTCAGCGGATTGAGACCCCCGGCCGGACAGAAGAAGGCCCGCAAGCGCATCGGGCGCGGCATGGGCTCGGGCCACGGCAAGACCGCCACGCGCGGCAGCAAGGGGCAGCACGCGGGCACCGGCTTCAGCCAGAAGCGCGGTTTCGAGGGCGGCCAGATGCCGCTGCACCGCCGGCTCCCCAAGCGGGGATTCACTAACATTTTCAAGAAGCAGTACGCTATCGTCAACCTGGGCCGCTTGGAGAAGCTGGAGGGCGACACCTTCACGGTCGACCGGCTCATGGAGCTGGGGGTGGTCCGCAAGCTGGGCGAGGGGCTGAAGGTCCTGGGCACGGGCCAGTTGACGCGCAAGATTACGGTGGAAGCCCACCATTTTTCCAAATCGGCATTGGAGAAGATCGAGAAGGCCGGCGGCTCGGCACAGGTGATCGGCGCGGCCAGGCAATAGCGCCGGGAAACCGAGGGAAGCATGAACAAGTTTCTGGAAGCATTCGCGAACATGTTTCGCGTTCCCGACCTCCGCAAGCGGGTCCTGTTTACCCTGGGCCTGCTGGCGGTGTATCGGCTGGGCAGTCAAATCCCGACCCCGGGCATCGACACCAAGGTGTGGGAGTCGTTTTTCAACTCGCAGGCGGGATCCATCTTCGGCTTCTTCGACCTGTTCGCCGGCGGCAACATCCGGAAGCTGACCGTCTTCGCCCTGGGGATCATGCCGTACATCACGTCGTCGATCATCCTCCAGTTGCTGACGGTCGTGGTTCCCACTCTCGAGAAGCTGCAGAAGGAAGGCGAGCTGGGCCGGCGCAAGATCACCCAGTGGACCCGCTACCTGACGGTGATCCTCTCGGTCCTGCAGTCCATCGGCATCGCCTCGGGCCTGATGTCCATGCAGCAGGGCATCGTAAGAAATCCCGGCATTGGCTTCGTCCTGCTGACGATCATCTCGCTCACCACCGGTTCCGCCTTCATCATGTGGCTGGGCGAGCAGATCAGCGAGCGCGGCGTGGGCAACGGCATGTCGCTGATCATCTTCACGGGAATCGTGACGGGGCTTCCGCGCGCCCTGAACAATATCTGGACCAACGTGTTCGTGACCCACGAATGGGGCGCCATCAAGTTCATCATGATCATCGTCATGATGGTCGCGGTGGTGGCGTTTATCGTCCTGGTGGAGCGCGGCGAGCGGCGCATCCCGGTGCAATACGCCAAGCGCGTGGTGGGCCGGCGGGTGATGGGCGGGCAGTCCACGCACATGCCGCTGAAGGTGAACGCGGGCGGCGTGATCCCGGTGATCTTCGCTTCCTCGCTGCTGGCCTTCCCGCAGCAACTGGCGCTGATGTCCTGGGTCAAGAATATAAGCTGGCTGTCGACTACGCTCAAGAACATCTCGCACGGGGAGCCGATGTACTACGTGCTGTTCGTGGCCGGCATCATTTTCTTCTGCTTTTTCTACGTATCGATCATCTTCAACCCCAACGAAGCCGCGGACAACATGCGCAAGTACGGCGGGTTCATTCCGGGGATTCGTCCCGGACGGAACACCGCCGACTACATGAACGCCATTCTCACCAAGATCACGGTGGTGGGCGGCATCTATCTTTCCATCCTGTGCCTGATCCCGGACATCATGATTTCGGGCATCAAGCTGAATCACCTGTGGCTGGTCGGCAACTGGATCGACCGCGTCGCGCCGCGGGAGCTTCTGGAAGGGCTGAACGTGCAGTTTTATTTCGGCGGCACTTCGCTGCTGATCGTGGTGGGCGTGGCCATGGATACGATCAACCAGATCGAAGCCCAGCTCATCATGCGCCATTATGAAGGGTTCACTCCCCGGTCGGGACGGATTCGCGGCCGGCGGAGCACATTCTAGATTTCTGTGAAAGCCATCGTTTTGTTCGGATCGCCTGGCTCCGGCAAAGGGACCCAGGCCAAGATGTTGACGCATTGCCTGCGCGTGCCGCATGTATCCACGGGAGACATGCTGCGCGCGGGCATCCGGGAGGGCGCGGGAGTGGGGACCGAGGTGGCCGCCACCATGCACTCAGGCGCGCTGGTGAACGACCAACTGGTGAACCGGATGGTGGAAGACCGGCTCAGCCAACCGGACGCCGCGAAGGGATTTGTGCTGGATGGGTACCCGCGCACGCTGGCGCAGGCCGGACACCTGTGCGGATGGCTGGACGGGCGCGGGATTCGCGAGTTGGTGATTTACCTGGTGGTCGATTACAATATTATTATCGGCCGCTTGACCGGGCGCCGGCAGTGTCCCCAGTGCGGAACCCTGTATAACCTTGCTTTCCACCCTCCACAAGAGGATGGTTTGTGCGATCTCGACGGCGAGGCGCTGGTGGTTCGCGATGACGACAGCGAAGCGGTGATCCGCGAGCGCCTGGAAGCATACGAGCGGCAAACGCGGCCCGTCCTGGAGTTTTACCTCACGGCCGGGCGGCGGGTGGTCGAGGTGGTGGCCGGAAACGATCCGCCCGACGCGGTGTTTCAGAAGATCCGGCGGGCGATGGAGACGGATGATCGTACGCAAGACCGCGGCTGAGCTGGAGAAGATGCGGCGCAGCGGTCTGCTGGTGTGGCAGATCCTGCAGAAGTTGAGTGAGATCGCGGTGGAAGGGGCCACGACGATGGACCTGGAAGTCGCGGCGGTGAAGATGATCGCCGATGCCGGGGCGCGGCCCGCTTTCCAGGGCTATTATGTTCCGGCCGCCGGCGATACATACAGGTTCGTGTTGTGCACCTCGGTGAACCAGGAGATCGTGCACGGGATGCCGAATCCCAAGCGCGTCCTGAAGGGCGGCGACATCGTCTCCATCGATACCGGGGTGAAGCTGGACGGGTATTTCGGCGATTCGGCCGTCACGGTTCCGATCGGCGAGGTGAGCGAGCAGACCAGGAAGCTCCTCCGGGTGACCAAGGAAGCCCTGGAGTTGGCCATCGACCGGGTGAGGGCGGGGAATCGCCTGTTTGACGTTTGCGGCACGGTGGAGCAGCACGTCAAGAGCAACGGGTTTTCCGTGGTGCGCGAGTATGTGGGGCACGGCATCGGCACGCAGCTCCACGAGGAGCCGCAGGTGCCCAACTACGTGGATCGCAAGAACGAGAATCCGCGGCTGAAGGAAGGCATGGTGCTGGCGGTGGAGCCGATGGTGAACGCCGGGCGGCCGGAAGCGGTGGTGCTGAAGGACAAGTGGACGGCGGTCACGAAGGACGGCTCCAATTCGGCCCACTTCGAGCATTGCATCGCGGTGACGGAGAACGGGCCGTGGGTGCTGACGAGGCCTTGAAGGTCGAGGCGACGGTGGTGGAGGAACGGCCATCGTTGGTGTACGCGGTCCGATTGGGGACCGGGCAACAGGTTTTGGCCCACCTGGTGGGCGCGGTGAAACGGAATTTCGTCCGGTTGGTTCCGGGCGACCGGGTGGAGGTGGAGCTGACTCCCCACGACCCGACGCGTGGCAGGATCACGCGCAAGATTGGAATGGGGCGGGGCTCCGGCCTGCCCAGAGGCTGAAATGAAAGTGCGAGCGTCGGTCAAGAAGATCTGCGACAAATGCAAGGTGATCAACCGCGAAGGCGTGGTGCGGGTCATCTGCGTGAATCCGAAACATAAACAGAGGCAGGGGTAAACATATGGCACGACTAGCCGGCGTGGATCTGCCGGCCGGCAAGAGGGCCGAGATCGGGTTGACTTACATTTACGGCATCGGCCGTACCCGTTCGAAGTCGCTCCTCTACCGGGCCGGCATCGATTTCAACAAGAAGGTGCGCGATCTGACCGAAGACGAGGTCAACCGCGTCCGCCAGATCCTGGAAGAAGAGGGCGCCGTGGAAGGCGATCTGCGCAAGGAAATCTCGATGAACATCAAGCGCCACATCGAGATGGGCTCCTACCGCGGGCTGCGGCACCGCCGCGGGCTGCCGGTACGCGGCCAGCGCACCCACACCAACGCGCGCACGCGCAAGGGACCGCGCCGCGGCACCGTGGCCAACAAGAAGAAATCCGCGTCCAAGACATAGAGGCATATGGCGAAAGCACCAGTAAAAGCGGGCAAGAAGAAGAGCTTCAAGAAAAAGGAAAAGCGCGTCGTCCACGCGGGCATCGTGCACATCCAGGCGACGTTCAACAACACCATCGTCACTATTGCCGACCAGGAAGGGAACACCATCGCGTGGTCCAGCGCGGGCTCGCTGGGATTCCGGGGATCGCGCAAGGGCACGCCGTTCGCCGCGCAGCAGGCGGCGCTGACGGCGGCCAACAAGGCGGGCGAGAGCGGCCTGCGGACCGTGGAGGTTCGGGTCAGCGGCCCGGGTTCGGGACGCGAATCCGCGGTGCGCGCGCTGTCCACCGCCGGCATCGAAGTTCGCACCATCAAGGACGTCACGCCGATTCCGCACAACGGTTGCCGTCCGCCGAAGAAGCGGAGAGTGTAGCTGATAGGCTGAAAGCTGTCAGCTCTGTAAGCGGGAAGAAGGCCTCGCCCCCCTGGGTCCGGCTGTAAACCGCACCTTGAAGGAAAGGTTAGGAGAGCAACTTGGCAAGATACATCGGCCCGGTCTGCCGGCAATGCCGGCGCGAGGGCATGAAGCTTTATCTCAAGGGCGAGCGCTGCCACAGCGAAAAGTGCGCCATCGAGCGCCGCAATTTCGTCCCCGGGCAGCACGGCAAGGATCGCAAGGCGAAGATCGTGGGCTACGGCCTGCAGCTTCGCGAGAAGCAGAAAGTGCGCCGCATTTACGGCGTGCTGGAACGCCAGTTCCGCGCCAACTACGAAAAGGCCGCGCATTCCAAGGGCATCACCGGCGATTTGCTGATGTCCAACCTGGAGCGCCGGCTCGACAGCGTGGTATACCGCATCGGATTCGGCACCAGCCGGGCCCAGGCCCGCCAGGTGGTCCGCCACGGACACATCGATGTCAACGGGCGCAAGTGCGACATCCCGTCCGCGCTGGTGAAAATCGGCGACCTGGTGGCCGTTCGCGAAAGCAGCCGGAACAATCCCACCATTCTGGCCGCCCGCGACGCCACGGCCCACGCGCCGGCGCCGAATTGGATCGACGTGGACCGCGAGGGTTTGAAGGGCCGCATCACGAGCCTGCCCCAGCGCAGCGAGCTGGTGCAGATCCAGTTGAACGAGCAGCTCATCGTGGAGTTGTATTCGAAATAAGAGGCCGGAAGCCGCTACGGGTCCGGACTCCGACATCAGACGTCTGACTTCTGAGAGGTTCTATGTTTAAGGGATTCCAGAAACCAAAGAGATTGGTTGCCAATACCGAAAGCCTTACGGAGCGGTATGGCATGTTCACCGCGCAGCCTTTCCAGCGCGGTTTCGGCACCACCATCGGCAACAGCCTGCGCCGCGTGCTGTTGAGCTCCATCGAAGGCGCGGCCATAACGGCCGTGCGCATCGACGGCGTAGAGCACGAATTCAGCCCCATTCCGGGCGTGGTTGAGGACGCCACCGACATCATTCTCAACCTCAAGCAGATTCCATTCAAGATCATGGGCGAAGGCATCAAGACGGTGCGCCTCAACGTGGAGCATCCGGGCGAAGTGCGCAGCGCCCAGATCGAAACCGATCAGGATGTCGAAGTGCTCGACCGCGACCTGCACATCGCCACAGTCAGCGAGGGCGGCCGGCTCAACGTCGAAATGCGCCTGAAGAGCGGGCGCGGCTACGTCAGCGCCGACAAGAACTTCGACGAGGATCTGGCGCTGGGCTACATCCCCATCGATTCGGTCCACTCGCCGGTGCGCAAGGTCAATTTCCAGGTGGAAGCCGCGCGCCTGGGGCAGATGACCGACTACGACAAGCTCACGCTGGAAGTCTGGACCAACGGCGCGGTATCGCCCCAGGACGCCATCGGGTACGCCGCCAAGCTGCTCAAAGACCACATGACCATCTTCATCAACTTCGAGGAAGTGCCGGAGCAGGCCGAGGAAGTCTCCGAGCGCGGCCTGGACAAGATGAACGAAGTCCTGAACCGCTCGGTCGAAGAGCTGGAGTTGAGCGTCCGCTCTTACAACTGCCTCAAGAACGCCAACATCCAGACCATCGGCGAGCTGGTGCAGAAGACCGAGGCCGAAATGCTGCGCACCAAGAACTTCGGCCGCAAGTCGCTCAACGAGATCAAGGAAATTCTCGCCAACATGGGCCTGTCCCTGGGCATGCGCATCGACGCGCACGGGCGGCTGGTGGCGCCGCCGCAGGTGGGCGGCGTGCTGCCGGATTACGGCCCCGACGACGAGAGCCAGCAGGATGCGATCGAGGGTTAGCGCATGAGACACAAGGTTGCCGGATTCAAACTGAAGCGGCCCGCGGCCAGCCGCAACGCGCTGCTGCGCAATCTCACGACCAGCGTGATACTGCAGGAGCGCGTGATCACCACGGTTCCCAAGGCCAAGGCCGTGCGCCCGCTGGTGGAGAAAATGATCACGCTGGCCAAGCGGGACAGCCTGCATACCCGCCGGCAGGCCGCGGCGGTGCTGAACACTCCCGCGTCGGTGAAGAAGCTCTTCGATTCGCTGGGGACGCGTTTCGGACAGCGCAACGGCGGCTACACCCGCATCACGCGCCTGGGGCCGCGCAAGGGCGACGGCGCGGAGCTGGCCATGATCGAGCTGGTGGGCTCCGAGCTGGTGAAGCGCGCCGCCGATCGCGCCAAGCGCCGCGAAGAGCGCCTCAAAGCGCAGCGCGAAGGACGCGAGCCCGAAGAGAAAAGCGAAGAATAGGTTCCCCTCTCCTTGGATCGGAAGCCGCGGCCGGCGGACCCTCAGGGGCCCGGTGGCCGCGGCCTTTTGTCAGGCAGCGGATCGTTGGACAGAATCAACGTTATGCCGTGCTGCAACGTCCTGACTTCCTGAGAGGAGCCCCATGCGGTTTCGTGAGCGGCTTTGGTTTGCTGCGCTGGCGTGCTTTCTGGTCTACGGCGCCACCCCGGAAATAGAGGTCTCGCTGGCGCACGGAACCACCGCGGAGGCGGAGACTCGCCAGCAGCTCCAGGGACTACTCAAGGCGTACGATCTTTCGGATTGGGTATGGACGCGCAGGGTCGTGATCGATCAGGATGCCATCCCTCACAGCCATCCCGTCCTGACGCTGCATACACGCCACCTGAAGGATGATTTGCTCCTCCTCTCAACGTTTGTCCATGAAGAATACCATTGGTATGAAACGGCGCATGCGCGTGACACATCCGCCGCGATCGCAGAGTTGAAAACAGCATATCCGCGCCTGCCGGTGGGCGGCCTGGACGGTGCCTCCGACGAGGAAAGCTCCTATCTTCACATAATCGTCTGCTACGCCGAGTGGCAGAAAATGAGAGCCTTGATCGGGGGCGAGAGGTCGCACCAGATCATGGAGTTCTGGGCAGGGGATCACTATCGGGCGATTTACCGGCTGGTGCTCGATAATGAGGCGGCGGTGGGCGACGTGGTCAATCGCCACCAACTGCTTCCGCGACTGTGAAGGGCGGAGCCCCTGGCTCGTCAGCTTCCGCCCGCCACGATCGTGACCCCCGGCGGACTGGACACGCCGCCCGCCTGCACGACCACCGGTACGGGGCCGGCGGGCAATCCGGCGGGCACGAGCACGTTGATCTGCAACACGCCGGCGACGCTGCCGGCCGATCCGCCGGCGTATTGCACGGTGGCGGGCTGGCCGCCGATGGTGACGGCCACCGGGGCAACCGGGCGCGGCGCCGGAGTGCCGTCGAGTTGGCCATCCACTCCTGCCGGTGTGGTCTGGCCTTCGCCGGTGCCCAGGAAGGTGACGACGCTACCACCGGCGGCGGGATGAGTGGCGCTGTTGAGCGAGCCGTCCTGATTGTAGGCCAGGGCCTGGCCCCTGCCGGACGCGTCCATTGTGAACAATGCCGGCGCGGTGGCGGCCAGGGCGGCGGCGGTGGTCAGCAAGATGCGGCGCTGATACTCCACGGCGATCTGCACATTCGGGCCGGCGACGCTGTAAGGCACAATCGCCGTCACCTGCGTGGCGGAGGCGTAAAGGACGGGGCCGAACGTGCCGTTGAACAGCACGCTTTCGCCGCCGAGCTGCGGGCCCACCAAACCGAGGCTGTTCACCGATTGGAACTGGGCCGGCTGCGCCGGTCCGATGCCCGAGCCGTAGATGGTAACGATCTCTCCCGGCGCGATCGGACCCGCGAGGTTGCTGGCGGCGTTGGTGACCGCGCCCTGGACGCCGCCCGCGGGCGCGGGTTGCAGCAGGCGGATGGCATCGTTGGCGGAGTCGGCAAAGTAGATGTTGCCGGACGGATCGGCGGCGATGCCCCACGGCGAGTTGAGGGAGGCGCTGGTAGCCGGTCCGCCATCGTTGGTGTAGCAGCACTGGCCGTTGCCCGCGACGGTGGTGACGGTTCCGTCGCCGGCGACCTTGCGGATGCGGTTCTGGCCCGCTTCGGAGACGTAGACGTTGCCGGCGCGGTCCACGGTCACGCCCTGCGGGTTAGAGAGGCTGTCGGCGACGGTCGAGATGATGCCGGCGGCCGAGACTTTTCGAATGCGCCCGTTGTCCTGATCGGCGATATACAGATTGCCGTTCGAGTCGGTGGCCAGGGAGGAGGGGAAGTTCAGGAGCGCGTTCGAGGCCTGGCTTCCGTCGCCGCCGAAGCCCTGGCCGCGTCCCGCCACGGTATCGATGATGCCATCGACGATCGTGCGCACGCGGTGGTCCAGCGTGTCGGCGACGTACAGGACGCCGGTAGCGTCGATGGCCACGGCGCGCGGGGCGTGCAGCGCGGCGGTGAGCGCGTCGCCGCCGTCGCCGAAGAAAGCCGCGTTGCCATTGCCGGCCAACGTGCCGATGGTGCCGTCGGGATAGACCATCCGGACTTTGTTGTTGCCGGTGTCGGCGATGTAGAGGTTGCCCCCGGCATCCACCGCCACGCCCATGGGCTGGTTGAGGAGCGCTTTGGTGGCGGGACCTTGGTCGCCTCCGAAACCGGCCGCGCCGGTGCCGGCGACGGTGGCGATCTGGCCATCGGCGGAAATCCGCCGCACGCGGTTATTCAAGGAGTCGGCGACAAACAGATTGCCTTCGGAGTCCACCGCGACGTTCGCGGGCGCGTTCAATTGAGCCAGAATCGCGGGGCCGCCATCGCCGGAGAAGCTGTCCAGGCCGTTGCCTGCCGCGACCGCAAGGACGTTGTCGGTCGTGACCTTCCAGATCCGGAAATCGCCCACGTCGAGTCCCGAGCCGGAGCCGATCGAGCCTTCGGCGAAGTAGATCGTGCCGGCGGAATCCACGGCCACGCCGGTGGGTCCGCTCAACCGGACGGAATCGGCGAGTTGCCCGCCGACCGGCGTCTGACCGTTGGTGGTGCCCACGGCGGTGCTGATGATGCCGTTGGTCACCTTGCGGATGCGGCTGGAGCCCAGGTCGGCGATGAAGATGCCGCCCTGCTGGTCCACGGTCACGTCGGTGGGCAACTCGACGGTCGCGCCGGTGGCCGGGCCGTTATCGCCGCCGTAGCCGGGGTAGCCGTTTCCGGCGAAGGTGGTCATGGTGCCGTCGAGAGCCACCTTGCGGATGCGGTGATTGAACGTGTCGGCGATGTAGAGGTTGCCCGCGGCATCCGCCGCCACGCCCTCGGGGCCGTTCAGATCGGCTTGGGTAGCCGGGCCGCCATCGCCTCCGTATCCCAGCTCGGTGCTTCCCGCGACGGTGGTGATGACGCCGCCGGGCGAGATTTTGCGGATGACGCTGTTGCCGGTGTCGGCCACGTACAGGTTGCCGGCGGAATCGATGCCCAGGCCGGTGGGCCCTCGGAACTGCGCGCTCGCGGCAAGCCCGCCGTCGCCGGAAAAACCCGCGGTCCCCGTGCCGGCGAACGTGCTGATGGCGCCGTCCGCGGAGATCTTGCGGATCCGGTTGGCATCGTGTTCCGCGACGTAAACGTCGCCCCCGGCGTCCACCGCCAGGCCTTCGGGAAAAGCCAACTGGGCGCTGGTGGCCGCGCCGTCGCCGGAGATGCCGTATCGCCCGGTGCCCGCCAGGCGGGTGAGCGTGCCGGCGTGGTCCACCTTGAACACGGAGTCGATGCTGGCGAAGTAGACGTTGCCCGCAGCGTCGACGGCCACCCGGGGAGGATCGCCGATGGAAGCGCCGGCGGCGGCCGTGGGCGTGACCGGGGGGGCGCCGCCGGCAATGGTGGTAATGATGTACTGTTGCGCGCAAGCGGGTAAGCCTGCCAGGATCAAACCGAGAAGAAACCGGGGCCTGAACATATAGGGTCCTAACGAACTAACTTCCCACACTGCGCCCTCCGGCCTCGCCCGGTCAAGGGGCGGCGCGAAGGGGCGGGATGCGAACCCGTGCTTTCCACCATTTTCATACGAAATGCGCGAAGATCCTCGAGCAGGATGTCCGGCCCTTCGGTCTGAAGCTCCTCGACGGGCGTGAGGCCGGTGGCTACCGCGATGGCGCGGATACCGTTGTATCGCGCCGCGCGAATATCGGCGGGGGCGTCGCCGACGAGCGAGACCGGCGCGCCGCGGCCGATCCACTCTTCGCGGATGGCCTGCCGCAAGGCCATCTTCGCCAGCAGGGAGCGATTCCTGGCCATCTCGCCAAAGGCTCCGAATCGGAAATACTTGCGCAGGCCGGCGCGTTCCAGCTTGCGCCAGCCGATGCGCGTCAGGTTGCCGGTCACCAGGCCCAGCAAGACGCCGCGCCGCGTGAGCCGCTCGAGCAACGGCTCGACGCCGGGGCAATGCTTATCGTCGAGCGCCGGGCAGACGCGGAGATAGTAGCGCTCGGCCGCGCGCCAGATTTCGGGCATGGTCTCGCGAATGCGCGCGGCGGGCACGCCCACGCGGCGCATCATGGTGGTCAGAATGTCGGGATCCAGCATGCCCTGCACGGGGATGCCCTCGGTGGTGGTCTCGAGGCCGGTCACGCGCCGAACGCCGTCGACCAAAGCCTGGCGGTGATGCGGGCCGGCGCGCCGGACCAGCGTGCCGTCGATATCGAACAGAACCAGCGATCGGAAGGTCAATTAGCAATCATACGCCGCTACAATGGTCTTGTGCAGCGCGCCAAGTTCCGCGTGGGCCTGATCCAGATGGCCTGCTCGAAAGATCCCGCCGAGAATCTGGCAAAGGCCGAATGGCGCATCCGGGAAGCCGCCGGTAGGGGCGCGCAGATCGTGTGCCTAGAGGAGTTGTTCCGGTCGCAATACTTCTGCCGAGAGGAGAACCCGGACCTGTTCGACCTGGCCGAGCCGATTCCGGGGCCGACCAGCGAGACCCTCGCGCGGCTCGCGAGCGAGCTTTCCATTGCGATTGTGGGCTCGGTGTTCGAGCGGCGCGCGGCGGGCGTGTACCACAACACCGCCCTGGTGATCGATGCCGGCGGCGCGTTGCTGGGCGCGTATCGCAAGATGCACATTCCTGAGGACCCGTTGTACTACGAGAAGTATTACTTCACGCCGGGCGACCTGGGGTTTCGCTGCTTCGACACGCGCTACGCGAGGGTGGCGCCCCTGGTGTGCTGGGACCAGTGGTTTCCGGAGGCGGCGCGGCTGGCGGCGCTGGCGGGCGCGCAGGTGCTGTTCTATCCCACGGCGATCGGCTGGCATCCCGCGGAGAAGGCGCAATCGGGCACGGCGCAGCACGATGCCTGGCGCACCATCCAGCGCTCCCACGCCATCGCCAACGGGGTCTACGTGGCGGCGGTCAATCGGGTGGGATACGAAGGGCCTCCGGGGCACGGCCTGGAGTTTTGGGGCGGATCGTTCGTGGCCGATCCTTTCGGGCAGGTACTGGCCGAGGCCTCGCACGACGGCGAGGAAACCCTGGTCGTGGAATGCGACCCGCGGCGCATGGAAGAGGTGCGGCGCAACTGGCCTTTTCTGCGCGACCGCCGTATCGATGCCTATTCCGCAATTTTGAATCGGGTCATCGATTGAGCGGCGGCGCCGGTACACTACACAGGCTCTAGCAGGACCTTGAGGATGCCGCGTTCGGCCGCGCGGGCGAAGGCCCGGGAAGCATCCCGCAGCGGGAAACGGTCCGCCACCAGGTCCTCCGCGCGGATGAGGCCGTGCTCCAGCAGCGGCAGCGCGGCTTCCATGCGGCCGCAGCGCGAGCCGACCAGAGTGATCTCCTTGACGATGATGGGAGCGGTGTCCACCGGAACGTTGCCGTGCACCGTCGATTTCAGAATCACCGTGCCCCTGGGCCGCGCCATGGCCGCCGCGCTGCGCAGGCCCTCAGGGTTGCCCGTGGCATCCACCACCCATCCGTAGGCGGCCTGGGGCAGTTGGCCCGTGGCGACCTCGGTGGCGACGCCCGCCGCTGCCGGGATGCGCAGTTTCTCGGGGTGCCGCCCGAACTGATGGACCTTGTAACCGTGTACGTTGAGCGTGAGCGCGACGAGCAGCCCGAGCTTGCCATCGCCGAGCACCGCCACGGTTTCGCCGCACGGAATGGAGACCTGGTCGAGGATTTCGCATGCCGCCGCTAACGGCTCCGCGAAGACGGCGCGTTCGAGCGGCACCGAATCGGGCACGATGTGCAGGTTGCGCTCGGGCAGCGCGAAGAACTCCTGGAAGGCGCCGGGATAGTTGACGATTCCCAATACCGTGCGATGGGGACAGTGTCGCCCCAGGCCCTTGCGGCACCACTCACAGCTTGCGCACGCGAGGTTGATTTCACCGATGACGCGTTTGCCGAGGAGCGCGCGGTCGTCCGCCTCCGCCACTTCGGCCACGAACTCGTGCCCCGGGACGCCGGCAAATCCGTAATAGCCCCTCTGGAGTTCGAGATCGGTGTTGCAGATGCCGCCCACGATGAGGCGCAGCAAAGCAAAGCCCGGCGGCCGTTGAGGCATGGGCGTCTCGCGGGTGGTAACGGCGCCGTTTTCTACGTAGACAGCGAGCATGCCCTTCGGAACGCCTATTTTTCCAGGTTGTCGAGGCGCTCCTCGTGCTCGTCGAGCCGTTCCTGGTGGACACCGGCAATGCGGGCCAAGCCCTCGATAGTGTCGCGAGTGTCTCGGAAGCGGAGGGCGATCTCACGGAAGGTTTCCTTGTTCTCCTGGATGAGCAGTTCCAAGGTCTGGGCGAGGGCTTCGTGGCGCTCGGTCAGCCGTTCCAGCCGCCGGTCGATGGCTTCCATGCGTTCTTCGAAGGTCATAAAGCTATCTTCATCATAGGCGAAGTGCGGGGCCGCCGGCCCCAGCCTCTTATAATAGAGGCTTCATGCCAGCGGAGCTTGTCTGTTTTGAGGAGCGGTGCCGCGCCCGATTCCCGATCACCGAAGTTATCTACAATTGCCCGAAATGCGGCGGGCTCCTGGAGGCCGCGTACAGCGCGCCGGAACAGCCGGCGGCGAAACTGAAGGACCTTTGGCGCCAGCGGCGCACTTCGAACGCGCCGCTGGACCAGAGCGGCGTGTGGCGGTACCGCGAATTCCTGCCGTTCCTCTCGGATTCCGACCGCGTGGTCACGCTGCGGGAAGGCAACACGCCGCTGCTGGATGCGCCGCGCGCCGCGGAGTACGGCGGCCTCGACCGGCTGGTGTTCAAGCATCAGGGTTTCAATCCCACGGGCTCGTTCAAGGACAACGGCATGACGTGCGGCGTGGCGCAGGCCCTGCGCCTCGGAGTGTCGCGGGTGGCCTGCGTATCCACCGGCAACACCTCGGCGTCCATGGCGGCGTACGCCAGCGCGGCGGGGCTCGAGCCGATCGTCTTCCTGCCGCACGGGAACATCGCGTTCGGAAAGCTGGCGCAGGCGCTGGAGTACGGCGCGCGCACTTTTCAGGTGGAAGCTAACTTCGACCAGATCCTGGCGCTGGTCCGGGAACTCGCCGAGCGCGCCGGCATCTACCTGCTCAATTCCATCAATCCCTTCCGCATCGAAGGACAGAAGACCATCATGGTGGAGATGATGGACCAGCGCGATTGGCGCGTGCCGGACTGGGTGGTGCTGCCAGGCGGCAACCTGGGCAACACTTCGGCGTTTGGCAAAGCACTTCGCGAGATGAAGGACTTTGGCCTGATCGATCGGCTGCCGCGCCTGGCGGTGATTCAAGCCACTGGCGCGGCCCCGTTCTACGAGCTGGTGGAAGCCGGGCGCAGGCGGATCGGCGGCGCTGCCGCCCCGCGCCTGAACGCGGTGGCGCATCCCGAGACGCTGGCGACCGCGATCAAGATCGGTGATCCGGTCTCCTGGCCCAAGGCGCTGCACGAGGTCACGGCTTCGGGCGGGACGGCCGAGAAGGTAACGGAACAGGAAATCGCCGACGCCAAGGCGGTGATCGGCCGGTGCGGCATCGGCTGCGAGCCGGCGTCCGCCGCCACCCTGGCGGGCATCCGGAAGCTGGTGGCGGCGGGTGTGATGGCCCGCGATGCGGACGTGGTGGCGGTGCTCACCGGCAATCTCTTAAAGGATCAGGACTACATTTATCGGTACCACACCGGAGAGCTACAGGCTCCAGACGGTACCAGGCTCGTTTCCAATTGGGGCAACAAGCCTATACTGGTACCGCCCGATGTCGCTCAACTACAGAAATACCTGGGTTAAATCGTCTGGACTCCGCAAATGAGGGTAGTACCGAACCCGCATTTTAGAATCCGGCACTCCCTGTATTTCTATTGTAAACTCCTAGGCTATCTGGTACACCTGTACTATGTTGTTTGAGAAGAAAGCTCCTGTGACGCTGGAACCCACCCGAAGCTTCAAAAAGGAACTGGATTACCTTTACGCCCGACGCTCCGCAATCGACGGCCTGATACAGTCGTTGGAGGACTATACGCGTTTCCGGGCGGATAAAATGACCCGGCAGGACAAACGCCGGACTGCGTAACGGCACGTCATTTCCGCACGAGCTTTCGAATCTGCGCCGACAGTTCGGGTTCGGTGAGGGCCCCGGGGTGATAGAAGCGAACGATACCCGCGGCGTCGATCAAGACGAGTGTCGGCGTGGTGGCGGCCCCGTACTCCAGGAAACTGCCGGCGCTGACCGGGCATGGGATGCCGTTGAGCATCGGATAATATTGCTGGCGGATGCGATCGATGTACGGCTTCTCGAGGGCCGGCGGCGCCTCCATGCCCCCGGCGATATAACCGTACAAGCGAGTGGGCGCGACCACCTTCAGCCCCTGGGGGCCATAGCTCCGCATCACCGACGCGAGCACCGCGGCTTCGGCCTTGCAGTCGCCGCACCAGTGAGCCCAGAAAAACAGCAGGACGGGATGCCCGCGCAGTTCGGAGAGCGGCACGGGTTTTGAACCGAGCCACTCCTGCTCATCGAGCGCGGGAGCGGGCTTACCCACGAGATTCAGCAGGTTGAGGTCTTTGCGGATTCGCTCGCCGATGGACGTGGAGCCGTATAACCCGAGTTGCTGGCGAAGGTAACCGATAGCTTCGACGCGCTCGCCGCGAGCCGCCAGCACCTGCGCGTGAACCTCGATGGAGGCGCCGAGAGCCGTGGGCAACCAGGGATCGGCTTCGAGCCGGCGCGTTCGCAACAGCTCGGCGGTCATCTTGCGGGTCTCGCCGGCATAATGGTCGGCCTGATCGTACTGCTTGCTCTCGAGCGCGCCGCGGGCCAGCCAGGAGAGGGCGGCGGCCAGCTCCGGGGTGACGCCGGCCTGCGACTGATAGCTCCGTGCCGCGCGCTCGGCCGTGGCCATGTCGTGGCGCTCGATCAGTCCGCGGACATCGTTCACCAGGGAGGCGTAGAGCAGGAATGCAGCCAGCACTTTCTTTCATTGTAGTGGACCGCGATGTCTTCCTGCGTCTGCTGTTAACTTTGGACAACAACTCCAACCTGACCCGTACTAGCAGGACTAGCAGAAGGATCCCGACTCCCCTGATACTCACAGAAGCGGCCGGGACACGGCCAGTACTGACAATATCGTGGAGGAAATTCAAATGACGTTTTTGCGAAATATTTGGAATGAAGAGCAGGGCCAGGACTTGATCGAGTACACCTTGCTCATGGCATTCGTGGCGCTGGCTTCCGCTGCCCTTTTCCTGGGCGCGGGCGGCAGCATCAAGGGAATCTGGTCGGTAACCAACAGCCAGCTCGCTGCGGCCAACACGTCGGCCAGCTAGCCTGCTAGCTCTAACCTGTGGCGTTCATGAGCAGGGACAGGCGGCCGCGGAGGGCAGGGCCTGTCCTGCTCAGTGCGTCATCGAGTAGATCAGGTAGTTGATCCCATACCTGTAGGCCAGCGCGGTCATGGCCTCCGGGTAGATGGGCGAATCGGCGTACTCCCATGCGTCGCCGACATCGGTGTCGAAGTTGACGGCGACCACCATGCGGTTGCGGTCGTCGGTGATGGAGCGCCAGGCGGGCGATGTTCCCTCGGGCTGCTGAACCACGATGGCGCCCCCTGGCCCTCGCCGCAAGTGGCGCGTCCCGGGGATGAACGTGAGGTCCTTCGCCTCGATGTCGTAGAGGACGTGCATCACCGGATCCGAGAGCGCGATGTCCGTGATGGGGCGGTCCGGCAGGACGCGCTGCATCGTCTCGCGGAACACTTCCCACTGCTCGGCGCCCCAGAAGTCATCGACCACCAGGAATCCGCCTCGCAGCAGGTATTCGCGGAGCCGCGCGGTTTCGGCGCCGCTCAGGCCCCACCAGCCGGTCTGGGTGGCGTAGAGCCAGGGGTGATCGAAGAGCCGGTTGTCGGTGAGGCGGAAGTGCCGCGGCTCCGCAGTATCGATTCTGGTTAGCCGCTGGACCCCCATGGAGAAGTGGTCTTCGGCATCGGGCCAGTCTACGATCCACCAGCCTTCGCCTTGGCCACTGCGGGAGGCGAATCCGAACCTTCGGTGATACTGGGGCAGGTCGGTGTACTCGACGCGCACGAAGTGGAACTCGCCATTGGCCGGAAAGACCGGCCGTGGCTCTTCTTCGCGCTGAAATCGGGACCTCTGGGCCAGCCCCAAAACCGCCAGCCACAGCATCGCCGCCAAGACCAGGCTGGCGCGCGTGCGGCGGTTTCCGTGGGGCGGGTTGGCAACCTGCGGCGGGTTGTCCAACCCGCCCGGCGAGCGAAGCTCGCCTGTTGACTCCCTCACTCGAACTCCACCGCCGGCGGCGCCTGCTCCGGCCCCACACGCCCGGCGGCGATGTCCGCGCGAAAGTAGTTCTCGCCGCGCATCGCGCATCCGGCCATGCGCCGCAGCATGGCGAGCTGTCCGACATGCGTGAGGGCGTCGGCAATCGGCCCCTGGAAAAGTTTCTCCGCCGGAAAGCCGAGCGCCTGGTCCGAGCCCAGGCGTTGGTCGAACGCCTCGAGCGCGCCGAAGAAGCGCGCCACCTCCCGCTCCCACGGAAGCGGCAGCGAGGTGTGCCATTCATGCCTGCCGTCCGCCAGCAGCAGCGCCCAATCCAGCAGGTCGCCGATGTGCGCCAGAATTTCGACCGGCGTGCGGGAAGCGGGTGAGAGGCGGAACTCCGCAAACTCGGGCGGAGCGTTGCGCACGGTCTTTCCGCCCCGGTAGGCCAGGGTCGCGACGGTATGCCGCAGTAACATTATGCCCTCCCAAAATCGATGAAGCCGCGCTGCGGATCCGTGCTCAGCAGCTTGACGCGCAGGCGGTCGCCCACATCCAGGCCTTGCTCGCCGTGCATCAGGCGGCCCTCCACCGGCGGATCGAGCGCCCGCACGAACACGCCTTTCGGAGTGACGCCCGTGACCACCGCGGAAAACACCTGCCCGATGCGAGGCGCCAGCGCCACCGCCGCCAGCCGTTTGTTCATGTCGCGCTGCACCTTGCGCGCGGCATCCTCTTTCAGCGTGCAGTCGCGCGCGATACCGTCCAGCTCGCTGTCGGAGTAGGGCGCGCCGGGTGACACGGATTTCAGCAGCCGCTGCGTCACCAGGTCGGCGAACCGCCGGTTGGGCGCGGTGGAGTGCGTGTAATCGTGCGCGGCCAGGCCGAAGTGGCCCTGCTCGGCGTCCCCCGGCCGCATCAGCACGTACTCGCCCGGGCCCATCAGCTTGAGCACCGCCAGCGAGATGTCGGCGTAGTGGACCGCGTCCGCCTGCTTGCGCCGCACGAGGAACGCGTTCAGCGCCCCCGAATCGGGATCGGGCGGCAGCTTCTCCCCGTATCGCGAGGCCAGCTCCACGATGCGCTCCCAGCGCTCCGGCGCCTTCACCACGCGCCGGATGGAAGAGACGCCGGCGTCGCGCAGCGTGCGCGCCATCACCGAGTTGGCCGCGATCATGAAGTCTTCGATCAATTGCGCGGCGCGATTGTGGCCGCGGGCCGCTATGTCGCGCACCTGCCCGCCGGAGACGGTTACCTCCGCCTCGGCGCGGTCGAAGGTGATGGCCCCCAGCCGGAAACGCGCCTCCCGCAGCGCTTGGGCGGCTTCGTCCTGCAGCTTCAGTTGCTGCTGAAGGCCGGCGGAAGCGGCGACCTTCGCCGGCGGACTCGCTCCTCCCTCGAGCCACGGGCCGACTCCGTTGTACGTCAGTTGCGCCCCGTTCCGCACCAACGCCTGATAGATGGCGCCGCTCGCCACCGACCCGTCGGCCGAGACCAGCATCTCGATCACGACGGCCGCGCGATCCTCGCTCTCGTTGAGCGAGGTGATGCCGGTCGACAGCCGCTCCGGCAGCATGGGAAACGTGTGGACGCCGGCATACACCGTGGTGGTCTCGTGCGCCGCGTAGCAGTCGATAGGAGTGCCTTTCGCGACCGCGGAGTCCACATCGGCGACTCCCACCAGAACGCGAATGCCGCCCGCGGTGCGCTCGGCCCATTCGATCTGGTCGAGATCCCGCGAATCGTCGTTGTCGATGGACGACCACAGCAGGGAAGTCAGGTCGCGCAGGCCATGATCGGGCTGCGCTCGGATGGTCTCGACCTGCCGCTCCACTTCGGGCGGAAAATCGGGCGTGAAGCCGCGCTCCACCATTTCCTGACGAGCTATCGCAACCAGGTCGAGTGCCATCTTATCTCCTCATCAAAAACCACGCCAGCATCAGCCACGCCGCGATGAACGACACGCCGCCAATCGGCGTAATCGCGCCCAGCATGCGGTTCCCGGTCACCGCCAGAAGGTACAGGCTCCCGGAGAAGATCACGATTCCCGCCAGCAGCAGGCCGCACACCCACCCGGCGGCCGATTCGGAAAACGTGCCGGTCTTCGGCAAAAACGAAACCATCAGCAGCCCCAGGGCGTGAATGAAATGGTAGAACACCGCCTTCTCGTACACGCCCATGGAGTATGCGTCCAGCCGGTCCTTCATCACGTGCGCGCCGAACGCTCCCAGCACGACGGCCAAAGCCAGCAGGGCCGCGCCCATGAAACTCCAGTTCATCGATTTTTCCTCAGTGCGACATCGCGTAGATCACGTAGTTCACGCCGATGCGAATTCCCAGGTCGGAAAAGCGCGCGGGGTATTGGGGATTGTCGGCGTGCTCCCACGAATCGCCCAGGTCCATGTTGTGGCACATGACCGCCATCAGCCGGCCCCGATCGTCGTAAATGCCGCGCCAATGGGGAACCTTGCCGGTCTCGCCCTTCTCGTAGGTCTTGCCGGTTTCCAGGTACAACGCGCCGGGCACCTGGTAGCGCTGATCGAGGTCGTACAACGTATGGAAGATGGCATCCGAATTGGCGATGTCCACGATGGGCCGGTCGGGGAACACCTTCCTCATGCTGGTGGCGAAGACATCCCACTCGATGGCGCCGTGAAAATCGTCGCACATGAAGAAGCCGCCGCGCAGCAGGTA
This sequence comes from Bryobacteraceae bacterium, assembly GCA_035638575.1. Taxonomy (GTDB): domain Bacteria; phylum Acidobacteriota; class Terriglobia; order Bryobacterales; family Bryobacteraceae; genus DASQZT01. The sequence continues at coordinate 28,937 of DASQZT010000266.1, forward strand.
CTCGCGCATCATTCTGGCCTCATCGTCGGTGAGGCTCCAGTGGCCCACCTCCACGCCGTAGAGCCACGGCCAGTCGTACACGTCGCCCGTGTCCAGGTCCACGGGTTGCTCCACCGAGCGCGTGGAAACGCGCGTGAGCCGGCGCAGCGCTTCGGAGAAGTGGCGGTCGGAGCGCGGGTAATCCATGGTCCAGTTCGACCCGCCCTCTTTCCAGCTTCCCACCAGCTCGAACCCGCCGTAGTAGCGGCCCACCGGAGGATACATCAGGCGCGCGAAGACCCACTCGCCGGGTTCTTTAAAGTCCTTGGGGATCGGATAGTTCTCGTACTCCACCCCCGGGTACTCCCGGAACGGCCGCTGGAACGCATACAGCGCGCCGAAGACCAGCAGGGTTCCCGAGACGATGGCCGCGGAGCGGCGGAGGCGGAATGGCTGAGACACTGGCTGTTCCCAGGATACCATCCGAGTTGTTGTGCTATCGTTCTGTGCATGGCATCCGAAAGTTCCCTCTCCCGCCGGTCGTTTCTGGCCATCGCGGCCGCGGCGCCGCCCCTGGTTTCGGCCACACCGCAGCGGCCGTCCACGGCAGGCCGCCGGCGCATCCCCGTCGGCCTGGAGCTTTACTCGGTCCGCGACGAGCTTGCCAAAGACCTCAACGGCACCGTCACCGCCGTCGCCAAAATGGGCTACGAGGTGGTGGAATTCTTCGCGCCCTATTTCGGTTGGACGCTGGATCAGGCCAAGGACGTCAGGAAGCTCATGGACGGCCTGGGCATCCGCTGCAACTCCACCCACAACGGCATGAACGCCTTCACCGGCGACGGTATCCAGAAGGCCATCGACCTGAACCACGCCATGGGGTGCAAGTTCGTCGTGATGGCCAGCGCGGGCCGCGTCGAGCCGGGCCTGGCGGGCTGGAGAAAGGTCGCCGACACCCTCACCGCGGCCTGCGAAAAGTTCCGCGCCGCCGGGCTTCGCGCCGGTTATCACAATCACCAGGCGGAGTTCACACCGGTGGAAGGCCAGCGGCCCATCGAGGTCCTGGCGGCGAATACGCCCAAGGATTTCATGTTGCAGCTCGACGTCGGCACCTGCGTGGAGGTCGGCTCCGACCCCGTGGCGTGGATCAACGCCAACCCCGGCCGCATCAACTGCCTCCACTGCAAGGATTGGGCCCCGGGTGCGGGCAAGGGCTACCAGGTGCTCTTCGGCGAGGGCGACAGCCCCTGGACGCGGATCTTCGCGGCGGCCGAATCCACCGGCGGCGTCGAGTGGTACCTCATCGAGCAGGAAGGCAGCCGCTTCCCTCCGCTGGAAACTGCTGAGAAGTGCCTGGCCGCTTTCAAGCAGATACACGGGTAGCGTAGCGGCCATGATCCGGAGCTGGGTCGAATCGGCCAACGATCCGCGCACCGATTTTCCGATCGAGAATTTGCCCTATGTGATGTTCCGTGGGGCCGCCCCCCGCTTGGGCGCAGGCATCGGCGACCAGGTGCTGGATGTCACCGGGGCCTTCGGCATCCCATCGATGAAGGCCGTGATGGCCATGCCGCGCGGCGAGCGCATCGAGTTGCGCCGCCGCATCACCGGCTTTTTGACCGTGCCTTCCCGAACCGCGGAAGGACTGTTGACCCCCATCGCCTCCGTGCGCCTTGTGCTGCCCTGCGAGATCGGCGACTACACGGATTTCTACGCCTCCATCCATCACGCCACCAATGTGGGAAGCATGTTCCGGCCCGCCAATCCGCTGCTGCCCAATTACAAGTGGCTGCCGGTGGCGTACCACGGGCGGGCGTCGTCGGTGGTGGTGAGCGGCACGCCTATCCGGCGTCCGCGCGGGCAGTCGGCGGAGACTCCCGCGGGCCCGCCGTCGTTTGCACCGAGCCGCCGGTTGGACTACGAGCTGGAGGTCGGCGCATTCCTCGGTCCCGGCAATGCGATGGGTGAGCCGATCCCGGTGTCGCAGGCCGATGATCACATCTTCGGCATCTGTCTGCTCAACGATTGGTCGGCGCGCGACATTCAGGCGTGGGAATACCAGCCGCTGGGCCCGTTCCTGGCGAAGAATTTCGCGACGTCGATTTCGCCGTGGGTGGTGACGCTGGAAGCGCTCGAGCCATTCCGCTCGGCCGCCGATCCGCGGCCCGAAGGCGACCCTCAGCCGTTGGCGCACCTGGCAGGCGGCCCGCTCGACGCGTTCGGCATCACGCTCGAAGTGTGGCTCCGCTCGGCGCGCATGCGCGAGCCGGTTCGTGTGAGCCGCGGCAACTTCGCCTCGATGTACTGGACGCTGGCCCAGATGGTGGCGCACCACACGTCCAACGGCTGTCCCATCCGCGCCGGAGATCTGATCGGGAGCGGAACTGTATCCGGGCCTGCGAAGGAGAATCGCGGCTGCCTGTTGGAGACGGCCTGGGGTGGAGCGGAGCCGCTGGAGTTGCCTGGAGGCGAGTCGCGCCGTTTCCTGGAAGACGGCGACGAGGTCGTCCTGCGCGGCTGGTGTGAAGCCCCCGGCGCGCGCCGCATCGGCCTCGGCGAGTGCCGCGGAGTGGTGATGCCGGCTGGTACTGAGCCGCGACCGTAGTCGTCTCTCCTTTACAAGATCACACCGTGGTGCTTATCGCCTAGCAATTCGCGAAGCCAGGACCTGCTCGAGATACTCCGGCTGGTACTGGCGATTCTGCTGGCCGCTTGGTTGTTTCGGCAGGTCCGGAAGCCCAGTGGTTGGCTCGGCAGGCGCGTCGTCCGGGCGATGAGTCCGGGGCACGCCACAATGGCCGGCTGGGGGCTGCAACAGGTGATCGTGCCGAAGAGCGCCGCAATTCTGGACGTTGGTTGTGATGGTGGGTCGACGGTGAGACCCGGTGGGACTTTCGTCTTGATTGCCGAAACGTACCGCGGGCCGTTCCGTCTACTCTACGGCATAGTTATGCCGCTGCTCCGCGCCGCATTCCTGAGCGGCGCAGAACACCGGGACCTCCTGACCCAGGCAGGATTCGCAGAGGTCGCGGCCATGCACCGGTCCGGAAGGAATTGGATCTGCGCCACGGGCCGCAGGCCGTCATAGCCCGGCCTGTGCCGGCTCCGGGAGACTGGCGTGAAATACGCGTCACGATTCCGGGCGGTTGACGCAAACAGGAAGTTGGGACGATAACGGTCGCCTGCGGGAGCCCGACTTCCTGTTTGCCGGCCAAACACTCGGGGCAACCTACACCTGGAAATGAGACTTCGGAGCCACTGGCAAAGGTTCGGGCTGAGCCTTGCACACGTTCTCTCAAGGCCGGATTGACGTCATGGAGCGGCGGGCAAAAGGGGGCGCATGCCTTATGGGGTTGCATGCCGATCTGAAACAACTCTGAGTGCTTCGTTGTATCGTGCTTGCCGCACGTTTTGTAAGAGCCGTTCCCAATGAACCCTGCCATAGACGATCTTCACGTCTTTGTCCGCCAGGTCGACTTCCCCCGCCCACATGCGCCGATGATAGTCCCTGAATTCCGGCACGGTTCCTCTCCAATCGATCGGCTTGCCCGACGAACCCAGGAAAAGGAAACCCATGGTGTAGAACAAGTGGGCGATCTGCTGCATGAGATGGAATCGGGCTAGCTGGTACTGATCGGGCGCTGCTCCAAAATATTCCTGAAGATAAACCATTTCCTCTTCGTCATTCGTGACTACCTGATTCGCAACCGCCGCCAGGTCGGCATACCGATCGTTCAGGAAAGCAGCTTCCCAGTCCACCAGCCATACGCGGTTTCCGTCGAAAAGGATATTGTCCGGCTTGAATACGTCGTTGTGACTCGACACCATCTCCACATCGTCATGCGGGTAAACCGCGGCCACTTCCGCATACCGGGCGAAGAGCTCCTCGCTTTCGGCTTTGGGGAGTATGTTCGCAGCCTGAAACTTCTGGAGGAATCCGTCCAAGGCAGGTCCTTTGTTGATCAGGAACGTGCATGAGGTATTGAAAGAAGCTCTGCCAAACGGCGGTAGTGTGTGCAGCGTCCGCAGCAAAGCGGGTAACCGGACCAGCGCCTCCGATACCGGAAGGGGTTCAGCCTCCACAAAATCTGTGATGGATATCTTGTCTTCGACGTTGGTGTACCAGACAAGTGGCGCCACGCCTGCTTCAGCCGCCGCCTTCATGCTTGTGTAGTGGAGCGTAGGATCGTCTGTACGCGTGATGATCTTCAATAGGTATGGCGATCCGCGCACGATGATGCGAAAGACGAGGGACGAGGTATGACCCCCGGTAATCCTCGAGATGTCTTCGAACTCTGTTACTCCGAAAGCCTCGCGCAGGCCGCGAGTCACTGCCTCGCTCTTTTCTTGCGGAATCATGAAGTCCTCCCGTGGAACCGGAATGGAAAGGCTGCGTCGAAAAAACGCCAGTCTCCTCAGTTGCAACGCCCCCGCACAGGCATGCTTCTCCCGCAGCCTCGTGCCGCGGGCAACCCCTCCGGCGAGCAATGCTTCACAAATAGGAATGGTGCTTCGTTATGTCGATCCTAACCCAATGCAGGATTGAAATCTAGTCTTGTTTTCAATGATTTAACTTGCTATCCTGAAAACTGGAGGGGCCAGACGTAGGCATGGCCCCGCCCTTCATTCCATCCTCTACCGATCGATAGACGTTTGACGCGCCACTCGGACCTTGACGGCTCGACGCCATCATCGTTGTGCGGTCCAGGAGGGCCGCCACGGATGGCAAGAAAGCACTCTGCGAGGCGGGTCCGCCGGACGCCCAAGGAAGTCTTGCGGCTACTGTTCTGAGCCGCGACTTTCCTTCAGCAAAACCGTTGGTCCTACGGTATCGGATTCACTTGGCAAGCCGCCGTCTGGCACCCGGTACCGTCAACCTCCGGGATTGCGGGCTCCCGAGTCCGGATCCGGCGGCCGGCATTCGCCGCGTCAAGGGCGTCAAGAAGCTCGGAGTCCGCCTCGGGAACTGGCTCACGCCCGAACAATCCCGGCGCCTGTGGCAGGCGCCCCACGGCGAACAACCGAGGGGCAAGCGTGATCGGGCCCTCCTCGCAATTCTCCTCGCATGTGGAGTCAGGCGACACGAGGCGGTTGATTTGGAGTTTGGCCACTTCCAGCAGCGTGAGGATCACTAGGCGAACATCGACCGGAAAGACAAGGCAGGCCATACGCGAACGATTCCGATGCCGGGATGGGTCAAGTCCCTGCTGGATGACTGGGTTCAGGCAGCCAACCTGACCGCCGGCAAGTTGTTCCGTAGAGTGAACAAAAACGGGCAGGCATGGGGTGGGGGCCTGACGGAAAAGGCCGTCTGGCATGTGGTCCCCGAATATGCGCGAAAAGCCGGGATTGAGAAGTCGGCACCGCACGACCTGCGCCGGACGTGCGCGCGTTTGTGCCACGCGGCAGGAGGGGAGTTGGAACAGGTCCAGTTCCTCCTGGACCATGACTCGATTCAGACCACCGAGCGATACCTCGGTTGCAAGCAGCGCATCCGTCCGCGGTCAACGACCGGATTGGATCGAGCCCGCGAACTGATCGTCGGCGAGGGTGGCCGACCATCCGGGCAAAGGCGGCCTGACGCTTCCCAGAAGGCCGTTCGGGGCCACTCTACGATAAGCCCATTTTCGGTCAAGTGGGCCGGGAGCGTGAGGCCGGCCCCGGCCAACCATCTCAAATAAACGTGGCGATCAGGTCGACCAGGGCCGAAAAGTCTCCTCCCGGACACGGCACCACCCCGCCGGCCACCAGCCTGAGGTAGGGATTGGCTGGTGGGTTTGACCTCGGCGAAAGGAACGGCATTGGCAACACGAACAGCGTCATGTAGTCGTCCCAGGCGTTGACTAGAGAGCCGCCCGGATTTGGCGCCACCAGACACAGGGGCCCGGTCGCACCTGGGACCATTCCGGTTCTCGGATCCGGGGGACCATACATGCTGTTCTGAAGGAAATTCTGTACCGCAAATTGTCCGACGACACCTGCGACCGGCCCCGCAAAGTAAAACAATCCGCTGAACACGGGGATCGGGCCAAGCAAGGCTGCGCTAGAGAACAGCAGCATCATTGCGCTGAGATCGAGGTTGTAGGAACTGAAGATCGGCAGGCTATGCGCGTTCGCAAATGCCTGAATCTCGTCTGGCGTTCCGGAGATCGGCAAGTCGGGGTAAACGACATTGGCTGGTTGATCGCTGGAATACAGCCGGATCTGGTTCCACTGCACGGTAAGCTTCTGGGCGGGGCGCATGGACGTCGCTCCCCCGGAGGCGCTGGTGGTGGTCGAAGCCCGACTCACCGTCGTTATCAGGATGCGATTGGAAAACATTCGTCCTCCTACACTGCCCGCAGGACCTTCAGTGCTTGATCGATCTCCGTCGTCGAATTATAAATGTGCGTGCAGTGCCGGACGGCAGTCGCGCCATTTTGCCGCGGATGTTCCACCGTGCGCTCGAAGACCACGCGCGGCATTGCGCCGATGGTGCCGGTGTTGAAGAACACCTTGTCGCGCGCCAGCAGAAACTGGTCGCGGGTTTTGTCCCAGTAGGCGGAGTCATCCGGCAGCGGCAGCGGCGGAGCGGAGGTTTGCGCGAAGAGCGGCCCGGCCAGAGCGGGCACCGTTTTGAGGAAACTCCGTCGGTTAGGCATAGCCCACTATCGCACAGGAGGTCTTCCTCTTGAATATGCCTCCCCTACCTTGGCGATGTGCGTTGTAGTACCATTAGCGCGGTTAAAGAGCGCCGGCCTGAAGCGTCCGGTCTACGGGAGGTGAATGAACTTGTCGATCCCATTTGACTGGGTCACAGTGTTACTTCCGTTGATAGCCGCCGTGCACAACATCGATGAGTATTCGCGTTACGATGATTTCGTTCGCGCCTACCACTCGCGGTTCCTCGCGAAACAGGTATCTCGACCCGCGATGCGATACACGCTGATCGCGGTAACGCTATTCGTCGCCGTGATCGCCGGGCTGGCGTACGTTCACAAGGGCGGCATCTATGTTGCACTCTGCAACGTTACGATCTTTGCCGCCATGGAAAATGCAATCGGCCACTGCGCTTTATCGCTGAAACGCCGCACCTTGATTCCGGGGACATTATCCGCGGCCGTGCTGGTGCTGCCGTATTCGATTGTCGCAATAGCTTCTATGCGCGCAGATCTTGCAACTTCGTACTCGTCGCTTTTGCTCTTTGCGGCTTCGGGCGCGGTTGCCATGCCATTGTTTATTGTCGGTTTTATCTGGCTCGGTTATGGGATCTCCCGGCTGCAGATCAGACATCCGGCGTAGTCCTGGGGGGTTTGGCGGGCACAAAAAAGAAGGCCTCGGCGGCGGAATCTGTGAGTGATTTGAGCGGTTCAGCGCCGCTTCTGGCTGAGGAAACGGTGGAATCGCCGGCAGGTGGAGTCGAAGGATCGTTGTAGCGGCTTTTCCGATTCCATGGCATAGACGAGTGCCCACCCTCCTCGTCGATCCGGTCATCGAGAATCTGCTCGATGCTTTTCCTTCTCAGAGATGGGTTTTCGTTCAGGTCGCGGATGATCTCTCCGCCCAACGCCCAAAGGTTATCCACTTGCTTCCGAATGGTTTTGGACGATAGATCCGAAGTGACCAGGTCTTCCAGAAAAGGCCGAAAGCGGGCTACCAGGTCCTGGCTTGGCAACAGGTCTTTTTCCTATCCCATCCAGGAACGCGGCCACGTGTCCAGCCCATGGCAGTAGCGCTCCAGCAAGGGAGACGAGACCGGGACGGGTGGATTATCGTAGAGGTTTTCGCCGCCGCTCGTTTCCGCGCCATGGAACTCATCACGATTCTAAACCGCTGCCATCGTTTCCGGGGATTTGTCTATCATCGCCCACGTTCAGTCCGGACCACAGAGCATCGAGGTGTCCCTGCGGCCGCGCCAGGGTTCAGCCGCGATCTGCTCGCGCTGTCATCGGCCGGCGCGCGGCTACGATCAACTCGCCGAACTACGATTTGAATTCATTCCCCTGTGGGGATTTTTCGTCTTCCTGCTGTACGCCATGCACCGTGTCGATTGCCGCCGTTGCGGCGCCGTCATCGTGGAAGAAGTTCCCTGGGGCGACGGCAAGCGTACGCTGACAAACCACGCTGAACAGCAACTCGGCCGCCCGGGCCGCGTCCTCAGCCCTCGATTCATGCCCGGCGATTCTGGAATTCTGAAAATGACCCCACCTCATCCAACCACCTGACAAAGAAGCAGATCGCTGCATCTCCGCCGTCCTCGGAAGCCGCCCCGAAAATCGGCCCGATCCCGTTCACCGATCTAGAAAATAATTCTTGGTCTTTACCCTGCGGTCACTTACGAGGAAACACCCGCCCTCGGACACCCGCCCGCGCGCCCCTCGCCTGCTACCATCGGGACAGGTGGAGGCGCAGTTGCCATTTTGCACAGGGATTCCGCAGCGATCTTTGAGAACCGAAATCGGGAAACAGCCCCGGTCGGTTTGCGGTCCGACGCATCGGGTGACGAATCGGCCGAAACGTGGGGGCACAACTCGCGCAGGTTTAAGTCTTCTTGTTTCTGCCGGTTGCGGCGAACAATCGAAAACGGGTGGCGCATCTGGCCCCTACGGCGCAACCGTAATCACGACATCGGAGCGGCTCGAGGCGGAGCCGATCGTGACCACCACGGGGTTCGGGCCGGGCTTCAGTCCCGCGGGAACCTTCACGTTGATCTGAAGCAGTCCGGCCACGGCCTGCGGCGCTGCGCCGGCATATGCGATCTCGGCGTTCACCCCGCCGATCGAGACGCGCACCGGCGCCAGCGGCCGCGGAATCACGCTCGTGGCGATGCGGCCGTTGATGCCGCCCGGATCGGTCTGGCCTTCGCCGGTGGCGAACAGGGCCACGGTCGAACCGGTCGGCGCGCCGGATTGAGGGCCGTTATAGGTGCCGTCCTGGTTGATCGCGGCGGCTTGCCCGGCGCCCGATGCATCGGCGGTGAAGAGCGCGGGCGAGACTGCTGTTACTGGCAATGTCACTGGCTGCGTGCTCTGGCCGTTGCGCACTACCACCATTTGCGTGGACGCCTGGCCCGCTGCCTCGTACGGCACAATGGCGCTCACCTGCTGCGCCGCGGCGTAGACCAGCGGCGCGGGAATGTCGTCGAAAAGCACCTGCGTCCCCGACAGGTTCGAGGACAGTCTTCCCTGGGCGTTCAATTGCGCCGCTGCCAGCGTCGCCGGTCCGATCCCGGCGCCGAAAATGGTGACGACCTCGCCGGGCGCCACCGCGCCGCTTTGAAAACTCGCGCCGTTGGCCACGGCGGGCGCCGGCAGCGAGACCGGCGACGGTGGTTGGATCGTGATAGTGGCCGTGGCTTCGAGGCCTGCGCTGGCGAGGCTTTGTGCCGTGACGGTGACCGCGGCTCCGGAAGCCGGCGCGGTGTAGGTTCCGTCCGTGGCGATCATGCCGGCTTGCGGCGACACGGTCCAGCGCACCGCGGGATTCGGCAGATTCGACACCACGGTTTGGAAGCGGCGCGTGGCGCCCGGCGCCGCCACGGCTTCCGGCGGGCTCACGTCCAAAGTGGGCGCCGGAACCACGGGAGCCACGGAGATGTTCAAGCGCGCGGTGTCGGACGTGGCGCCGGTCGAGAGCGATGCGACTTCGACCGCGTACGCCGCGCCCTTGGCAACGGGAAAGACGATCGCCGCGCCCTGGATGGCGCCCGTGCTCTTGGGCACGAAGGCGCAGGCCAATTCCGCGCCGATGGAGGAGCCGTTCAGCGGATAGGCGGTGACCACGATTCCGGAATTTCCGGCGTTGGTGTCGAGCCGGATTCCCTGCACTGTGGCCTGCACGTTGCCATCGGCCGCGGCGGTGAAGCGCAGCCAGCCGGTTCGGAAGTTCGCGGAGTTGGTGCACGAGTGCGTGGGATCGGCGGAATCCTCGGTGAGAGCGGTGTTGGTCGCGGCGCCGTCGAAGGGCAGCGAGGGAACGAGGTACGGGGCCGACAGGTTGTCGCCCAGCGCCGCGCTGGCGATGCCGGCTTGAACGACGCTCAACGGGTTCCCGGCGACCAGCAACCCGAAGGCGCGTTGCGCGGCAGTAAGATTCCGCGCCACCGTAATCCATGCCTGGCCGCTTCCGGTTCCCTGCGCCGGACCCTGCGCCACGGCGAACCCGGTGGAGACGGTCACCGCGGGGCTCACGCTCCAGGCGCAGTCGGGCGCCGTGGTGACATCCACCTCGAATGTGCCGCCGTTGGCGCTCACGTTGAGAGTGGCGGGCGAGATGGAATACGCGCACGTCTGCGCTGAGGCGGATCCCGCCAGAGGCACGCGCCAGACGCCGCGGCCGTAGGTGAAGGCGTAGAGATACTTGGTTCCGCCGTTGCGATCGATCACCAGGTTGGTGGTGATCGCGTTGGCGAAGGGCTGGTCGTCGCGGACCCACGTCGCGCCCCCGTCGAGGCTGGCGAAAACGCCGAGATCGGTGCCGGCGTAGAGGCGCGTGGAATCGTCGGGGTCCACCAGCAGGGTCTCTACCGGAATGTCCGGCAGGCCCGTGGCGCCCGAGCCGTCGATGCCGGTCCAGGTGGCGCCGCCATCGGTGGAGCGATAGATATGCTGGTCGCCGGGGGCGGAGTTGAACGTGGTGTAGGTGGCGTAGACCACCGAGGGCCGGCCCGGATCGAATTCCAGATACGACACGTTGCCCGTGCGCGGCTGAGAAAAGCTCCACACGGTGCCGCCGTCCGCCGCGAGCGCCGCGGTATTGCGGAAGATTCTTCCAAGGTGCATGCCGAACAGCACCAGGTTGGAATCCGCCGGAGAGATCGCGATGGCCCGGATGTTGTCCAGCGAGGCGGCCGGTTGATCGGCCGGAGCGCTGGCCGCGGTCCAGTGGCCCGCGCCGTCTTCGCTGCGCCACAACCCGGTGCCCCCCACGTACATCCGCAGGGAATCGGCGGGGTCGAAGACATAGTACGCAACGAAGGGGTAGTTGAGCGAGGCTTCGTTGAGTCCCGTGGTGGCGCTCTGGTAGGTGTTGCCGCCGTCGGTGGATTTCAGCATTCCTCCGTGCGGGTTCTCCACGTAGAGGATGCTGGCGTTCACCGGGTCGAAGCGGGTGACGCCGCCATCGCCGCCCCAGATGATGTCCCACTGGTTGGGGCCGGCGGCATCCGAGCCGCGCACCGTTCCGTTGTCCTGCGTGCCGCCCATGTACGCGCCGCCGCCGGGGTAGGGAACACCGTGATAGAACTGGGTGGTGCCGTACCCGTTGTTGAGCGCGGTCCAGGTGACATTGGTGGTCATGGAGGCGCAGGTCGCGGATGTGCCCCGGGCCCGCGTGGTCTTGTAAATGCCGCCGTCGTTGACCGCGTAGAGGATCTGGTTTGTATTGCCGTCAAAGCCCGGGTCGAACGCGAAGCCGTGCTGGTCGGGGTGCGCGTTGAGGTACGCATAGCCCCAATTGACGCCGCCGTCATCGGAGCGGAACAGGCCGATGCCGGCCACCCAGACGCGGTTCGGATCGAGCGGGTCCACCGCGATCGCCAGGTTGTAGCCGGCCTGGCCCGTGAAATCCGGCTGCGAGGAGGGGCTGCAAAACGAAGCGCCGAAGTTGTAAGCGGAATCGAAGCTCAGGATGGCGGTGTTAAGCCGTTGGGGGGCCTGGTTGGAAGTGCGGGTCTCCCAGGTTCCGGGATCGCCGTTGCTGGTCGAGCGGTACACCGCCAGCAGCGCCTTGACATAGCTGCCGGTGCTGTCGCTGGTCACCGAAACGGCGTAGATCGTGCTCGGCTGCGACGGCGCCACGGCCAGCGCGGTGTACCACATCTCAGGATCGGAGTTGACTATGCTCCACGTGCCGGCGCCGGCCGCGTCGGGATTGCGGTAGATGGCGTATTGCAGGCTTCCGGGCGAGTGGCAGACGGCGAACACCATGTCGGTTGGGCGGCCGGGCGCTACCAGCACGTCGAAGCAGCCGTAGGTGGTGCCGCCGGTCAGGGTGGGGGCGGGTCCGCCATCGGGGGAAGCGAGCGACAGGTTCCACGAGACGCCGCCGTCGGTGCTGGCCCAGATGCCGGTATTGGTTGCGGCGTAGAGATGCGACGGCGTGGTGATGCTGAGCGCCACGTTGTTGACGAAATAGAAATCGGAAGTGGCGGTGGAGGGCAGCGGGTTCCACGTCGCGCCGCCGTCGGTGGTTTTGAAGATTCCGGCGCCGCGCCAGTTCTGGGTCTGCTCGCCGGTTCCGGCGTACAGCGTGGCCGGATCGGTAGGGTGCATGACCAGCGAGCTGATCGAAAGCGCCGGGGCGAAGTCGGTCAGCGGCGTCCACGACTGCCCGCCATCGGTGGTCTTCCAGATG
>DASQZT010000267.1:0-15510 GCA_035638575.1 Bryobacteraceae bacterium
GGCTTGCCGGCGATATGCGCCACCGCGATCATGCCTTCGCGCGTGGCCACGTGCGCCAGTTGCGGGGTGCCGGCCACCACGTCGCCGATGGCGTAGACGCCCGGCTCGGCGGTCTCCTGGTATTCGCCGACCTGGATGTAACCGCGGTCGAGCTTGACCTTGGTGTTCTCCAGGCCGATGCCCTCCGTGTTGGGCTTGCGGCCCACCGCCACGAGCAGCTTCTCCGCTTCCAGCGTTTCCTGCTTGCCGTCCCGGGTGGTCAGCGTGAGCCGCACTCCCTGGCCGGTCTTCTGGATGTTGTCCGCGCGCGCGCCGGTCTCCACGCGGATTTTCTGCTTCCGGAAATTGCGCTCCAACTCCTTGGAGATGTCCTCGTCCTCCACCGGCACGATCCGTGGCAGCATCTCGACCACCGTGACCTCCGAGCCGAACCGCCGGAAGATCGACGCGAACTCCACCCCCACCGCACCCGCGCCGATGATGATCAGGCTCTTCGGCACGGCGGTCAGGTTGAGAATCTCGACGTTGGTGAGGATGAACTCGGCGTCGGGTTCGAGCCCCGGAAGCATGCGCGCCTCCGACCCGGTCGCGATGATGATGTTCTTCGCTTCGATAGTCTGCACCCCGCCATCGGACTTCACTTCGACCTTGCCCGCGCCCTTCAGGGTGGCGAAGCCCGCGATGCGCTCCACCTTGGCTCGCTTCAGCAGCATCTCGACGCCCTTGGAGTGCTTGTTGACGATGCCGTCCTTGCGGTCCTTCACCTTGGGGTAGTCGAGGCGCGGGTTCTCGCAGTGGATGCCTTCGGCTTCCGAATTGACAAAGCGCTGCCACACGTCGGCGGTCTGCAGGAGGGACTTGGTGGGGATGCAGCCCACCAGCAGACAGGTTCCGCCGAGTTTCGCCTGCTTTTCCACCAGCGCGGTCTTCAACCCGTACTGGCCGGCGCGGATAGCGGCGGAGTAGCCGCCTGGGCCGCTCCCGATAACAATCAGATCGTAAGGCACTTGTTCCATTCTACCCATGACCCGGCGGCGGGCACATTCCCTGTCACCTGGCCTCGCGCCGGTACGTCATACCATTAAAAGAAACGACATGAAATGGCTGCTGATTACACTGATGCTGGCGTCCGTTTGCGGATTCGCGCAGCAGCGCTCCACCGAGAAGAAGCAGGCGCCGGCCACGCGCCCTGCCGGCCCGCCCGCCGCCCGCTGGCCCGTGGAGAGCATCACGGTGGAGGGCAACCACAGCTACACCCGTGAGCAGGTGATCGAGACCGCCGGCCTGAAGATCGGCCAGATGGCGGGCCGGCCGGAATTCGAGGCGGCGCGCGACCGGCTGGTGGCCAGCGGCGCCTTCGAAACCGTGGGTTACAAGTTCGTTCCGGGCTCTACCGGGAAGGGGTACGTCGCGACCTTCCAGGTGGCGGAAGTCCAGCAGGTCTACCCGGTGGATTTCGAGGATCTGCACGTGTCGTCCAGGGACCTGGAAGCCGCCCTGCGAGCCAAAGAGCCGTTGTACTCGGCCGGCCGTTTGCCCGCGACCCAGCCGGTGCTCGAGCGGTACGCCAGGTTCGTCCAGGACTACCTGGCGGCCAAGGGCATCGAGGAGAAGATTGCCGCCGCGGTGGCTCCGGGAGAGCCGGGAGACTACGCTATCGTGTTCCGGCCCGCACACACTCCGCCCGCCGTGGCGCAGGTGACCTTCGAGGGTAACCAGGTGGTCCCGCAGAACGTGCTGCGCGAAGCGGTGGCGGGCGTGGCGATCGGCGCTCCCTACACCGAAGACACGTTCCGCCAGTTGCTGAGCGCGTCGATCCGCCCGGTGTACGAAGCCCGGGGGCGCGTGCGGATCTCGTTCCCGCAGATCCGCACCGAGCCGGTGAAGGACGTGCAAGGCCTGCACGTCTTCGTGACCATCGACGAAGGGCAGAGCTACCAACTGGGCAAGGTGGCGGTGGAAGGCCCCAGCCCGGTGAAGCCGGATGAGTTGCTGAAGGCCGGCGATTTCAAAGCCGGCGACGTAGCCAACATGGACCGCGTGAACGAAGGGCTGGAGCGGATCCGCAAAGCCATGCGCCATGCGGGGTACATGGAGGCGAAGGTGACCCAGGAGCGGCGCATCGACGACGCGAAGAAGGCGGTAGACGTGGCCATCCACGTGGATGCCGGGCCGCAGTTCACCATGGGAAAGCTGAACCTGGTGGGCCTGGACCTGGATGGCGAGGTGGAGATGCGGCGGATCTGGACCATCAAGGCGGGCCAGCCCTTCAACCCCGACTATCCGGACCTGTTCCTGAAGCGCATACGCGACCAGGGAGTGTTCGACGGCCTGGGCGAGACCAAGTCCGACGTCCATCTCAACGCGCAGAACCACACCGCGGACGTGACCCTGACATTCAAAGGCGCCAAGCCCCCGACGCGGCACCGGCGAGGTGCGGTTTAAGCGTGCGCTGATGTAGCTTAAGGTGCAGCCTCGCGTGTACCCGGTGGTTATCGACGCCAACGTGCTTGTGGCTTCGCTGCTCTCCAACCGCGGAGCCTCACACTGGCTATTGCGGCTGCCTTTTCCTGCGAGACCCGAAGGACCACTTCGTCCTGGAACTGGCCGTGGAGAGCCGGGCCGATTTCCTGCTTACCTTCAACGCCAGAGACTTCGCGGGCGCTGAGCGCTTTGGCATTCAGGTGATTACGCCGCGGGAATTCCTTGCGATAATAGGGGAGGCGATATGACTCTCAGCGTGACAGTTCCGGACGCCGTGTACCGGCAGATCGCCGAACTGGCGGCGCGGCAGCAAGTTTCCGTGGAACGGATCGTTGCGGCGGCGCTGGCCGAACAACTGTCCGGCTGGAACCGCGTGGAGCAAATGGCCGAACGTGCCAGTCGCGAACGTTTCCTCGCCGCGCTGGACAAGGTTCCCGCGGCAGAACCTGTGCCGGAAGATCGGCTCTAGAGACAATGCGGGCCACTTAAGGAGTGGCATCCCGAGATCGCCGTTTCTGGACCGCGGCGCGGCACAAGTCCGCGATGGCGACCATACGCCGTGAAGTGGCGCTATAGGATCGGGAGACGCAAGGGCGTTTGAACGAAGCCGCTGGCGCAATCATTTTGGCGGCGCCGTATTCGCTTTTGCGCGCACCTTTTGGTTTGCGGCCTTCGCCTCAGCCTTTTGCTGCTGATCGGGTGGACTTGCCTCATCGTCGCCGTACTTGAGGACGACCACCTTCACCCGCTGATGGCCGAACTTCTTGGCTTCTGCCTGACTGGGCATGTAGACGTCAATGTGGTGGCCGTCCACCTTCCCGCCAGTGTCTTCCACGGTATAGTCGCCGGAATACCGGCCGGCGCCGTAAATGCGGATGCGGCTGTTTAGCGGCAATACCTTCCGGTCGGCGGCAACAGTGCCTGGATGCGACCACTTGCCGGAAGCGCCCGTGCCCTCCACCGAATACGCAGTGGCGATGAAGTAGCGGATCGTGGGCCGTCGGCGCCTTTCAGACGACTGTGGCGACGCCGAAGTCGGCGTCAGGAGTACAAAAACAATCAGAGCCGCGAAGAGTATTCGCAGAATGGGAGTACCTCCCGCAGGTTAAATACAACGACAGCCAGATTGTGACACAAGGCAGGTCGTTGCCGCTACCGGCTATCATACCCGTTGAGAATCCGCGGCGCGCGCGCGGAAACGAAGGCCCTAGGAAGCGGGGCCGCCATCTCAATCGCCGCACCTTCTCTAGTAGATCTTGCAATACTTCTTCAGGGTCAGTCCCAAATCATAGGCAAAAGAGCGGATTGCCTCCCGATCCCGTTTTTCTTCCGGTTGCTCCCGCCAGAATTTGATCTTCGCAGTAGGGGGTTCATACATGGGGACCATTTCGGCTGCTTCGAGCAAATTCGCGGCGTACTCAGCCGCGTCCAGAATCTTGTTAGTAGACGTTTTCGAGTGACTGAATACGCTCGGGTCGTCTTGCAGCGCAGTCTCGATCATTTGGAGTGCTAGATTGGCGTGACCTTCCCTGTTAGGACTTGGCTTCACACTCGTATTCAGGTCGCGGTTTCTATAGAATCCGAACAAAGCAGCGATGATGGAGGGATCGCGAATCGTACCATCGGGATAAACCAGCCCGTGGACTTCGCTCCAATATCCCTCGATCATCAGTTCAAACACGTACCAGCCCGTCTTGTGCTTTTCGGAGATTTCCAGGACCATGTCATAGGGATTGGCGCGGGCGATACACGCCGTCTCCGTGTTGAGCCTGGGCTTATCGCCATGCTTATGGGCGGTTTCCTCGGCAACCCGATAACTCTGCTCGACGGTCGCGCGGGTTTGCGTGTACTCATGAAAGCTGAAAACGTCGACCAGATCGGCGGTGGGTTCCAGAGAGATCGACTTTTCATACCCCACGGTAGTCGCATTCACCGGATCCAGTGTTTTGACATAGGTAATGTAATGCCGCAAGAAATCCGTGATCTCCGCTTCACGCTTCGGTTTTTCCTCCGCCGGAGCGCGACCGTAATAGGGATTGGTTAACGGCTCATTCATGACGTCCCACACCAGCAGGCCTGGCTCATCCTTTAGCGCGTCGACCACGGCCTTCACGTACACGTCGCCTCGTGCGCGGAATTCGGGTTTCAGCGTATCGGGATTGAGACCGTTACCATTCCACAATATGGGCATGGTCGAGATCCCCAGGCGATGCGAAGTGCGGATGTAGTTCTGAATGGATTTCAGAAAATCGGCCGGGTTTCTTTCGTAGGCGGTGTAATTCAGCCACACTCGCGTACTGTTTAAATTCAACTTCTTTGCATAGCCCAGGTCCCTTTCCATGATGGCCTGTGAATTCCTCCAACCGCCCGGATAACAGGCCCCCCTGACGAAACTGTAGTCGGGGAGCGGTTTTTCCGCCATCCCGGACCCAACCGTGAGGAAGAAGATCATTCCCGTCAATGAAGCCACATTCGTTTTCATCAGACATCCCCCTGAGTCCTGGATTCATTTCGGAGTGTTTAGTAGTGATCAGTATACATCGTAGCGCCGACTCAACCTCGCGCGTTGCCCTGTAAGGTTGGAGTTGCTTCTGAACCCGGCGGCTCTTGCGCCTGCCCTGAACCGCGCGGCCAGATGTGCGCCGCCGCGCCGCAGCATTCTCTCGCGCAGATGCCAGCCCGACTCGCCAAACGCGTGCTCCGCTATCTCGCGGTGCCCGTCGCGCACCTGGGGCGCATTGCCGTCGCTCTGGCGTTCGGAGACACGGCGGGAACGTTCATCCTGCCTTCGCCAAAACGGTGAGCGGTCAGCTTTCCAGCTTCCACAGAATCTGCCGCAGCATTCCCAACAGCACAGGGGCGTCCCGCGCGGAGATTTCCAGGCGTCGCACCAGACGGCGGATCTTCTGTTCGGCCGAGGCCGCGGTCACCGGGTTGATATAACCGCTGCGGCGCAGGGCGTCCATCAGCATAGCTGTGATCTGCTCGGTCTCCGCGGCGCGGGCCGCCTTGATCCTGCCGGGGCTCGCCTGAACGGCCCGGGGATCGCGCACCAGCTCGTAAAGGCAGAGCGCCACGGCCTGGCCGAGGTTCATCGAGAGATCCGGATCGATGGCCGGAATGCGCATCAGCCAGTGGCAGTGGCTCAGGTCGTCGTTGGAGAGGCCGAATTTCTCCGACCCGAACAAAAGGGCGGCCGGGGCTTGCGCCAGGGAGCGCCGGATCAGGCGGGCGCCGTACTCCAGGCGGCGGATGGGGTGCTGCAATTCGCGGTGACCGACGGAGGTCGTCCCCACCACCAGCTTGCACTCGGCGACGGCATCGGCGACGGAGACGAACTCCTCGGCCGCGCGCAGCAGGGGCGCGGCGCCGACGGCGGACCGCGCTTCGCGAAACGCTACGTCGTAAGGATTCACGCAGGCGAGGCGCGAGAATCCGAAATTGGCCATGGCGCGCGCGGCCGCTCCGATGTTCAGCGGGTTGCGGGTCGATACCATGACGACGCGGAGATTGTCTTTCCAGACGGTCGAGATGCTTCGATCGTAGCGTACCTGGATCGTGGGTGCTAAGCTGTCTACCATGCCAGCCAAACCTGCAAAAGCGCCGGTGCGCGCCAAACGCAGCAAGCCCGAAGTTCAACGGGAATTCGCGGAGATTCAGGAAGAAGTGGAGCAGTCGCGGGAGGCTCCGGACGCCAAGGGCGAAGCGGCCGCGCGGCTTCGCGACGCGGAAGTGCGCCAGTCCGTCGATGGGGTGACGGTGGAGGCCGTGGTGCAGCGAATCTCTGGGTTGGGACTCGATGTCACCAGGGCGCTCTCGGATCTCTCCGGCAAGCTGACCGAGGAGGTGCAGCTTCTGGGGTCGGTGCGCGAGGCCGTGGCCCTCGAGCGCAAAGAGCTGGAGCGGCTGCACAAGATCGACATCGCGGCGACGGCGCTGGATCAGATGGTGCAGGACCACGCGATCGAGAAGCAGCGGCTGGAAGCGGAGATCGCCGCGCAGCGCGTCGCCTGGGAGGAGGAATCCGAACGGACCGAGCGCGAGCGCAAGGAGCAGGAGGAGAGCCTCAAGAAACAGCGCCAGCGCGAGATCGACGACTACGAATACAAGAATGGCCTGGAGCGCAAGAAGGCGCAGGACAAGTACGACGAGGAGATGCGCCTGGCCGAGAAAAAGAACCAGGAGAAGCAGGAAGCGCTGGAGAAGGGATGGGCGCAGCGCGGAGCGGCATTGAAGGAGCAGGAAGAGGAGTTGGCGCGGCTGCGCAAAGAATCGCAGGAATTCCCGGTGCGTTTGCAAAAGGAAGCGCAGGCCGCGGCGGAACTGGCTCGCCGCGAAAGCGAGGCGAAATTCGAGCAGCAGATCCTGGTGTTGAAGAAGGATGCCGAGACCGAGAAGCGGCTGGCGGCGCTTCAGGTGAAGACGCTGGAAGAGACCGTGGCGCGCCAGCAGACGCAGGTCGCCGCGCTGGAGAAGCAACTGGCCGACGCCAAGCAACAGGTCCAGGACATCGCGGTCAAGGCGATCGAAGGCGCGAGCGGCGCCAGAGCGCTCTCGCACATCAACCAGATCGCCATGGAGCAGGCCAAGAACCGGCCGCAGGGGTGAAGGGGAGGTGCGCTAGTCGCTCCGCAGCGCCAGCGTCGGTTCGACGGACGCGGCTCGACGCGACGGGAGGAAGCCCGCCAGGGCGCCGGCAGCGAACAGGACAACCGTGGCGCAGGCGATGGTCAGCGGGTCCGACGGGTCCAATGCAAACAACTGGCTCTTGAGCAGCCGCGCTGCCGCAAGCGCCGCGGGGACACCGATGGCGGCGCCGGCAACAAGGAGGACGAGGGTCTCCCGCATGATCAGCCACAGCACATCGCTTTTCTGCGCGCCCAGCGCCATGCGGGCTCCGATTTCGGCGGTGCGGCGCGCCACCCGGTACGCCACGATCCCGTAGATCCCGATGGCTCCCAGGGCCAGCGCCAGCAGGGCGAAGAAGCCGGCCAGCGTGGCGAACATGCGGTCCTGGCGCAACTGGCCGCGAATGACCTGGGGCAAGGTTCGGATCTCGCTCATCAGCGCGTCACCGTCGAGCGCCTGGAGCTCACGGCGGATTTCGGGCACCAGCGCGGCGGGCTCGGACACCGTGCGCAGGTGCGCCACGTACGAAGCCCTGAGCGGCTCCTGCCACAGCGGGTGAAAGACCATGGACCGGGTCCGCTCGCGGACGGCGCCATACTTGGCATCGCCCACCACGCCGACGATCTCGTAGCGGGCGCTGGAAGCCTGGCCGCGATCGCCGAAGCGTTTTCCGATGGGGTTTTCGCTGCCGAAGAATCGCCGGGCGAAGGTGTGATTCACCAGGGCCACGAGGGGTGTATTTTCGCGATCCTGCGCGGAGAACTCACGGCCCGTGAGGACCGGAATCCCTGCGGTGGCACGTCCAGAATGTTTCGGTAGGACGAGCGGCGGAGCCGCAGTAGAATGAAGGCCTATGGCCGTGGAGTTCGGTACGCAGCTTGGTTCGTATCGGATCGAGTCCCAGCTTGGAGAAGGTGGCATGGGCACCGTCTACCGGGCTTACGACACCAAGCTCAACCGTCCGGTGGCAATCAAGCTTCTCTCCGGCGATGTGGCCGACGCGGCCGCGCGGCGCCGCTTCCAGCGGGAGGCGCAAATGGCCTCGTCTTTGAACCATCCGCACATTCTTACGGTGCACGATGCAGGTGAGTTCGAGGGCCGGCAGTACCTGGTCACGGAGTTCGTCGATGGCGGCACCCTGAAGGATTGGGCAAGGGCTGAGAAGCGCACCTGGCGGCAGACGGTCGAACTGCTGACCAACGTGGCAGACGGGCTGGCCGCCGCGCACGCGGCCGGGATGACGCACCGCGACATCAAGCCGGCCAACATCCTGGTGGCCAGGAACGGCTATGCCAAGCTGGCGGACTTTGGCTTGGCCAAGCTGACCGACACCACTCCCGAGGACGCGACTCGCACGCTGGCAGCGGAGCCCACTCGCCCCGGCATGATTGTGGGCACGATCGCCTACATGTCACCGGAGCAGGCTTCGAGCGGGCCCGTGGACGCGCGCAGCGATATCTTCTCGTTCGGCGTGGTGCTCTACGAACTGCTCGCCGGACGGAGGCCGTTTGCGGGCGTGAACGACTTGGCCGTGCTGCAGACCATCATCCACGGGGCGGTCAGCCCGCTGCCCGAGGATGTTCCGGCCGCGCTGCGGGCGGTGGTGGAAAAGGCGCTGGAGAAGGACCCAGCCGAGCGTTACCAGTCCATGCGGGAGATGGTTATCGACCTCCGCCGCCTGATGCGCCAGAGCGCGCCGGCGCCCACGGTGCCGCATCCGGCGCGCGCGGCATCGATCGCGGTGCTGGCCTTCACCGACATGAGCGCCGCGAAGGACCAGGACTGGTTCTGCGACGGCATCGCCGAAGAGATTCTGAACGCGCTCACGCCGCTCAAAGGCTTGCGGGTCGCCGCGCGCACGTCGGCGTTTTCGTTCAAGGGCAAGAGCGACGATCTGCGGACCATCGGCCAAAAGCTGAACGTGACGACGGTGCTCGAAGGCAGCGTGCGGCGGGCCGGCGATCGTGTGCGCATCACGGCGCAGTTGAGCGACGCGCAGAACGGCTATCAGCTCTGGTCGGAGCGCTACGACCGCGAGCTGAAGGACATCTTCGACGTTCAGGACGAGATCGCGAAGGCCATCGCCGAGCGGTTGACGGTGACCCTCGCCGGGGTCAAGGACGATCGGCTCGTCGGACAAGCGACGCCGAATGTCGAGGCCTATCAGCTCTACCTGAAGGGCCGTGCGCTGCTGACTCGCCGAGGTGCGAGCATGCCGCCCGCGCTCGACCTGTTCCGGAAAGTGGTCGAACTGGACCCGGGCTACTCGCTGGCCTGGGCCGGCATCGCCGAGGCGTCGACCTGGCTGGCGATCACCGGGTTTGTGCGAGGCTCGGAGTCGAAAGCACAGGCGATGGCGGCAGCCACACGGTCGATCGAGCTGGATCCCGGTTCCGCGGCGGGCCACACCATGCTGGGGTGCGCGACCCTGGTGTTCGAGAACAACCGCACGATGGCGGGGCAGGAGTTCGAGCGAGCGCTGGAACTCAATCCGAGTTACGCGCTGGGCCGCAGTTGGTACGCGCTCTTCTATTTGCAGTGGGCCCGCGGGGACTTCGAGCGGGGCATCGCGGAAGCCCGGCGGGCGCTCGACATCGATCCGCTGTCGGCGTACGTGGCGATGATCCTGGCATGCTGTCTCTGTACGGCCGGCCGCATGGACGAGGCGATCGAGACGGCCCGGCGGGCCGTTCAACAGGCCCCCGAGTCGTTCGTGGCGCGCTGGGCGCTCGGTGTCTCGGAAACGGCTGGACGATTCGAAGAGGCGGTCTCCACGTTGGAGGCTGCCGTAGGGATGTCGGGACGGCACTCGATCGCCTTCACCAGCCTGGCGGGAGTCTTCGGGCAATGGGGGAAGCGGACGGAGGCGAGCGCGCTGCATCGCGAACTGATGGAGCTCGCCTCGCGGGTTTATGTCCCGGCTGCGCACCTTGGCCTCACGGCCGAGGCTGCCGGGCAACGCGAGGAGGCGCTGGCATTCGCCCGGCGCGCGTGGGACGAGCGCGAGCCGCCCTTCATCCTCCATGCGCGCCACTTTCCGGAGTACCGCACGCTGCGCTCGGATCCGCGGTTTGCCGCGATCCTGCGCGAGATGGATTCTAGCGTGGCCCCTTGCTGACGCGCGGGCCGGTTCTACTTCTTGTCGATCTGCGCGAGCAGCTCCCGCGCGGCCACGTCCAACTGGGAGTCGCGTCCAGTGTACGATTCGCCGATGGGACGCGACACCGCCACGTCGACGGGGCGCGGGTTGTTCTCCATGTTCTTGCCGTCGGCGCCGGTGATCAGGGTTCCGGGCATGCGCATCACAGTGCCATCCACCAGGTCCATCGATCCGGTGTAAATGATCCAGCCGGCGGTGGGCTCGCCCACGACTTTGCCTAACTTGAGGGTGCGGTAACCCTCGGTGAAGTCCTCGGCGTCGGACAACGAGTGCTGGTTCACCACGAGGATGGTGGGCAGTTCGAGCGAGCGCTGGCCCAACACGGTTCGCGCCGAGCCCGGAGGACCGTCGCGGTTGGTCATCGTCAGGTAGGGGCGGCGCGCCAGCACGTCCAAGGCGTAGGCGTTCACGAAGCCGCCGTTGTTGTTGCGGATGTCGATTATGACGCCCTCGCGCGCGCGGTTCTGCGCGTCGAGATCCAGATAGAGCTGCGACAGCGCCTGTTCGGACATGTCGCGGATGTGCACGTAGCCCAGGCGGTTGTTGCTGATGCGCGCGACGTACGCGCGGTTGTCCTCGACCCACTTGCGGTAGATCTCGTCGGCCAGCGAGGCCACCGGCTGCACCACGGCCTCGCGCGTGCCGATGGTGAGCGAGACGCGCTTGTCGACCTTGTGCTCCAGAAGCTGGTCGAGGTTCACGTGTGGCCCGACGGCCACGCCGTCGACGGCGCGCAGTTCTTCGCCGGGCTGGATCTTCGCCAGCCACGCGGGCGAGCGCGGCAGCACTTCGGTGATCTTCAACTTGCCGGAGCTTTCGTATTCGGCGCGATCGAATGTCAAGCCGAGCTGGCCGATGACCGCGCGCGGCGTGCCCGTGCCGCCGGGCGCGCCCGCGGTGGGCGCGGAGATCCCGGAGTGCGATGAATTCAGCTCGCCGATCATCAGGCGGAGAATCTTGCGCATCTCGTCGGGCGTCTGGCAGCCCTCGATCAGCGGGGCGTATTTTTGGCGCACCGCGTTCCAGTCCGCTCCGTGGAACTTGGGATCGTAGAAGCCATCGCGCTGGCCCGCCCAAGCCTCTTCGAACGCGGCCATCTTCTCCTGGTTGAAATCGACATCCATTTCCGCCGTGACGCTGATCGCGCGGGCCGTGCGCGTGTCGATGGTGATGGCTTGCGGGCGCCCGGACTCGAGGAAATATACCTCACGCGAATCCGGCGAAAACTGCGCGCGCGTCTTGGGGCCCGCGGTGGAAGTTAACGACCGCGGACCGCGCTCGCCGCCGCCTCCGCGACCGCCGCGGCCGGCCCCGGGGGGCGCACCGGGCCCCTCCTCGAGCGGATACAGATACAGGTTCGACTGCCCGCCCACGGCGGCCGAGAACAGCAGCCAGTGGCCGTCGGGACTGATCTGCGGCTGGGCAACGGTGAGGCCGACGGGGAGCATGGAGATGCGCTCGCGGATGCCTTCGAATTCGATTTCCACCTTCACCGGCGGCTTGGCATCGGCGGCCGCGGCGCCTCGGCCGGGCCGGGCTTCAGGCTTGAAGAGCTCGTCGAAGAGATCCTCGGCGTACTTGGGCTGATGCGGCACCAGGTCGATGCGCGCCACCTGCGGGGTCTCGGTGCGCTGGCTGGTCTCGAACAAAAGGAACTGGCCGTCGGGGCTCCACGCGAGCGCGCCCACGTTGGTGTTGGCCAGGAAGCTGACCTGGCGCGGGGCCGCTGGCGCCGCCGTCCCGGCGGGCACGCCGACGACGTACACATTGCGCAGCGCGTGATCGCCGGACATGGAATAGGCGATCCACTTGCTGTCGGGCGACCAGACGAACCCGCCGGAACCGAAGCCGCCGCCGACGAACCCGGAAGCCAGCAAGCGCTCCTGTTTAGTGTCGGGATCGATGACGCGCAGCTCTTTGCGGTTGCGGATGAAGGCGAGGCTCTTGCCGTCGGGCGAGAATTTCGCTCCGCCATCGGGGGCGGCGTCGTGGGTCAACTGCGTTTCCGCGTGATGCGGGAAGTCGTACAGGAAGATGTGGTTCACGGCGTCACGCTGGCCTGAATACGCGACGCGGGTGGAATCGGGCGACCAGGTCACTTGCGATTCCGGGCCGGGCGTGCGGGTGACGCGGATGGCCTCGCCGCCATCCCGGGCGGAGGCGGCGAAGATCTCGCCGTGGCCGATCAGCGCGATCTTGCGGGCGTCCGGCGAGAGGGCCAGATCGTTGAACTGGCCGACCGTGAGGTGCGTGACGCCGGGGCCGGCCACCGAACCGACCAGCGTGATGGGCAGCGCGTAAGATTCGCCGCTCTTGGTATCGAGCTGCCAGATTTTGAAATCGTGCTCGAACACGATGGCCTTGCCGTCGTAGCTCACGGACGGCCACAGGACGCGGCCCGCGGTGAACTTGGTGACCTGCCGCGGCGCGGCGGGGCGGGAGGACTGCCCCACTGTCACGGTCCAGATGTTTTGCGCGCCGCCGCGATCGGACATGAAATAAAGCTGGCGGCCGTCGGGCATCCACATGGGCCAGACGTTGCGGCCGTTCAGATCGACGATGCGCTCGTAGGCGGCCGGCGGCCCATCTTTGCGCAGCCAGATTTCGGATTCGTCGAGGTGGCTGTGTCCCAGGCGCCACCACTGCTGATCGCCATTGCCGCGCGCGGCGAACGCCATGGTGGCGCCATCGGGCGCGGGCGCCGCCTGGAACTCGTTGGTGAAGCGGTCGGCGCTGACGGGCATGGGCGTGCCGCCATCCACGCTCACGCGATAGATGTCGTTCTTGCGGCCGACGTCGCGCGTGCCGTTGGAGAAGTAAATCCAGCGGCCGTCGCGCGACCAGGCATCGAGTTGGTCCATGCCATCGTCGTAGGTCAGCCGTTTGAGGTCGCCCGTAGCCAACGTAAGCACGTAGATGTCGCCGTTGCCGGTGCGCGTGGAGACGAAGGCCAGCTTCGCGCCATCGGGCGAATAGAGCGGGCGCGATTCTTCGGCGGGATGGGTGACCAGCAGATGAGCCTCGCCTCCCTTGGCTGGCGCCACCCAGATGTCCCCGCCGGAGACGAACGCGATCTCGGGCCGTGTGGGGCACAGCGTGGGTTCGGTGAGGTAAGGCACGCCCGCGGCCAGCGCGGCGGCGGCGGCCAGGAACAACAGGACAACAGTGCGCATTGGTAGATTTTAGCGCGGAGCGGGCCGGCTACTGGAACAGCCGGGGAGCGAAGTCGTTGAGGTCGCGGCGCCAGGTCTGCCACTCGTGGGACGTGCCGGGGGATTCGAAAAAAACATTCTTGATTCCGCCCGTTTCGAGGTCCTGGTGCATCGCAAGCGCCGGCTTGTACATGCGCTCTTCACCCGTGCCCGCGCCGAACCACAGGAGGCGCACTTTCTTGCTGAACGCGGCCGGGTCGCTGAACGCGCCGCCGTAGATCGTCTTGAGATCGGCGCCGCCGCGCAGGGGCGAGCTGAACGAGCCGATATAAGCGAACTTGTCGAGATGGGTCAGAGCGATCTGAAGCGCCTGGCCGCCGCCCATGGACAGGCCGGCCATGGCGCGATGCTCACGGTCGGGCAGCGTGCGGTAGGCGGCGTCGATCATGGGAATCAGGTCGTTGATGACCACCTCTTCGAAGGCGCTGGGCTGTTGAGGGCCGCGGCCTGCGCCGGGTTGCGACGGCGCGGCGCCCGGCTTGACAGCGTAGCCTTGCTCCATCACCACGATCATGGGCTTCGCCTTCCCCGCGGCGATGAGGTTATCCAGGATGAAATTCGCGCGGCCCTGGGTGGTCCAGCCCCGCTCGTCTTCGCCGGCGCCGTGCTGGAGATACAGGACCGGATACCGCGTGCGCGCGTTGCGGTCGTAGTCGGGGGGCGCATAGACGTAGGCGCGCCGCCACGCGGCCGTGGTCTTCGAGTAATACCAGTGGGCGCGCACGTCGCCGTGGGGGACACCCTTCGGCAGGTAATAGTCCGCGCCCTTCTCGGGCACTTCCACCGCGCTGCACTGTTTGCCGTAACCAAAGTAAGTTTCGCTGGCGGGGTCGCTGACGGCGACGCCATCGACCACGAACCAGTAGTAGTGGAATCCCGGCACGGCCGGGGGAGTGGTGACGCTCCAGGTTCCGTCGTCGCCGCGGGCCATCTCGAACGGGCCTTTGCCCAATCCATTGTCGTCGCCGCCCGGCTGCAACTGCACCTTTTGCGCGCCGGGAGCTTTGATCTGAAACGCGACGCGAAGGTCGGGGTAGACGCGCGGGTACTGTGCTCCACGCACGTTGGAGGTTGCGGGCAGCGAATCGCTCGCCGGCTGCGCCCAGCCCAGCCCGCATATCAGGACGGAGAAAACGGCAATCCGGTACATGGTTTTGTCTCCATCCCATATTAAGATCTTTTTTCGGCAGCCGCCGCCAGGGTTTCGGCAAAGCCTGCGACAATCAGACTCAGGAGCCAAATCCAGTGAACCTGAAACGTGCGTTTCCAGCGTCAACTGTTTTCGTTCTCACCAGCCTCGCGCTGCTGGCGCAGAGACCGGCTACCGTGGTTTCGCCGGAAGTCCTCCCCGATCATCGAGTGACTTTCCGCATCCGCGCGCCCAAGGCGTCGGAGGTGACCCTGACCGGCGATTGGCTGGGCACCACCCAGCCGCCGAAACTGACCAAGGACGACAGCGGGGTGTGGAGCGTCACGCTCGGCCCCTTCGAGCCCAGCATCTACATCTACTCGTTCACCGTGGATGGCGTGGCCATGGCCGACCCTGTCAACCCGCGCATCAAACTGCGGGCGAGCACGTCGGCCAGCATGGTCGAAGTGAAGAGCGATCCGCCCGCCTTCTGGGAAGCGCACGACGTTCCGCACGGCGCGGTGGAGATCAACTGGGAGAAATCCAAAGCCATCAACGGCGAGACGCGCGCCATCTGGATCTACACGCCGCCGGGGTACGCGAAGAACGCGCGCCGCTACCCGGTGCTCTACCTCTTTCACGGCTCCAACGACACGGCCGCCGGCTGGACCATGGCGGGCAACGCCAATTTCGTTTTGGACAATCTGCTGGCGGACAAGAAAATCGTGCCCATGCTGGTGGTGATGCCGTTCGGCCACGCGACCCCGTTCGGCGTGCCGGCCGCCCAGGGAGCGCCAACCAACGACGTCCTGTTCGAAGAGTACGTGCTGAAGGACGTGATCCCCACGGTGGAGGCCCAGTACCGCGTGGCGCCCGGCCGGCAGAACCGTGCGGTC
>DASQZT010000268.1:0-12046 GCA_035638575.1 Bryobacteraceae bacterium
TAGCAATTGATAGGGAAGAAGGGCCGGAAGGAACCGTAACCAATTGAGGAATTTGGTTGCGGGGGAAGGATTTGAACCTTCGACCTTTGGGTTATGAGCCCAACGAGCTACCAGACTGCTCCACCCCGCATTCCTATCCTAGCGTACGGATTCTCCCCGGTCAACGTGGCGCCGCGAAGCCCCATCCCACCGCACGGTACAATAGGGCGTGCTCCGCTTCGTTGTGCCGGCGGTCTTAACGCTCGCCGCCGCCTTGTCCGCTCAAACCCCGTTCTTCCCTCTGAAGGACCTGAAACCCGGCATGCGCGGCACCGGGCGCACCGTTTTCTCGGGCAGCCGCATCGACGAATTCCAGGTCGAAATCCTCGGCGTGCTGGAGAACGTCGGCCCCAAGGAATCCCTCATCCTCGCGCGCCTCTCCGGCGGGCCTCTCGAACATACCGGCGTCATGCAGGGCATGAGCGGCAGCCCCGTTTATATCGATGGCGAACTCGTCGGCGCCGTCGCCATGGCCTTTCCTTATGCCAAGGATCCCATCGCCGGCATCCGCCCCATCGAGGACATGGTCCGCTCTTCCTCCATCGCGGCTTCACCGCCCCAGCGGCCTCTGATCGCGCTGGCCGATCGCGACCTCACCCGCGCGCTCCCCCGCCCCCAGCCCGCTCTGACCGGGCCCGGGCCCGAGCGCCTCATCGATATCGCCACGCCCGTCTCCTTTGGCGGCTTTACCCGCGCCACCCTGGAAGCCTTCGCTCCACAACTGCGGACCCTCGGCCTGGAGCCGCGCCAGGGCATCACCGGCGGCGGCAGCATCGAGCCCGGCATGGGCAATCCCGCGGACCTTAAGCCCGGTTCCATGATCAGCGTCCAGCTCATGGCCGGCGACTACTCGGTCGGCGCCGATGGCACCGTCACGTACATCGACGGCAACCGTGTCTACGCCTTCGGGCACCGATTTCTGGATGTCGGCGCCACCGACCTGCCGTTCGCGCGCGCCGACGTCATTACCCTGCTTCCCAGCCTCAACACTTCCTTCAAACTCTCCACGGCCAGGGAATGGATGGGCGCCATCAGCCACGACAACAACACCGCGGTGACGGGCGAGATCGGAAAACGCGCGGCCATGGTTCCGATTTCCATCGCCGTGTCGCACGGGTCGCGCGCGGTCCAGTCCTACCAGCTGCGTATCGTCAACGACCCGCTCCTCTCGCCGCTGCTGGTGCAGATGGCGGTCTACTCCGTCATCGACGAAACCGAGCGCACCGTGGGCGTCTCCAGCATCCGGGTCAGCGGCGAAATCGAGTTTCAGAACGCTCCCGCGCCCGTCCTCCTCAACAACATGTTCGCCGCCGACACCGGCTCCGCCGCGCAGGTTTCGCTCTCCGCCGCCATTCCCGTGGCATACGTCATGCAGAGCAGCTTCGACTCCCTCCAACTGAAAAAAGTCGCGCTCGACATTCAGGCGTACGACCAGAAAAAACAGTTGACCATCGACAGCGTCTCGGTTTCCCGGCGCGAAGTGCGGGCCGGCGAAAAGCTGCGGCTCAACGTCCTGTTGACCGGCGAGAACGGCGTCGAAACCGCCCGGCAGTTCGACTACGACGTCCCCATCGGCGCGGAGCCAGGCACCCTGTATTTCACCGTGGCCGATGCCGGCGCCACCAACCTGGCGGATTTCCGCCAGGTGCTCACCGTGAATCCGCGCAGCCCCGCGCAGTTGATCACCACGGTGAACAACCTCCACCCCAATACCAAGGCCTACGTGCGCGTGTGGCGCGCCGACCCCGCCTACCAGCTCGAAGGCGTCGACCTGCCCGATCCTCCCGCTTCGGTCGCGCTCATTCTGGCGGGTACGCAGGCCAGCCACTCCGGGATCACGCAAACCCGCAACGCCAAGCTTGCGGAAATGGAGGTCGACGGGGGCGACATGGTCATCTCCGGCGTCAAAACGGTTCAGGTGGAGATCAGGGAATGATCGGTTTCATGCGACCTCTCGGCCGGCCCGCCAAGCTGCGCGCGTGCGCGCGCCCCGCCGGATTCTGCGCCGCCGTCACGCTCGCCGTGCTGGCCCTGTACGGACCGCCGGCCTTCTCGAGTGGCACGGTGGCTTGGGAGATGAATTCCTACACCGATTTCATCCGCGGCCGCTTTGAAGGCATGTCGCTGAGCCGCGAGGGCCGCCTGTCGCTGGCTCCCAAGGTGGACACCGTCTTCACGTCGGACCAGGCGGTGATCTGGAGCGTGGCGCAAGGCCCCGGCGGCGCCCTGTATGCGGCTACCGGCAATCACGGCCGGCTGTACCGAATCGACGCGTCCGGCACGTCTTCGCTGCTCTTCGCCGCCGACCAGCCGGAAATCTTCGCGGTTGCCGTGGATGGGGCGGGTGCGGTGTACGCCGGCACTTCGCCCGATGGCAAGGTGTATCGCATCGTCAACGGCTCCGCCACCGAGTTTTTTGCGCCTGAGACGCGCTACATCTGGTCGCTGGCCGTCGGCGCCGACAACGCCCTCTACGTGGGCACGGGCGACCAGGGAAAGATCTTTCGCGTCGCCGCTCCGGGACAGGGCGAGCTGTATTACGAAACCGGCCAGTCCCACGTGACCGGGCTGGCGGTGGATTCCCGGGGGCGCCTGCTCGCCGGAACCGAGCCCAACGGCATCCTCTACCGCATCAGCGCCAAGGACAAGGCGTTCGTTCTTTACGATGCCAACCTGCCCGAAATCCGCGCCATCGTCCCCATGCCCGATGGCACGGTCTACGCCGCCGCGCTGGGCGGCTCCCTGGCCAAACGCGAGCAGACCGCCGCACAGGCCGCGCAGGGCGCGCCGGGCGGCGCCGTTACCACGGGGGCCACCACCACCATTACCGTGGAAGCGCAGAGCGGCCCCGGCGTCGAGATCAAGCCCGGTGATGCCAAGCCGCCGCAGCCGGTCGCCGCCACCCCGCAGGTCAGCACGCAGTTCAACCCCGTGGTGGACGTGAGCGGCGTCGAGAAATCCGCGCTCTACCGCATTAACCCCGACAACACCGTCGAAACCCTGTGGAGTTCCAAAGAGGAGAACATCTACGACCTGCTGGCTCTCGAAAAGCAGATTCTCTTCTCCACCGACCAGGACGGCCGCATTTACGGACTGTCGCCCGACCGCCGCTTGACGCTGGTCACCCAGACCAACCAGGGCGAAACCACCCGCCTGCTGCCCTCCAGCAATTCCGTGCTGGCCGCCACCGGCGACATGGGCCGCATCTATCGCCTCGGCGATAAACCCGGCGCCGGCGGCTACTACGAGGCCCCGGTTCACGATTCCAACACCGCGTCGCGATGGGGAAGCCTGAGCTGGCGCGGAGACGTGCCTGCCGGCTGCTCCCTGGCCTTCCGCACACGCTCCGGCAATTCGGCCAGGCCCGACCGCACATGGAGCGATTGGTCCGAGCCCTTGACCGCGCCCGCCGGCTCCCGGATCGCCAGCCCCAACGCCCGCTACATCCAGTGGAAGGCCGAAATGACGGGTGCCGGAGGCGCTACCCCCATCCTCACCAGCGTGACCCTCGCCTACCTGCCGCAGAACTCTCCGCCGGTGATCAAGAGCATCAACGTCATCACCCAGGCGTCCCCCGCCGCGCAGGGCGCCAAGCAGGCCGCCGGTTCCACCTCGGGCGCGGCCTACAGCGTCACGGTCAGCGACAGCGGCGACGTGACCACCTCGGCCCCCGCCGGCACTCCCACCCAGACGCTGTCGCGCGCCTCGTCGCAGCAGATGGTCATCACCTGGCAGGCCGAAGACCCCGATGGCGACCGCCTGGTGTACAACGTCTACTTCCGCAGCGAGGACGCCACCCAGTGGATGCTGCTCAAATCCGACACCCACGACACCTCCCTTACCTTCGACGCCGACATTTTCGCCGACGGCAAGTACTTCTTCCGCGTGACGGCCAGCGATCGGGAGGCCAATCCGCCGCCCACGGCGCGCGAGGCGCAGATGACCAGCGCCCCCATCATGATCGACAACACGCCGCCCATCGTGACCATCGAATCGGTGCGCCTCAACGGCGGCACGGCCCACGTCGAGTTCGAGGCCGCCGATGCCGCATCTGCCTTGCGGCGCTGCGAATACTCCCTGGATGCCGGCAGTTGGACTCCGGTGGCCGCCGCCGACGGCGTGATCGATTCGCTCCGCGAGAAATTTGTTCTCGACCTGGCGGGCCTCGCCCCCGGGGAGCATCTGCTGGTGATCCGGGCCGCCGACAGCGCCAACAATACCGGCCTGGCTAAAATAGTGCTCAAGTGACCTGGAGCAAGTTCGCCTGGCTCCTCCGCCGAAGCCTGGTGGCCAGCCTCGATGACGGGTGCTTCGGCGCCGCCAAAGGCGCCGCCTATTCCGCGCTGCTTTCCTTCTTCCCCATCCTCACCTCGGCTGCCACCATCCTGGTCCAGACCCGCGCCGATTTCGTCTCCCGCACCATAGAAGATGGCCTCTCCGAGATCGTGCCGCCGGGCTCCGAAGACCTGGTCGTGCAGCAGTTCCGCGTCAGCGGCGCGCGTCCCCTGGCGATCCTGATCGTGGCCGGGGTCATTTCGGTGTGGGCGGCCTCCGGCGTCATCAAGAGCCTCATCGAGGGCTTCCACGCGGCCTATCGCGTTCCCCGGGATCGCAACTTCTACCACCAGACCGCCTTGGCGATGGCCCTGGTTTTGGCCTCCGCCGTTCCGCTGCTCGGCACCACCCTGCTGGTCGTTTTCGGCACCCAGGCGGAGCGCACGGTGCTCAACTGGATCAAACGCGACATGCTGCTGCCGCAGCTCTCTTCGGTCTGGCAGTGGCTGAGCCGGCTGGCGCGCTACGCCCTGTCCTTCTCCAGCACCGTGCTGGTCACCGCCACTCTCTACTATTGCGCCCCCTACCGCCGCCAGCGCTGGCGATATGTTTGGCCTGGCGCCATCCTGGCCACGGTTCTCTGGCTGCTGGCGACTTCGGGATTCGGCTGGTACGTCCGCAACATCGCCAATTACAACGTGATGTACGGCTCGGTGGGCGCCGGAATCGCCCTGCTGGTCTGGATGTACCTGATGGCCCTGATCGCCCTCATCGGCTGCGAGTTCAACGCGGAGTACGAACGCAGCGCCGGCTACCGCCTGGCCGCCCAACCGCGGGAGGACCTGTGATACCATGCCGTTACGGTCAAGTGTGGTGAGAACTGCGTTCATCCTCATTCTAGCCGTGTCGCTGGTATGGGCTGCGGATATACCGATGACCCTGGTCTCGGAGAATGAAGCCGAGCCGATCCACAGCGCCATTATTCGCAAGGAAGCCTGGACCCTCGATTCCGTCCGCCGGCTCCGCGCCGAGGCCGAGAAGCGACTGCGCGAAGGCCCCTGGACGGTTACTTCCGACCGGCCTAAAGGGCTGGAGCTCGATCCCCACGACTACTACAGCGAAGCTCCCTACTGGTGGCCCGATCCCGAAAATCCCCGCAGCCCCTATATCCGCAAGGACGGCCAGCCCAACCCCAGTCGCTTCCTGGCCAACAAAACGTCTCTCAACGCCATGTGCGAAACGGTCTTCACTCTGGGCACGGCGGCCTTCATGCTGGACGACACGCGCTACGCCCAGCGCGCGGCCAGGGTGATCAATACGTGGTTCCTCAATCCCAAGACGCGCATGAATCCCACTCTGGAATTCGCGCAGGCCATCCCCGGCTCGAACCTCGGCCGCGGAGCCGGCATCCTCGATGGCCGGGTTTTCATCCGCGCCATTCAAGGCATGGAGTTCCTGGAGCAGACCGGCGCCTGGGACGCCAAGGAGCAGGCGGCCGTCCACAAATGGTTTGAGGACTACCTTCGCTGGCTCACCGACAGCAAGGATGCCGCGGATGAGAAAATTAGCGGAAACAATCACGCGTCCTGGTGGGCCGCCCAGGTGGCCGCCGTTGCCACGTTTGTCGGAGACGACAAGGAGCAGCGGGCGGCGTTCAATTATTATCGCGACCGTATCCTGACCCGCCAGATCCGCGCCGACGGAAGCGCCCCGCGCGAGGAATCGCGCACCAAGGCGCTTTCCTATTCCGCCTTCAACCTGGAGGCCTTCGCCACCGTCTGCCGCATCGCGGAGGTGCAGGGCGTCGACCTGTGGCAGGTCCGCGCGAGGAACGGCGCCACCGTCGCCACGGTGATCGACTATCTCGAGCCCTATCTCGCCGATCCGCACAAGTGGGCCAAGGAGCAGATCGCCGATTTCGCCAACGACGGTTTGTACTTTCTGGCCTTCGCGGGCATGGGCCTGAAGAAGCCCGAATACGTGGCGCTGTTCCGCAAGCTCGAGCGCCCCGAAGGCCCGTGGCTCGACCTCATCGACCTGATGATCGGCCGCTGGGAAGCCGCGTCGCACCAGACCCGTCATTAGTGGAACACGACCTGGCGTATGATTCCCGGCTACTTACAAACGCTCTTCTGGGATACCAACCTTAACACTTTCAATCCTGCCGCACATCCCGATTACACGATTCTGCGCGTTCTGGAATTCGGCGGCGAGGACGCGGTCGCCTGGATGCGGGCCACCTTTCCCGAAGCGGAAATCCGTCGTGTCCTCCGCTCCGAGCGCCGCCTGTCCCCGAAGTCGGCAAACTTCTGGGCGCTCATCTACCGCATTCCGCCGCACGAAGTTGCGGCGCTTGCCCAGAGCCGTTGATCTATGCCCAATCACGAAGACCGGCCCTGGCATCACGAGGTGGTCGCCGGTGGAACCGAAGATGCGATGCGCGGTCTCCACGCCGCATCGCTTCTCGCCGGCTTCTATCTCGCCGGCGGCACTGGCCTGGCGCTCTGGTTCGGTCACTGGCTTTCCCACGACCTGGATTTCTTTGCCTCGGAATTATTCGACGAGGAGTCCTTCCTGCAACGCGTCCAAGGTCAGGAGGGCTTCTCACTCATCGCCAAAGCGCCCCACACGCTGCACGCCGCCATCCAGGGAACAAAAGTGAGCTTCCTGGGATACGCCTACCCTGTATTGTTTCCCTTTGCCCGGTTCTCAGATGTCGCCGTCGCCGACCCGCGGGACATCGCCTGCATGAAAATCAGCGCCATCGCCAGCCGTGGCACCAAGCGCGATTTCATCGACCTGTACGTGTCCGCCCAGCGATTCGGCCTGGCGATACTCCTGCAGCTCTTCGCCCGGAAGTACGCCCAGGCCGGTTACTCGAAGATCCACATTCTGAAATCCCTGACCTTCTTCGATGACGCCGGGAAAGACCCGATGCCCGACATGCTGATTCCGCTCGAGTGGGATCCGGTGACGCAGTTCTTTCTCCAGGAAGTGCCTCGGCTTTTCTGATTGGGCTTTCGCTGCCGCCCCTACAAGACGCAAACGTCTCTACTCGGCATTTGCGATTTCAAACTGGCTGGTGGCGGCGGGGCGACTCGAACGCCCGACCTAGGGATTATGAGACCCTCGCTCTAGCCAGCTGAGCTACGCCGCCAATTAGCTCAAGTTTAGCAGACCGTCCGGGATCGCGCGATCCGGCCATGAATTCTGACTCGCGGAGTCCAAAAATTGTGGAAAACCAGGGTTTTACCGGGGCCTCCCGACCGCACTCGGCCAGCGCTACACCAAGCGTCGGTAGATTCAGCCGTAACTTGTTATGAATGAGTTACTTACAAGAAACTGCCCCATGGTGGTTCAAACCCTCGTAAGTGCCTCATTTTGCGACTCTTCGGGAAGTTCCCTAGCCGTGTTTCCCACACTCTTTTCCACAGGTTCAGGGATGGCTAGTACCGCGACTTCAAACGGCGGTGCAGCGACTCTGGAACCTCGGCTTCGATCACGCAAAAATCCCCGGTGTATTGCGTGTCCATTACGCGGCCAAACTCGTGCAGCAAGGCCAGGGTAGCGCCGTCGCCGGCGGGCAAGCGGAAGGTGGCGCGGACGATCGGGTCCAGGGGCAGGACTTCATCGATCGCGGCCAATAGCGGGCCGATGCCCAAGCCCTGTAGCGCGGAAATGGCGATGGCGCGGGTGTCCTCGGGGGCCCCGGGGGCGCCTCGGCGCTGGATCCGGGCGGCGTCCGCCACGCCGCCCGGCAGCCGGTCGATTTTGTTCATCACCAGGATCTGCGGGATCGCCCCGGCGCCGATTTCCGCGAGCACCTTGGACACATGGGAGGTGTGATCGGCGGCCGCGGGCGAAGAGACGTCCACCACGTTCAGCACCAGCGCGGCTTCCGTCACCTCCTCCAGCGTCGCCCGGAAGGCCTTCACCAGCGTGGTCGGGAGGTTGCGGATGAAGCCCACCGTGTCGCTCAGCAGCACGCGGCGGCGGGACGGCAGGGTGAGCGGCCGCACGGTCGGGTCGAGCGTGGCAAACATACGCTCGTCGGTGAGCACCCCCGCATGTGTCAGCCGGTTGAACAGAGTGGATTTTCCGGCGTTGGTGTATCCGGCCAGCGCGATGGTGGCCAGCGGGACAGCGCTCCTGCGGCGGCGGTGCAGGGCGCGGCCGGCGCGGACGCCCTCCAGCTCGTCTTCGATTTTCTTGATGCGCCGCGCGATCCGGCGCCGGTCGGTTTCGAGCTGCGTTTCGCCGGGACCGCGCGTTCCGATTCCGCCGCCCAAACGGGACATCTCCGCCCCATGGCCGGTAAGCCGCGGGAGCAGGTAGTTCAATTGCGCCAGTTCCACCTGCAGGCGGCCCTCGCGCGTCCGGGCGCGGGAAGCGAAGATGTCCAGGATGAGCTGGGTGCGGTCGATAACCTTGGCATCCAGGGCCTTTTCGAGGTTCCGCTGCTGGGTCGGCGTCAGGTCGTGATCGAAGATCACCACGTCGGCCGCGCCGGCCGCGACCGCCGCGGCCAGTTCCTCCACTTTGCCCGCGCCGATCAGGGTGGCGGCCTCGGGCGCCACCCGGGCCTGGATGACCCGCTCGACGATCGCCGCCCCGGCGCCCGCCGCCAGTTCGGCAAGCTCTTCCAGCGACTCTTCGGCACGAACAGGGCCACCGCGCTTAGGCCCGGAAGGTCCTTGCCCTGAGGGCGCGCCGCGCCTTTTCCACTCCAACCCTACCAGGATCGCCCGCTCTCGAAAACTGGGGGAGACGGGCGTGTCTTAAGCCTCCGAGGAGTCGGCGTGCACCGGAACACCGGGCGCCGGGCTGCTCGTGCTGCCTTGGGCCGCCGCCTGCGAGCCGGCGCCATAAGAATGGGCCGGCTTCTGCGTCACTACCGTCGAGATGGCGTGCTTAAAGATCAGTTGTTCCTGGTTGTTCGTTTCCAGGACCAACGAGTACTTGTCGAAGCTCTTAATCCGTCCGGAGAGCTTCACGCCGCTCATCAGGTAAATGGTGAGGACAACCTTGTCCTTGCGAGCGTTGTTTAGAAAACTGTCTTGAATATTTTGCGCCGGTTTCTCCATCGCAGCCCCCAAGCCCTTTCGGGCAAGCAATATAGTTAAGAACGGCGATTGTATTGTACACTATTCCCGCCTCGCCGACGC
Organism: Bryobacteraceae bacterium; assembly: GCA_035638575.1. Classification (GTDB taxonomy): domain Bacteria; phylum Acidobacteriota; class Terriglobia; order Bryobacterales; family Bryobacteraceae; genus DASQZT01. The sequence continues at coordinate 9,480 of DASQZT010000268.1, forward strand.
AGGGGGTGGGAGCAATTGGGGAGGCGAGCGGTCTTCACCTGAACCGGCGGGGCACTCGGGATGGGGGCCGGCGCCGGCTTCGCTACGTACCGGCTTCGCTAGTCCTCGTCGTGGCCGGGGCCAGTACTAGCGGGGAGTCCCGGGGAGGTCAGCGCAGCCAGTTCCTCGCGGCTGACAATGCGCGGGGCGGCGGCCTCGCCCTTCTTTCCGGCAGGGACGGCCGACTCCAGGACAAACTCGACGGCCGAAGCCAACTCCTCCTCCAGATTGAAATCGGGCACGCCCCGCAACGCGGCCACGCGCGCCACACCGTGCTCCGTGACGACGCACTCCATGCCGTTCCGCAAGGGAAAGTGAATTCTGTATTGCTGTCGAATGGAGAGCTTGCGCAGGTCCGCAAGCTTCATCGCGGGGCTTCCTCGTATTCGTGGTCCGCCAGCTCGCCTCGGGCCGCCCGCGCCGAGATTTCCTCCTGGCACCTCACGCAATAGCGCGCCCAGGGCACCGCGTCCAGCCGCTTGGGCGAAATGGGCTCTTCACATTCCAGGCAGGTTCCGTAGTGTCCCTGCTCCAGCCGCAGCAGCGCATCGGAAATCTCGCGCAACAGCTTCATGTCGATGGTATTGCGGTTCAAGAAGATCCACTCTTCGTGGTGCTGCTGGCTGAGATCGCCTTCGTCGGAAGGCACGTCCAGCCGCGCCACCACCTGCGCCGCCTTCTGGGCGGACATGCTTCGACGGACTTCCTCAGCCTTCCTTTCCAGTATTCGTTTGTAGTTGTTGGCCTTGGACTTTTGTCCGTTTTTCGTAATCATGATCGTTTTCCTATTATTCCGGTCCGAAAACACCAGATGGATAAGACGCACAGCGCGCGCCAAAGGTTGCAGGATCCAGGGGTGCTAAAAGAAGCGCGGACGAAAAAGTATAACCGGGGGTGGCGGCCAAAGTCAAATTCCGGAGGCGATATTGATGTCGCTCAGACGTCCGGTACATTGCCGGCCGCGAACAACCCAAACCTGGCTGCGGTCAACCAGACCATCGATTATCGCCGAAGCCAAGCTGGCGGCCTTGCAGACCGTCAAGACGGCGGCCACGCAACCACACTAGCGGTTGCCGCGTGGCGCCGCCGGCCATGGTCACGTTTGCACCATGATGCCAGCGGATGAAACGCAACACAGGCAAGAAGGCCTACGGCGTTTGAGCGCTGCGCATCATTGGGGCTGACCCGGCTGCCGAGTGCCCAGTTGTTCGGCGTAAAGCCTTCGGACCCCGCTGGCCTTTGCGGCGGCGCCGCTCATTCTGCTGGCGGTGGCCCTGGCGGCCGCGTCGATTCCGGACCTGCGAGCCGGCCGCGAAGATCCGATTAGAGCGCTGGGTCACGAATAGTGGGTCGCGCTACGCGTGTCTTATGTGGACCGGGCGGTCTTGCCGTCCCAAACGAAACTTTTCCCCTGGCGGATGGACAGGTTGGCCAGCAGGCAGGGCAAGGATGAATTGAACCCGATCTCGATGTCGCAGGCCGGCCGCTGCCGGGACTTCACGCAATCCAGGAAATTGCGCGTGTGCCGCACCGTGGGCGATCCGAACTTCGAGTTCGGATCTTCCGACATCCCCTTCGCATCCATGTCCTTCTTCGCCTCTATCGGCGGCGGCGCGGGCGTCATTTCCGCTGGTCCTCTTCCCGCGGGTATTCGGCGCTGTGGATTCGGCCGGATCTCGTACCCATAGCGATTCACCAGCAGCATGCCCCTCTGCCCGTAAAAGTAGTTGCCGTACAGTTCCGACTGCGACATACCTGGCTCGCCGCCCGGCGGCACGGCATTGGTGAATGTGGCCACAAACTTATCGAACTTCCAGACCACCGAGAAGGTATCCGGCGCGCGCTCGGGATCGGCTGCCGTGGAGACATACTGGCCCATCCCGCTGGTCAGCAACGCCGATTTGTGATCCGCGTCCATATACCACATGGTGGCATCCATCAGGTGCACGCCCCAATCCGTTACACTCCCGCCGCCGTAGTCGTAGTAGCTGCGCCAGTTTCTCTGGCGGCTGGGCACGTATTCATGCCGGGGCGCGGGGCCCTGGAACATCTCCCAATCCAGGTCCGCGGGCGGCGGCCCGGGTTTCTCGTCGGGCTGCCTCGAGCCACCACCTCCTCCTCCACCGAACAGCATCACGCAATGGTTGATGTTGCCCAGGAGCCCCTCGCGCACCAGCTTGGCGCAATCCTGGAAGTGCTGCCAGTTACGCTGCTGCAGGCCGACCTGCACCACGCGGTTGTATTTGCGCGCGGCATCGATCATTCTCAGCCCCGGCTCGATCGCGTTCGACACCGGCTTCTCGCAGTACACATCCTTCCCGGCTTCGCAGGCCGCGATCATGATCGGGCTGTGCCAGTGGTCCGGCGTCGCGATGTACACCGCTTCGACGTCTTTGTTCTCCAACAATTTTCGATAATCGCTGTAGGTATCGATTTTGCCCCCCACCTTGGCAGCGAACTGATCCAGCCGCGATTTCGCCACGTCACAGGCGGCCACAAACTGCACGTCGTTGTTTCGAATAAAGCAT